>JBELHN010000017.1:0-56039 GCA_042091395.1 Colwellia sp.
GGTAAAGGTTTTGGCCTCAAGCCCTTGGAACTGGAGCGCATTGTAGACATATTTCTGTGGAGTGCAAGGGTTATTTGGGAGTTTTTTTATTAAGTGTTCATATTTAAAGCAATAATAATATTATTACAAATACTCTGTTTTAATATTGGCACTCTAAAATACTCTAAACGAGTATGGTGTCAGTTTTTTTTACACTCCTTGATTATAAAACATCCCGCAAAGTTCTGTCATTTTTCTCAATAAAAACAAAACCAAAGACAAGGTGGTTGTTTTTTCATGCTAGATTAAAAACGATAAATCTTCATCAAGGTTAATTTAGTGTAAATACTTTTTACACTAAACATACATAACTCAACATTATCGTGACTTTTAAAACGATTTCAATCAAGTGATACCGCTAGATTTACAATTTTATAACATAGGCACTATTTTTGCTAAGTAAAATCATTCGCTATTTTTTACTGCACAACAGTAATAATAATGAAAATGCAATTTAATGCATAGCGAAGAAATATTCATAATTTGGAGATACAAATGTATTTTAATAAATCAATTATTGGTAGCTTTGTTTCACTAACGCTTACAACAATAGTTTCAACTGGAGTTATTGCTAACGAAGTTCACGATGATAGCGCCTCTTTTTTCACTGATGGAAAACAACTTGCGAGTAAACAAAAATCTGGAAATTATATTGTTCAACTTAAAGGGGTTAATGCAATCGCCCATGCTCAGCAAATAGGTGAACTTTTACCTAGTAACCAACTAGTGGCCAATACTGGGAATCGCTATAATGCTTATACCCCAAAAATGAAAGCATATACGGCGGCAATGGTAGCTAAACAATTAGCTGTTGCTAACTCTATTGACGACTTACAAATTCTACACTCATTTAAACATACCTATAACGGTTTTACGGTGAAATTAACCGATAAACAAAAGCAACAATTACAGGCACATCCTGATGTAGTTGATGTCTGGGAAGATAAGTTGGAAGTAATCAATACCGCAAATACTCCTGAGTTTTTGGGTCTCACCGGAACTTCAGGTCAACATTCTCTTGGGGTTAAAGGTGAAGATGTAATAATTGGTATAATTGATTCTGGTATTTGGCCAGAAAACCCTAGTTTTAGTGATGATGGTTCATATTCTGATCCAAGCACTCTTGGTTGGCAAGGTACTTGTGATACGGGTTCTGATCCAGACTTCACATGTAATAATAAATTAATTGGGGCTCGTTACTTTGGTGACAGTTTTAGTAATATTTATGATATCCAGTACTCCTTAGGTGAATTTGATTCACCTCGTGACGCAGATGGTCATGGTAGCCATACAGCAGGAACGGCCGGTGGTAATGAAGGAGTAACCGCTACTTTATCAGGCGTTTCTGCCGGAACTGTTTCAGGTATCGCACCACGAGCTCGTATTGCTGCTTACAAAGCATGTTGGAATAGTGATTACACAAACCCGGCTGGCGGCTCAGAAGCTGGCTGTTTTTATGGTGACACAATGGCAGCAATTGATGCAGCTGTTACCGATGGTGTAGATGTTATCAATTATTCAATTGGTGGAAGTTTAACCGATTTAACCATCCCACCAACTGCTGCAATGTTAAACGCCAGTGCTGCTGGGGTTTTTGTTGCTGTTTCTGCTGGTAATAGTGGCCCTGATCAAGAAACTGTCGGAACACCTGCTCCATGGGTTACTAGTGTTGCTGCTTCGACTTATAATGGCATATCTGTAATAGTTGGGAAAGCAGTTAACGTTACATCCGGCGACCTCACTGGTTCCTCAATAACGTCTGTTCCTGCTGGGTTTTCTCCAGCAAATAGTGGCCTTTCTGGTGAACTTGCGTTAGCGCAACCTATTGAGGCTTGTTCTACAACTCCTTTAACTAACCCTGATGAGTTATTAGGTAAAATCGCAGTTATTGCCCGTGGTTCATGTGCCTTCACAGAGAAGTTTATCAGTGCACAAAACGCTGGTGCCATAGGTGTTTTAATCTACACAACTGAGGGCACCTCAATATTCTCAATGGGCGGATCGGACCCTGCAGTTACAATCACTGGCTCAATGATTTCGTATGAGGATGGTCAGGCGCTAACAGACAGCATAGCGACAGGAACTACATCAGTAGTATTTACTGATGATGCCGCATCTGGCGACTCAATTGAAGTAGGTAACACTATTGCTTCGTTTTCTTCAAGAGGTCCTAACTTAAATACCTACGATATTATTAAACCTGATATTACTGCACCAGGCGTAAGAATTCTGGCTGCTACAACTTCAGCACCGATGTTTGGGGATTCAGGTGAAACATTTAGGTATTTACAAGGTACTTCAATGTCAAGCCCACACATTGCTGGTATTGCTGCGTTATTTAAAGAGTCTAATAGCAGTTGGTCACCTGCGCAAATTAAATCAGCAATGATGACAACTGCACGTCAAAACTTAACAAAAGAAGATAGTTTGACCCCTGCAGATCCTTATGACTTTGGCTCTGGCCATGTTGATCCTGTTTCTGCTTTAGACCCTGGACTATTGTTTGATACAAATACGTCAGATTATTTAGGGTTCTTATGTGGTCAAGATAGAGATGATTTTGTCGCTAATTATGGCTTAACTTGTGCCGACCTAGCTGCTGCAGGGTTTAGCAATGATGCTAGTCAGTTAAACTTACCCTCTATTGCCGTCGCTGAACTACTGGCAGCTGAGACAGTGTCT
This sequence comes from Colwellia sp., assembly GCA_042091395.1. GTDB lineage: Bacteria > Pseudomonadota > Gammaproteobacteria > Enterobacterales > Alteromonadaceae > Colwellia. Next base: position 2,722 of record JBELHN010000017.1, read on the forward strand.
AGAACCGTAACTAATGCAACATCAATAGCTTCATCGTATACAGCAACTATTGAAGCGCCCGTTGGCTTTGATGTAACACTGCAAACATTCGATGCCGCAGGAATTGAGACAGAGTCAAGTGCTCTAGATATTGACGCTGATGGCATTGCCAGCTTTTCTTTAACCTTTACTAAAAATGATGCTGCTGAAAATCAAGTTTGGCAATTTGGCTCTATCACATGGACTGACGGCTCTGGACATGTTGTTCGACTACCATTAGCAGTAAAAGCTGTTCCAGCAGTACAAATTGATGTACCTGAACTCATTTCTGGTGATTTAAATCGTGGCCGTTTCCGCTACCCAGTACAAATGCTGTATTCTGGTCAAACAAGCATTGACTACGCTGGTTTAGTGGCTCCTTTTGGCGCAGCTGGCACTGTTGAAGCTGACCCGTCACAAAGTTTTGAGTTTTTGGGAACGGGTACTAATTATCATTTATTTGAGGTTCCCGCTGGTACTCAAGTTGCTCGGTTCAGCTTAGCTGACGCGCTGATAAATGTAGAAGGTTCAGATCTTGATTTATATTTGTATCGTTGTATTGGTTGGAGTTGTACTCAAGTTGATGCATCATTAAATGCTGGTTCAAATGAAACTATAGTACAAGTAAACCCTGAGCCCGCTGGTGATATCAGTGTTGGTAATGTATATCTAACAATGATTCACGGCTACTCTACTGGTGATGCCCCTTCAGCTGATTATACAATGCTAGGTTGGTTAGCAGATTCAGCGCAAAGCTCTACACGTGTTATGTCGAGTAGACGTGCTATTCAAGGTCGTTTTAATTACACAACGATTATGACTAGAGGTTTACCAACAGGAACAACCTATATGGGCGCAGTCACATACTATAATGCAGAGGGTGAAGCGCAAGGCACGACAGTACTTGAATTAAATAATTGATAACGGTGAACATACTACGTAATTAATTATCATATCTAAAGCCTCTTAAGCTACTTAAGAGGCTTTATTCTGTTAATGACTGTAAGACTACTCAAGCCTACTATCAAGATTTCAGCTTTATCTCACCGTATCCCTGTTTACCACTGTGTTTGCTTCTTACTGAGTTATTACCAGACAAATATTGTGCTTTCAAAAACCGTAAGATTATCACCAAAAAACCTTAATAATTATTAGTATTAATATCAACCTCATCGTTTCATTGATCGTATGTGTTTTTTCAACATGATGTTTATGATACTAAGCGAAAAAATGTGACTATTTCACCTTTTTTAACAGTGGCAAAAATCTATACTTCAGTAAATACTGTACTATTCAATACTTCACCGTTTTTATTATCACAATTGAAACTCCTGTTAGGGGGTTAAACTTTACATTAAGCTGACAAGATAATTTAAATACTTAGGGGAAAAGTAAAAAGGGTTAAGTAGTTCTCAGTATACGTTTTAAGGAAAATGAAAGTGAACAATAAACTAATCAAATAACTAAGCAAGCCATAAAAGGCGCTAAGTTTATTGAGTTCTATATTATTGAATTCTAACGCTTAACTATTTCTATTTATGAGAAACTAAGTGGCTAGGCTTGTTGAATTATAAAATAATAAAGTTAGTAAAGACTTAAATCTCCTATGGAGACTAGCTTTTTAATTCAATGAAGGAATAATATCTTTATTCTAGAGGGCTAGTTTGTTGAGGGCAATATCAACATAAATTGGCTAATGACTTCGTTATCGAACGGTAACTGAATACAAATTAACGTTAAAAAAAGCAAAAAAGACTTAATTTAAGTTAAGTCTTTTTTGCACATCACAAAGGTTTACTTGAATTACAACATTTTGCGACGAGATACTAAAACAGCTATAGCTGTTAAAAAGAGAATAATCGATGCAGGTAATGGTACAACAGAAACACTACCCAATGTTACGTCAGTTGTATAAACTAATATATCTTCCCCATCAAATACGTCAAGGTAATTAAAGTCAGTGCCTAATGTTTCTGACCAAATAGAACCTGCCCAATAAAATGCACCAAAAACATCAGTTAAATCAAAGTCTATTGATAAAAGTCCTGCATTTAGGTCGGATCCATCAAAGCTGGCCTCAAAGAGAGGATTATCCAATTCAAAATCTGTGAAATCTAATAACTCGATACCAAAAAGATTAAAAGATACAAACTCTTCAACATAACTATCTAGGCCAAACGTTACAGCATTGTCAGTATTGATACTTATGCTACCAATCACTTCACCATTATCAAGGATATCTTGAGTAATTAACGTTGCATTAGCCAAACTAATTGAACTCAATACAATAGAGATTGACAAACAAGCACGTAAAATAAACTTATTTAACATATTACTTCCTATTATCTATTTAATTTATGTAATGTTAATAGCGACATGACCGTAATGATCAAATATATTCTCATCAATGTCGCATTGCACTATTGTTAAGCAAGAATTAAGCCTACACTATATTCTTTATTTTTATCAATGATTTAACGGTAATATAAAGCTAGCTAATAACAGTGTAAATGTGATGTTAATTGACATGTTTTTTATTGTAAAAAAAACTGACACTAGTTTGCGTCGCAGTCATAACAATGTAGTGGAGTTTTTAAATTTAAAAAACATTGAGGATCTACTTGGATTTCAGCTACGCACTAGTTATGTTCATTTATCTAAATAATATGAAGTGAAAGAAAAGCATAAAAAATAGGGTAACACAGCATATAAGGGTTAAAATTTAACCAGAGTGCATTGAGTATTACTAAAGATTTTGTAGTAAAGTATGCAGTGTCTGTGAGAGTTAAAGTGCAGATATTCTAGATCTCAAATTACAATGCGCTAAAAAGGTACTGTTGCCTCTGAAGCGCATTTCACCATAGTTTACTCTTTGTGTTAGGGCACCTTCACAACATAACAAAAATTCAAAAATTACCCCTAATAGGGTTAACTTTACTTGACACATAATTAGCCCGACTATGCAGAAGGTCTCAACACTAGGACTCAATAAACGCTAATTGACCAGCAACTACTTTAATATTTACATTGGATCCTTTAGTAAAGGTAGAGGCGAGTAATTTTTGCGCTAACGGATTTTCAATTGTTTGCCGTATTATCCTTTGTAATGGTCTTGCCCCAAAGAGAGGATCAAACCCTTCTTGTGCAATTAAACTTAAGGCTTCCTCGTCAATAACTAAATTTAAGTCCTGAAAGCTCAGGCGTTTAGCTAACGCGTTTAATTGTATTTTGGCAATTTCTTTTATTTGTTCGGCCAATAAAGGATGAAACACTACTGATTCGTCAACACGATTAATGAATTCAGGTTTAAAGTGTAAAGCTAACTCATTTAATACCTTAGTTCTCATTGCTAAATATTGATCTTCTCCAGCCATAGCTTGAATAACATCAGAACCAATATTGGAAGTCATGATAATAACGGTATTTTTAAAATCTACCGTTCTTCCTTGACCATCGGTTAATCGCCCTTCATCGAGTACTTGTAACAAAATATTGAAAACATCTTGGTGAGCTTTCTCAATTTCATCGAGCAGAATAACCGCATAAGGTTTTCTACGAACAGCTTCTGTTAAATACCCTCCTTCTTCATAGCCAACATAGCCAGGTGGAGCACCAACAAGACGAGCAACAGAATGACTTTCCATAAATTCTGACATATCAACACGAATTAGCGCATCATCAGCATCAAACAAAAACTCAGCTACTGCTTTGGTTAACTCAGTTTTACCAACACCTGTAGGCCCCAAAAATAAAAAGGAACCAATTGGCTGATTAGGATCACTTAAACCTGCTCGAGAACGCCTAATAGCATTAGCAACCGAGTTTACTGCTTCGTTTTGACCGATAACACTCGCATGCAAATGCTCCTCCATCTTCAATAACTTATCACGCTCTTGTGCTAACATCTTACTAACAGGGATCCCCGTAGCTCGACTTAACACATCGGCTATTTCTACATCGGTAACCTTATTAGCTAATAAGCTCATCTCTTGCATTTCCGCTTGGCTGGCTAAATCGAGTTGTTTTTCTAACTCCGGTAATTTGCCGTATTGTAATTCTGACATACGGTTTAGATCACCACTACGCCTCGCTGCCTCTAAGTCAATTCGTGCTTGTTCTAACTCTTCTTTGATAGTGTGAGTCCCATAAAGTGCGGCTTTCTCAGTTGTCCACAACTCATCTAACTCATCATATTTGTGTTGGTGCTCGGAAATCTGTTCAGAGATTACTGCTAAACGCTGAATTGAAGCCTCGTCATCATCTTTCTCTAAGGCTTTTTGTTCAAGCTTAAGTTGTATCAAACGACGCTCGAGTCTATCAAGATCCTCTGGTTTAGAGTCCATTTGTAGTCGTATACTTGAGGCTGCCTCATCAATTAAATCAATTGCTTTATCAGGAAGTTGCCTATCACTGATATATCGATGAGATAAACTAGCAGCAGCAACAATAGCTGGATCAGTAATATTTACGGAATGGTGAAGCTCGTATCGTTCTTTCAAACCACGCAAAATAGCAATAGTATCATCAACACTAGGTTCATTAATTAATACTTTTTGAAACCGCCGCTCAAGTGCTGCATCTTTTTCAATGTATTGTCTGTATTCATCCAGAGTTGTGGCACCGACACAATGTAGATCACCTCTAGCTAGTGCTGGTTTTAACATATTACCAGCGTCCATTGCCCCATCAGATTTTCCAGCACCAACCATGGTGTGTAGCTCATCAATAAAGAGAATAACTTGCCCTGCCTCTTTTGATAATTCGCTTAATACCGCTTTCAACCGCTCTTCAAACTCACCGCGATATTTTGCCCCAGCTACTAAGGAGCCCATATCAAGCGATAATACCCGTTTATTTTTTAAACCCTCGGGCACTTCATGGTTAACAATACGTTGCGCAAGCCCCTCTGCTATAGCTGTTTTACCAACACCAGGTTGACCAATTAATACCGGATTATTCTTTGTACGTCGTTGCAATACTTGTAGCGTTCTTCGAATTTCATCATCTCGTCCAATTACCGGATCTAACTTACCCTGCAAAGCAAGTTCAGTAAGATCTATGGTGAACTTAGATAACGCTTCACGAACCCCTTCAGCATTTTGATCATCTACGTTTTGACCGCCACGAATATGCTCTATTGCTGAGGTAATACGAGATTGACTAGCACCTAATTCAGCTAAAATTTTTCCTAACGCACCTTTATCTTCCATCGCTGCAATTAAGAACATTTCGCTAGAAATATATTTATCTGACATTTTTTGTGCGTGTTTGTCACACAAATTCAACATTCGTCCAGATGCCGCAGACAATTGAACATCGCCAGCACTATCTGGCACTTTCGCAAATGATGTTAATGCTTGCTCTAGTTTTTGACGAAACGTTCTAACATCCACTCCTGCACTTTTTAAGAGTGAGATAATGGAGTTACCGTTTTGATTTAATAACGCTAACATTAAATGAATGGGCTCAATAAACTGGTGCTCTTTTCCTAAAGCAAGTGATTGAGCATCAGCAATAGATTCCTGAAAAGATTGAGTAAAACGATCTAAACGCACAGCTAACTCCTACAAAAAATGCCTTGAAAGTGGGGCTACACACAAAAAATAATGCAGCCTAATAATTAGACAATAAAGACTTATCACTATTTATGAGGCTTAAACATTAGTTTTTCAATAGTTAACGAGTGTAGATAATTCGTTAAAAAAAACTGCTAATTACTATGGTAAACAGGTAAAGGGTAAAGTGCTTATTTAACAAATACTAATAATAGAGGCCATTCTACCCGTTGTGGCATTTCTTCGATAGGAGTAGTATTTTTTTTCGTTATAAAAGGTGCACTCTGAAAAAGTAGCAATGTGCTGAATACCTAATAAACGTAATTGATGAGTAGCAATAAAGTGAAGATCTGCAAGGAACTTGCCGTCTTGTTGGAGAATAAAGCCATTTGCTAAGGTACTATCTTGATTCATAAAGGCGTCTCTTACCTCAGTTCCCACTTGAAAAGCTTGTTTACCAATACAGGGGCCAAGCCAAGCAACAACATCACTTGCTTTACTTAACATCTTAACAAGTGTTGCCTTAATAATACCCGCCTCTAAAGAACGCCAACCACCATGAATAGCCGCAACTTCATCACCATGACGGTGTGATAACAGTATTGGTAAACAGTCTGCTGTCATGACGGCTAAAGCCAATTTTTTTTCTCGAGTTATGCTAGCATCAGCGGTTACCGGAGTTGAACTAACACGATTAACGGTTACAACCTGACTACCGTGAACTTGGTTTAACCATTGAATATTGACTAAATCTGCCACTTCGGCAGACATCAGCCCAGGATTAACTGGGTTATTATCACCAATTTTACGAGCTAAGGTTTGACTGAGTACTTGCCGGTTAGCCTTAACGTTTGCTTTGTCATCGCCGACATGCAACCCCAGATTAAAGTGATCGTAACTTCTTTGATTAGCTATAATTTTGGGGAATTGATTGCCTTTAGCAATTAAATTATTAGGGGGAATTAATGGAGCAACTCGCGTTGTCTGCAATGCAAGTACCTTACTATTAAGGAGTTGGCTCGATGGCCCTGGCCAATAGACTGACTCAAAAGCTGAGTTAGTATGACTTTTTAACTCCTCTATATTAGTAATTATCTTTGGCATTTAGCTTATTGTCTTCTTGAAGCAGTTCGATCAATTCGACAAAATCTTCAGGTAAATCAGCATGCCAAGTCATTTGTTCACCCGTAATTGGGTGAAATAAAGATAACATGGCAGCGTGTAAGGCTTGTCTTTTAAAAGTACGCAATTTCATCAACAGGGCTTGCGTAGAGTTTTTTGGTGGGCGGGGGCGCCCTCCATAAACAGGATCACCAACGAGTGGATGAGTAATGTGTGCCATATGAACACGGATTTGATGCGTGCGACCCGTTTCTAGGCGCAAACGCAATCGAGTGTGTAACCGATATTTTTCCATCACTCGATAATGAGTCACTGAGGGTCTGCCAACAAAAGAAACTGCCATTTGTGTTCGCTTTGTTGAATGGCGACCAATAGGTTCATCAACAACACCACCGGCAGTCATTAGGCCGTTGGCTACCGCTTCATATTCACGGGTAATTTCCCGTAATTGCAATGCTTCAACAAGATTGGTTTGTGCAGCAATAGTTTTTGCTACCACCATCAAACCGGTTGTGTCTTTATCGAGACGATGCACAATCCCTGCGCGAGGAACAACACTTAATGAGGGGCAGTGATGTAACAAAGCATTTAAAACAGTACCATCAGGATTCCCAGCACCGGGGTGAACAACAAGACCTGCAGGCTTATTAATGACCAAAATATCATCATCTTCGTAAACGATATTTAACGGAATATCTTGTGCTTCAAAGCGAATTTCAGCTTCAATACTGGCGTTAATTTCAATCAACTCGCCACCGTACATTTTTTCACGAGCACGAGTCAATACAGAACCATTAACTGTGACTTGCCCTGTTAGAATCCAGTCTTTTAAACGTGAACGTGAATAATCAGGAAACATTTGTGCTAACGCTTGGTCAAAGCGCTTACCTAAACATGATTCAGGAACAGTATCTTGATGGTGGATGATTTCAGACATTAACTTCTCTTTAAACAACGATTATCCTAGCGAAATAATCAAATTACCATTTGCACTGTGCAAGGTAAGGTTGCTAGGGTAGAATATGAATTAGTAATTAGCTAAACATTTTACCCGTTTACTAAGTAGTTTGATATTTATTTTAATTAAAACAAAGTAGCGATAACATATTTCATGGAAAAATTGACCGTAAAAATTATTATTAGCCTGTTAGTATTGTCTTTAACGGCTTGTTCGTCATCTGACAATGAATTAGAAAAGGTTCCTGATAAATCAGCACAATCATTATTTACTGATGCTAGAAGCGCCCTTGACAATGGTCTCTATCAAAAGGCGATACAAATTTTAGGTGCTATTGACTCTCGCTTCCCTTTTGGCCCAATTTCCCACCAAGTTCAACTTGATTTAATTTACGCTTATTATAAAAGCGGTGATGCTGCTCAAGGTATTGCTCTTGCAGACAGGTTCCTCAGACTTAATCCAAATAACTCTAATGTCGATTATGTTTATTACATGCGCGCATTAATCAATTTATCAACGGAAGAAAATTTATTCCAAGATATGGCTGGTATTGATCGTTCAGACAGAGATCCAGAAGCTTCTCGCAGTGCTTTTAATGACTTTAAAACGATTGTGAGTGACTTTCCAGAAAGTAAGTACGCCGCAGATGCTCGACAGCGCATGATTGCTATAAAATCAAGATTAGCAAAATATGAAATTGCTGTAGCAAAATTCTACATGAAACGAGAAGCCTATGCTTCTGCCGCTAACCGCGGACGTTACGTCGTTGAGTATTTTTCACCCAGCCCTGAAGTTGAAGAGGCATTAGAACTAATGATTGAAAGCTATAATAAACTGGGATTAAAAGATTTAAAGAAAAATGCAATGCAAGTATTGGCTGCTAACTATCCGCAAAATAGCCTAGTTAAATAAAGCCAAGCTTAAATAAATTAATGGTTAAACATGTTAATTGAGTTTAAACGCCGAACTGACATAAAAGATTCAGGGTTTATATAAATTCATACTCTTAACCATTAATTTAGCAGCACTAAATTATTATCATATTGCGTCGGCGTTTTCTTCACCGGTACGAATACGTATGATCCGCTCAACGTCAGTCACAAAAATCTTACCGTCACCTATTTTTCCTGTTTGCGCTGTCTCCATAATAGCATTAATACAACGCTCAACGTCTTCAGAGGCGATAACGATTTCAATTTTCACTTTAGGAAGGAAGTCAACCATATATTCAGCGCCACGATAAAGCTCAGTATGACCTTTTTGCCGGCCAAAACCTTTAACCTCTGAGACTGTCATGCCGTTAACGCCAATTTCCCCGAGTGCTTCTCGAACATCATCCATTTTAAAAGGTTTAATAATTGCTTCTATTTTTTTCATTTCAGGTACTCATTGGTAATAAAGGTAGTATAAAGTTTAACGAGTAAAATATTGGCATTGCAATTAGGTTACATGAAAATGGAACTCTAATATTAATAACCAACTCCACTAATAAACCATTACAGCCTGTTTATTGTTATTTAGCAATATCCAATTGGCTTTTAATTTTGTTAAACTAGTCTAACAGCATATTTTAAACTAAACCTTGTTAGGAAGTCCTATGGATCAGCAAACCATCATTACAGAAATGAAAGTTTTACCTGAGATAGATGTTCAATTTGAAATAGATCGTCGTGTTGCCTTTATAAAAAATCAGCTCGTAAAATCCGGTTTTAACAACCTGGTATTGGGCATCAGTGGCGGTGTCGACTCATCAACCTGTGGTCGTTTAGCTCAAATGGCTGTCAATGAGCTAAATAATGAACTGCAAGATGGCGCAAGTAGTACACAATATAAGTTTATTGCGGTTCGCCTCCCGTACGGAATTCAAGCTGATGAAGAAGATGCTCAACAAGCATTGGATTTTATTCAACCAAGTCATTGCTTAACCACTAATGTGCTCGCTGGTGCTGACGGTGTTCATCATGAAGTACTGCAAGCGCTGAGTAAAGCGCAAATATTAACCGCCGATGATACTCAAATTGATTTTTCCAAAGGTAACCTTAAAGCCAGAACACGAATGATTAGCCAATATCATATTGCAGGCATCATAGGTGCTTTAGTTTTAGGGACTGACCACAGTGCTGAAAATGTCACTGGCTTTTTTACCAAGTGGGGTGACGGTGCTTGCGACTTAGCCCCGCTGTTTGGTTTATCTAAAAGACAAGTTCGAACTATTGCCAAGGCTTTGAACGCGCCAAGTATTCTAGTTGAAAAAGCACCTACGGCTGATTTAGAGGAGCTTACCCCAGGCAAAACAGATGAAGATGCACTAGGCGTTAGTTACGATGAATTAGACAATTTCTTAGAAGGAAAGTACGTCACCCCTAAGGTAAGTGCACATATTATTAGTATTTATAAAAAAACCGTGCATAAACGACAAGCTATACCAACAATTTATGATTAATAAGGCTAAAACTTTTACCACCTAGTCATCAAGAAAATTGTATCTATTATTGCGACTGAATAATCTATTAAACAAGAGGTTATTCAGTCGCAATCGTGTGTAATACAAAATTACGGCTAATTACTAGTACGCTAATAACTCAAGCCAAAACCTAAATAAATTCTCGTTTGAAAAACGTAATTTTTGCTATTAACCAGTTAAATCTAACCGCACCAAGGTTTTTACACCGGCGAGCTCGCAATATATAGAAATTTTATTGTTGCACTAGCTATAGCGGTGTTATTAATTGTTAGGTAAAGCTTTGCAGTGATATGTTATGGAGTGGCAAAGGGGACAGCCTTGATCATTTTCAGTTTTCGGTTTTCAGTTTTTAGTTTTCAGATGAACTAGCGATACCTTTTAAAAATTTCCAAAAAAGCCTGTTCAACAGAAGAAGCGTTAATACTAACTTTTTATAAAGTTTGAATACAAAGGATAAAAAGGCTCTAGATAAAAACAGTCTTGTCGGCTATACCTAATTAACCGAACAGTTAATAAAAATGGATTTTTATGCTGCTAACTCGACTTTTACGCATGTCTTGCGCTTATTTACCATTAAACCACCCTCACAAAGCATACAAACTTGCGAGTGGTATCACTCTCATAGAACTGCTGGTGAGCGTTAGTGTAAGCGCTATAATTACTTCAATAGCCTTACCCAACTTCAATGAATTTATTGTTCAACTCAGAGTTGATAATGAAATTTATCGCTTAGGGCGTTTGTTACATGTCGCCAGAAATCATGCCATCAACTCTGATAGTCATACCATCGTTTGCCCATTACAAAATAATACTTGTACAAGTGACTGGCATAAAACCTTGAGTGTCTTTGTTGATAACAATTCAGACCAGAAATTTAATCGCAATGATGGTGACCTACTGATCACAACAAAAACTGCAATCAAAGCTGGCGATATGCTTATTTATGCTAAAAATAGAACTAAAATAACCTATCAAGCTACTGGGCACCTATTTGGCTTAGCTAACGGCACATTTAGGTATTGCCCAAAAAACTTCGAAAAAAAATCACGGGCAATAGTCGTAGCCAGATCAGGCAGGTTTTATAGCTCTTTAGACATAAACAAAGATGGTGTTGATGAGACGCGAAGCAACAAAGACATTAGTTGTAACTAACTTAAATTATTGATTATTAAAGGAGCGAACCAGATTATTAATATTGAATACTAATTGCTCAGCTTGGTTATCACTAAAAAGTGAGAAATTATAACTCTTTATTTTTTGTGAGTTTAAAAGCTTAGAAAAAAGCAGATATTCAGGCGTTAGACTTGATTCAAATATATCAATCACCTGATGTCTTTTATTAAGTGCAAGGTGCTTATTGTCAATATCGTTTAACATAATCAGTGCCTTGGCACCCAATGACACATGTCCACCGTAAGATAAATCTATAGATAAACCTTCATTAGCTATGTCCCAATTAATACCGCCAACGACTATTTTATGAGTAAGATTAAGCTCAACTATCGCTTTTTTAGCACCAAAAGCCATGGCATCATTGGCAGACCAAATAATATCAACATCAGTGTGTTGTAATATTCCTTTAACTTTTTCATACGCTTGCTGTTTAGACCAATTGGCGACGGTATTATCAATTAGCATTAAGTGCTTGTTTGATTGAATTTCTTCAAGTAAACCTCTCTCTCGCTCAAGCGATGCTGGCGTAGTGTAATCGCCTTGTAATGCTAAAACTTTTAATGAAAGAAAAGAGTTTGCGTGTTGGCGGCTAATACCTTCCCGCTGCTTGTAAATAGAAACAAGCCCTCTGAGTAGCTTTTTACCGACACTAAAATTATTTGGAATGACACTGCCTATTAAGGTTTTTTTTTGTTGCGCCGACAGTAAAAAAGCATCTCGCTCACTGATATTATTTAATAACATAAAGCTTGTGACATTATGTTGGGCTAATTGCTTGATTAACGTCAAGGCAATGCCTTTTTCATTGACTAAAATCACATATCTAGGCTTTTCTCTCAACACATCGTTAATCAATGACTTCATTAAAATATGATTTCGATGAGAATAGAGAGTGATTAACTCAATATCTAAGTCTTCCGCGGCCGCTTCCATAAATTGTGTAACATGTAACCAAAAATTACCTGTCGCATTCTCAGTTGGATACCCTGGGTTTAAAAAAACCACTTTAAAACGCTCAGCAAAACTCAAATCAGCATAAAATAACAATACAATAAAAACTAATTTACGCATAATGACGCTCAAACATCTAACCAGCTTTTATTTAAGTCTAGCCTATTATTAAAGAGGCGATAACGCGAAGTGGGTAAAGGTTTAGGTCGAACTAAGTAGAGCAGGAATTTAAATGGTATTAGTATCAAAAAAAATTAAAAGCGCTTTAGTGACTTCCAATAATCGATAGCTGCAATAGCCCATGTTTGAGCATTTTGAACTTTTTTGAATTTTTTTGAACAGGGGCATGGCTGAGAATGCCAGCCCACGTTCAAATATTAAAGGTTATGAATGTAACTTGTTAATTTTTGCAGCTATCGCTTGCGGTGACCCTGTATTTCTACATAGCCAGTAATAAGCTCCTGGCACAATAAATAGGGTAAACATACTAGCTAGCGATACACCGGCAAATATAACCACACCAATCACCATCCGACTTTCAGCACCTGGCCCCACAGCTAACACTAACGGAATGGCACTGGTTACCGTAGTAAAAGTGGTCATCACAATAGGACGTAAACGTTGTTGTGCGGCATTAATGAGAGCGTCTTCAAATGCAAGCCCTTTGTCGCGTAACTGGTTAGCAAACTCAACAATTAATATACCATTTTTGGCTGCTAAACCAATAAGCATAACAATACCTATTTGACTGTAAATATTTAAACTCATTCCCATCAGTTCAAGGCCAGCTAAAGCACCTACCAGCGCTAACGGAACAGTTAACAGGATGACAAACGGGTGAATAAAGCTCTCAAACTGTGCAGACAAGACTAAATAGGTTAACAACAGCGCTAATAAAAATACGAATAAAATAGAGTTACCTGATTCTTTCAGCAGTAAAGATTCACCTTTGTAATCAATTTGCACATGTTCAGGCAATTTAGCTTTCGTTACCTCCACTAAAAAGTCCAATGCATCGCCAAGGGCATAGCCCTCTGTCAAGTTGGCAGTAATAGTGATACTTCGTAAGCGATTATAACGATTAAGTCTAGCGGAAGTGGCGTTCTCAGTAATATTTAATAAGTTAGCGAGAGGAATTAACTTATTGGTGGTACGAGAGCGTACATAAAGATTGTTAATATCGGTAGGGCTTCGGTACTGCTCTTCATCTCCCTCGACAATAACATCGTACTCTTCTCCGCGATCAACAAAGGTTGTTACCCGCCGTTGTCCCAGCATGGTTTCTAATGTTTTAGCAATATCACCGACAGGAACACCTAAATCGTAGGCTCGCTCTCGATCAATTTGCACCAGTAGTTGCGGATAAGTCTCTTGATAATCACTGTCAATATTTAACAAATTAGGATTTTTTTGTGCTTCGGCCACTAAAATGTCGCGCCACTGAGCTAATTCTTCGAACGTATTACCTTGCAACACAAAGGATACCGGTGAACCGTTACCACCACCACTGATACCTTTGCGCATGATAGCAAAAGCCCTAACATCGGTAACACTTTTCACTTCACGGTTAATTTTATTAATAAAACTGAAGGTATCAATACTCCGCTTATCCCATTCAGGTAAGCCTACAATTGCAATACCTCCTGCACCACCCCAACCAGGAACTCTGACTAACACACGTTCCAGCTCACCTTGGTCTCGATAAGCAAGCAATTTTTGTTCAATTTCATGCATATTTTTAACATTATTTTCATAGCTCGCTCCTTCAGCACCTCGCATTACTAAGAAGAAATTTCCCCTATCTTCTTTGGGTGTATACTCAGCAGGTAGTGAGGTAAATAATAAAAATACAGCGACCAATGATAGAGCCAACACTCCCATGATAAGTACAGGTTGATGTATACTATTTTTCAAAGCACGCCCATAGGCAGCCTCGATGCGACTAAAAGCCTGATCAAGTTTTTGTCCAAAAGATGAACTGCGCTCTCGGTGTTTTAATAACTTAGAACACATCATAGGAGTTAGTGATAAGGCGGTTAGGCTAGAAAACACTACAGCAGCGGCAATAGCGATGGCAAATTCTGTGAAAAGTCGACCAACATTGCCTGATAAAAAAATCAAGGGCACAAATACCGCAACTAACACTAGCGTGGTAGCAATCACTGCAAAAGCCACTTCTCGGCCGCCTTCATAAGCAGCGAGTAATGGTGTTTGGCCATTTTCAATGCGGCGATAAATATTTTCTAACACTACAATGGCGTCATCAACCACCAAACCTATGGCCAACACTAACGCAAGCAAGGTTAATAAGTTTATTGAAAAACCAAACCACGACAGCGCCATCATTGAACCAATTAACGCAACAGGTACAGTTACTGCCGGTATAAAAGTGGCTCTAACATTACCGAGGAATAAAAATATAACCAATATAACCATTAACATAGCGATAATTAAGGTATTGTAAACTTCATCAATTGAGCCTTGAATGAATACTGAACTGTCATAGCTATTAGTGATAGTGGTACCTACAGGTAATGAATCTCTAATATTAAACATTTCTTTTCTGGCTGATTTAACAACCTCTAAAGTGTTGGCGGTCGATTGTTTAATAACCCCTAAACCAACCATATTTTTGCCATTACCGCGAAACATATTTTCATCATCTTGCGCGCCAACAAAGACTTCTGCCACATCACCTAAGCGAACTACCGCCTTACTACCAGCATGATTAATGACCATTTCGGCAAAATCTTGTTCTGATAAGTAACTGCGATCAACGCGAATGGAGAAATCTCTATCTATTGACTCTATGCGTCCAGCGGGTAACTCAACATTTTCATCACGCAGTGTACTTTCAATATCTTGCACAGTAATATTTCTTGCTGCCATAGAAGCTCGATTAAGTCGAATTTTCATGGCATAGGTGCGCCCCCCCCCCACTCTGACACGAGCAACACCATCAACTACCGCAAAACGATCAACAATATAACGATTGGCATAGTCGGTTAAAGCAAGGCTACTCATCGTGTCACTTTGTAATACAAACCACACAATAACGTCTTCATCGTCATTGGCTTTTGAGACTTCTGGCGGCTCTGATTGTTCAGGTAAATTGTTTAACGCCCGTGAAATTCGGTCACGCACGTCATTGGTTGCCGCATCAATGTCACGATCTAAAGTAAATTCAATGGTAATATTAGAGCGCCCAACTCGGCTATTAGAATTAATCGACTTAATCCCCTCAACACCGCTGATTCGATCTTCAAGTAACTGTGTAATTTTAGTTTCAACGATCGCTGCTGAAGCACCGGGATAAGAGGTACTGATATTAACTATAGGTGGATCAATATCGGGATATTCTCTTAAGGGCAACATGAGGAATGCGACAATACCAAAGGTAATAATGATTAGGTTAATAACCGTAGCAAATACTGGCCTTTTTACAGATAAATCAGATAAGATCATGATTCTTGCTTCCCATCAGCTTGACTAACATTGTCAGTCTCAGAGGGTAATACTTCAGTCGGCTGGTTAATGACATTGATTTCAGAACCATCACGTAATTTCAAGGCACCCTCGACAACAACGTTTTCACCTGCAACAAGACCAGAAACAACTTCAACAAGGCCGCGGTGACGTCGACCGATTTGAATTGTTTTCCTGACTGCTTTGCCATTGTTTTCGATAAACACATAGTGCTTATTTTCAATAGGAATAATGGTACTTTCAGGAAGTTGTAATATGGTTTCAACATCAAGCAAAACAATAATATTAAGGAGCATTCCCGGATGTAATTTGAGCGAATCGTTATTAATAATCGCTCTAACTTTTATGGTGCGTGTCGTTGAGTCAACACGGCTGTCAATTGCTGTAATTTTACCAATAAACGTTTTATCTTGATAAGCAGTATTCGCTGCACTTACCCGTTGACCTACATTAATATGAGTCAACAAACGCTCTGGTAAATGAAAATCCACTTTAATCCTGCGCACATCATCTAAATTGGTAATACTTGAGCCGGCATTAACATAAGCTCCTTGACTTACCTCTCTAAATCCTAAAATACCAGAAAAGGGAGCTCGAATAACTAGATCGCTTACCTTAGCTCGAGCACTAACCAGTTGTGCCTCAATTGATTTAGTTTTGGCTTGTTGCTCCTCAACAACCGATGTTGAGGTTGCTCTACTAGCTAACAGTTCAGATAGGCGTTTTAACTGAGCTTTCGATTCAGACAAATTGGCTAGCAACTCGTCAACTTTTGCGACCTCTTCGCGGTCATTCAATTCAACCAATATGTCACCTTTGTTAACTTGTTGACCATCGTCAAAATATACCGCTTCAACAATATCTGAATATTTACTGGTAATAATCACTTGCTCATTGGCTCTGGCTGTTCCAACCGCCTCAACACTTTCAACAAAATCGACTTCACTAACCCTTGTCATTTTAACAGACACAGGCCTTGCACTGGCCTTGTCTGATTGCACGGGTTCTGGCCACTGTGTATACCCTATCAACATAATAAGTAAGGCCAAAATAAAAAAAAGTGGTAAGCGGCGTGACAATGCGGACGGCGCTTTAGTCTCATTCGAGGGGAGTGACATAACTATTCTCTAAGCAAAATTATAAGGTGAAAATGATGCATCTACTATGCATTACACTGCAGACAATTATAACGTATAGACTCACTAATGGCATTTACCTAACGCGTAACTTAGCTTAAAATATTAACGACTTAACGCAAATTTTTTAAAAGAGATAAAGTTTGAATAAATTAGCCCTGCTAGCCTTCTCCTTGTTAATATTTTTTAGCAGTATGCTCTGGTATTTGGCTGATGGCTCATTGAATGATTACCTAAAAAGTCAGGTGTTACTTCAAAGTGAATATTACACTGGTTACCCCGCGAGTTTGCAAGAAGCGAGCTATGAAAGTCACACAGGTATCGCTGTTTTTGAGCAATTCACCCTAAAAAACAAGCCAGGTTTATCCCCAGCTGAGCTGTTAAACATTGACAATATTAAAGTCACTTTAACTAACAATCCCATTAAACAATTGAGTACAGCAAGCATAGCGAATAAAACCACCACCCTAGTTAACCTAAAGTCACTGCAACTAGGTCGGGTTAAAATGTGGGTAAGCTCAGCAACAAACAATGACACTAGCTTAAACCAACAACAAACCTTCATCATTAATAAACTAGCTAAAGACTTCCCAGCACTTTACCCAAAAGTGAGTGCCAAGCTTTATGCCCAAAAATATCCTGAACGAAGTGAACAACTTGCATTGCAATCAATGGAGGTTAAAGCACAAGCAACTACTACAGAAAAAAACCAAGCGGTGATTATTGCCAAACAAAACAAACAACAAAAACGTTTACTGGGTAAGGCGCAAACACGCTTAACAATATCAGCAATATCTATTGAGCAACTTAGCATTTACACTATCGAACAAGGCACCACAAACGTTGAGCATTTTACTAACATTTCGCTTGGTTCGCTAGGTGGTGAGCATGGTTTAGCGAGTAACCAATTAGGGGGGGAGTTACTCAATAGGCTGATAACTAAAGCAATAAGTTTACAGTAATAAGTATTATCGCATAGGCATACGAGATAAAATGACTTCCCTTCATGCAAAAGCAATATAGCAAACACTAAATAAAGTTAAGCATGTCTATTTAAGGGGCCTTCTATTCGTTATGGAATAAGCTCTTCACTACTTTCAATAAATAGGGTTTTACTGCCATCATAATGAAGATCAGCTATTAACCGCGGTGAGCCGTCAGTATTTAATGATAGTAAGCCCAGACCACTTTTCTCTTGCAGTCTTTGCCTGCTAAGCATAAGTTGATTATTATGCCAATCACCAACACTTTCATTCCCTGCTTCAAGCAATAGTTTTCGGGCTTTTATGCGCATTGACCGCCGCTTAGTAAAAAGGTTCAACGGCGAGTAGGTACCATAGAACCAACGATTTACCCTATCCAATATACTAAGCAATGGTTGTGGAAATTGATTTTTAATACCACTTGAAGTGATTTGCCAAATTTTCGGAGAGTACTCTCTAAACCTCAACTCCACATCATAAACAAAAGAATAATGCACATCACCTGAAAGAATAACAAAGTTTTGTGGTGTTTTAGGGTGTTTAAATATGTTGAGTAAGGTATTGGCAGCACCACGGTGTGCCATCCAATTTTCGGCATCAACGGCCAGCGGTTGCCCTGCTATAGTTGCCATCCGTTGCAGTGTTTCAATAAGTTTAACGCCAAAAATGGGTGCTGGGGAAACCAGTAATATGGAGTTATGTCCAATCAAGCTTTGTTGTAATTCGCATAATGACTCCCAATCCATCAGGCCAGAAGGTTTAGATAATGAGTTTTCTGAGCGCCAGCGCTGGGTTCTACTATCTATAACCACAAGTTTGGGCTCAGTATCAAGGCTATAATGCCATTGCGAAAACCCTAGCAGGTAATCAACAAATTGATCATGTTGATCGCCTTCACTTGGCAAATTATTGTCATCCTCTTCACGAATTTGCTTTTGGAAAAATTGTGCTTGCCGCCAAAAATCTCCTTTAAATATATTAGGATCATTTCCCCAAGCTTGGCATAACCAATAGGCTATTAAACTATTACCAATAATGCGCTTCGATAGAGGCTGTTGATAAGCGGCTTGCTCCCAAGCGGCAGATAAATTCCAATCATCGGTCACATCATGATCATCAAAAATCATATAACTGGGCACATGGGCAAGTAAGCGCTGCACCTTGGGTAAGTCCTTTATAAAAGCATTGATTGCCTTAAACTCTTGTTGGTGCCTGCCTTTAAACTTTTTTGGCACAAAAAACGGCTCAAGACTCACTTGTTGCCAAAGTACTGGAGACCAGACTAAAAAATACATCGCTACATTTTCAGCGAATGTAATCAAATGGTTATGAGCTGAGGTTGAGCTAAAAATAGCCTGTGATTTCGCCGTTTTGTACCAGCGACTGCGCTCTGTTTTTATAGGAAGCAGTTTTTCTCGATTAAAGTATTGCTGTTTGAGTTGATAAAGATCTTGCCCACTATGGACCCCCTGCTTCGCTAAATTATCATCATGTAATTTTTCGTTAAATAAACCCAACAAAGCAATAACTTGATGTATGGCATGAAGGGTAACGCCAGCAACATGATCAGCATAAATTTGATCACCTGACATGATTAATAATGCTGGCCTTTCTTTTACCTGACTGAGTTTATTTTTAAGCAAGTTATCGCCAGCTACAAGATTATCTTGGCTGCTATGATGAGGGTTTCTACAAGAGCCATGAAGAACATTATTTAGTGTACTGTGAACAATAAAAGAAGGCCTTAAATTATTGTCGTAGGTAAGATGGGGAATAATATCGACCAAACACAAAGGCAATTTATCACTGTCTAAGTTGGAGGTGGCGGCCTTGCCTGCTTGTTTATTTATCTCACTATTAAAGGGCTCTATTAATAAATCATACTCAATACAAGTATCAGAGGGCAAGGTAATGTTAACGTCAAGAAGATGGATTACAGCGCTTTCGCCAACTTGAAATGTTGATAAATTATCATCACTAAACTGAGCAGAATATATGGATTTATGTTGAATTAGTGCTGAGTGAAGCTGTTTTTCTTCATCTGATAAGTCGGCTGTTAAAAAACAACACAACTGACCTTGACAAACTCTTGGGCTAACCCACCATAACACTAATTGCTTGGCTGTTAACCTGCGGAGCATTGGACCAACCAAAATATCTGCTAACACAACTATTGCCTCTTCTTTACTTTCTTAATGGTATATTGACACTAAACATTACCCTAATTTGACGATACCCAAGCCAATGAAATAATAATTTATATTTATATTTATATATATAATATTTACGTCAATTGCTATTAAACAGTTCAGTAATCCTTACCATACAAGTTACGCATTACTATACCAAGTCCCTGATCCACCTCAGCCTCATTCATACTAGCAAAACCTAAACGAATAAAGCGTAAAGGCTGCTGGTTATTTTTATTCGCTGCCATACTATTATCTCTATTCTTATGGTTGACAGCATTGCATGAAAAACCATTAAATTCATACGCCGACACATCAAATTCTACCTCTGTTTGCAAGTATACTTGCTCACTGAATAGCTGCTCTTTCAGGCCAATAACCGATTTCCCTGTATCAAGCCAGATAGCCATACCGCCAGCAGGAACCTCAAAGTGCAATGGTAAACCTTTAGCTTGATAGGTTTTAAGAGCGGCAACCATATAGTCTCGCCGAGTTAAATATAGCTTTGTCATCCGTCTCAGGTGGCTTTCAAAACCACCAGATCGCATCCAATGCGCAACACATTGTTGAATTAGCGCATTGGTTTTATGATTTATCATGGCTTTATAGGCGGCAAGTTGCTCAATAAACGGTTTACTTGCGGCTACATAGCCAATACGAGCACCGCCAAACATGAGTTTAGAAAAGGTAGAAATATAGATCACTAAACCTGCCGGATCATCGGCTGCCATAGGGACTATGGGCTGACTCTGATAATGAAACTCATGATCATAGTCATCCTCAATAATAGCAACACCATAATCTGCCGCTAACTGATATATCTGCATGCGCCTGCTGATGTCCAAAGAAACTGTTGTTGGATACTGATGTAGAGGGGTTAAATACAAAAGTTTAACATCACCTTGAGCAAAGATGTCTGCAAGATGCTTTGGGTCTAAGCCTTTAGCATCTTGTTTAATTGCAACAAGTGTAGCCCCAGTGCGGGCAAAGGTTGACCAGGCTGGAGGATACCCCAATCGTTCAACCGCAACTTTATCACCAGCTTTTAATAACAGTTGCGCAACCATGTAAAGGGCTTCTTGCGAGCCGTTACAAATCATCAGTGGTTTATCGGTTATACCGCGCACTCGCCGTAAATATTGACTGATTTGAGTGATTAACTCAGGCTCTCCATAACTGTCTCCATAACCGAGGTTTTCATAGCTTGGGCGCTGACAAATGGTTGAAAAGTGCCGCTTAAAATCATTAAAAGGAAATTCCCGAATATCTGCTTGGCCACCACTAAAGTTATAACGATATTGGCTGGCTTTTTTTAATCTTGGTTGCAACGGCGTAAATTGACAACGAAACTCAAACTCAAAACCTTTTTTAACCGCCTTAACTGGTCGGGCTGCCGTACTTGCCTGAATGGGTAAACTGTGAGCAACGCAATAACCTGCTCGCTGTTTTGCCTCTACCCAACCTTGAGCAACCAATTCAGCAAAAGCAGCCATGATGGTATGACGATTAACAGCTAAATCTTTTGCTAATTTTCGTGCTGAAGGCAATAACTCACCGGGCATAACTTGACCGTGTTTAATGGCTTGTCGCAATGCCTCAGCAATGAGTAAATATTTTGCTTTACCGTCAACTTCGGCTCGGTTACCGAGCTGCTCAGGTAAATTATTTAACACTAAAGACTTCAATCTGGTATAGGTATTTAATAATTTCTGGTTGTAGTAGTTATACCAAATATATTGATAATAACAACACTTAATGTACTTTTAATGAGACCCGATATGACCATAACAAACCGACTTAACTGCTTACCTCAAAAACTGAGTCCAGTAACCCTAGAAACACAGTTAATAAAACTGATACCCTTGACTATGCAACACCTAACAGAATTTAGTCATGCAGGTAATCACCACGAAATCTGGCAATACATGTCAGTCAGTAACCAATGTATTAACATAGAAAAGACCAAACTCTGGATACAAGAGGCTATTAAAGCAATGGCCGCAGGCAACGAAGCTGCCTTTGTAATAATAGATAAAGCCACGAACAAGCTGGTTGGCTCAACCCGTCTATTACGTTTCAATCAAGCACAAAGTACCCTAGAGATAGGTCATACGTTTATCACACCAAGCTTTCAACGAACCTATGTAAATTCGCATGCAAAATATTTACTACTGACGTATGTTTTTGAATCACTGGGTATCAATCGAGTAGAAATTTGCACTCACCAAAATAACGTTAAATCACGACATGCAATAATGAGAATAGGCGGACACTTTGAGGGCATTATTCGTCAGCACCGTCTTCAAGAGTCGGGACAATACCGAAACACCGCACTCTTTAGTATCTTAAACAATGAATGGTTGAGGGTGAAAAATAATTTGTTGTCGTCAGGTACAAGGGTATCGGAGTTCTGTCATGAAAAAACCTAAAGCAGGCTCAGCAACGGCTTACCCAAGAGCACATTTTGTTGACAATAATGAGTCCAGACTCATTAACGTAATAAAACAAAACCCGCTGGCTACCCTGATTTATTGCGATGCTAATGGCAAGATACACATCAGTCATATTCCTTTTCATTTTCAACAGCCATTGCAAGTAAATGATGAAAGTTGCATAAATCAACAAATATTAGTCGCCCATATAAGTAATCATCACCCCTTAGCAGTCCAACTTAACAGACAGCAAGTGTACCAATCGGTAAAAGAGTCTAATAATAACTCTATAAAATTGATATTTCATGGTGAAAACGATTACATTTCACCCAATGATATTGCCTTTACGCACAGACATTTAAATCCTGTGCCTAGTTGGAATTATGTAAATGTCCATCTTGAAGGAAAAGTATCTGTGATAGGCGAAACACAGCAAAAATTGCAGCAACTACTGGATAGCAGTGAATATTTTGAACATCGTTACACCTTGCTAAACAGTACCTCACTAACAAATACCTCGCTAAAAAATACCGTCAAAGATAATACAGTGAAAAACGACAAGTTAACACACTGAACTGATGAGGCAATAAACTCTGAGGCGCAGAGTCGTTGGTCTCCTCATTCAATATCAAACAAAACAATAGAGCAAAGCATCACACCTATGTTGAATGCCATTACTTTTTTCAAATTGACTATCCAAACCTGCGAAGGCCGATTTAAACTGAGTCAAAATAAACCTAAGGTGGTCAGAGAAGATATCGCTATACAACTAAGAAAGCGACAAAAGCACGATTTAGCCGACTTTATTCATGAAGGTTAATAGTAGCTTGTCTTAATTAATGGTCTTGAACCTTACAAAATTTTGGCTAGGTTTAACGAACGTTGACACATTAACTGCATATTGTTCTGGCCTTAGGACAACACCTAAGGCTTAATTCATTTTGTTAACGTGATAGTGATTAAGGTTTCGTCATTAAAATGATTAAAATTAAAGGGTGCTAATTAAAGTAAGTTAATTAAAGCTAATAAATTAACTCAGTCTATTCAGGTGAGTGAATTGTTATTTTTTGAGTTCATTGGCCTTTAATAACATTGATTTACTCTCTTTAAGGAAATCGTCAGCATAACCCCCAAACCATTGAGAAACTTCGTTGAAACGATTTATAAAAGCGTGTTTTCTATCAAGATTAACGTCATCAAGCAAAGATAAAAAGCGATAAGCATATCGCCTCATCATAGTTATATTGTCTTTGTTAGCAAAAATAATATCGGCATATAATGATGGGTTTTGCGCAAACAAACGACCAACCATCACTAATTCTAAACGATATATAGGCGAACTCATTGCTACGAGCTTCTCAATATCAACTTCTTCATTCATTAAATGATAGCCATAAGCAATGGTCGAAAAGTGGCGCATCACTTGCACCATAGACATCGCTTGATCATGTTCATGGGCCGTAACAGGGTAGATTTTCGCACCCCAAACTTGAAATTGCTCAAGTAGCCATTGATAGCGTTCTGGGTAACGACCTTCACAACTAATAATTGTTTGCTTGATTAAACCCGTTACATCAGGACCAAACATCGGGTGTAAGCCAACCACTGGACCAGCATGCACTTCTTTCATGGCTACTAACGGTGACTCTTTAATACTGGTGACATCGGCAAGAATACAGTCGTGGGGTAAGTTATTAAGCCGCTGAATTACAGCAGCGGTAAGCGAAATAGGCACAGCAACAATAACTACACTGGCATTTGCTAAGATGTTGCTACTGTTAGGCCAGTCAGCTTCTTCAATAATGTCGACCCGGTAACTTGAACGCTCAAATAAATCAACAAATACCGCACCTAATTGTCCTTTGCCACCAACTACCACAACCGTTTGACTTGTAGAGTTAACACAACGATAACCGCTCTTATCTTGACTGGCATAAGAATCACGTATTAAGCGTCTTAACACATCTTCAATTAAGTCGGGAGACAATCCAGCTTCTGCAGCTTGTAACCTTCTTTTAGTGAATAAACTCGCTTCACGTTCTGCATCAAAAATAGGTTTGCCAACAGTACTTTTTAACTGCCCAACTTTACGGGTTACCTTTAAGCGTCTTTGCAAGAGTGTCACTAATTCACTATCAATATCATCAATTTCATCGCGTAATTGGGTTAACTTTATATTAAAGTCTGAGTCTGCATCGGTCATTTATATCTCTTCGTAAAAGATCGCTGGTTACACTTAATGGTGGTTACTCTAAACAGAAAAAACGCGATATCAATCGCGTCTTGAGTGTAACCAATCACCTTAAGTAAAGCTAGGCGATACGTGTACTTAAGCTCCCTGATAATTGTGCATCAGCATCGGCTAAAAGAGCTGCTGTTTCTGAAAAGTCTATACAGGCATCGGTTACCGATACCCCATAAGCTAGGGCTTCTTTTGGTAAATCACTACTCTGGTTACCTGCATTAATATTACTTTCTAACATAATACCAATAATTGATTTATTACCCGCACAAATTTGAGAAATAACATCTTTGGCAACCAATGGTTGACGAGTGTAATCTTTATTTGAATTACCATGGCTACAATCAACAATAATGCCCGGCTCTAAACCTTGTTTGGCTAAAGCTTGCTCACATTCGGCAATACTTTTTGCCTCATAATTGGGTGTTTTACCACCTCTGAGAATTATGTGGCCATCAGGGTTCCCGATCGTTTGAATTAACGCCACCTGCCCTTGACGGTTAATACCCATAAAGTGATGAGGTGATGCTGCAGATTGCATGGCATTAACTGCTACACCTAAACTTCCATTAGTACCATTTTTAAAACCTATTGGCATAGACAAACCACTGGCCATTTCACGGTGAGTTTGCGATTCGGTTGTACGAGCGCCAATAGCAGACCAACTAAACACCTCAGCTAAGTATTGAGGGCTTATCGGATCAAGCGCCTCTGTGGCTAAGGGTAAGCCTAATTCTGTAAGATACAAAATTAACTCTCTGGCTTTTCTTAAACCGGTTTCCACATCAAACGAGCCATCCATGTGAGGGTCATTAATTAATCCCTTCCAACCAACCGTGGTCCGTGGCTTTTCAAAATACACACGCATCACCACAAATAGAGAGCCTTTGTGTTTATTGTGTAAGGCTTTCAATTGTCGAGCATAATCTTTGGCGGCTTCAACATCATGAACTGAGCAAGGGCCAGAAATAACTAATAGGCGCGGATCACGCTTATGAATAATATCCGCAATGGTTTTACGTGACTGCTGCACAAAGTCACGGCCTTTTTCAGACAAAGGTAATTCAGCACGCAAAGCTTCTGGTGTAATAAGCACATGTTCAGCATTAACGTGAATGTTATTGGCACTAGTCGGTACAGCAGCCAGTGGGTTAGGGGTAGTCATGTTGAATCCTCAAAAAATATATTTATTAGCACAAAGTGCTACGAATAAAATTAACGCTAGCTAAATAAACAGATTGCGGCTGTAAAATTTAAGGTGAAAAAACAACATACTAAGGGCTGTAGCACGACCAAAAACAAAAAACAGTAAATCGTAAACATTTAATTACGCGATTTGTAAGTATATTTTTACACGTTTTTTGAGCACTGTATAGTGTTTAATGCACATTGGCAAAATATTCCATGATTCATCAATTTTTAAAACCTCAGTTAATAACAATGAAACGGCTAGATAAACTAAATCAATTAAGCTGATGAACAGAAGTCGAATTGACGCAACCGCATTGATGTTAAACATCATTCAATATTTACTTACAATCGTTTAACTCGATGCGCTTGAGTTACCGGCTTTTAGTCATTATAGTGCACGCCATTAGTGTTATTTGAAAGGTACTGCACAGTATTGTTAGAGAAATGCTCAAGGCGCTAATATTTTCTCATTAGGAGTTTATTAAACACATAAAGGATATATTCAATGAAAAAAAATTTACTGTTAATTAGTTTCTCTTTACTTTCTGCAAGCATCTTTGCCCAACCTTACCAATCAGAAGTCAGTGTCGAATATGCAAATAGTGATGACAGTATTAATACCTTGAGTCTGCAAGGCAGTTATTATTTTGATGGCGTCACTATCAATAATACCGCATGGGCTGAAGCGGCTTTTATGGGCAGGAACAATAGTGTTTCACTTGATTATGCGAACTATCATTATAAAAATTCTAATATAGACTCGTATAGCCTGAATCTGAATGGTGATTATCACCATAATAATATTTTTATCGGAGCAAGTATTTTATATATTAACTCCGAGCTCAATGGCTTTAGTGCTGATGATACAATCGTAGGTGCTGAGTTAGGCTATTTTTTTGATAAAAACTGGCTGGTATCTGTTAATGCAAATAATGATGATTTTTCAAACTCTTTAACCATTAATACTAAGTATATAGCGACATTATCTGAGCAAAGTTTCCTAAACCTAGAAGCCTCACTTAATAATGAATCAAATGACTTACTGGCAGCAGCTGATTATTATTGGTCGCCACAATCTAGTGTCGGGTTAGTATTGTCAACAGACTCTAACTTAAACGCAGGAGTCAGAGGCCAGCACTTTTTTACCCCCACAATATCAGCGCAAATCAGTTACTTTTCTTATGATTATGATGACATCTATAGTGTAGGCTTAACAGGTCGTTTTTAGCCAAACGGCATAACAATTAGCATGATAATTTAATCCCATCATGGGGCCAGTTTAATTTAAGCCATTAATATGTGCTCATGGGGTTTCAGGTTCAACGCCATAAAGCTAACGCCATATAATCAACTTGATGAGCATAGCTCAAACTTTTAATGTCGATAAAAAAAGCGCCTTGTGGCGCTTTTTTATGTATTTTCAAGCTCATTAACTACCGTGAATAATACGTTCATCAATAAGGTTTTGCACCACACTCGGATCTGCCAATGTTGAAGTATCACCTAAAGTAGCCACGTCATTTTCAGCAATTTTACGTAAAATACGACGCATAATTTTACCTGAACGCGTTTTCGGTAAACCAGGCGCCCACTGAATATAATCTGGCTTAGCAAAACGTCCTAATTCTTTGGCAACAAATTCACGTAATTCAACATTAAGGTCATCAGACTCAGACGCATTAGCCATTAAGGTGACATAACAATAAACACCTTGGCCTTTGATTTCATGAGGGTAACCAACAACGGCAGCTTCTGCAACAGCGGGATGAAGTACTAAGGCACTTTCAATTTCAGCTGTTCCTAAACGATGGCCTGATACGTTTAATACGTCATCAACACGGCCTGTTATCCAATAAAAACCGTCTTCATCGCGTTTTGCACCATCACCCGTGAAGTAATTACCTGGGTATTGACTTAAATAGGTTTGATAAAAACGATTATGATCGCCATAAACGGTGCGAAGTTGTCCTGGCCAGCTGGCTGTCATTACTAATAAACCTTGGTTTTCACCATCGAGCGTATTACCGTCTTTATCAAATAAAGCAGGTTGTACACCGAAGAAAGGTTTGCCCGCACATCCTGGCTTCATATCAACAGCACCGGGCAGTGAAGTAATTAAAATGCCACCGGTCTCTGTTTGCCACCAAGTATCAACAATTGGACAGTTACTTTTACCGACTACTTCGTAATACCAATGCCAAGCCTCTGGGTTAATAGGTTCACCAACAGTACCTAATAAACGCAGCGATGATAAATCTGCTTGTTCAACTAGCTCATCACCGACACTCATGAGGGCGCGAATGGCTGTAGGCGCTGTATAGAATATGTTAACATTATGCTTTTCACAGACTTGCCAAAAACGACCGGCATCAGGGTACGTTGGGACACCTTCAAACACTAGGGTGGTTGCACCATTAGCTAATGGCCCGTAAAAAATATAAGAATGCCCCGTAATCCAACCCGCATCTGCTGTACACCAGTAAACTTCACCTTCTTTATAATCAAAGACATACTTATGAGTCATTGCCGCATACAAGATATAACCACCACAGGTATGGACAACCCCTTTAGGAGTACCTGTTGAACCAGAGGTGTAAAGTATAAATAATGGATCTTCAGCATCCATGATTTCTGGTTCACAAACCGCGGGTAAATTTGCTACCGCCTCACTGTAATTAATATCTGTTTTTTCATTCCAAGCAATATCTCCGCCAGTACGAGTAACCACAATCACTGAATGAACATTGGGACAATCAGCCACGGCCGCATCAACATTGGCTTTTAAAGGAATACGTTTTCCACCACGAACTGATTCGTCTGCGGTAATAACAACCTGACAGTCTGCATCAACCACCCTAGCTTTGATTGATTCGGTAGAAAAACCACCAAAGACGACCGAATGAATAGCGCCAATTCGCGCACATGCCAACATGGCATACCCCACCTCAGGAATCATCGGCATATAAATACAAACACGGTCGCCTTTTTTGACGCCACGCTCTTTCAGTAAATTCGCAAAGCGGCAGACGTGATCATGTAATTCTTGGTAAGTCACCTTGCCATCTTCACTGGGATCATCACCTTCAAAAATAATTGCTGTCTGGTTGGCTTTAGTCGCTAAATGACGATCAATACAGTTATAACTGACATTAAGTTTTGCGCCTGAAAACCAGCTAATTTCAGAGCTTTTAAGATCAACTCGTGAAACACTGTCCCAAGGTTGATACCAGTCAATAAAGGTTTTGGCTTGTTCTCCCCAAAACTCATCTGGTTGCTCAATCGATTGTTTATACATGCTGTCATACGTTGCAGCATCAATATGAGTATGTGCTATGGCTTTCTCTGAAACTGGATAACAAGATTTTAATTCGTTCATTCTCTATTCCTTCGAAACTATTGTCAGATATTTTTATAATAATTTTATATGTGCTAATACAGGTGTGCGTTTATACACGTTTGTAAATAATATTATGCTACTTTCCATCCTAGAATTTTTTTAGGGTTATTTATATACGCCTTTAGTCTTAAATTACGTTTTTACTCTAAATCAAAATCCTTTTGTTTACAATTTTTTAACAAAACATTAAAGCAAATAATTGTAAATTTTAGCGTACTCATTGCGAAATACAGATAAAATTAAAGCACACAAAAAAACCGAGCTACAAGCTCGGTTTCATATACGCCCATTTATAGATTTAATCTTGTATACGCAGACTAGATAACAGTTAACACAGTGCCTGTGAATAGTTAAAAAGGCAAAAAATAATAACAGCACTAAAAGCGCAATCAGCTATGTTGGTAAGTCTATAAAAAGTCAGGCTATGCAAAGCACTGAGCTGATTAGTCACTAGGCTATGGCATATTGTTTTGCATATACTGTTTCGCGCTTTTATTCGCTATTATCTTCTTCATTGTTAGCGCGGGGCGTAAATGTTCTCACTCCATGTTTAGCAATAACTTCAATATAAAAAGACGTTAGTCCTTCGACTTGAGTTTGGTCAATACATTTGTTGATATCAGCTAATGCAATTGGCTTAGCGTCAGATTCACTGCGACCAAATTGACAATCAAAATCCCAATAATCAACACCAGCAGGCAAGGTTTTATTACGCTCTCTTTTAAGGTACTTTTTAACCTCATGTTTCACCGCGTCCACGCGTCTTGCTAGTTTAATTTTCGGATGGGTTAATTCAAATGTCTTTTTCATGGTAGGCCTTAAACAGGTGCCAGCGCTTATTTTTCATAACAAAAAATAAGCGCTGGCAATAAAATAATTACTTTATTTTACGTTACTTTTACGCAAGTAGCGAGACAGGGAGAGCAACGCAGTGATTAATTGCACTACCTTACTATTGTTAGCGTTAATTTAAACAGCCAACATAGCTTGAGTAGCCGCAATTAAATGATGCTTAGTATTGGGTTCAATCGAGGCATGTCCTGAGGCATCGCTGTATATTAACGTCGACTGTGGTAATGCCTGATGTAACAACCAAGCATTATCTGCTGGGCAGACAATATCATATCGGCCATGGACTATGGTAGTGGGGATATCTTTAATATATTCACAGTCTTTTAAAATTTGATTGTCTGTTAAAAAACAGTTATTTACCATGTAATGCGCTTCGTGCCGTGCAAGTGTCCAAGCATGGTGTTCATCGGTAG
This sequence comes from Colwellia sp., assembly GCA_042091395.1. Taxonomy (GTDB): domain Bacteria; phylum Pseudomonadota; class Gammaproteobacteria; order Enterobacterales; family Alteromonadaceae; genus Colwellia. The sequence goes on from JBELHN010000017.1 coordinate 33,284, forward strand.
CCGCATCAACAAAGTCTTGATCGGGTAGTAAAGTACAACAGCGTATTTCCCAGATACTCCAAGCGGTTGCAACTTTTTGCGCCAGTATTTTATCGTCACCAATTAACATCTGATAAGCCGCTTGGGTACTTGCTTGTGCCTCACCTTCTGGCAAAACATCAAGGTACTCTTGCCAATAATCAGGAAATATACGTGTTGCCCCACCCCCTGAAAATGTCCAATTAGTGTCAACATCCCTTGCTAAAAAAATACCTCGCAGTACCAAGCTAGTGACTTTTTCTGGGTATTTTTGAGCATAGACCAAGGAGAGTGTAGATCCCCAAGAACCGCCAAAAACATGCCATTTTGTGATAGATAGGTGGTTACGTATTTTCTCTATATCATCAATCAAAAATGCTGTTTCGTTGTTAAATAAGCTGCCATGAGGCAATGAACGGCCACAACCGCGTTGATCAAATAAAATAATGTGATACTGCGCCGGATCAAAAAATCGGCGATCATTGGTCGAACATCCCCCGCCTGGGCCACCATGAACAAATAATACCGGTTGACCGTTTGGGTTACCACATTGTTCAACATACACTTGATGGTGATCATCAACGGCAAGAAAAAAATCGTTAAATGGTGCTATTTCTGGATAAAAATCATTTAAAGCAGTCATCTTATCTCTCTTTGGGGCCAATTAAATTAATGTATTCCACAGATAAAAAAGCTAGCTATTAGCCTGTTAATAAAATCATGAAGGCAACTAACTCAAATCAAGCGCATAACGTTTTAATAATTCAATGGGCACAACTTCAAGTGCTTTAATATGGGTTTTTCGTAAATGTACTCTTGGCGCTTTATCACCTTGATAAGCCTCTAACCATCGGGCTGCGCATAAACACCAAATATCACCTGGTTTAATACCGGGAAAATTATACTCTGGCATAGGTGTTGATAAATCATTCCCCTTAGCACGAGAGAATTCAAGAAATTCATGACTTACTTCAACACAGACAGTATGTGAGCCAACATCTTGCTCGCAGGTATTGCACTTGTTGTCGCGAAAGAACCCTGTTACTGGGTCACCACCACAGGCAACGAGTTCTTCACCAAACACATTTACAGATGCATCCATTTGCATAGGTTTTCCTCATAATAACTAAAATACCTTACTATACCTTTAAGGAAGCTGCGCATAAATTATTTTTATCAATTAAAGTAAAAATTCAGCGCATATTTCGGATTTACAATTTGAAGGGATCGATAGGTGGTATTACAAAGAAAACTAAAATATGAAATGGTTTTTGAAACAAACAGATATGTGATTATTTGTAATATATTTCGCGTTTAAATTAACCGTAAGCAGATAATTATTAAACATTGCTAAATAAGCAGCGAGAAAAGCATTGCCCATAACTTTGGGCAATGCTTTACAAACTACTTTTCTCAAAAGTGTTAACAAATAAGCTTGTGTCCATTGCTCAATAAAAGTAATTAGTTAAGCATGGCCAATTTAGTTTCATGGTTAACTCGCTCTCTTGTTACGTACTTACTCCACTGCACAGCAGTTTTTTCTGTCGACGAAAAGCTTGACGCATTTTTAAATGCAGTTAAAGAAGCATCAAACTTTTTTAAATTAAAGTTTGCCATTCCTTGTATTAAATACATATTTGCTTTGTCTTTTTCAATACTATCACTAGTAAGTGCTGAATCAGCCATCCGCTTTAATGCAAACGAAGAGGCATTAATAGCCAATTGCCACTGCTCTGTATTTAAATAAGTTTGTGCTAATAATGCATCGTGCTTACCTGAGGAGGTAATTTCACTTAGCTTAATCAACATATCAATCGCTCTCTGATTTTCTTTGGCGGCTAAATAAGCTTGTGAGAGCATAGATAAATTATTCTCATCGGCAAAAACCACCCCTTGCTCTATCCCTTTTTCCAGAACACTGGCACTTTTATAAGGAGCACCATGATACAAGTACAGTTGAGATAAGGTAATAATGTCATTTGACTTGACGACATAACCTGCTTGGTGTGCAGCTTCCATAACCGCCATTTGTTTTTCTTCTTCACCAATTTCACCGTACATGCTCGATAATTGCAGCCAATATTGTGGTTTGTCATACAAACGCACAAGCTGCTCCATGACTTCTGTTACTTTTTTAGGTTGGTTTAGCTCATAGTAACTCGCACGTTGCAGCGTTAACCAATTCTCTTTCGGTGCTTTATTATTTTGTTTGGCAAAAGCCATCGCTTTATCGATATGAACCAGGCTTTGTTGATAGTTCTTATCTTGGTAATAAAGTTGCGCAAAAAGCATTTCTTGATTACCAGTAAGCTCTTTGGTATTGACTGAGCGCCATTGGTCAAGATACTGTAAAGCTTGGGTGTAGTCTTGTGTTTGCATACTCAATTGCGCTAACGAGTACAAGGTAGAAACAATCAAGCTATCAGGAATAGCCTCTTCGTTAATGACTTTCTCAAAACTCTCCACTGCCATGGTAATATTGTCATTACCATAATACATGAAGCCATAAAAATTAAATAACATGGCACGCTCATAGCTATTTAAACTATCAAGCCTTTCTTTTACTTCAGATAAAACCTCAAAGCCAGCATCCTTATCCCCTTCATCGGCAAGCTGTTGCGCTCTTGCTAATTGCGCATAAACACGATTACGCATGGCTGGTACTTTTTTACTGGCTCTGTAGCTTTTACTTTCGGCGTTATTATTTTCGGCAACCTGGTTTGTCGATTGCTCAGCCCAAGCACTATGGTTGGCTAGTGCTAAACTTGCTACTAGAGGCATTAGAAATAAAGTGTAAATTTTTTTCATCGCTTTCGTCTCATCAGTTATTAACAGTAAGGACTAACCCTGGCTTTTCTTACTTGGGTTTAACATACTATTTATTTGTTATTGGCATACTAACTTTAACTTTTTATTAGCCTTCCACTTTATTAGCCATCAATTTCAAAGGTAATTCTGTTTTGCACGCCGGCCACTTCCATGGCAACACCGTCGACTACGCGAGGCTTGTACTTAAATTTTGCAACAGCATCAAGCGCTGCGCGATCGAACACACCTTCTGGCTCAGCTTTGACAACAACGGCTTGGCTAACAGCACCTGTTTTTGTTACAACAAACTCAACAATAACATAGCCTTCAATACCACGAGATTGAGCTCGACGCGGATACACAGCAGCGACTTTAACGATGGGCAAGTAATCACCATCACCACTGTCTAAACTCAAACCACCTGACAAACCTGACCCCTCTTGAATATCCGCAGTAAAACTACTTTTCACGGCATTAGCATTGGGATTAGCTTGTTGCATTTGTGGTGGTGTCATTTGCGGGGGTGGCTCTTTTGGTTTTGCTGGCTTTTGTGGTTTTCGTTCCTTTTTAACAACCGCTTCTTCTTGTTTTAAACGAATGAAATCAAGAACATTGCCCTTTGCTGGCTCTGTCATCACATCATTGCCACCGGCAATTAATGCTTGCATTCCCCAAAAGAGTAGGAAAGTCATGGTTACCGCTAATGAACCAGCAATAACGTAACGAGCCCCACTTCGAATAATAACGCGTGACATAATTATCCCCTTAGATATTTAGTCATTAGATACTCAATATTGCGGCACATTAAGCTTCTTGTGCCGCAATTGACACATCATATACACCAGCAGCGCGTGCAGAATCCATGACTTTAATTAAGGTATCTGTAGTGGCTTTTTTATCCGCTTGAATAACCACCGTTCCTTGAGGGTTTTCAGCTTTTAAACGTTCAATATTTGCTTGTACACTGCGTACATCAACTTTGCGTTTGTTAATCCAAATGTCGCCTTTATCACTGATGGCAACCAAAATATTAGCGCGTTCTTTTTTTACTGCCGTCGCTGCTTCTGGGCGATTAACATCAATACCCGCTTCTTTAACAAACGAGGCCGTAACAATAAAAAATATTAACAAGATGAAAACAACATCCAACATAGGTGTCATATCAATATCTTCTTTTTCGTCTTGATCTTGTAACATTTGATTCAGGTGACGCATAGTAAACTCCAACTCTTAATTTTCAATGCTAGGACTGGTAATAACTTAACCTAACATAACCCTATTTTTTAACGCTGACCGCTCAGCTCGAACTGAGCGATTTAATGAGTAACCGCTAATTTATCAGCCAATAGCTCTGTTTCTTTTTTAGCGTTACGTTTTAACCAAGTAATAGTAAACACGCCCGATAATGAGCCTACCATTCCCGCCATGGTAGGAATCGTAGCTTTAGAGACACCTGAAGCCATAGAACGTGCATTACCACTGCCAGAAATTGCCATCACATCAAACACTTCAATCATGCCTGTTACCGTACCTAATAGACCAAGTAACGGGCATAACACTACCAAGGATTGAATTAAGCCAAGGTTTCGAGTTAATTTAGTACTACCGCGTGAAATAAGCGCTAAGCGTATGTGTTGACTGTGCCAAGAATTTTGCTCTTTTCGCGCCCGCCAAACACTAACAAAGTGCTTTTTCACACTGCGATAGCTATAAAATGTAAACACAAAGCGTTCAAATATTAATAACCACATAATGGCCACAACGGCAGCAATAACAATAAGTACCGGACCACCAGTGTCCATAAACTCTCTTATTGCATTAATCGCATCGGTAAATTCTGTCAGCAACATCTCACTTATGCTCCTTGCGCCGCTAACTCTTGACCTTCAGAGCGCTCTGCTATAATGCCCGTACTCTCTTGTTGTAAAATTGTCACAATACCGCGACTTCTGCCGTTTAAATAAGCGAAGATGAATACCATAGGAATCGCCACGACTAAGCCTAACACCGTAGTAACTAATGCTTGTGAAATACCGCCAGCCATTAATTTAGGGTCGCCGGTACCAAACAAGGTAATTGCTTGGAAAGTCAAAATCATACCGGTTACTGTCCCTAACAAACCAATTAATGGCGCAACCACTGAAATAATTTTTATTAAAGTCAAGCGGCTTGATAGTTTCGGCACTTCACGCAAAATTGATTCAGAAAGCTTTAATTCTAGTGTTTCAGTATCAAGGTCAGGGTTATTTTCTTTAACTTGCATGACTCGACCTAACGGGTTATCACTAGAAGCTATTGCTGATTTTAATTGGCGTTTTACTTTAGCACCGACCAAAATCAAGTTAACAAGGCGCTCTAAAGCAATCAGTAAACCAATTAACCCCAGACCTAAAATGATGTAACCAACTGGTCCACCTTGATCAATACGTTCTTTAAAGTTAGGAGCTTGCACTAATAAACTGATAATTGAACCACCGGTTGGGTCTAAGGCAAAAGCCGTTGTTTTCCCTTGACTAGAAATAAGATCTTCAGTGGTTGATAAAAAACGACCCGAAGGTTGTCTAATTAATTCAGCTACTGAACCCGTCTCATCAATATACTCTAAGTATTTACCGTCGCTAATTAAGTTAAAACCACCAACACGCGTCACTGGCTGATTAACACGGTCACCGTTAGCCAAGACAACTTCTCGGTTAAAGCTAGTCACTTTACCGCTTTGTGTCATTTCACGTTGCAGTTCAAACCATAAGCGCTCAATTTCACTGATGGATGCCAACTTTGTACTTGAACCCATGCTTTGGGCAAAGTCATTTAAAAACACACCACGGCCTGGAATTTGTGCTGATATCACCGACGTTTGAAACTTACTACGGGTGTCACCAGAGACCTGTTGTAAAACCCCAAACAACTCTTTTAGTTCGCCTAAACGTTTATCGAGGGCGTCTGTTTTATTACCAAGCTCAATTTCATTATCGGCAAATTGTTGTTCAAGTTGTGAACTTAACACTAATGCTTGGTCACGTTGTTGACTCATCTTGTTTAATATGGACTGTTGTTCATAAACTTTAGCTTTAAATTCTTGTTCCCTTTCACGGTTTTGCTTAGTTTGAGCAACATTGCCTTGTTGCAATTGATTTAATAGGGCGTCTAAACTTAGCACTTCTTGGGCTTGAGCACTAACACTACTTAGTGACAAAGATATGACTGCTACAGCCATTACCTTACTTAAGGAATTTGTGATTTCTTTGAGGTTAATAGTCATCATATATTACTCTGCTTGTGACGCGGTTTCATTAAGAGACACAGGAACCATTATTAGGTCAGGTGCTAATTGTTTTCGGGCAATACGAAGGGCTTTGTTGATACCTAGACGGTAATCTTGTGATAAAGCTTGCCATTGGCCAGGTTGCTGTGCTGACTGTTTCCATTCACCCAAACGGCTACCATCGCGTGTTTGATAAACAAGACTTACACGACCAATCCGTAAGAAATCAACTTCCATATCTTGACCATCAACCACTAAGTTACCACTGTATGCTTCAATGGTACGGCCATAATCGACTTCAATTTGATACGCTTCTAAAACCCGACGAAATTTCTCAGCAACAGAAATATCAGCGCGTTCCATCATTGCAGATAAATCATTGACACGCTTATTACGCTCTTCAGGTAAAAATGGTACGTCCAATTCGATAAATGTTTTTAAGGTCGATATCATTCGAGCCATCAAAGGTGAAATCTGTCTTTCAATGACACTAACTTCTTCCATCGACTTCGCTAGCTGTTGAAGTTCGGATAACTGGTTGTCAATTTGTGTTTGCATTTGATAGTTGTAAACATTTAAGCCATCAACCTCTTTACTTACCGCATGAAACTGCTGTAATTTGGTTTGTGCTTGTTCAGTTAAGTTATTAACCTTCTGTTGCGACTTGGCTGCAGATTGATTAATTTTCTGACCTGCACTTACCACCTCATTTAATGAGGTTTCACTTGAGGCTGCATTAACAGTAGTACAAGTAGCAAATATTAAACTACTGGTTGTAATACTGGCAATCAGGCTTGCTTTGGTGAGTTTAGACAACATCATCGATTTACCTTTCCTGTTTACTCTTATTTGAAGAGTGTCATAAATTATAAATACCGCCTGTTATGGCTCACGGAGTGTGAATAAACGTTGGGTACTAAAGTTTGCTGAATTCTACCGAGGAAATATGACAAAAAAAAGTAGGAAATATTACACTTAGTTTGCAGTAATATTACATAAAAATGACAGAAAGATATTTAACAAAAAAGTTGACTGAAAAACATGATAAATTTGTTTACTGCTTCTATTGAGTGTTAACACTATTTACAGAAAAAGGGCGCAGTATAATTTTAAACATATTTGTTGAGTAATTATACTGCGCCATAGTTAACAAAGAAGCCTACCCTTTAAAACTCCCAGGTAAAGGCAACTTCAAAAGCCATACCTTTGGTTTCACTTCTTAGCAAGGTATCTTCAAATTCAATTTCTTTACTTTCATCTAAAATATTTTGTACTTTAAACTTCAAAGTAGAAGAATAAGTTGGGTAGTAGCTGTACACAATATCTAATGAGTGGAAAGGTTGCTCGTACGAATCACCTTGCCCGTCAATACCTGGAATGATAATGCGCTCATCAAACACGTTATAAGCTAGGGTTGCACTGTGGTTACCATTAGGTGCATCCCAACCTAAATTTAAATTTATCACCCAAGGAGAGTGGCCTGTCATCGATCTTGTGGGGTTAGTTATCGTGGTAGAAACCCCGGTTTGCTCAACAACTTTTTGTGTATCGATGGTAATTTCCGATTCACTTAGCGTGAAGTTACCTGATAAGAAAAAGTCTTCACCACTCAAGCCAGCAAAATCACCTAAGAAATTAAAGTCTTTTAAAAACTCTAACTCAAGCCCGTAAACATAGCCATCCTCTGCATTGGCAATACGAATTAATGGTGGACCATCTTGAGCCGGTGACTGAACCGCTTCAATAGGTAATTCCATGTCTTTATAAAATATGCCTACAGACAAGTTCTCGCCTGTTGACAAGTACCACTCCCAGCGTAAATCAAAGTTATCAATCGCAGTACTTTTAACACTTGGTGTGCCGCCAATAGGGAAACCAGTCAAGGGATCAATGTAGGTAGCCGGTGCTACTTCACGAATATCTGGACGAATCGTGGTTTGTGCGTATGAAAAACGAAATTGCATTTCGTCATCCATCAAATAAGTAAGTGCCAGGGCACCAAACATATCGTCTTCTTTAAAGGCTAGTGCTTCCAAATCTTCAAGGGTCGGCTCAGCGGGTAAATCGAATTGCCCTGTTGACGGTGACAAAGGTGCAACAACTTGACGGAAATCTTCGTAACGGACACCAAGATTAAGTCGCCATTGTTGGTCGATAAAGAAATCCAAATCAACAAAATACGCATCAACAAGTTGACCTGAATAATAATCATCACCATCAACTGAGGTATCATTAATGACTAATTCATTAGCACGAAGTGGCTGATTTAACATAACGTCATCAGTTAAAATGACATTCATCTCATTACCGGTGAAATCGAAATCATCAAACGCCAACGTATTAAGGTCAACCCGGCGAGCCATAGCATCGCGTGATTTTTCTATGAAGTTAGCACCTGCTTTTATTTCTAACTCAACCTGGCTAAAATTAACTGGCAGTGAAAAGTTAACACCGTAGTTTTCAACTTTATCATCTAAATCTTGAAAGGTATAACGAGAAGCTGTTTTCGCATTACGTAACGAACTTTCATTAACTATATCAAAAATACCGTCTTCAGGTTGACCGTTTGAACCATCAGCAATAATATAGCGAGTTGTTATATTACCTGGTGCATAACGATTAGAACGAGCGTTTGAGTAGAACCAATCGGCCCCTAAATTCCATAGTTTAGCGAAGTTATGCGTACCACGAATTTGGTTAGCAATCATTTCACGTTCTTCATAATTAACTTCACTATCACGAAGCCTAATGCCGTCTCGGATCGTATTGTTACCGTTATTACCGAGTTTATCGCGAATTTCATCTTTCGTGTCATGTAAAATCAATGAGCTAACGTCAATACGATGATCTCGTCTAAACTCTACACCAAGGTTAAGCATACCTGAGAAACGGACATTATGTTCCGTGGTTTGTATATCATCAAAACCACGAACTAATGACCAACTGCCTTGTCCTGACTCAGCTTCTTGGAAGGTAAACTCTTGTCCTTCGTAATCTTCTGATACTTTCCATTTATTATCATATGACACAGCTGTGAGGAAACCAAAGCGGAAATCATCAAAATCATAACGATTGCCTAACGTCACATTAAAGCCAGTATTTGGATCAATACTGCTCACCTTTGGATCATAATCACGATTCATTTGTGCGGCAATTTCACGGTTTTCTTGTTGTGATAAATCATTCAATGGTGAATAAGAGCGCCATAAGTCTTGTAACGCTTGCGGTGCAGCACGGGTACCATCATCCATTCCGTACCAATCGTCGCTGCCGCCATTGTATGTTAAGCCATCGTCAAAATTGTTACTATTGCCGCCTAGCTTTCCTTGCATAGTAAAAACAAAATCTGATGGGATTGTTTTTAAGCGCACATCAACATTACCACCGGCAAAGTGTGCTGGCATGTCAGCTGAATATGACTTCTGCACTGACAGAGATTCAATAATTGACGAAGGGAATAAATCTAATGGTATTACTGTTCGCGTAGGATCTGGGCTTGGTACCGATGCACCATTTAATTGCGTACTTGAAAAACGCTCACCCAAACCACGTACATAAATAAACTTACCATCAACGAGTGTAATACCGGTAACTCGACGTAGAGCCGCAGCAGCATCTGAGTCACCCGTTCTTGATATTTGTTCTGCACCTAAAATGTCGGCAATAAATGCTTGGTTTTTACGCTCTTGCATTACCGCACTGGCGGTACCTTTTAAGCGACTTGCTTTAACAACAACTTCTTCCATCGCATTATCTGCGGTATCTTCAGCATCCATATCTGCTGTAGAAGATTGTGCAAAAGCTGAGTTGATAGAGAAACTTGCTGCAATAGCAAGACTCAAATATTTCAACGTTGTTTTCATTGTTAACCTCATTAACAGGAGATTTACCGGGGTTGAGAAGGTAGAAAGTAATATCCGCTGTTAGTCATAAATCATTAACTAACAGCGGTTACCTAGAAGGTATTAAGACTTAATCTAAGGCTACAGTCCAACCAGCGGTCCAGTCATTATTGGCTGATACAGCGCCAATGTGGTTAGCATTGTCAAAGAAGCTAGTGTCGCTAAATACTTTAGCTTCTGTTGTATCTATCGTGAAAATACCGTCAAGTACTGCTGACATATTTAGCTCAACACTGTTTGCATCATTATCAGTTAATACCCATTCTTCAGTATTCAGTAATACCGTGCCATCATCTGCTTTGGCATCTTTGAAGTTTTCATCACAAGCAAACACTGAATTTGATATGACCGTTTCGCCTGCAGCAGCTTGCGAAGCAGTTACCGATGTAGTAGCACCACCTTCAATTTCAATACATTCGCCCATGCCAGTTTCGCCAGTCACGACAAAGTTGTGAAGCTGTGCTTTGGTTCCCTCACGTAAGTAAATACCCTCAGAGTCTTTATCTGCCGTGTCAAAACCACTACCAATAATTGTCATGTTAGCGATAGTCGGGTTTGATTGTGGTGTTTTATTAGGAGTACTACCGTCGTTATCAGCTTCAATGGCGCGATTAGCTTCTCCTGCGTTTGGTGCATGCTTAACTAATACATATTGTAAGTTTCCGCGGTAACCATTATCCCAATCAACACTGTCATCTTTGTTCGAGGTTAACACCGCATATTTAACATTCACTGTGCCACCAAAGAATTCGATACCGTCATCGGCATTTTCATGCACTTGAATGTACTCAACTTTAGTACCTGAACCAACGCCACCAAAGGTGATACCATTTAATTCATTATCGGGTGCAATTTCATAACCTGCATGTTTAACCACAACATAACGCAAGGTACCTGAACTATCTTCATCGTTTGTGCCACCAAATACAGCACCTTCACTGACACCTTCAACTTGTAACGCACAATCACTATCCGTAGGACACTTATTCGATTTAGCATTACCAAGCAGTACAATACCACCCCATTGTCCTGAGCCAGTTGCTTCACCCGTGATGTCTTGATTTGAGGTAAAAGTAATTGGTGCTGATGAAGTACCATTGGCTTCAATTTTTGAATCACGACTTACTACAAGGTAATCACCACCTTGGCGACCAAAGATTGTTGTACCCGCTTCGATGGTTAGTGTTGCACTGTTCTCTTTATCTTCACCAACAAATACTGGACCGTTTAATGCGTAAAGGTTATTAGCCGTTAAGGTTAAATTGCTGGTAATCGTACCTGTAATTTGACAGGTAGTTGTTGAACCATCAGCTGGAGATATAGCGACAGTACCTGAAGGACAACCTTCAACTTCTACAGGTGCTGTAATTTCACCACCACCATAACCAAATGCCCAACCTTGACGCCAATCAGTGGTTCCATCAAGGGCACCAATGTAATCAACACTATCAAACCAAGCATCTTGGGTACTAGCAACATCTTGACCTGCACCATCAGCAATCAAGGGTGAGTTTTCATCAGGTACACCCATATCATCAATTAAGATAGAACTACTAACACTGTTTGAGCTTTCATCAGTAAACCATGCTTCTAAATCAAGTAACACTGAATCATCTGCAGCTTTTGCATTTTTAAAGTTCTCACCGTTAGCACATGCCATTACCATGTTTTGCATAACGATTTTGCCACTGTTGGCATTATCTACTGTCACAGAAGAAGTATCACCACCTTCGAGCTCTAAACACTCACCCATTTCACTTGGGCCGGTAACAACCGTGTTAAAGATTTTTGCGGCAGTACCTTCGCGCAAGTAAATACCTTCAGAGTCTTTATCGGCAGTATCAAAGTTATTACCAACAATAGTCATATTGGCAATGGTTGGGTTAGATTGCGGCTCTTTATCTGGTGTACTACCATCGTTATCCGCTTCAATAGCGCGGTTAGCTTCACCTGCATTTTTAGCATGCTCAATGTAAACGTGTTGAAGTTTACCTTTAAAACCGTTATCCCAGTCAACACTGTCATCTTTGTTGCCTGTTAACACTAGGTGTTTAACGTTAACCGCACCACCAAAAAATTCAACACCATCATCAGCATTAGCATGCACTTGAATATAATCAACTTCGGTAGCAGAACCCACACCGCCAAAGGTAATACCATTTAATTCATTATCTGGCGATACTTCAAAACCTGCGTATTTAACAACAACATATTTTAAAACACCTGAGTTATCTTCCCAGTTTTCACCACCAAAAACAGCCCCCTCAGTTACCCCTTCAACTTGCAATGCACAAGCACTGCCATCAGTAGGACATTTATTTGATGGTGCATTACCTAGAATAACTAAACCACCCCATTGACCAGCAGAAGCAGCTTCACCCTTAACATCGGCCAAAGATGTCATGATAATAGGAGAAGTTTGTGTACCTGCAGCTAGGATTTTTGCATCACGGTGAACAAGCACATAGTCACTACCTGATTGACCAAAAAGCACTACGCCTGGTTCAATGGTTAATTCGACATCTGTTGCTTCATCGCGCGCACCTACTAAACCACCCACTTGTAATGGCCCGTCTACAGCGTACATTACCGCTTTACCATTATCATCAACTGCCGGTAAGGTAATACTTTCTGTCACTCTGCCATCAAGTATTTGCACTTGCACATCAAAACCAACACTGCTTGAGATTTCATTACTTAACGCTGTACTTGGCTTACCCGGTAAATCTGGCGAAACAGGATCAGGATCAGGGTTTGGTGAAGGATTTTCTATAATGGTATCACCAATTGAGTTATCCACATTAGAAGATAAATTAATATCGCCACCACAAGCAGTTAGACCTAAAGTTAATGCCGTTGCGACTAGACTTAGTTTAAAACGATTTTTAGTTTGCATTTAATTTGCTCCGCAGCAATTTATGAGTGAACCAAAGCACCTAACGGATAAACCACTGTAAATAAGCGCATACCTTGAGGTAATTTGTTGTTCATTTGTAGTAAATTTTCCAACATCTTAAGGGAGATTAATGACAGAAATATTTTAGAAGTATGACTTTTTAATGTCAGAAATATTTCATTTTGATGACAAAGCTGGCTTTATCAGGTGGTTTCATTAAGCATCCAGAGGTATAATTACAGCTAATGAAGACAATGCTATATTAGTTTCATTGTTGTTCTACGTAATGACTTGTTTAGCCCTTGAGACATCCCAGTATTAACTATTTCACATGGTTATTAACTGTAATCGTAAGTGACAGCTATGACAGCTATATAGGTGAAAGATATCTAGTGATAAGTATCTTCCTGTGGTGTTCAGCAGCCCTATCATCATTAACGATTGCATCGATGACTTATTAATAATCATGGTAATATATTACTCATTAATTACAACAAGCACTTAGTACTAAAAAATTGCTACCTAGACTTTATAATGCATCGCTTCGCCTCTAAATCAACTTGCTAGGCTTACAAGCATTACCTACAATACTGCAAACATCACAATGCTTAACCACGGTAATAGATATGAATACTCGAGCAAGTATGACCGAAACACTAGATATGGACTGCGTCATTGAATTTTTCAAATCTCTGCAAGATAAGATTTGTGATGCACTATCTCAGGCTGATGGCTCTGGCCATTTCTTTGAAGACAACTGGCAACGACAAGCAGGAGGCGGTGGGCGAACCCGAGTGATGACTAATGGGAGCGTGATTGAGCAAGGTGGTGTTAATTTTTCAGTAGTATCAGGCGATAAATTACCGCCAACGGCAACGGCACAGCGCCCTGAACTCGCCTGTAGAACTTGGCAAGCTTGTGGTGTGTCGTTAGTTATTCACCCCAAAAATCCACACATACCAACGGCACACGCAAATGTACGATTTTTTATCGCTGAAAAAGACGGTGAAAAGCCAGTTTGGTGGTTTGGTGGTGGTTTTGACTTGACCCCTTTTTATCCGAAAGATGAAGATGTTAAACATTGGCATCAAACCGCCCATGATTTGTGTAAACCTTTTGGCAATAACGTATACAATGAGCATAAAAAATGGTGTGATGACTACTTTTATTTGAAACATCGTGATGAAACTCGCGGGGTCGGTGGCTTGTTTTTTGATGATTTGAACGAATGGGATTTTGCTACCTGCTTTAACTATGTTAAAGCCGTTGGCCAGGGATTTATTGATGCATACCTACCCATTATGGAGCGTCGCAAAGCACAAACTTATGGTGATGCACAACGTCAATTTCAGCTTTACCGTCGTGGCCGCTATGTAGAGTTTAACTTGGTGTTTGACCGCGGAACCTTGTTTGGTTTGCAATCAGGCGGCAGAACTGAGTCTATTTTAATGTCAATGCCTCCGCTAGCTCGGTGGGAGTATAACTTTCAGGCAGAAAAGAACAGCCCAGAAGCTAAACTAAGGGATTATTTAAAACCGCAAGATTGGCTAGCAGTTTTGTCATAAACACTGCCATTAACAGCTAATATTCATTCTATGCGAACAACAGGATACCTTATCATTATGATCATTCAACAGCACAGTCGTGATATTGAAACCACTACAGGTACTATGCGCACCTACATTTACCGCCCTAAAGCCAAAGGGAAGTTTCCTAGCATTATTTTTTATTCTGAAATATTCCAACAAACCGCGCCAATAGCACGCAGTGCCGCGCTCCTTGCTGGGCATGGCTTTGTGGTATTGGTACCTGAAGTGTTTCATGAATTAAACCCTATTGGCACAATTCTCGCGTACGATGATGCTGGCAAAGATAAGGGCAACCAAGATAAGTGGACAAAACCATTAGAACATCATGACAGTGATACCCAAGCGCTAGTTAACTTTGTTAGCAAACAAGATTACTGTACAGGCAATGTCGGCACTATGGGTGTTTGTATAGGTGGTCACCTTGCCTACAGAGCAGCCTTAAACCCAGACATTTTAAGTGCAGCATGCTTATATGCCACCGACATTCATTCAGGTGACTTGCCCAGTGAAGTTAATAATGATTCATTGACGCGTACTAAAGATATTAACGCTGAACTCATGATGGTGTGGGGTAAACAAGATCCGCACATTCCTGATAATGGACGCATGCTAATTCACAATAATTTATTGGCCTCAGGTAATGTTTTTTCATGGCACGAGTTTAATGCGTCACATGCCTTTATGCGGGATGAAGGTGAGCGTTATGATCCGCAACTGTCGCTACAGGTTTACCAGATGGCCATTGCACTATTTAACAGAACACTTGCCTAGCCCACTTAGTATTTATCTGCATACTATTACCGTATTATCATTAAATCATCACCTTATTGTCACCTTATTATCATCTGACTAAACATCATGATAATAAGGTGATAATACGTTAAAAGGGCTTTCACTCATTTTTAAGACGATGCAGTCACGGCGTCTAACGTCTTAATTTTTTCTGGTATTGACCTTTCCGCAAGTAACGTAATCAGATCATCACCTAAAATAGGGCGACTGAACCAATAGCCTTGGATTTCATCACAGCCTATACTAGCTAAATAATCAACATGGCTTTGTTCTTCGACTCCTTCAGCAATCAGTGACAAATTAAGACTTTTCCCCAAAGAGACGATGGTGGCAATCAACGCTTTATCTTCATCATTGTGGTGACAACAACGAATAAACGATTGATCTATTTTTAATTTATCAATAGGGAAGCGTTTTAAATAAGAAAGCGACGAATACCCTGTACCAAAATCATCAATCGATAACTGTAAACCCGATGATTTAAGTTGTTGCAAAACCGCCAAGGTATTTTCTTCATTGTGCATAAATACCCCTTCAGTAATTTCTAATTCAAGATATTTCGGCGGTAACTGTGCGCTTGTTAACACTTCATGCACCATATGACAAAATTGTGGGTGGGTAAATTGCCGAGGTGATACATTCACAGCAACTACAATATCGTCGTAACCTAAGTTAATTAGTGTTTTTGCAAACAGGCAGGCTTGCTCTAATATCCATTGGCCTATAGGAATAATTAACCCTGATTGTTCTGCTAGTGGAATAAAATCAACAGGCGAAATAATGTCGCCACCCTGTTGCCAACGCACGAGTGTTTCAATACCCGTTATTTTATTTTGAGCGATATCCAATTGCGGTTGAAACACTAAAAATAACTCTTTTCGTTCAACTGCATGGCGCAGTTGACTTAATAGCATGATGTTTTTCTGTCGAATTTCAGAAAAGGTTGCTTGGTATAAACAAAAATTATCATGCTCATTATCAGAAGCAACCGCTAACGCACTATGAGCACTCTTAATTAACACATTACTGTTTTTGCCATGAGTAGGAAAACAGACATAACCAAAGTCAAGATCAATAAAAAACTCACCAAACTTGGTAATTAGTGCCTGCTCTGTAACACTATTTATTACCTTAGTCAGTTTTTGTAATGCGAGTGAGTTATTACTGTTCCTACATAACACCCCAAAATGACTATCACTCGTTTGATAAAAGCCGACGTTTTCTGGTAAGACTTTGTCAATATTATTAGTAAGTACTTGCACTATCGCCTTGGTTGTTTCTGCACCAAAAGTACTCAATTGATCTTCAAAAGCACGTATTGCTAATATACCCAGAGAAAAATCATCCACCTCTTCAATCAAATCATCGATATCACGGGTAAATTGATATTGATTTGGCAATTGTGTGTCTTGGTGATAAAAAGCTAACTGGTTTAACTGTTGCTCGGCGAGTTTCCCCTCAGTAATATCTTTAATATGAATATCAAACGCAGCAATGGCGTCATGCCAATAAATACTCGTTTGTAAAACATGGTCATTAATCACTGATTCAACCACCATGTTGCTGGTGTTTTGCGTACGTAATTGCTGTTGTAGTGCAGGAAAATTTTCAGGCAACAAATCTTTTACATGAGCACTAGAAAGGCCTAAATCACCAAGTAAAGCATAACTTGAAGGGTTGGCAAAGACTAACTCACCTGAATTGTTAACACTCAAAATAGGGTTAGGGTTACGGTGAGAAAATAGTGCTAACCGCGTGTTCTTTGCTTGCGTTAGTATATATTGACGTAAATACCAAGCAATAATCCCACCGAGCAATACAATAGCCAGACCATAACTGATGACTAACCAATGTGAAATTGACATTTGTGTGAGGGTTGTCTTATGACCTTCGTCAACGGTTTGCTTAGTTTGCTGTTCTATTAATTTTAGCGTAGGTAACAATTCTATTCTAAGCGCTGACACCTGCGTTAAAATATCCCGTAACTCATCCCAATTATCTGCTTCAAGTTGCATTTTTTCATAAAAAACATCGAATAGAGCAATAATACGTTGCTGACCATTAACAATAAGTTCTACCTCATTAGCAAAGCGTGCCTGCGACAAAATAGCAGTTAAGTGCATATCAAAAGTCTGCCGTATGGCCTGAGACGAGGCGAGAAAATCTTGCCCTTCTTGTGAGCGGTAGTATTCATAAATAATGCGCTCTTGTTCGCTCAAATCAGCGATTAACTCATTAATACTGGTAAGAATGGGAATGCGGTGCTCAACTAAATCAATCGCATTATCTTTTACCTTAACAGTGGACTGGTAAACCACAAAGGATAAGGCCAAACTGATCAAAATTGACAAGCCCGACAGCAAAGACACCTTTAGTAAGTAGGGTTTATTAATAGACTCCATCGCACACCTGTGTTAGCAAATACAAAATACTAATAGCAATTCATTAAAATATACTAGCAAAGTAAAAGGGCGTCACACAAAAATGTTTTTATTAACCAGCTATTTTAGGCCTTTATTAAAAATAACTTGGTGCTAGCCTTAACGTTGTAATTACACTTACAGTTTATCTAAAAAGCCTTCAAGTATCTGATTAAACTTACTATGGTGCTCCCAAAACATAAGGTGTCGCCCCATCGATGTTAACTGTGCTGAAGGAGTATTTTTTTTACGCCATGACTCAACTATATTCGCCCATTCATCGCGAACAATATAATAAATAGGCACCTTACCCTCTAAATCAGTTAGCGTTTTCTCATAATTAGCGTAAGAGGCTGTCTCGTTAGTCAGTGCGGCCACGAAAGGAGGTGTCTGCATTGCAATATTGACAATCTCGTTGACTTTTTCAGGTGAAGGGTTATCTAACATCCATGCGGCAAATTGCTGATAAAATTTTCGCGGCTTGGTTAATACCGCTAATGTTGTCGTCTGCCTGATTGATTGGCTGTCTAGACGGTCAATCCATGCCCACGAGTTACTCAAAGTATCAAGCATCGTTGTTGGGCTCCCATCAAGTACAACCACAGCTTTGACTTTGGCAAGGCCATATTGAGAAATATAAGACAACATATCTAAGGTGCCAAAAGACCAACCAACCAGTACCACGTTGTTAAGGTTCATTTTTTCAATAAATGCCGCTAAGTCTTTGCCTCGTTGAGCATAAGTATAACCACTGTTTGGTTTGGACGATTGCCCTTGCCCCCTTGGATCAAATGCAAGTACATTAAATTTTTGTGAGTCGTTAAAATGAGTTAACTGGTATTTAAAAATCTGACTAGACATGCTCCAACCAGGTATAAAAACTATAGCCTGTTGGCCTAATCCAGCCTGCTGATAGTAAAGCTGCACCGAGTCTTCAACGTGAACGTAGTTCCCCTGAGCTGCGTGCAAATACGCTGTATGAACACACTGAAGTAGTGTTAACAGTAAAATCATTAACCCTTTATTCATAAGTTAGCCTTAAATTAAAAAATGCAGCAAAGTAAGCACTGCAGTCAAGCTAATACACGCTAGTTCAACCTAGTTCAACCTAGTTCACGACGGTTAAAACTAATTGTTGGCGATAGTTAACATTAATAGTAGACGATAATTAACATGGCTGTTTGTGTTTGACTTAGCTTACATGAGCACTAAGCAAAAAAATGTATTTAGCTGCTATTCTTACAAGTAAAGACAACATGGGAGTAAATGTATTATGGCTAATAGCGGCTCTGTTTTTAGTGACGCGCTTCAGCGCTTAACCTTTATTAGTCAGGGCCTAGCAATTGATCAACAAACCCTAGACATGTTGTGCAAGCCTTTATCCACTATACAAGTGAATATTCCAGTGCGAATGGACAACGGTTCAACACAATACTTTACAGGGTATCGGTGCCAGTACAATAACGTATTAGGCCCTACCAAGGGGGGTGTGCGCTTTCACCCTAAAGTTAACAGCGATGAAGTCATGGCACTGGCTCTGTGGATGACCATTAAATGTGCTGCTGTAGGTTTACCTTTTGGTGGTGGTAAAGGCGGTATAAGCCTTGACCCTAAAGCGCTTTCTAATATGGAGTTGGAGCGCTTATCACGAGGATACATCCGTAGTTTAGCTGATTTTGTTGGCCCTGAGCAGGACATATTGGCCCCTGATGTATATACTAATGCACGAATAATGGGCTGGATGGAACACGAATATCACACCATCAAAGGTAAAAAATCATGTGGTGCAGTAACGGGTAAACCGCTTCCTCTTGGTGGTATTGTTGGTCGCGACAGTGCCACAGGTTATGGCGCTGCACTTTGCGTATTCAAGCTGGCTGAAAAACACAACCTCAACCCGCAAACAACCACAATTGCAATTCAAGGTTTTGGTAATGGCGGTTACCACTGTGCTAAATACCTGCAAGAAGCTGGCTTTAATATTGTTGCCATTAGTGATTCAAAAGGTGGCATTTATCGTCAACAAGGTTTTGACATTGACAGTGTCTATCAACACAAACAAGAAACAGCATTACTTGCCGGAGTTTATTGCTCTGGCTCTGTATGTCAAGCCGTTGATAGTCAGCAAATATCGAATGCACAATTGCTTGAGCTTGATGTTGACATTCTCCTTCCTGCGGCGCTAGAAGGCGTAATCACAACCAATAATGCGAGGCTTATTAAGGCCCCCTATATTGTTGAACTGGCCAATGGCCCCATAACCCACGAGGCTGAAATAATACTGAACAAAAGTAATACTTGCATTGTCCCCGATGTGCTCGCTAATGCCGGCGGAGTAAGCGTGAGCTACTTTGAATGGGTACAAAACAGGCAAGCTTATGATTGGTCTAAAGAGCAAGTTAATGAGCGTTTACAACAACGTATTAACCTTGCCTTTGAACAAATGTGGGATTTATCACAACAACACAACTATTCATTACGACACGGCATATATGCACTGGCCCTTGAACGCATTAATCAGGCTATTTTATGTCATGGAAATCAAGCCTATTTCATTCAAAACAAAGACAGTTAAGTGACTTTAAGGACATTAAAATTACATAAACTTTAGTTATTATATTTTCACCATAAAAATTCAAAAATACAGTGAACCCTCATACTGAAATCAGTTGACGTAACAACAAAAAAGCCTGAATAAGAAATTATTCAGGCTTTTTCTTTCATCAAACTTGATTAAAAAGTTTTTACTTCTTAGCCAATTTTTCTTTGATACGTGCAGAACGACCAGAGCGCTCGCGCAAGTAGTAAAGTTTAGCTTGACGAACATCACCGCGACGTTTGACTTCAATCGAGTCAACAATTGGGCTATGTGTCTGGAATACACGCTCTACACCAACACCGTTCGAAACTTTACGAACAGTGAAAGCAGAATGTAAGCCGCGGTTCTTAACAGCTAAAATAACACCTTCAAATGCTTGAAGACGTGATTTATCACCTTCAGTAACTTTTACCTGAACTACCACAGTATCACCTGGGGCGAATGCTGGTAGATCTTGTTTCATTTGCTCTTGTTCGAGCATTTCAATAATTTTACTCATAATACCTTCTTCCTAGTGTGCACAGTCTGAGGGTCTATTTCACTTGCTTTTTAATAATGGCGAGTGACTTTTCCTGCTCAGCTGTCAGAGCTAGGTTAGTTAATAATTCTGGTCTTCTAGTCCACGTTCTTAGCAAAGATTGCTCTTGTCGCCATAAGCGTATATGTTCATGATTACCACTTAGCAGTACTTTCGGTACTGACATTTTGTCACCGTCAGGTGTAGTCAATACTTCTGGCCTTGTGTAATGAGGACAATCAAGTAAACCGTTAGAGAAAGAGTCTTGCTCTGCTGATTCTTTATGACCTAATACACCGGGCACTAAACGTGCTACGGCATCAATAACATTCATTGCGGGGAGTTCACCACCACTTAAAATGTAATCGCCGACCGACCACTCTTCATCAATATCTGATGTCATTAATCGTTCGTCTATGCCTTCATAACGACCTGCAATGAATATCAGGCTATTATGTTGTGCTAATTCATGTACGCCTTGTTGATCAAGTTTTCTTCCTTGCGGAGAAAGGTAAATCACTTTAGCCTTGCGACCATTAGCTGCTGCCGCTTGTCGCGCCGCACTAATAGCATCACGTAATGGTTGTACCATCATTAACATCCCCGGACCACCGCCATAAGGGCGATCATCAACAGTACGATGTTTATCATGGGTAAAGTCTCTTGGATTCCATTGCTGAAATTCAATAAGACCATTACGTATTGCTCTGCCAGTTACCCCATACTCAGTGATAGCCTGAAACATTTCGGGGAAAAGGCTTATGACACCAATCCACAATTTGTTGTTCTCTGCAATAGAGCCAGTGCTAGTCACAAGTTAAAAACCTGGATCCCAGTCAACACAAATTTGTTTATTTTCAATGCTAACAGATTCAATTACTTGTTCAAAAAGGTAAGGAATTAACCGCTCTTTTTTACTAAAGCCATCGTTTAAATTAGCTTTTACAACCAGTACATCATTAGCGCCAGTTTCCATCATGTCGGTTACTACACCTAGGTCATAGCCTTTGTTAGTAACCACAGACAAACCTATTAAATCTCGCCAGTAAAAATGACCTTGTGGCAATTCTGGCAAGGCTGCTTCACTGGTAAGTATTTCCGAACCGACGAATGCTTGCGCTTCATCTCTGTCGTCAATGCCTGCCACTTTCACAATGAGGCCTTTGTTGTGCTTGCGCCAATCAGTTATTTCAACTGTTTGTACATTATTTCCTAATTTTAACGACCAAGGAAAATAGTCAAGTATGGCATCAGGTTCATCAGTGAATGAATGAATTTTTAACCAACCCTTGATGCCATAGACAGCGCCCATTTTACCTAAGGTGATTTGTTGTTCTTTACTCACAAAAGTCTCCTACTACCTACTAAGTTATTAAGCCGCAGCGTTTGCGTCTTTAACTAACTTAGCCACACGATCAGATACTGTCGCACCCTGACCTACCCAGTGGGTAATACGGTCTAGATCTAAGCGTAATTTTTCAGCTTGACCTTGTGCTGTCGGGTTGAAGAAACCAACTTTCTCGATGAAACGACCATCGCGAGAATTACGGCTATCTGCAACAACAACCTGATAGAATGGACGCTTTTTAGCGCCACCACGAGCTAAACGAATGGTAACCATATCGTCCTCTATATATGTTAAGTGTTAAAACGAATTTTCCAGACACTTCTGCCGACAAGCGACAGAAAAGCTCGCGTATTTTACGCTTCTGTTATATTTTTACAAGTGTTATTTGCGAACAGTAAGCAAGACTGCTTGCTGGCTAGCTAATTTTTTTGTTATTGATGAGTTTTAAAGGTTTTTTGGGTTGTACTGGGCTGCAATATGACATAATAACTAAACTGAATTCAATTAAACTAAAATGAACTGAGCTGAACTGAACTGAACTGAACTGAATTTAATTAATGCAGTTTAACTGGGTTTGTTATGAATTTTTTCAGCAGTTGCTT
>JBELHN010000017.1:56139-75093 GCA_042091395.1 Colwellia sp.
AATTTAATTAATGCAGTTTAACTGGGTTTGTTATGAATTTTTTCAGCAGTTGCTTTGGTGTTGGCCTTACTCGGCAGTAAACTCTGCAATGACTTCTTAAAAGGCTCAACATAAATTTGCAGCAAACGGTTATGACCAGCATGATTAACACTAATACCGAAGGCGATTTTACCAACTTGCGAGGCTTTTATATGGCTCGAAAATAATTTATCCCAAATAGCCAAGGCTGAGCCAAAATTACTGTCAAAATGTTTAGGATTGTTACTGTGATGAATTTGGTGTTGTGCTGGGCTAATAACGTAGTTTTCTATTGTATCTCCCCAACTTAACCAAATATGACTATGACGTAAATTAGAACCAAAAATGTTAAATAAAAACACAAAAGCATTTGCTCCTAAAATATCATACATTTTTAAAGTGGGCCCAAAGAAGTAATAACAAATACCCACCACCACGCCTTGTGTGATAGCCATTCTAAAAGCATAAAGTAAGCTTTCTACAGGGTGACTCCGGTATATAGTAAAGGGCGTTAACACCAAAGCAGAATGGTGAACTTTATGAAACTCCCACAGCGCTGGCACCTTGTGTAAAACATAGTGAAGTAAAAAGCGGGTGAAATCATCAAATACAAATAACAGCACAGTAAAAATAGCAATAATAGCCGCTGAAGATAATATCAGTGGTTGGTTGTAACCAAACACAAACTCTATGCCAGAGGCTACGCTTATCGCGACTGGCGCCATAGAAATAACCACTAAAGGAAACAGTGCGGATTTGATTAACTTATTAATGATAAGCAAAGCATAATCTTGCCTAGCTGATTGGTGAGTATATATTTTTTTAGGGAGAATAAATTGCACAAAAGCAAGGATAGAGCGGCTGGTTGATTGATGCAAAAATACCGGTACAGCCAACACTATTGCTGAGAATAAATAGATAAAATAAATACGTTTATTGGCATCAAATAAGTAATGGGTCAGTTCAGTAAAGTTAACGGATAAAAAATCTAACATATTCAACTCCCCTCATTAATGGCCAAGCTTAAATATAGGTAATATCTTAACTGATATTTACTTAAAAATTAAACGTTTTAACGACAACTTGTATTTCACAGCTAAACATTACTGCTATAGCTTTAGGCGCTTGTCATGGGGATTTCGGCCCGTTGCAGCGCTAATTCATCGAAGACAACAACAGTATTTTAGCTGAGTGCACAAGAAACGTTAACGCTCAGGAGGCATTGCCATTGAATACTAGCCAGTATTATTAAACTATACTCAGTCAAAAAGTTTGCTTTTCAACTGAGTATACTACGAAACTAACAGCACCTTAGATTCATAGGCTTTAGCTTAAAAGTTATATTGATAACCGACAAACATTTGTTGAGCTTTGCTTGGTCTTGCGCCATATGGCCTACGACTAACAATCTCCTCGGTATCAAAAATATTATCGGCTTTAAAATAAAGCTTACCAATATCACCCAAACCTAAACCTCTTAAATAGTAACTCGCCGACAAGTCGACCACACTGTAGGCTTTAGTAGTCACGCCTTCTAAATATATTCCCTCAATAACTTCACCATCCGGTGTAGTTGATTTACCTGACATTTCTTCCATTTCATCAAGATATCGGGCAATCAGATTAACGTCCCAATTGTCGGCGGTTAATCCCAAGTTTAAAGTTAACTGATGCTCTGGTAAGTAGGGCACTGAATCTCCGGCGGTGATTGAACCCCACATAGGAAAATCTGAATCAAAGCTGGTTTTAAATTCTGAGTCACTGTAGGTGTAGACAACTGAAACAGGCATGTCTATTTGTTTAGTCAATGAAAATTCAGTACTGCTGGTAAACTCTAGGCCATAAACATCCACTTCACCGCCATTAAACTCACTGTCTAAACTGTCACCACAACTAGAGGCTGCTGAAAAAGAACAACTTTCTTTAAGATTACTCATATCATTATAAAAAACAACGGCTTCTATCGCGTAGGTTCCGTCATTATAACGACCACCAAGCTCGTAATTAACGCTGTTTTCAATGTTAACTTCAACACCTTCTTTTGGCGTAGTCGGCACAAAACCTTCATGAACACCAAATAATAAGCCCGCATTGTCGTTCAATGTATAAAACAAACTTAAGCTGGGTAACCAAATATGGGTACTTTTTTTCTGCCAATCATCTTCTTTACCCAATGCTCGGTTTTGATAAGTTGAGTCAATAAACTCACCACGTAAGCCCAGCGTTACATCAAGGGCATCAACTTTTATTGTATCTTGCAAGAAAACCGCTATGGCATCAGTTTTTTCACGGTTAGTAGTGGTGGCAACCTGATCACTGCCGTCAGTGACCAATTGCATTGAACGCATAAAGAAACTGTCTTCAGTATGGTTTCGCTCAATTTGATCTTGATGAAAACGTACACCAGCATTAAATTTATGGGTAAAGCCAAATACGGTTTGCTCAAAGTGCAGCTCACTTTGAATACCTTGCGAGTAATATTCGCGCGCGTTGTCACCAAGAATTATTTTCTCATATTCAGGACCACTGTCTCTTTGCCCTGTGAGTACCTGATAAAAGCCTTGGTTAACATCATCCTCTGGATTAATTAGAATCTCTTGCAGGTCTCGGTAAAGCTGTCCACCTTTAAAACCATTAATTTTAAACCATGAAC
Organism: Colwellia sp.; assembly: GCA_042091395.1. Lineage (GTDB taxonomy): Bacteria > Pseudomonadota > Gammaproteobacteria > Enterobacterales > Alteromonadaceae > Colwellia. Next base: position 58,811 of record JBELHN010000017.1, read on the forward strand.
GCTCAAACTCATTGCGATAAATATGCGTAGTAATATCAAAATCACTGGTTTGCATAAAATGGGTAAACTGAACTTGCTGATGCTGCCAATCCATATTATCAAGTTGGCTAGCAACATAACGTCGGTTTGGTGTTTGGGCAAAATCGTCATCGGTTAAACCTAAATAAGTTTCGTTAGAGTTTTCATCTGCATAGGCCAGCTTCAGCGCAAAGGTATGATCGGCGCTATTTGTGCTAAGATCATAACGAAACTTAGCCATTATGTCGTTTTTATCAAAGCCGGTATTGCCAACATTAACTGTGCCATCGAGATCTTTAAAACCGTCTGACTGCATATTGATAGCTTCAATGAGAAAGCCAAAGTCGCCAATATTATCGCCATAGAAACCATGAACTTTTGAGTAACCGTCAGTGCCTAATGATAAATCTAGCATACCTTCTTGCGCATTAGGTACAGCACGTGTGGTCATATTTAAAGCACCCGCCACAGTATTTGGGCCATATTTTGTCGCCGCGGGCCCTTTAAACACCTCAATTGACGTCATTTTTGACATCATTGGGAAATAATAAGCCGCCGGCGCTGAATAAGGTGCAGGCCCACTTAAAATACCATCTTCCATAATGGTGATTTTTTTACTTCGCTCCGGTGTCGCTCCACGAAAGCCAATGTTGGGGCGTAAGCCAAAGCCGTCTTCTTCACGAATGTTGATACCCGGTACGTTATATAAAACACGACTTATGTCGTCAAACTTAAATTTTTCTAACTCAGCTTCACCAATTAATGTCGCTGAACCTCCTTCTGTTCTAAGTTTATTACCATGACCGATAATTTGCATACGCTCGATAAAATCTATTTTACCAATCATTTCATTGCTATTTGTTGAATCAGCACTGGAATTCATATCATCATTAACCGTTTCAGCATGAGTGGTTATTGCCGAGAGGGTTAACAATCCAGTAGTTAAAGCAACGGTTAAGGAAGATAAGGGAAAACCATTTGCTTTACTTTTAAGACTTGAGAAAGTAGCCATATCTAATCATTATCTCCTGCAGCTGTTTTAGGTAACTCTAACGCCAATGAATTAATAAAATCCGTTTTGAGTTGATCAGTGATATTTTTAACGTCGGTATGAGTTTGTAATACTTTATTTTCATCTGCAGTAAGGGTATCTGCTAACGACATCTCATAAGCTTGTGCATTAGTAATCGCGGTAATGATGTTCGCATCAATACTATCAGCGGTTTCTTGATCGCCAACATCAATAAGATAATCTCTAAAACCCGTAGCCCCCTCAATGAGTGAGCTTTCACTTGCTGTCTGACCTTGCATGAATTGCTTTAAAGCCTGTAAATTATTTATTATGTTTTCTATTGAATGTTGACTATATGTTGACTCAACCACCTCTGGACAGGCTTGCGATCCACATTCATTAGCAAATATGCCTAACGGCTCAGCCAGCTTGCCATCTTTAGTAAATAAATCTAAATAAAATATCGCATCACTTATTTTATTGACGGCATTATGATCTGTTGCAAACTCATTATTTTCAATGCCTGCCGACTTTAGCGTTTGTGCATAACCGCTAACACCATCTGCGCCTAACCATTGTGTAAGTAGCTGTTGTGCATTATTTGACACATCTTTTGCGACTTCTGTAGCATATTCACAACGTGCTATTTTACGATACTGCTCGGTTTGATTATCCCAAGAATCGGGGGCAACTGAACCAGTACAAGTGTGGGTCGGTGTTTCATTAAAAAGTAAGTACTCTAGTGCCACCATACTTTTACGAGATGCAGTACGTTTGCTTATATCGTAGGCTTGACCATTGACTGTACCTGATTTGAAATAGGTAACATCGAGATCAACGCCACAGGTATTTTTAATCGGCCAAGAGTAAATATTATTGCGTAAACCACCATCAATTAAAAATTGTGGAAATTGCATCACTTCTGCTTTTTGCCAGCTATCCATAGCATTTCGCCAACTTTGCTGAGCGTTAAGCATAGACTCATCAACTAGGCTCTGACTACTTTCTCCTTGCGCAAACAATGCTTCTTGAGAGCAATAAGACTCAATTGCTTGTATTTGATCGTTTGCTAACCCAGCAAACTCTTGATAGTTAGGGGTAATAACATTATCAACAATACTACGCACTAATTTACCTTGATCAAAGTCGGTGTTGGTATTGGAGTTGTTGTTAAACCCGGCACCACTGCTGCTAGTTGTTTCTTCACCACAACCAGCCATGAGTAATGCCGAGGTAACAGCTACACTGATTAACTTTTTAGTTAACATAAGCGAGTTACAAAACTTCATGATTATATTTACCTTTGCTTTATAGAATGAAACAGTGGTTAAATCTGTTTCAATAGCTCGATTTATTGGAGCGTTAAACGCAACAAAGCTTGAACAAAATCCCTGTTCAAGCTTTGATTGAATTATACTATGCTAGCATAAATTGAGATCACACTAGCAAAAAACGTTTACCATCCTTCAACGTTCTCAGCATCAAAGCCGTATACTTCTTGTAAAAGATCACGTGCTGCTTCTAGGTCTACTAAATAATCAGCAACGTCTGCTTCTGCTAATACAGGAGCATCTTTAAATAACGTGTGTAACTCAACAAACTTAGCAAATTTTTCAGCATCTTCACCGGCAATGGGTGAATACGGGTTAAATTGCAGACCTAAGGCGAAACCTTTCATTTCTGAAAAGTGTTTTGCCGTGTTGATGTAATTAAAGTCGTCAGTACCTAATGCACCAAGATCAGCCGTTACGTCATTAATATAATGAATAACAGTCGCCACTACACTGCGTTCCCACGCATCAAGCGCTTCATCACGGTATTCCAACAATTCAGTCATTTGCTCTTCGGTTAAATCCATACCGACATTATCATTAATTAACTTGCGGCCCTTTAAGAAAGCGTCCATTGCTTGCTTAGTGTAATCGGTTGCTGCAACATTATCTTTAGAACCACGGTCACGTTTAGCGGCATTTACAGAGTTACCAAAGTTTTTTTCTGATAGTAAGTCAATTTCACCATCACCATCAGTATCGTATTGACCTTGCCAGGTTTCACGACCACCTTTACTGGCGATTTCATCATCGGTGTAAGCAAGGTAATCACGCGCTGCACCAAAGTAACCAAAACCTTCATCAAACTGATGTTCTAAATTGGTATAAGCTTTTGTACCTTCTTTGGCACCACTAATATTGTCTGTCGCTAAACCTTTGTTCTCGTCTAAGTAATCATCTGCCGCTTGTGAGTATGCAACAGACATTAATAAGAACTTTTGAATTAATTGATTTAAATCTGTACCGTTATCTGCAACATAGACAGGGATTTCGTTTTCAGCAACTTGCTCTGCACCTGGAACATAACGTTTGTTGCCTAGGTTATCAATCGCGATATCAGCAAGGTGAGCAAAATATTGTTGCACTAGGCCATGAGGTGTTTTTTGTGGGATTACGCCTTCAGCAGGAACAAGTTCATCCGCTTCATCCCATGTTGACCAACCAGCAAAAGCAATATTTTCTCCGTTGTAGAAACCGTCGTCATTTTTGTCGCCATTCCACAATTTATGTTGACCACTAGCATCATTACCGGCAATTTTATCTTGCAATGATTTGTAGCTACCTAAGTCTGCAAATGTTGCTTGTTTAGCTGATGTAAAGGTAATGTTAAAGCCATCCCAATCATTTTCATCACGATGGTAAATGCTATTTAACTTAGCAATGACATCTTCTTTAGTCGTTAAATCACCATTGTCTAGTTCAGATTGTAATACTCCACCACCTATGTAATGTTTTAGCTCTGCTATAAGTGCATGACGAGTAATCTGACCACCATATGAAACACTGGAAGCCATGTCATCAGTGACTTTAGTTCTAAAACCGTAATAATCAAGTATGTCATTGACATCGATTGATAGTGTATCGGTGTATTCTAAACCACCGTTATCGGTAACCGTTACACTCAATGTTGTAGAAGGAATTTTTTCATAATCATAAGCAACGCCTTCAGCCAGGCTAAGTGTATCGCCATCAATAACAAAGTCTGCATTATCAGTAGTGAAGGTAAATGTGTCACCTGCGTCAGCATCGGTAGCAGTTAAGGTACCAATATTGGCGCCTAAAGCATTTTCATCAACTGTGTTAGCAGATAAAATTACTGCAGTTGGTGCAGAATTTCCAGGTTCTGGTATTGGCTCTGGATCATCACTGCTGCTTGAGCCACAGGCAGTTAATGTTGAAGTTGCTACCATAACGGCTAGGGCGAGTGCTTGTTTTTGAAATTTCATTATGTCTCCATTTGAGTTCAATGCTACATGCGGCTTAATGTATTATTTTGCGAATTAAGCTGTTTGCATGGCAAAACCATTTAGTCTTTAACTTAATTGCCAGCATTATACACAAAACAAATATAAATGCGAACAATTCTCATAGGCAACTTGATTACCATTAGATTTATTTTTTAGAACTAAAAAATCAAAAAGTACAATTAAAAACAATAACTAATAATCCACCTGTTAAAATCTCATGAAAAAAACTCAATGTTTTAAAAAAAAAATAATATATAAAAATAAAATCATGATGTTTATAAACAATGTAAAATTATTGTTCATTGGTACAAAACATTGTTTTGTCGTATTGACTTATGAATGGATTGAGCTAACCAGGGTGAGTAACTAACGAGGTAATAACATAGTAAATAAGATGTGTTTTTTATTTTCTATTCAACTGACATACTCCTTAATGCGATATACTCATCAAAAATAATAATAACTTTAATCTTTTAGCTCTAATTAGTATTAGCTAACACTGAGTGAAACATTTATTTAGCGAAATATTAATTTAACGAAACAGTAGTTAAATACTGATTAAATTCAGAAAAATTCATCGATAAAGCTTAACTTGAAATTAACGACAATACGGTTGATGAGAAAAATCGGTACCAAAAAAGCGCAATCGGCCCTAACATTAAAGCAATAAAAAAAGCCACAGAGGTGGCTTTTTTTATTGCTTTAATTGAGTTATGACACTTAATTGAGCAATTAGGTGGTTGCTAAAATTATTATTGCTTAACGGCCAAACATTCCGCCCCCCCCCATTCCTCCCATTCCTCCCATTCCTCCGGGTGGCATCATACCTTGCATGCCGCGCATCATTTTTTTCATACCGCCTTTACCCGACATTTTCTTCATCATTTTTTGCATTTGTGTAAATTGTTTCAACAGTTTGTTTACGTCTTGTATTTGCGTACCAGAGCCAGCAGCAATGCGACGTTTGCGTGAGCCTTTAATGATATCTGGACGCTCTCGCTCACCTGGGGTCATTGAGTTAATAATGGCTTCCATTTGGGTGGTGACTTTATCGTCCATTTGGTCTTTAATTTTATCAGACATATTACCCATACCAGGCAATTTATCCATCATGCCCATCATGCCGCCCATACTTTTCATTTGCACCAATTGGTCGCGAAAGTCCTCCAAACTAAAACCTTTACCACTTTTAACTTTTTTAGCTAATTTTTCAGCTTGCTTTTTATCAACCTTTTGCTCGATTTCCTCAACCAGTGATAACACATCCCCCATACCCAAAATACGTGAGGCAATGCGATCAGGGTGGAATGGCTCTAACGCTTCTATTTTTTCACCAACACCCATGAACTTAATGGGTTTGCCAGTTATATGACGAATAGATAGTGCAGCACCACCTCGGGCATCACCATCTGTTTTCGTTAAAATGACGCCTGTTAATGCTAAAGCGTCATTGAAAGCCTTGGCGGTATTTGCCGCATCTTGACCTGTCATCGCATCAACAGTAAATAAGGTTTCTATCGGCTTAATTGCGGCATGTAATTCCTGAATTTCACTCATCATGTCACTATCGACATGCAAGCGGCCTGCAGTATCAACAATTAATACGTCAAAAAAGTTTTTCTTAGCATGGTCTATCGCCGCATTGGCAATATCTATAGGCTTTTGTTTAATATCACTCGGAAAAAAGCCCACTTCAATTTCATTAGCGAGTGTTTCAAGTTGCTTTATAGCCGCAGGCCTATATACGTCCGCACTGACCACTAACACTTTTTTCTTTTCACGTTCAGTTAAAAATTTAGCCAACTTAGCGACTGACGTTGTTTTACCTGCACCTTGCAAACCAGCCATTAACACAACTGCCGGCGGGGTTGCTTTCAAATCAAGAGCTTCATTGACTTCACCCATAGCTATTTCAAGTTCTTTTTGCACTATTTTTACAAAAACTTGTCCAGGAGTAAGGCTTTTAGAAACGTCGGTACCAACTGCTTGCGTTTTCACCTTAGCAACAAACTCACGAATAACAGGTAAAGCAACATCAGCTTCAAGCAATGCCATACGCACTTCACGTAAGGTATCTTTGATGTTGTCTTCAGTTAAGCGGCCGCGACCACTAATATTTTTAAGCGTTTTACCGAGACGTTCGGATAGGTTGTCAAACATGGAATACTCTAACAGCTAAATTAAGGTTAATAGCCATATTATACTCAGTTTTTAATCAGATGCGACATCTGAAAAACACACTTTTATTGTAAACAACATATATGCTCCTAAAATACTTAACTATCTCATGTGTCGCTTGTTAGGTCGTGATATAGTATTTAAATCCGCTAATAATTAATGAAGGTAATCTATGGAGCAGCTATCGGCTTTATTGATAAATTTTATCGATTTGAGTAATGAAGCAAGTCCTTGGTTATTACTGGGGTTGCTAATGGCAGGATTAATAAAAGCTTGGGTTCCCAGTCAGATATTAAGCAAGCATCTTGGCGACGGCAAATCAGCTATTATTAAGGCTGCCTTTATTGGTGCGCCATTACCTTTGTGCTCTTGTGGTGTTATACCTGTGGCCGCCGAATTGAGACGCAGTGGCGCTTCAAAATCTGCCACCTCATCTTTTTTAGTTGCCACCCCTGAAACCGGTATTGATTCGGTATCAGTTTCGTATGCTATGCTCGGCCCAGTTTTTGCCATTTACAGACCTGTTGCTGCTATTTTCTCAGCTATCATAACAGGCTTTATTGTTGCAGCAGGTGAAAACACAAGAATAAATGCTCAACTTGAAGAAAAACAAGCCAGTGATACTGCTGTAAATCAACAAACGAGCTGTTGCAGCACAAAAAACAAAAACTCTAATTCAGTCCAGCAAGGCAATTTTTCCTCTTGCCAATCACAATCTACAACCCCCTTAAAAGAATCATTTTTAAAGCGAACTCAACAAGGTGTTTATTATGCTGCAACAAAATTAATAGATGACATTATTATTTGGCTACTAATAGGCCTGACATTCGCAACATTAGTCAGAACCTTTATCCCAGAAGACTTTTTGTTGAGCTACGGCAGTGGCTTACCGGCTATGATATTAATGATTGGTATTTCTATTCCTATGTATATCTGCGCAACAGCATCAACACCTATTGCAGCAGGTTTTATTATGGCAGGCCTTTCTCCTGGAACTGCGTTAGTTTTTATGATGGCAGGACCGGCAACAAATATTTCAACATTGGGGGTCATTCGTAATGAAATGGGTAACAATGTGCTAATTCGCTATTTAATTGGCGTGTCGATAAGTGCAATTGGCTTTGCTTTATTACTCGACACAGGTCTTGAATTACTAACCATTAATATAGGCGAACAAATGAACCATAGCCATCAACTATTGCCAGCGTGGTTTGGTTTAAGCTGTTCTACGCTGCTTATATGCTTAGCCATTAAACCGCTGAGACGACTACTAATAAAATAAACATATGACCAATTAATTTGGTAAGTTTTGACTTATCACATGGCGCTATGTGTTTTATCTGGTAGAATCATTTAATGTTAACGGGTAAGTTCTGATTTTTTCGGGGGTTTTAGTGAATTGGTTGGTTATAGGTGCAAGCATAGCATTTTTATTTTATATGCTTGCTACTCTGGCAATTGTTTCTCGGTTATTTCATCACAATGGACCAAATAAACTATTGGTTTTATCTCTAGCTAGCACGGCAATTGTGGTGCATTGCTTTAATGATACTCTTTTATTTTTCTCTCAAGACACCATCAATTTTAACTTACCTAATGTCATCTCATTGGTTAGCTTAATTATTACCCTCACCTTCACCATTATCTCATTGAAATTTAAAGTTAACTTGCTACTACCCGTTATTTATGGTTTCACTGGTTTGTGGCAGTTAGCCATTATATTTATACCGCCAGTGGAAACTATTCCTTTGGTGTTAGAAAAAGTCGTTCTTCTTAGCCACATCAGTTTTGCCTTAATTGCCTATTGCGTTCTGATTATCGCCACGCTATTTGCTTTCCAAGTTACTTATATCAACCTAAAATTAAAAAGTAAAAATTTAAGTGCTGTTGCGCATCTACCACCGCTAATGCAAGTAGAGCGACAACTCTTTGCTATTTTAACTATTGGCACGGCTATCCTATTTGTAAGCCAAGTAATCGGATTTGTTTTTCTGGAAGGCTTCTTAGATAAAGAGAATGCCCATAAAACAGTATTATCTTTGTTTTCATTAGTCCTTTATAGCCTAATACTTTGGGGACACTTTAAAAAAGGTTGGCGTGGCCATCGTATTTTATTACTCATAATTAGCGCAAGTATGTTCCTTACACTTGCTTATTTTGGCAGTCGTTTTGTGCAAGAATTTATCTTATAATTTATAGATAAGTCATAAGAAGTATAAATTTTAAAAGCAGTAATTCATTAACTACGTCATATTTTAGAAATTAAACATATGCCAGTTTATACTTATCGCATCTATACCTTGCACCCTCTTAGGTAAGCAATATAAACTAACCTTTAATTAGCGAAGGCTAATACTAAAACTCTTAATAATTTATAATATTCATAGGACATCCCCCTTTTGGACAGTATATCCACGCAATTACTTCTTACCATTCTTGGTGTTTTAATTTTGATATCAGCTTACTTTTCTGGTTCTGAAACAGGTATGATGTCACTCAATAGGTATCGATTGCGCCACCTTGAAAAGCAAAAGCATCGAGGGGCTAAACGCGTTAGTAAATTATTGAGCCGCCCAGATCGTTTAATTGGATTGATTCTTATTGGCAATAACCTAGTTAATGTATTTGCATCACTGGTCGCGGGGGTGATCTTTAGCCGATTATTTGGTGATGCAGGTATTGTTTATGCTGGTTTGGTACTTACCCTAATTATTTTGATATTTGCTGAAGTTACCCCTAAGACTTTAGCCGCACTTTACCCTGAAAAAGTCGCATTCCCTAGCTCTATCATTTTAAGCTTGTTGCTCAAAATTCTTTTTCCTTTGGTAATCGCGGTAAATTGGATAACAAACGGCTTTTTACGTTTATTGGGGGTAAGCCCAGAACAAAGAGAACAGCATAGCCTCAGTAGCGAGGAGCTTAGGACCGTTGTTAATGAATCCGGGGCCTTATTGCAACAACGTGATCAAGATATGTTGGTTGGTATTTTAGATCTCGAAAAAGTTGTTGTTGAAGATATCATGATTCCACGCAGTGAACTTGTTGGTATTGATGTTAACGATGATTGGAAAAGGATCCAAAAACAACTTACCCAAGCTAACCATACTCGTGTTCTCCTTTATAGGGACAGCATAGACGATGTTGTTGGCTATATTCATGCTCGAGATGCTCTTAAACTGCTATCAAAAAGCCAATTTAGTAAAGCTACTTTACTCAGAGCAGTACGAGAGCTTTATTTTATCCCAGAAGGCACCCCACTTAATATACAGCTCGTAAAGTTTCAACATGCCAAAGAAAGGATAGGTTTAGTCGTTGATGAATATGGAGACATTCAAGGATTAATTACTTTAGAGGATATACTTGAAGAGATTGTGGGTGACTTTACTACAACGATGACACCCACCACTAGCGATGAAGTTAATCTTCAACCCGATGGTAGCTATTTAGTTGATGGCAGTGCGAGTATTCGTGATATAAATAAAGAAATGTCGTGGCACTTACCCACAGATGGTCCTAAAACATTGAATGGCCTAATTATAGAGTACTTAGAAGACATACCAGAAAATAATATAAGCCTCAGAATTTCTGGTTACCCAGTAGAAATAATTGATGTTGCTGATAACATGATAAAAACGGTACGGGTAATGCCTGAACATTTTTTTGACGAAACAAGTGTTGAAGAATAGTTAAAAACAAAATAAATTTTAAATTCAATAACTTAAATAAAATCTCAAACTAAAACTCAAAGACAAACCCATCGTCCTCGGCATTGTTAAAAATATCAAAGAAAGTTATTACAATGCTGAGATTAGCCACCATAAAATAGTAAAGATCAACTCCCTCACCACCTTTATTTAGCAAGATTCATTTCGATATTGACGGAAGGGGTTACTCTTTCTTAATTAACTCTAAATTTACCCCCAAAGTTATCCACATAAAAAACCCTTTGATAAAGTTGCACAGCTTTCCACATTTTCTGTGGATAACAATAGCTACCCCTTTCAAAATATGGCTTTACCTTTTTCAACTACTTTCTGCTAAAAAACCAGAGTTTTTTTTTGAGTTTTTTCATTAAACCTCTAGCTATTTCTACACCAGTCATTATACCTAGGCTTGAGGTATTTCTTTAGTAAAAAGAGCATAATGGCAAGCTTTATGCGTTAGTAAGATTAATGCCACTTGTTTAATGGGATGAGTTGATAATATTTAAAGTGTTAAATAAACTTTAACGCTAGAAAAAATGATTGGTATCAGACGACCATAGTTTAAGTGTTTCAGCTTGAAAATAACCAACAAGGCGACACGAATGTCGCTATCATTTTTGTGAGGTTGAAACAGCCTTCTATACAATTGCTCGTCAGGCAAAAAAGAGGCGCCACAACCAACCATGATTTAATTCTTCTTCACAGCTTTTTAGCTGGCTGCTGTATTGGCGGGCACGATTATCAACTTTGCGTGATACTTTCATTAACCATGATTTTTTTTTGTAAGTTTTACGTTTAAATCCACCCCAGCCTTCATGATAGTTTAAGTACTGATTGTAAGCATCCCATTTAGAGACACCGTTTACCTTTTGGGTTTTATAAATAAACCATCCCATAAAGTCGATAGCATCTTCAAAATCATCTCGATCAGCACCTGAGTTATCTGTTTCTCTAACGTAATCTTTCCAAGTCATAGTTTTGGCTTGCGCATAGCCATAAGCGCTACTTACTCTACCCCATGGGATAAAGCCCAATAAATAGTCCCTGGGTGGTATTGCATCATGACGGAATGAACTTTCTTGATACATCATACTCATAGGGACATGAATAGGGACACCCCAACGTTCTCGGGCGTCTTTTGCAGCAAAATACCAATCATTGTGTTCGCGGAATATTTCACATAAATTTTCAGGGTTATTTGGAGGCGGGGTTGCACAGCCGCTTAACATAACAATACTAACAAGCAACAATGTAACTTTTTTACAAACAAACATAAATAACAGCAAGTTAACTCAAAGTATAAAGATATAATGCCAGAAAGCTGATATCAATATCAATAATTTATAACTGATTAAAATAATTAAGTTAAATCATGTTAACTATAAATGGTTTTATTTTAGTCAGACTTGTTAAATAAAAAAGTTAGTAGAGTAGAACCCAAAACTGTTTCATAAAAAATTTGAAAAAATGTTGCTGATTAATGCGCAAGGCATGTTAAGACTTAGTTCAAATGAAAATAATCAAAAAAACACATAATTAAAAAGTATTTTATATCAACACCTTAAATAAAATAATTCAAGTAAATTAAAATAAATTAAAATAAATTAAAATAAATTGAACTTACCTAAAAAAACGGACTCTTACTAATAGTTATGTTAATCCCTTAGTGTTTCATGTTTTTAACGCGCTTCTTTTTTAAAGTTTGCGCGTTTTTTTTATCGTTTTTTTATGTGGGTTTCTTTAAATATTCAGATATGGCTGCATCGCATAAAACAACATGTTAATTATTAGACTTTGACACTTGATAACTAACTGAGAGATTAAAAGTAAAATGAGCGAATGAAGAAAAGCGTAAAAAAATTGAACCTTTTAAATCTAAAAACATCTTACTTAATGAAACATTCTTCCCTGGATTGCTTTCACTTAATTTAAGTTTTGTTTGCTTAAATACCTAGCGCGTTATTTAACGCGCTTTTTTTATGGGAAAAATTGAAGTTAAGCTGAGTTATATCAAGCAAAATAATCGGCTAAAAAATCATCAAAACCTAGGGTGTCAGCCGCTTCAATGTCGCGTTGAGCCTGATGAGAAGTAGGCACACTTGCCTCAAAAAATGCTAAATCGTAAAATTGATAATCACGATTCTTGGCATCCTGTTGATATTTACTGGCTAGGTTCAAAGCATACTCTGATAATGACTGTTTATTAATAATCTCAATTAGTTGTGCAGAAGGCGTAAGGCTTGAATCGTTAATTTTTGCCAACTCTCGATTGATTGCCTCACTGTAGCGATTAGTGTCATAGGCTGTATCTAAAAGCGTGGCAACTTGCTGCATTTGCTCAAATAACTCATTCCCCCATTGTTGAACTGATTTATGTTCAACATTCCCTAACTGATCTGTATCAGATAGCAATAGGTTAGGATCACGGCCGCGCATAACCACATCATCCATATTTTGTTCATGGACTTGCTGAGCTGAACAATCAAGGTCTTGGTTATCAATAAAGGCACAGAAAGTTATAAAAATATCAAGAAAGTAAACCTGCTCAAGACTTATGCCTGTATCGGAAAAGGGGTTAACATCAAGGGCTCTAACTTCAATGTACTCAACCCCTCGCTCACCAAGGGCAACGGATGGCTTTTCGCCTGATTTAGCGACACGCTTTGGCCGAATAGGGGCATAAAGTTCATTTTCAATTTGTAAAACATTATCATTAAGCTGCTGATATACGCCATCAACTTTAATACCAAGCCCAGAAAAATTGTTAGATTTTAATTTTATAGCTTGTTGAACGCCGTCAACGTAATCCTGAAGGTTGTTATAGCAAATTTTTAAATCTGACTGTTCTGAGCTGGTATAACCTAAATCACTCATTCTCAATGAAGTGGCATGCTCCATATACAGTGCGCCAAAAGGAGATTTTTTAAAAGGTAATTTAGGGTCTTTGCCTTGTAAAAATGAACTGCAAATTGCTGGTGAGCTGCCAAAAAGGTAAGGAATTAACCAACAAAAACGCTTGTAGTTTCTTAAAATAGAAAAGTAACGATCTGATATGAAGTCATCAAGATTGTCAGAAGCCCCGGCAAATAACTTACTGTCATTGATACCACTGGCTTTTTCAGGCATATTTTCAATGTGATTCCCACGAACTTTATGTAGTACTTGCCAAAACTCTTGAGAGAATGAAAAATTAAAATGTATACCTGATATAACTTGCATCATTGAGCCGTATCTATTCTTTAGGCCCTGTCTGTAGGCAGTTTTCATTTTACCTATATTGGAATTGCCGTATTGCGCCAAACTTACCTTCTCAGCATCATCAACAAAACATGGCATACTTATCGGCCAAAGCAGTTCACCTTGAATATGCTCAAAGGTATATTTTTGAATATCTTGAAGCTGAGCAATAGATTCCTCTGCGGAATAACTAACTGGGGTAATAAATTCAAGTAATGTTTCTGCGTAATCAGTGGTTATTTGGCTATGCGTTAATGCTGAGCCTAGCTGATAAAAGTGTCCTTGCTCTGATAGCTTACCCTCAGGTAACACTCTCAATGCCTCACGCTCAATACCGCGGCCAATGCCGGTTATAGCAGCCAAATTTTCACCTTGACTAAAAGCGTTAATGTAATCAGTTAATGAGAGAGTCAAAATTATTCCTATTTATTTGGCTAGTCTTCTTATAAGACTTGGCCTATTAAAACTTAATGAGTAAAAGGTAATATTATAAACCGTTAAAATGATCGTCTAGCCGAGTATTCATTGCCAAGACAATAACAGCACAAAATTCCTAAGCGCATAGCGATACTAACTGTTTAGCTTAATTTACGATGTATTAATTCTATAGAGTTATTGATGCTCGCTATAATGCTAATATAAACAATCGTGTATACAAATCTAACTATTTTATCTTGCTGGGCTTAACGCTAAACTAATATGCCACCAATATTTAATTAATAGTTAACTAGTATTTAATTAATATTTAATTAGTAAAAAAGCACCTTAATTATTTCTTCAGAAATGAGGGTGCTTAAACTTCTTTTCAATGCATTACATTAAAATACAACGATATTTTAATGATTTATCATTTATTTCGCTAATGATAAATCAATTATATCGAGCTTCATCTTATTTAACTGGGGTTTAACTATCTTAGCATCTCCCACAACGACCCATTGCATCGGCTTTGCTAGTTCACTTTCAGCTATTTTGTTTAGTTCACTTATACTAATACTATTAATAATGTTACTTTGTGTTTCACCATAATTAACAGGTAAATTGTATTGCAGTAATTGTCTTAGAAAACCACCTTTTTGGCCAGGTGTCTCAAAGCTTAACGCTTCGTTTTGCGAGATAGCTTGACGCATAAAGTTCACTTCTTCTGCGGTAAGTCCTTCTTGTTGATACTTTTTAAGTTCATTTTCAATTTCAAGTATAGCATCAACGGTGTGTTCTTTTTTAACACTCGCTCCGGCACTAAAGCTACCTAACGTTTTACCACCAACGTAATAACTTGAAGCACCATAGGTATAACCTTTATCTTCTCTAAGGTTCAAATTAATGCGACTATTAAAAGCACTACCTAATGGATAGTTCATCAATGTCGCTCTAAAGTGAGCTCCCGTTGCATCAAAAGGCATTGCACGTCGAGACAATTTAATCACCGACTGACTCGCATCAGGTAAGTCTACAAAATACAGCTTATTCGGTGTGACTACTGGAAAATTAGTGGGTGTTTCAATTCTATAGTTATTACCTTGCCATGACTTAAGTGGCCATAACTTAGTTAGTAATTGTTTTTTATCAATGTCGCCCACCACCACTAGACTCGCGTGCGTAGGTGAAAAATAGGATTGATAAAAGTCTTTAACATCATCAAGTGACAACGCAGATACCGTTGCTATGGTTCCGCTATCTGGTAAACCTAAACGGTTATCTTTCCCGTAAGTGATTTGTCGCTGCGCATTTCTGGCAAGTGTACTCGCATCCTTGTTACCTTGTTCTAGTCCTTGTATAAGTTGATTTTTCACGCGATCGAAATCGGCCTGTGCAAAACTTGGTTTGAACATCATCTCGTTCATCAAGGCTAATGTTTCATCAATATTTTTTCGCAAGGTATTAATTTTAACAAACGTATTTCGACCAGAGACACCAAAGGAAACACTACTACCGAGCTTTGCAAGTTCGTCTGATAATTCTTCTTTACTATGGACCAAGGTACCTTCATTCATTAAATTTGCCGTTAAACTAGCAATACCGGCTTGTTTAACCGGATCAAGTAGTATTCCACCATCAAGACTCAACAACAGGCTTACTGTTGGTGTTTCAGTATTTTTTGTACCAAGAATAGTCAATCCATTAGCAAAAGAATGACGCCATAAATCTGGTACTTTAATTTTTGGATTAATACCTGACTTGGGTATTACTGTTCTGTCAAAATTACTGACATTTTTCATAATAGCAACATCAAGGGGCGCTAACTCCGGTGGCTGAGATACATCTGGTAACACAAAATTATCTGCTTTAGCCACTAAACTTTCTTGCCCTGAAGGAACAATAGATAAAATCGCAGCGCCCTTGCCCTTAACATATTGCTTAAATACCCGCATGACGTCAGCTTCAGTCACGTCATTATAACGAGCGACTTGTTGTTTTGTGTAGTTAGCGTCACCCAACATGGTTTGATAGTGCGCTAAGCTTGACACTTTACCTGACACACTTTGCAAACCATAAATAGTACCTGTTTCAATACTTACTTTAGTTTTTAGCAAGTCATTGGCGTTAACTCCTCGCTCCTCGAATTCAAGTAAGGTAGTTTTTATCACTTGCTCGATTTTTGCTAATGACAAGCCTTGTTGCGGGTTGGGTAAGGCATAAAAGTTCATACCACAGGCTAATTCTCGACATGGATGACTGGCACCAGCTTGAACAGCAATACCTGATTTAACTAAATTTTTATAAAGCAGTGACGTTGGCCCCCCCCCTAAAATATTAGCCAATACATCCAGTGCAGGTTCATCATGATGCATACCGTAAACCGTCGGATAGCTTATATACAATAGGGGTAAAGAGA
>JBELHN010000017.1:75193-78276 GCA_042091395.1 Colwellia sp.
GGATGCTCCCTAGGAAAGATCATCTGATTTACTGTTTCAGTTAATCGCCCGTAAGGACGGTTATCTACATTTTGTCCTCGCTCATTTTTAACTGTTGCTCGTTGAATTTCAAATTTTTCGGCGGTAATCGCTTCCAGCAAAAAACCCATACGATCAGACTCAAGCCACAACATTTTTTCTAGTTGATTGTTAGGTACTGTTTGGAAGTAATTAGTACGGTCTGAATTGGTGGTGCCGTTTAAATTACCACCACTTTCAGTAACAACCTTAAAATGTTGCTCATCGGCAACATTTTGTGACCCCTGAAACATCATGTGTTCAAAAAAATGAGCAAAGCCTGACTTGCCTAGTTGCTCTCTGGCTGAACCCACATGATAAGTTACATCAACATGAACCAAGGGATCAGAATTATCTTGGTGCAAAATCACGGTTAAACCGTTAGTTAACCTATATTTTTTAAAAGGAATATTAATGGTATCTGCTTCTGTTGACACCGTTTCAACTAGGGTGATTCCCTGAGGTAAAACCATTTTCTCCTCAGTTTTTTTAGTCACTTCATGAGTTGAGCAAGCACTTAGCCATGCGAAGCCTAGTGTCATCAGTGCAACTTTTACGCTAATCATCAACTCAGGTAAACGAAATGTTTGATAAATTTTTTGCAAAATAAATTCCTGTAAAATGAGTAAATAAAAATATTTTCCACTATCATAGCCAAGATAAAGTAATAATGGTCTCTTGTAATGTTTAAAACTATTGCCGAACACCCCGATTTTATTGTTGTTGACAAGGCAGCGGGGATAAATTTTCACGATGAAGGGGTGCCTGGTTCAGGGTTGTTCTCCATCGTTAAACAATATATCCAAACTCAAAATAATTGCAATGAGTTATACCCTGTTCATCGTCTAGATAAGATAACATCAGGCTTGTTAATTTTTGCTAAAAGTTTAAAAGCGGCACAAATCTTTAACCAACTATTCAATGAACATCTTATTGAAAAATTCTATATTGCTATTGCTGATAAAAAACCACAAAAGAAGCAAGGCCTAATAAAGGGTGATATGACAAAAAGCAGGCGAGGAATGTTCAAGCTGTTGCGTTCGTCAACCAACCCAGCGATTACTCAGTTCTTTTCTTTTAATCTAGGCAATAAACAACGTTTATACCTGATGAGACCTCATTCCGGTAAAACACACCAATTACGAGTCGCCCTAACTAGTCTTGGAGCACCCATCATTGGCGATCCTCTTTACTACACTAACTCCATTGCCGACAGAGGTTATTTGCATGCCTATGCACTTAAATTTAATTATTTAGGTATTAATTATGAATTTATTTGCCCACCGAGTATTGGTCAGTATTTTCTCGGTGAAGAGATAACGCAACGACTCAATACACTAAATAAACCTTGGCTACTTAATTGGCCAAGGCTATGATTAATGTAATTTTAATTGGGCTAGGCCCTTAATGAGCTAGGTTAAAGTGAGTGCCAAAATACTAAAGCAATAGCAGAAGGACAAACAAATTTAGTATACCAAGGCCAAATTTTCCAAAATAAGCCCTGCTCTACAGCTTCATTGCCTTGTTTGATTTCAGCTAAAATATCACTTCTATGCCATATCCAAGTGGCAAAAACACAACAAAGCATGGCTATAATTGGTTGCCCATATTGCGTCGATAATATAGCAACAAAATCAAGCATCCATTCCAAGTTTATCACTATCACAATACTTAATATTAAGATGGCAAAACCAATAAGGGTAGTCGCTCTCCCCCGAGCCACATTATGTCTTTCTACTACAAAGGATACTGGGCCTTCTAACATTGAAATAGACGAAGTTAATGCCGCAATGGACATTAAAACAAAAAAACCAAAAGCGACAAATAAACCAACATAGCCCATTCCTGAAAAGAGCGCTGGTAATACCGTAAAAACTAAATTAGAGCCTGAAATCAAGCTTCCGTCTTCGCCAAATATAGCAACACCCTGGGCCTGTGCTACATACATTGAAGGAATAATTAGCAGTCCAGCTAAAAAAGCAATAGAGACATCAATTAAGGTGACTTGCGCCCCTAAGGTGACTAAGTTTTCCTTCTTGGCAATGTATGAGCCATATATAATCATCACACTAGTGCCAAGCGATAAAGAGAAAAAGGCTTGCCCTAAAGCACTAATCAATAAATCAGGTTCAAATACTCGCGAAATGTCTGGGTTTAAATAAGCATTAAAGCCTGCACGTGAACCATCAAGAGTAAAAACGTAAATAATTAATAAAATAAGTAAACCAATTAACATTGGCATTAACCGCTTCGACCATTTTTCAATACCTTGCTCAACACCTCGACGAATAATAAAAACAGTTAAGCTCATAAAAAGTGCGGTGAAAAAAATATTTCGCGGTAATGAATGATTAACCAACCAATCAGCCTGACTACCAAGACCAACTAACCTAGCAAGAGGCTCCAGTGCGTAAGACATCATCCAGCCAGCAATAATGCCATAAAAACTAAGAATTAAGGCGGCACAAATAATACCGCCAAATCCGACAACAAAACCAAAATGCTTTTGCCAAGTATTTCGTGCTATTTTTTGCATACTTGAAACTGCGTTGGCTTGCCCGTAACGCCCTATTAATAATTCAGCCATAAAAGCTGGATAAGCTAACAAAAAAGCTAGAATCAAATACACAAGAACAAATGCAGCACCACCATTACTGGCTGTCTGAGTAGGAAAACCCCAAATATTACCTAAACCAACAGCAGAACCAGCTGCCGCCATAATAAAACCTAATCGCGAACTAAAGCCGCCTCTTGAAACACCCATTCACTTCCTCACTCTCTTTTTACCTAAATTGATAGTAACCACATTAATGTCTGCAATTAAACATTATCAAAGGTAATATTCTTATAATGACTCACATTTTTATGAGGCCACTAATTTACGCAATTAACACCAAGAAAAATAGATCTGAGAGCTAAATAAAACAAAAAGCCTTGTGTATAACTCTTTGTACAGAGTTTTACAAAAGGCTTTACAGTAAAATTTAGCTTTTACTATTTCATGTCGTTTTAACCATAACATTCGC
>JBELHN010000018.1:0-73954 GCA_042091395.1 Colwellia sp.
ACCTTACGTCATTCATTTGCTACCCACTTATTACAGCGTGGCGCAGACATTCGCACTGTACAAGAGCAATTAGGGCATACCGATATTCGAACCACTCAAATTTATACCCACGTTATAGAACATGGCGCTAATGGGGTAAGAAGTCCGCTATCTGATTTGTTGTAATATATAACTAACGTGAACAGCTCATTCGTAAGTTTTTGGTGCTAATAAAAGGTATTGCTATGAGCAAACAATAACTTAACAAGGAGCGAGTAGGGGAGGCCAACTGTGTATTAAACGTTCAGTAATAGTGTTAATGACTTGATGGTTTAGTAAACGTTATCTTTGTAGCTGTCTTAAATAACTAAAATACCTTGTTAAGAGGGCATTTTATGCTGTTGCTAACAAAGAATGTAATACGTGTTTGCTGGTAGTAAATTACTCATAAAGTAATGAAGTAAATAAGTAATGTAGAGGGAATTTACCCCTCTACATTGTTACTAACCGTATTGCTCGCTGAACAGCACAAGCGGTTTGTTTTATGGTTAACGTATTTAAGTATTAAAAAGTTAAAGTAAGCGCAGTAGTTTGCCGTTCATCACTGTTAAACTAAAAAGCCATTTAAACCGCCAAAACTATTACCGTACTTGCTCCAGTTTAAACCAAATGCCTTGGCAATATCTAAATACAAGTTAGACATACCTGCGTTAGCTGCATCGATAGCAATACCGCCATTAATTGCACCGCCAGCACCACCAGCAACATAAACTCCGGGGTTGTCTTGTTGATGGTTGCCACCACCCACTTCTGAAACCATTAAAATTAAGGTGTTATCGAGCAAGGTACCCCCATAAGCGCTGTCTGCTCTAGCAGCGAGTTGGTCCATTAGGTGCGCTACCATCATATTAAACCAGCGGGTTTGTGCGTCAAATAAAGCGGATTCGTTATGAGAACTTACATGGCTGCGGTTTTCATTAAAATTGAGCTTATTACCACTGCCAAAATCGCCCATAAAAGGTCGAATACTTGGGAAGTTAATTAATAATGATTCATCTTGTGAACCCATGAATTGGAAGGTAGCAGTATTGGTTATGTTAGCTTCAAATGCCATGGCGATATTGTTCATTTGCGCTTTAGCAATATTTTCAGCATCGGCATCAACGCCAGTCATACCAATTCCAGGGCGCCCAAAACCAGTACCATTGCCCACATCGATATTACTGTTAAGCACATTTTGGTAGAAGGTTAACGCTTCGTCATGGCTCGATAGTTTACCTTGTTGTTTTACATTGAGCTGGTACCCTTGCATCACATCTAAGTTTTCGTGCAAAGATTCTAATACTCGTTGTCTGCGCTGGTCTTCTGGGCTGTCTGGAGTGCCATCCACAATATCGGCTAATAAGTTGTCGTAAATAATTTGTGGATCATCGAGAACATCAATTTTATTACCATTTTTATCGGTAAACGGCATGTACTCAGAGCCTTTTACTTTACTAGACCAACAACCAAGATGAATGTTATTGGTGAGTGTTCCGCCCAGTGCTTCGCCAATAGCCACATCAATGGTTTGAGCCCCCTCTTGACCACCAGAAAAAACACCCAAGCACGCCTCGGGGTGGCCAGAGCTTCCCCCATGCCCAGCAAAGGTTAAATTTTGAATAGGCAGTACGTTGTTAATATAGGGGGTAAGTGGTGCCAACGGACTGTTATCAAAACTGTTGCTGGTTAACCCCCCTAAATTATAGGAGTGCCATTTATCGCGAACACAGCCGTTGGGGTAATAAACAGTAATAAAACGTTTTGCTCCCCCAGGGGCGGCAAATACCTTAGGCGATAACATGAATTGACTAGCAAATGCTGTGGTTAAGCCTGCCTTTGCGACGTTACGTAGAAAGTCGCGACGTTGCATTTTATTTTTTAAAAATTTCATCGTATTTTCCTCAGCCTTATTTACGTAACGTATAGTTTTTGGTTTGAGTGAAGCGGATCATCAGATCTAACATGGTGGATTCTTCATTTTCTTTAAACACTTTACCAAACACTTCCATAGTACAACTGTCTTCTGCACTCTCATGCTGACCTTTACTGTATCTATACCATTGACGGGCATAACAAGAACGGCCATGGGCACTTTCAGCAATTAAATTTGATAACTGATCCATACCTTGGTAGCGAACCACTGGCCCTTCTGCAGATAAAAAGGTTTCAGCTGAATTTAAGCTACCAATATAGCCTGCTGAATCAATCGTTTTAACAGCGCCGTCATCAGTAGTTTCTGTGGTTACAAAAACACCTTGGGCATTATAGTTTTCTAAGCCAAAACCAATACCATCAATGTATTGATGACAGGCTTCACAACCGTCTTGCAAGTGAGCTGTTTCAAAGCGCTCTCTAACAGTAAGCGATGGATCTTCCTGTGGTTTAAGGACGGCACCAACAGGAGGCGGCGGAAACTCTTGACACATTAAGTTTTTGCGCACAAATAAGCCTCGTTTAACTGGGTGGGTTTTTTCAGAGGCCGACTGAATCGCTAAAATACCAGCATGACCCAATACACCTCGTCGTTGATCGTTGCCACCTTCTGATGAATAGTTGACTTGTTGCCAATCATCACCACCAGGCCAGCTAAGGCCGTAGTGTGTGGCAAGTTGCTGTGTCATGTAGCTGTAATCGGCAGTGAGTAGGTCGTTGTAGTTACCCCCTTCAAATACAGTTCTACTAACGAACTCAATTGATTCTTGTTTCATGTCTGCTTTTAAACTGTCACTTAAAGCCGCGGTTTTAATATCCTTATCAAGATCTAACCAACCAACAATGAAGCGTTCGAGCGCTTTTTCTGCTTTAGGATCTTGAAGCATTTCAGTTACCTTGGCAGAGATTTGTGCTGCTGTGCTTAATTCACCGGCATCGGCACTGGCTAATAAATCAGCATCGGGTGTGGTTGCCCAGTAATTGTAAGAAAGCATTGAGGCAACTTCATAGTTGGTAAGTTGGTAATAACCATTGCCATCTGCTTCACCAATTTCAGAGCGATACAACATGTTAGGTGATGATAATATTGCCGTCAGTAAGCCTATAGTTCCTTCTTGATTATAAATAGAATTTAAATCGTTAGCTTCCACCGTCGTTAAGGGGCGTCTGAAGGCGCGCTTACCAAAATCGTTAATCAAACAACTAATATCGCTACAATCAGGCGCTAAGTTATAGAGGCTGTCTACCATACCTGCTGCCGTCTCTGCAGCAATGATATAGCCCTTAGCATAATCGTTAGTAAAAATCGTATTGGCATTAGTTTTAAACCCATTGACTGGAATATCAGCAGGTATAAGCCCTGTGGTCACATCCACATCAGTGGTTAGGCCTAATAAATCTCGAATAGAGTTGTTATATTCTAAACTTGATAGTAAGCGGAAGCTGCGATCTTGGGGGATCAAGCTTTCTAAGCTTGTGGCATCACACGTATTTTGTGGCGCTTCATAGGCATTTTCCATAATGAGTTTAGCGGTTGATGAAGCACACTCACCGGTACATGAAGCTGCATTACCTAATGGCATATTCTCTTCAATGTAACTGGTTAGGTCGGCTAAGTTAAATAGATCGGGTACAGCTCTTAATGATGTACTGCCATTGCCGTCACTACCATGACAACCCAAACAACCTTTACTGTTATAGTATTCTCGGCCAACAATATTGTCGTCAATAATCGTGTCAAATACCGCTAATAGGGTGAAAGAGAGAGCATCATCAACCACCATTTGTGTATTCGCTGATTGTGGGTTTACCAAGTAAGCTACACCAGAGCCTTCCCAATGGGTAAACTCTAACCCCGGACTTTCAGCATCTGCGCTGATATTCACTAAGGTTCCTGGTGCAAATAATTTACCGGAAAGGTTGTCACTACCAGCCAGTGTAACAACACCGTTACCCACTTGAATTTGAGTCCCTAATTCAATGCCGTCACCTGTTGGCGGCGCATTTAACCATTGATTATCGTACCAATCTGGGTTCCCTTGGTTAACCGTTAAGTCAATGGTTTTGTTTAGCCCTGAGTTACTAAACAAAATATTAGTATCCCCATCAGTATTAGCCCACGCAGCAGGAATAGTAATACGTAACCAGTTACCACCGTATTCTGGAGATAATTGATCCAACACTATACCCGGCCAGGCTCCTGAACGAATGGTTTCAACGCCATCTTGGTTGGTCCAAATATGCGCGGTTGGTGTTGCCCAATCGGTTGGCTTATTGAAATAAAGGTATTGCGCAGCACCGGCATTTTCCACGGCAATTGTCGCTAATACCCCTTGGTATTGGGCGGTAATAGTTGCCGTACCAGCAATATTTCCGCCGGTAATAATGCCTGTAGATGAGACACTGGCAATAGCGTCATCACTACTACTCCAGCTTGCGGCAAGTGTTACCCCAGTATCATTATCACCAGAGCTTGCTATGGCAATAACTTGTGTATTTTCATTTTCAATGAGTGAAACTGTATTGGCACTCACCACAACCAAGTTATCAACTGGCGCGCTATTTTGCGTGATTGTGTCGGTTGCAACCGCACTGGCATTAGCACTACTGCCTGTTGCCACAAGTTGGTAATAATAGCGGGTTGACGTTAATAAACCGATATCATCCATCATGGTGCTATTCGCAGCCAGGGTTGAAATTTTACTAAATGGGCCATTAGCACTATTTGAACGATACACCTCGTAACCAAGTTCGTCATCAGCGTTATCAGTCCAGGTTAGTTTAACCGATGAGCCTGAAGTTGCCGTTGCGGCAAACGCTGAGGGTAGGTTAGGTGCACCAAGCACGGTCACATCAAAGTTACCACTGTATCCACCGCTACTGGCGGTAATAGTGGCAACACCTTGCTCACCGGCTGTGGTGATTATGGTGCCATTAGTGCCAGAGACAGGCATAACATTACTATCACTCGTTAACCAACTTACGGTGTTACCCGGTATGGCCACGAAACCATTATCGTATAATTGATTAGCAACTAAGGTGACTTGCGAGCCAGGTACAATAATGTCTTCAACAACGTTGACCGATGTATCTGTCTGGCTAGCGCCAGCACCATCTATCCATTGCGCAATCAGTTCATCAGCTAACAGGTTAGTCACTAGCGTACCTTTTGGCATTCTGTTGGCGTCGTTAGTTTGATAACTGTGTATTAAGCTCTTGGTATGATCAAACGGCAACATTCTATAAACACTCGACCGTTTGACGTTCATAATAGCCATATCGATAACGGGTGTATCGTAGTTCATGTCCATAAAAGCACCATCGTGACAATGAGCACAATTGGTTGCTAAATAAGCACGGGCACGTTGATTAATGTCGGCAGAGGTATCTTCTGGATCAGGGTAGGCCGCATAGCTTTGTGCAGTGTTAATGTTTTGAGTGAATAAACCTATATTATTAAGGACATCAAGTTGATTATCACTGACTCCCTGGTAATCAAAAGTTTTATTGAGCTGACGAGTATCAATTGCTAAAGGTTCTTTACTGCCGGTACCAACATGACATGAAGTACATTCAGCGCCACCACGAACGGTATGCTCAATATTTTCCATTTTACCATTGAAATATTGTAAAACCGTTTCATTGATTGTTTCTGTAACCAAATTGGCATCAGTACCTTCATCGTTCCAGCGATAGTTAGCCGCTGCCCATTTACCTGATTCTTGTTTAAACAATACCGAGGTTTCAAAAGGCGTTAATTCATTATCACTCACCGGTAAATCAAGGTGTTTTACTAGGACACTGCCAACAGGTAAGTCCCACGTATCAGTCTCTGCAAAATTAATGGTGGCGTTGTTTGGTACTGATAAAAAGTGACGGGCTTTGAGGCCATCAAACCAACCATCGGAATTAATATCGTATTCAATTACCCCTTCAGCACTAAACTGAGTAGCCATGTCGGAAAATAGCCCTGTATCTGAAAGTTTTTCAGGTATAACAGCGGCTTGAACATCGCTATCTAACATACGATAAATAATAGAAAGCCCGTTAGTTTCTTCACCGTGAGCAGAAATAAACACTTCTTCTCCATTTAAATCGGTACCAAACGATGAAATATTACTTGGAAAAGCATCACTGGCTAATACGTCAGTATCGTTTAGCGCAGCCGACCAAATTTTCTTACTTACGTAATCACCGTATATAAAACGGCCAGTTAGTGCGGGTAGTTTTGTCCCCTGGTAAACAAAGCCACCAATGATTGAAACTGAACCTGTACTGTGAGCATAGCCACCTACCGGAGCCGTTAAAGTGCCGTCACAAGTATTGTTAACATTGGGATCACCGCCATCGTTACCGCGGTGGTTCATACCTTCACAAATAGGCCAACCGTAATTGTTTCCTTTGCTGATAATATTAACTTCTTCAAAACCTGATTGACCGACCTCAGTTTCCCATAGGGTGAAAGGTGCAACGGTGTCAAATGCCCAACGCCAAGGGTTACGATGACCAAAAGACCATATTTCATCTCTGGCATTAGCGTCGTTAACAAATGGGTTGTCAGAAGGAATATCGTAATACAAACCCTGTGTATTAACGGTGTCACGCATGATTAAACGGATAAAGCTTCCACTAAGGTTAGTGTTGTCTTGAGAGTTGTTGTTGGTTCGACGATCAGGATCGGTAGGAACAATTGCTGTATCACCATAAGCACCATCACCTATACTCATGAAGAATTCACCCGTTGATGGGTGGAACTGCATCATCCCGCCTTTGTGATCAGGGCCCGATTGTGGAATACGTAACACTTCAATTCGGTCAGTTGCTGACGTTGGGTTAGTCACATCGTTGAGGGTAATACGTTCTAGTACACCATCACCAAAAGCGCCATTATCACTTTCGTTATCATTATCACCCTCAATATAGTAAATGTAGGCGTAACCGTTATTGATGAAATCAGGATGGAATACAATAGAAAGTAAGCCTTGCTCGTGATAATCGCGAACTTCATCAGAAATATCTAACAGGTTAACAACTTGAGCTTGATTGATGCTGGCATCATTTGCAAATACCGACAAGGTACCTTTTTTATCGACTACGTAAATAAGATCGTTTACGCCATCGTTGGTTACCATGACTGGTGAGCTAAACATACCATTTAAATTGGGAAACGCAGGTTCAAAGCTATAATTACCCTTGGACACATTACCCGATAATGGAAAGCCAAGTGACTCTGCTAAGAGGGGACGCTGGGCAATACCTTGTGTTGAGTTTATAACAGATAAAGTAAAACTATCACTAGCGCCGTTTGCTAAGGTGAGCGTTACGGTATAATCACCAATGGTGGTTAGCACTGGCGTGACGACATTTTTTCCTGTTAACGTACCTTGCCATGCATCACTTTGCCATTGTGCTTGATTTATTTCAGCTGTGTCAGCCTGCGCTGATAAAGCCAAGACCGTATTGACATTAACTTGGCGATCGCCACCTGCGTTGGGGGGAATAATAATTTCAATTCCACATGCTTCAATGGTCATCCAATTACCATTGTTGTAGCAAAGATTATCACCAGTAAAAGTTAAATCAGGGCTTTGATTCGTACCATTTTCGCTAAAAATTACATTCGCAGTATTTATCTCATCAGGAATTTCAACATACCAGGCATTAAGGCCACCAAAATCGGTTAACGCAGTGCCAGGCCAAAGTGTATCTGGCATAGCATCGCTCACTGGCACTGTCCAAATATGGGCATGGGGTGTATTAAAGTTATCAGTATTGATATAAAAAATAGCTTTACCGTTAGGGTTGTTGTAGGTAATTTCTGGCTCGACTGTAACAATCAGCGTGTCGGTATTACTAGCACCCTCATTGTCAGTAACGGTGAGCGAGACTTCATAAGTGCCCGCCAGAGCATAGGTCTGAGCAGGTGTTATGCCGGTTAAGCCATTGCTCCAATTGTAATTTGCGATAGTGCCATCAAAGTCACTTGAGCCACTGCCATCAAAGGTAATAGTTTCACCTGCCGTGATGGTAATATCATCACCGGCATTGGCTGTAGGCGCAATATTTGCTGCGCCAATTACATTAAAGCCACAGGTCTCTAGCGATACCCATACACCTTCTTTGAAACAAGCATTAGGGCTAGTCATTAATAAATCGGCGGTTTTGCCAGCACCAGCACTAGTGAAAATAGTTTTCATTGACGCTATTACGTTAATAGTGTCGTAACAGAAGTAATCACCTGTTGCTGTCATTACTTCGCCCGGCCAAGCTAGGTTGGCAATGGTGTTGGCAGGTATCGAATCCCATAAATAAATAGTGGGTACTGCATGGTTTTGAACATTGTCGTAACAAATATGTGTTGCAGTCAGAGTAATAGGGGTAGGAGCTTCGTTTACAGTAACAATGAGCGTATCAGTAGCGGTTGCACCCTCATTATCAGTGACGGTAAGAGTCACATTGTAAGTACCTGCGGTATTGAAGGCTTGTGCAGGAGCTATACCTGTTAAGCCATTACTCCAATTGTAATTTGTGATAGTACCATCAAAGTCGTTTGAATTACTGCCATCAAAATTGATAGTTTCACCTACGGTAATGGTAATATCATCTCCGGCATTGGCTTTTGGCGCTATATTTTGTGCACCTGTTACGGTAAAACCACACGCTGCAAGTGATACCCATGTGCCTTCTTTGTAGCAGGCATTAGGACTCGTCATTAATAAATCTGCAGTTTGGCCACTGCCATTACTGTTGAAAATAGTTTTCATTGAAACGACTGTATTTTGCGTATCGTAACAATAGTAATCACCCGTTTCAGTCATCGCTTGGCCTGGCCAGGCTAAGTTTGTAACAGCGCCTTCAGGGATTGAGTCCCATAGATAAACGGTTGGCGTGGCATGATTTGCCGCATTATCGTAACAAATGCTGGTTGCCGAGAGTGTAATAGGTGTTTGTATGTCATTAACAGTAACGATCAAGGTATCTGTATTAGTTGCGCCTTCATTATCGGTGACAGTCAGGCTAACATTATACGTGCCGGCGTTTTCGTAAACTTGAGAAGCCATAACACCTGTTTGGCCATTACTCCAGTTATAGCTAAAAATGTTACCATCCACATCGTTTGAACCGCTGCCATCAAAACTAGCGGTTTCACCGACAATAATAGTAATATCATTGCCAGCATCAGCTACTGGTGCAGTATTTGTTTTGATCAATCCACAATTTGTTAGGGTGGTCCAATTACCATTTTGGTAACAGTTATTGCCATTTAATAGCGTTAAATCTGCTGTTTGTGCGGCGCCATTATTGTTAAAAATAACATTAATGCTGGTTATTGAAAGCCCAGGGTCATAACAATAAAAATTACCATCTTGCGTCATGGGCAAACCGGGCCAAGTGGTACTGGTGATGGCGTTGGCAGGAATTGAATCCCACAGGTGAATAGTTGGATTGTTGAACCCATTAGGATTATCAAAACAAATAGCGGTGTCGTTAACGGCTGCTTGCGATGATAGTGTGTAAAGTAATAAGACTAGCGTTGATAAGAAATAAGCAAGAAAAGAGCCTTTATAGCTCCCAGAACTATTTTTTTTGAACATTCCATCACCTGTTTATATTTTTTTTATTATTTAAATCGGTAACATACGCCTTGTAGCGGAGGCATATTAAGTGAGGATTACAATCTTATAGGTGATTGTTAATCGTACACTTGTCCGAACCATAGCACACACAAAAACTATGCGGAAATGACAGGATTTATTCAGTCCTTGTTTTTAAATCACAAATTTTACCCTCATTAATCCCTACTTTTACGCTTTATAAAGGTTAAAAATTAAACAAATTTAAGCTCCGCTTTGACTTTGAATAATTGTGGCGTAACACGGTCAAAAAGAAGTCTCTTAAACGCGTAATACACATGTGGGCTAAACATAAAATTTTAGTGCTATTGAGAGTTGTGCATATAAAAAAAACAGCTGGTTATTTAAAAAAAACATTTTAATACAACGCTTTATTTTAGATCTTGGCTTTTGAAATGTGTAACCAAACACTAGGTTATTGTCGAGGTTGTGTTGTATTTTTGTTCGATTTTTGTTTGCCAAAGGAGCATTGTAAATTACCCCAAAAAACAGGCTTTTTGCTTGCTTGAATGCTCATTAAAATTTTTTATTTTGTCGACTGTCATTTATTTATTTTTTTCAATAGCAGCTTGATTGATTGCAAGTCCTTAATGTTTGCTGTTGAGGTATGTATTTGCTGAAACCATACCTTATATTTAAAATATCATTTATATTTAATTATAACAGTAGCTTAGGTCGTATTTTAAATATGAAAAATCAAAAGGTTTTATGATTAAATTACAACTATGCATACGTATTCACTGATTTTTTTTATGACATCGCAGCAAATTTGCGTGAGTATATTGTTGGACCTAACCATCAAGAAAAGGAATGCTTGGAAGAAATAATGCTTAAATAAAACGTGTATAAATAAGTCATTATTTGTTTTTGAGTAAACATATTATGCTTGAAATTATGCCTGAAAATTACGCAATGAAAAAAATCTGTATTAGACAGAAATTTACGGTAAGTTATGATTACCCAGTGTTATTCACTCGAAATACCTTTTCTAGCTTGAATGAAGACCTCATTTCCTTGATTGATAATCAAGACGAATCACCCAAAATACTGCCAGTGATAGACAGCGGACTTTTAGCAGCAAATCCTGCATTAGAAGCTCAAATAGCAACTTACTTTTCTCATCATCAAGCCAATATTTTATCTGCACTGCTAGTCCCTGGTGGTGAAGAATGTAAAAAAGACGATAGCGTTTCCGATTTAATTTATCAGGCAGTAGAAAAACACGCCATTGATCGCCACTCTTATATTCTTGTATTGGGAGGGGGAGCTGTTATCGATTGTGTTGGCTTTGCAGCAGCAACTGCGCATAGGGGTATTCGATTGATTAGGATGCCAACCACAGTACTGGGACAAAATGACGCAGGTATTGGCGTAAAAAATGCGATTAACTACCATAACCGTAAAAATTACGTTGGTACCTTTGCACCGCCATTTGCTGTTGTTAATGATTTTAGTCTATTAAATTCTTTATCGGCAAGAGACAAGCGTTCTGGTATTTCAGAGGCAATAAAAGTTGCATTGATCAAAGATCATGAGTTCTTTAACGAGCTTTATCAAAACCGAGAAAGGTTAGCTCAATTTGAGCCAAAAGCGATGCAACACATGATCATACAGGGCGCACAATGGCATCTTAATCATATTGCCAGCAGTGGTGATCCCTTTGAGCTTGGTTCAGCCAGACCTCTTGACTTTGGCCATTGGTCAGCACATAAAATGGAGGAGTTAAGTCACAATGAATTACGCCATGGTGAGGCTGTTGCTATTGGTATTGCTATGGACAGTATTTATTCAAATTTGATTGGTCAATTAAAAACAGAAGAGTTAATAAAGATTTTAACGTTATTAATTACTCTGGGCTTTAATCTTGCTCACCCAGTATTAAAAAAGATTAATATTAAAAATGCTTTAGATGAATTTAAAGAGCATTTAGGGGGTAAATTATGTATTACCTTACTAAAAGGAATTGGCTCCAGTTTTGAGACCAATGATATAAATGAAACACTTATGGAAAAAGCGGTTTCACAACTCTTAGCGAATGCCGTAAACAATTCTTACCCTGATCTGCAAGTGCAGGTGTGCTAATAAGTTATGGCTATTATCACGCTTCTTAAATTAGTCAGAGCACCTGCTGGTTTTACTGCTGTTTCTAACATCTTGGCTGCTACCATTATTGCAACTGCAGGTCAGTTAAACGCAGATGTACTAGTGTTGTGTGCTGCCAGTGTTTGTTTTTATTTTGCCGGGATGGCGTTAAATGATTGTTTTGATCATAAAATAGACTTAGCAGAACGAGCGAACCGCCCAATACCCCTCGGGTTAATAAGTATTTCGCAAGCTTGGTTAGTAGGGTATGGTTTACTCAGTGCCGGGCTAGTATTAGCGTACTTACAGAGTACTACTACTTTTTATATTGGTTTAACCTTATCTTGCTGCATATTATTATACAACGGCGTTATCAAAAACGGTTTAATGGGCTCTATTTTTATGGCGAGCTGTCGATATGTTAATTGGTTATTTGGAGCCAGTATTGCAGCGCTAACAATAAGCAGTTATTTTTTTGCACTACCTATTTTTTTTTATATCATTGGCTTAACCTATCTGAGCAAACAAGAAGTGCAGGCAACCAATAAAAATGCCATATTTTTTACAGCGTTTATGTTGCTAATGGTAGCCTTAACTATGGTATGGCTAACAGCACAGGTCTTCGTGCTCACAACGACTGAAAGCACTGTAGCCTTAAGTTTAATTGCTTTATGGTGGGTGTTGAATGTGGGTAAACTTGTGACGGTTTTTAAAGCCTTTACTCCAGATAACATCCAAAACATGATCACT
This sequence comes from Colwellia sp., assembly GCA_042091395.1. Lineage (GTDB taxonomy): Bacteria > Pseudomonadota > Gammaproteobacteria > Enterobacterales > Alteromonadaceae > Colwellia. The sequence goes on from JBELHN010000018.1 coordinate 12,420, forward strand.
TGGCTTATTATCGGCGTGATCCCCCTTGATGCACTTATTGTTGTTATTTCGGGCCATTACATACTCGGCTGTGTAATATTGGCTTTATTGCCTCCTTGTCGTTTCCTCAGTAAAAAATTAGCGATGACCTAACTTCATGACCTTAAACATTCCAAACACAATGGTTGCTAATAACATTCAAGAAGAGTTAGCGAAGCAACTCAATCAAATGGAAGTTGAATGGTTACATAAGTCAATAACGTTATTGACTGAAAGCCAAGATAAAATCAATGATTTATTGGATTTGTCGGCTGTTGTGAAACGAATTTTTTTGAGCCCTATACAGCTAAGTTATCCACCGTTAATAACAGCTAACAATGCTGAAATCATTCGAATTTTGCTCATCAAAATAGCACTGCATGGTTCAGTGCAACCTGGGCAGGGGCTCTTATTAAAACAATACTATCGCGGAGCAGATACCTCAGAGAAAATAGCTTGGCTCAAAGGTTTATTTTATGTTGATGAGCAAGGGGGGGCTCTTAATACCGCAATAAGCGCAAGTCGGTCTAATAGTTTAGATGAATTTACTGCATTGGCGTTGAATAATGATTATGTCGTAAAGTATTTTCCTGACCTAAACTTTAATCAACTAGTCTTAAAGTCGTTATTTATGGGCCTCGATATCGGCTGCATCAACGGCCTATCTGCAAGATTAAATGTCAAACTCAGCAATATGTGTGTTTCGTTTGCCGTAGAGCAAGCGTTAGCAAACAGAATACCGCCTGCATCACTATGGCTAGCGGTAAAACCAGATGATTTGCATGAGGAAAACTCGTTACTGTTAATGCAATACCTTAACCATTTTTATCAACAAAACGATAATCACAAAGAGGTGCTCATTTGGTTTGTGGAGCATTATCAGTTAAAAAATACAATTATCCATTAGAAAAATAAAATTAATGATACTAAGTAGCGCGCAATAGTATTTAACCTTCAATAATAAAAAAAGTAACAAGGATAAAAGATGAAATATTTTGACCCGCATATTCACATGTTTTCCCGCACCACTGACGATTACCAGAATATGGCTGCTGCAGGCATTGTCGGTGTTGTTGAACCAGCATTTTGGTTAGGACAACCAAGAACGCAAGTTGGTTCTTTTATCGATTACTTTGATACTTTGGTGGGCTGGGAACATTTTCGTGCGTCGCAATTTGGCATTATGCACTTTTGTCTTATGGGATTAAATTCTAAAGAGTCTAATGATATCGAACTTGCCGAAGCGGTAATGAAAATGTTGCCACGTTACTGTCAAAAGGATACGGTTGTTGGCATAGGCGAAATTGGTTATGACGATATGACACCTGAAGAAGATCGCTTTTTCTTAGAGCAACTCGAATTAGCAATAAACCTAAAATTACCTGTGTTAATTCACACCCCGCACAGAGATAAAATTAATGGTACCAAACGTACTATAGACGTAATTCGTGATAGCGGTATTCCTGAAGAAATGGTGCTTATTGACCACTTAAATGAACAAACCTTGCCCTTAGCACTGGAGACTGATTGTTGGCGTGGTCACAGTATTTACCCTAATACAAAAATGTCTGAGTCGCGTATGGTTAAACTGTTACAAGAATACGGTACCGAAAAAATGGTTGTTAATAGCGCCGCAGACTGGGGGGTTAGTGACCCATTGAAGGTACCTAAAACTGCGCAGGCTATGTTAGATGCAGGGTTTAGTCAGGCTGATGTTGAAAAAGTGACATTTAATAACCCGATTAACTTTTTTGCACAAAGTGGCCGAATTTCCATTGATATGGTCAAGAAGCCATTAATAGATCAAACGAAAACTTTTGAAGATAATAAAGTGTTACGCGGTCAAGAACCGATTATTGAAACAAAAAGTCGTTAATGAATAATTATGCGCCTGATACTTTAGCTTATTGTAGTAATGTTCATCCGGGTGAACAGCTTGACGAGGTTATTGACAATATTAGCACTAAATTTAACCTTGTAAGGGAGCAACGTGGTTTAACTGAAATGGCTTCAGGGCTTTGGCTTTCTGCCAAAGCCGCAGAATCATTAGTGACTTCAAGCGATGATATGGCAAGGTTTAAACGGTCACTGCTAAGCAGTGGTATGCAGTTAACCAGTTTAAATGGTTTTCCTTTTGGCGACTTTCATCAGAGCATAGTAAAAAAATCTGTGTATTTGCCCGATTGGTCTCAATCTGAACGTCTTGTTTATAGTAAGAACTTAGCGACAATTTTGGCCGAATGTTTACCTTTAGGGAGTATACAAGGTGCTATTTCTACTTTACCGTTAGGTTATGCTCAGGAATGGAGTGCCATACAGCAAAAAACGGCAGTACATCAACTTATTGAGCTAAGCTGCTTTTTAGAAAAGTTAGAACAAGATACGGGTAAACATATTTGTTTTGGTATTGAAATGGAGCCTGATTGTGTTTTAGAAAGCACTGGGCAATTGGTCAAATTTTTTCAAAATGACTTATTACCGGCAGCAAGAAAGAAAGATATAAAGCCAGAGCATATTTTGCGCTTCATTGGCTGCTGTTTTGATACTTGCCACCAAGCTGTAATGAATGAAGATATTTATGAATCGTTAACAGTAATTGAAAATGCGGGTATACGCGTGTGTAAAATTCAAATATCTAATGCGCTATCGGCCCACATTTCTTGTGAGCGACAAATTACCCAATTAACGGAATTATTTTTTGATGATAAGTTTTTGCATCAAACTAAAATTGTTACACCGACAAAAAGCATTGCACAAGAACAAAAGATGACTGCTTTAGCCGATTTGTCATTGCCAAGTCTCACCGCTGCTTTTAAAAAAAGTAGAGTTGCTTCCCCTGAGTTGCAGATAAAAATTCACTATCATATCCCAATTCACCAAATGAGTTTTTCTTTAGATTTTTTATCAAGTACTCAGTATGCGGTTTTACAGGCCTTAGATTATCTAAATGGTCATGAGCAATGTCGACCGGTATTAGAAATAGAAACCTATACCTGGCTAAATTTTGTATCCAATGACAACGACCAAAACAATGCGTTAATCACTGGTTTAGTTAGTGAGTTCATGTGGTTACAACAGCAACTTACAAAACGAGATTTGCTTAAGTAAAGGTGAAGTTAGTATGTCGTTGCTTTAAAAATCAGCGTCATTTCTCACCATAATCTTAATATAATTGTCATTAAAAAATAACTGTGCAGGTGTGTCAATGCAGGTGCAACAATGCACATAAATACTGTTAAATAAGAATGTAGGCTGTAATGAATAATCAAGCAAATAAAGCACTGATTGTATTAAATGTGGTGGCATTAAGTCCCTATATGATTGGCAAAAACACGCCAAATATTAATAAACTGTTAGCGAAGGGGTATAGTGTAAATAACTTAGCTGCTGAGTTTCCTGCGGTAACCACCACAGCGCAAAGTGCCATGTTAACCGGCAAAAAAGCCAATGACCATGGTATTGTTGGTAATGGTTGGTATTTTAAAGAGTTAGCAGAAGTGAGTTTTTGGAAGCAGGCTAACCAATTGGTGCAAAGTGATAAAGTTTGGCATGCGCTAAAACAAAAAAATCCACAGTGTAAAGTTTCACAGCTTTTTTGGTGGTATAACATGTATGCAGACGTTGAAAATAGTATCACGCCAAGACCTCATTATTTAGCTGATGGTGGTAAAGTTTTCGATTTGTACTCCTCTCCGCCTGGTTTGCATCAACAAATTGAAGCAGAAATTGGGACGTTTCCCTTTTTTAGTTTTTGGGGCCCTAAAGCTGGGATTGCAGCCAGTGAATGGATAGCAAAAGCAGCGATTAAGGAGTTTCAGCTAAATAAGCCTGATTTACAGTTAGTTTATTTACCTCACCTTGATTATTGTTTACAAAAACATGGACCTGATCATGAATCCATTGCCAAAGAAGTTCAGGCCATTGATGCTGTTGTCGGAGATATTATTGACTATCATCGTGATAATGACGTCGATTTTTTAATTGTTTCTGAATATGGCATCACTCAAGTTAACAATGCGGTGCATATTAATCGCATCTTACGACAGCAAGGTTATATTGCTGTGCGAGAAACCTTAGGGCTTGAAAATTTAGATTGTGGGGCTTCAACCGCATTTGCGGTGGCTGATCATCAATGTGCTCACATATACATTAAAGATACCAATAAGTTAGATGAAATTCGTCAACTATTGTTGGCCACAGAGGGTGTTGAAAGTGTTTTGGATAAAACTGAACAACAAAAATTAGGGCTAAACCATGATCGAAGTGGTGATTTAGTTGCGATAAGCAAAGCTGATTCTTGGTTTAGTTATTATTTTTGGCTTGACGATAAAAAAGCACCAGATTTTGCTCGAACTGTAGATATTCACCGTAAACCAGGTTATGACCCAGTTGAGATGTTTATTGATCCAAGCCTTAAACTCCCGTTTTTAAGAGTTGCCTACCGGTTATTGAAGAAAAAATTAGGGTTTCGCTATTTAATGGACGTTATTCCCCTAGATTCTAGCCTTATTAAAGGCAGTCATGGAAGGGTTACTGATGATCCTAGCCAAGGGCCAATACTCATTGGCCCCACGCAAGGTTTATTAAAAGATAAACAATATAAAATGACTGATGTCTACGATCTAATCTTATTGATGACTAAGGTAAAATAGCGATTACTCATGATATACGATAATACAATTTAAGCGTTTACTTTTTTACGTTGCGCGAATCGCCAACAAACTAACACGACGATTAAGGCGAATAAGGCGCCAAAAAATTCACGGGCTTCTTCAATATAGGGTTTGTTTGGGTTCATGTCCTGAATTAATGATTCATTATTAAAATGCAACGACAGATATTCGAAACTGCCTTGCCCTGACATCATAAGCGCTATCAGACACAAGAGTGTCGCCATGCCAGCAAACAAATGTGTGACCAATCTATTAGCTTTAAATAATGAAGTAACTGGCACAATAGCGCACACGAGGTAGAGGCAAACCCAAAAAATAGGATCAGAGTCATTAAGTTGCAGCCAAGCCATAACGATTAATAGCAGGGTGAAAAATAACTTTATTAATGTAGACACTTTATAGTTCCTTTTTTTATTTTTATTTTTATTTTGACGCTTGTTCCGTCATTATTTTAACTATCTGCAAAAGTGACGTCTATGAATAATCGCTTGTTTGCGGCATTACAAACTTATCACCCTTATCACCCTTATCACCTTAGGCAAGTAAATTGTCATCAATGCTAGTATTGATGACAACTATAACATCACTACTATAACATCACTCGTTAGGTTCATTCATTAAGCCCTAATAATAAAAAACCGCATTCTAAGATGCGGTTTTAACTAAAGCGAATGTGTCGTTGGGTTATCTAGACAAGATCACTTTGTTTATGATTTGTTTTTAGCTATGTAACTGTCTACTAAATTCGATAATACGTTTAATGGTACAGGCCCATTTTTTAAAATCACATCATGGTATTCGCGAATATCAAACGCTTCGCCTAGCTCATTTTTAGCATGTTGGCGTAATTCAATAATTTTGTTCATACCAATTTTATAAGCCGTTGCTTGAGATGGCATAACAACATGACGCTCAACCATTTTAACCGCATCAGCTACTGCATTAGGGGTATTGCTGGTATAGTAATTAATGCCTTGTTCACGGGTCCATTTTTGGCTATGAATACCAGTATCTACCACCAAGCGACAAGCGCGCCATAATTCCATCGCGAGTCGACCAAAATCGGAATAAGGGTCTTGATATAAACCAATTTCTTTTGGAATCATTTCTGAATACAAGCCCCAGCCCTCAGTGTGGGCTGTATAACCACCAAATTTTCTAAACATAGGAATGCCAGTTAACTCTTGTTTAATCGCCAGTTGCATGTGATGACCAGGAATACCCTCATGATAAGCTAATGCTGCCATTTGATAGCTGGGCATTGAGGCCATATCGTAAAGGTTCGCATAATAGATACCCGGACGAGAGCCGTCAGGGGCAGGGCGCTCATAAAAAGCTTTGCCTGCTGATTTTTCTCTAAACGCTTCAACCGCTTTTACTTTTAAAGCGGCTTTGGGTTTAGTTAAAAATAGGGTATCTAAACGGCCTTCCATATCATCTATTAGCGCCACTGCTTCACTAATATAACGAGCTTTACCTTCAGGTGTTGCAGGATAATAAAATTGTGGATCATCTCGCATGAACTCAAAAAAGTCGTTAAGTGTGCCATCAAAGTTAACTTTTTTCATGATGACACGCATTTCGTCATGAATTCGTTTTACTTCACGTAAACCAAGTTCGTGAATGTCTTGAGCACTAAGATTGGTTGTAGTTGTACGTTGTAAAGCGTTTTTATAAAAAGCCTCACCATCAGGAAATTTCCAAGCACCATCACGATCATCGGCCTTAGTTGCCAATAAATTTAGGTAGCTAATAAGCTGTTCATAGCCGGGCTTTAGTTGATTAATTAAGGCATCATTAATACCTGTCATTAAGCTAGCGCGCTCTTCTTCATCTATGGTTAACTTGTCTATTTTGTTAATAAAATCCGCTAAAATAGTACTATTGCCATTATTGTCAAAGGGCGCACCTACTAGAATGTTTTGTGAATCTCTTAGTACGTGAGGGAACACAAATTTAGGGGCAATAATGCCTTTCTCTTCTCGCAATTTAAGTTGCTCAATAAGTTGCATTAGCAGTTTATTAGCGCCATTTACACGGGCAATATAATCTTCCGCATCTTTGATATTGGTAATAGCGTGTTGATTTATTAAAAAAGCAGGTATACGTGAGTGAGTGCCAAACATTTGATTAACCGGGTAGGTATGAAATCGCCATTGATGATCGGCAATATGGTTTTCAAAGTTTTGTTTATAAAGCTGGTGACTAATTTTTGTTTGTGCATCGAGTTTATCAACATCAATAGCATTAATTAGCGCTAAATTTTGTTTGGCAATTTCAAGTTCTTTAGCAAGGTTTTCTTCTGAAATATCATTCCATTTATCGTAATCCGTTTTAATACCTAAATAGGTTTGTCTTACTGGATTGCGCTGAACCTCTTGTTTAAATAAGGAATCAAATAAAGCATTAGCACTTTCTGAGGTTGAACTTACCTCATTCACATTTACAGTAGGCACTGGTAAAGACGATGTCGTTTGCTGAACATTGCTGTTTTCTGAACACGCACCTAAGAAGGTAAGCGTTATCGCTGTAACAAGGAGGTTTTTTGTAAAATTCATGGCATTCTCAATGATTAGGCTTAAGGATTAACATTAATTAGTAGTGTGCACAGCCGATGGCAGTATTTCAACTAAAGCTCGTCTAAAGGCTATAAACCTGCGACTAACTGTGTTGCTTGTCGAGTAAAACAAGTAAACTTAATAAAATTTCTCCACAGTTGCTTGGAACCCGTCAATGAAATTTACTGTTGGCTTTAGAAAAGTTAAACATGACGATATAGACTTTTTATTAGAGTTACGAAGAAAAACCATGACCCAACATCTACTTGCGGCAGGTATTCGCATGAATAAGGCTCAGCACCTTGAACAAATTAAAGAGCACTTTTACGACAGCCACATTATTTTGGCTGATCGAAAACCCATAGGTTTAGTTAAAATGGGCGTTGTGGCACTCAATGACACCCACAAAAGTTTACATATTAAGCAGCTACAAATAATGCCCAAATACCAGCGAAAAGGTATAGGCAGTAAAGTGATCTCGGTAGTCAAAAAAAGGGCGCTACAAATGTGCTTACCGATCACCTTAAATGTCTTAATAAATAACCCAGCAAGAGGCTTATACCTAAGACACGGCTTTCAGGTTGAGAGAAAAAACCGTGTCGAATACCAATTACGCTGTCCACTTGACGTTATCGCCGCATAACTTTTTAAATCAACTAGGCGATATAACGTTAAAAATTGCTAAGTATAAAGCCGCGCAAAGTGTTAACAGAATCGAACTCTCTAATAAATTAAGCCCTTGCGGCTAACGTTATTTTCATCTATTCGTGATGGTGTAACCCTACCTTCGACGAGAGGCGTTGTTGCAATAGCCATCATTTTAATAACTTTTAACATTGAGGGGAGGTTTAAACTGTCAATATCGTCACTGACTTGGTGATAGTGCTGGTCTTTATCAAGTTGTGTGCTGCTAAAACTGTGAGCAGGTACTCCTAATCGGGCTAACGTTGCATTGTCGGAACGATAAAATAAGTTTTGATTAGGGTAAGGGTCAGCATATACGGTTAATTGTTTTGGGACGAGTGCTTCATTAAGCTGAGCACCTAAACTTGAACGCGCCATACCTGTCATCCACACACTACCTTCACCAAAAATTGCCGGTTTACCAATCATTTCAATATTGATCATAGCGGTGATAGCGTTGGCATCAATTTGCTTAGAAAAATAACGAGAACCAAACCCTCCTATTTCTTCGGCACTAAACGCAGCAAACATCAGCGTTCGCTCATTATTGTTTAGCCTAGCAAAATGGTTGGCTAAATTAATGATGGCAGATACACCTGAGGCATTATCATCGGCACCATTAAATATTTGACTGGTTTGTGTTGTTTTTCCTTCAAATTCTGGCATGACACCTAAATGGTCATAATGAGCAGAATACAAAACAACTTCGTTAGCTTTGCTTTTACCTGGTAAAATACCCACAACATTTGTAAGTGATGTAGTGCTTACTTTGGATGTACTGGTCACACTAAAATCATTAACCTTATCAATAGGGGTTAATGCAATAACTATGGTACCACCAATATTTTTTTGACTATTATTTTTGTTATTTTGGCTCGAGCTTTTGTCATTGACTAATTTCGTTACACCCCGAGCAAAATAGCCCTGATATCGTTTGAAAGTATTTCTATGAGCGGGGTGTAACAACACTAAATGTTCACCTCCTTGGTTATTTAATTTACCTAAAGACTTTCGTAAATCATCCTTTTCATTAATGAATACAGTGTTAATTGCCTCCTTCAATGGTGTTTGCTTTGTTACGCTAGGTTGCCAATTAATTCTGGGGACGGTTGTCGCTATTGCCAAGTCCTCTTGCGCAATGACTTGACCATTAATGCTTACCTCTAAGGAGTTAGGCGTAATTTTTTGGATACGATAAGCCTGTTTAAAATCTTCAGCACTTGTGGCTGAGCTCAGGCCGACTTCATTAAAACGTTGGGCAATGTAGTTGGCAGCTTTGTTGATATCATTGCTAAAGTTACTGCGACCCTTTAAGTCATCGCTGGCCAAATAACTGACATCCTTAGTGACTTGGGCCAAGGTGATGGTATCGTCAACACTGATTTCACCAGGGTTATCAGCCTTATAATTGTCAATTGAGGTAGAGGTATCTCTAGAATTGTCTTTTATGTTATTGCTACAGCCATTTAACAACATACTCGCAGAGGTAGCTAATATGAGTGAGCTTAGTAAGGTTAATAATTTACTTGTGCTGGCTGATGTAAGAGCTGTTATTTTCATCAAAAATTCTCTACTTAAGGGTTGTGGTTTCAATTAACAAGGTTTCATTATCCGCCGTTAACCAGAGTTGTCCATCTTGTATACTGCATTGAAAATCCATATTTCTAGCGAGTAAACTCACCAGTTTTTCGCAAGTGCTGGGCTGAAATTGCTCTATGGTTAATCGATCAAAGCTAATTAAGTTTTGCGCAACCTGTGTCCACCAGGTGTTAACACTCGAGCCGTAGCAATATAATTTTACCGCCTTAGCTTGATTACACGCTTTTTTGAGGCGTTTTTCATCTAGCTGACCAAGCTCTATCCAGAGATTAATTTCATCACTGTAATTAATTTGCCAAATTGCCGCTTCATCTTCATCACTCACGCCTTTACCAAACCGCAAGTCTGGATGAGCATTTAAAAGATAAGCCATCAAGCGAACCATTAAACGTTGCGGAGTTTCAGAAGGGTGCTGAGCAATAGTCAGTTGCAAGCTGTCATAATAGTTACGGTCCATATCTGCTAACTCGATATTGGCCTTGTATATGGTTGCTTTAAGAGCCATAGGTACCCAAATTAATAAATAATGGCGCTATCATAACAGTATGAAAGCAACATGCAAAAACCTAAAACAAACGCATGAATAATTTATCTAAACGACAAAAATCGACCATTATTCCCTATTATTGACAAAATGAATGCTTAGGATAAGAGCAATTAATTCTACTTGTCGATAAAATTAACGCATCATAGCGACAATAGCGCTATGCTAACTACTTGATAATGACTCAACCAAATGAGACTCTTATGACTATTCATTCTTTTTTTCCGCCGCAACGAACTTTAATGGGCCCTGGCCCATCTGATGTAAGCCCCAGGGTATTGTCGGCACTGGCAAGGCCAACGATAGGCCACCTTGATCCTAGCTTTGTAGGCATGATGGACGAAGTGAAATCTTTATTGCAATATGCGTTTCAAACAGAAAATGCATTAACTATGGCCATTTCAGCCCCTGGTTCAGCCGGTATGGAAGCCTGTTTTGTTAATTTAATTACCCCTGAAGATACGGTGGTAGTTTGTGTAAATGGTGTTTTTGGCAATCGGATGATTGAAAATGTCAATCGCATTGGTGCCAATTTAGTTGTGGTTGAAGGTGAATGGGGTAGAGCAGTAAAGCCGGAGTCATTAAGTGCTGCACTGGCGGCAAACCCCGCTGCTAATTTTGTGGCTTTTGTGCACGCTGAAACGTCAACAGGTGCTTTATCAGATGCTAAAACTTTATGTGGTATTGCCAAGCAACATGATTGTTTAACAATTGTTGATGCCGTTACTTCACTGGGTGGGGTTGAGCTTAGGGTTGACGAATGGCAGATTGATGCGATTTATTCGGGCAGTCAAAAATGTTTATCCTGTGTACCCGGCTTATCGCCGATAAGTTTTAGTGATAAGGCAGCGGAGGTGATAAAATCTCGAAGCTTGGTGGTTCAAAGTTGGTTTTTAGATCAATCATTAGTGATGGGTTATTGGTCTGGGGAAGGTAAACGCAGTTACCATCATACCGCACCAGTTAACTCCTTGTATGCGTTGCATGAGTCTTTATTGATGTTGCAACAAGAGGGGCTTGAAAATAGTTGGGCTCGTCATAAAAAAATGCACGCTAAGTTGGCTTCAGGCTTAGCTGATTTGGGTATTACTTTTATTGTACCTGAACATGAAAGACTGCCCCAATTAAACGCAGTTAATATCCCAGAGGGGATCGATGACGCTGCGGTGAGACAGTATTTATTAAACGAATTTAACCTTGAGATTGGCGCTGGCTTAGGTAACTTTGCCGGCAAAGCTTGGCGTATAGGTTTGATGGGCTATGCTGCTCGAAATGAAAATGTAACGCTTTGTTTGTCAGCGCTTAAAACCGCATTATCACAGTAACATTGTTAAGTAGCTTATTAACACACTAAGTGCCTGCCTTTTTTATTAGAGTACAGGCACCTCTTCAATCGAACTCCATAAAACAATTTTTATAAAAATATTATTAACTACTGAGTAATATACTTTTACCTTGGGGTTAGATACCATGCGCGGCACATACTTTTTAAAAAAACCTGAAGTTATGCTGTATTTACTACTCATTTTTGTGGGTGCTTTTTTACTTTTTCAAGTCCAACCCCTAATAGCTAAAATTATTTTACCTTCATTCGGCGGAGGTGCAGCGGTTTGGACGAGCTGCCTGCTCTTTTTTCAAGGTTTTTTGTTACTCGGTTATTTATACGCACACAAGCTTACACAATTAAAGTCAATTAAAAGCCAATGTATTATTCACAGTGCATTATTGTTATTGAGCTTGGCTGTTTTACCTTTGGCTATCGCAGAATCATCTATATTGACTGCGAACAATGATGAACCGTTACAAGCAATACTCATACAATTATCTGTAGCTATCGGCTTACCTTACTTTTTATTAGCCAGCACAGGACCTATGGTGCAGCGCTGGCTAACTTTTCTAAGTCGTGAAACACTGCCATACAAGCTTTATTCACTCTCAAATTTGGCCTCCTTGTTGGCTTTGTTAACGTTTCCTTTTTTATTAGAGCCATTGATGAGCAGTAGTAATCAATCATGGTTTTGGTCAATTTTATACGGCATTTATGTATGCTTGTTTTGTGTGGTAATGCTAGAGGTTTATCAGCAATGTAAAAATTTACAGATGAATACTGTCGATCAAAAAATCACTAACAACAGAGTATCAATAAAATATCGTTGGTCTCATTGTTTTTTATGGGGAGCGTTGTCGGCAGTAGGAGTGGTGTTATTGGTCGCAACAACCAGTGCCATGACCCAAAACATACCACCGGTACCTTTTTTGTGGATTTTGCCGCTGTGTTTGTATTTACTGACGTTTATTATTTGTTTTCATAGTCCTAAATGGTATGTAAGAGCATTTTGGTTGGCTATTTTTAGCTTGATGGCTATGCTAGCGCTGTTTATGTTTTTCATTGGCACGCATTTTACTATTGTTGTACAAGTTGTGATTTACTCAGGCATTTTATTTAGTGCTTGCATGCTTTGTCATGGTGAATTAGTTCGCCTTAAACCAGCAGCTGATGGCTTGACTTTATTTTACTTAATGATGGCTTTTGGCGGCTTTTTAGGAAGCGCTTTTGTAGCATTTGTTGCACAAGCTCTTTTTGTTCAGTTCTTAGAGTTTCCCTTAGCGATATTGCTGGTGTTTTTGTTGTTTGCTTGCAGTAGTTTAGTAATGCCTACTGATAAGTCATGGTTAGCGGTATTAAGTCTCATAGGCTTTATACTATTTCTCATTACTTTTATACTTATTAACCAGCGTTATCTCGCACACGATGTATACAGTGCACGTAATTTTTATGGCATTTTGAGTGTTAAAGATGTCACCGTTAATGGCCAAATTGAACGACGCCTGATTGATGGCACTACATCACATGGCACGCAATCGTTGCAAGCTAATAAACGTTTAAAGCCATTGAGTTATTACCGAGAAGGTACTGGTGTCGCGCTCGCGATAACGCAACTTAGGCAAGCTAAACAAAAAGATACTCTGCTAGCAGCTCAGTTAAGTGCTCATTCAGGTAATTTAAATTCACCCGACAACACAGAACAGCAGAATAGACTGTTGAACCATGGCTTAAATGTGGGGTTAATTGGCTTAGGGGCAGGCACGTTAGCAGCGTATGGAGAACCAGGTGATTCGTTTACTTTTTATGAACTTAATCCAGCGGTAATTAAGGTAGCAAAAGAGTATTTTAGCTACCTTGAAGATTCTCAAGCTGAGGTTGAAATTATTCAAGGCGATGCACGTGTTTCAATAGCTAAGCAAAGTATGAATCATACTTTTAATGACTATGACTTATTAGTGTTAGACGCTTTTTCCGGAGACAGCATTCCCCAGCATTTACTAACTACTCAAGCGATAGAGTTATATCTTAAACAGCTGTCACCAGATGGTGCGATTGTAGTTCACGTGTCTAACAGTCATTTAGATTTGTTAGGTTTAATGGCGGGGTTAGCAAAACATTTCAACTTAGCACGTCAATATTATTATACTAAGGCAGAGACTGAAAACGGCCACGACAGCCAATGGGTCTTATTGACTCATAATAAAATGTTGATAAAAAATCCAACCCTTAATGCCCTTAAAAGCCCATGGCCGAGCATTAAAAAAACTCTCGTATGGACAGATGAGTACAGCAGTTTGTTGTCTGTATTAAAGTAAATTATGGCCGAACTGGCTAATATTGCTGGTTACCAAGTCCCCGAGTTTTCCATGCTGAGCCAAGGCTCTTGTGGAGGTAAAGCCCCGTTTTTTTGTAATAGCTCTATAGCTATGCCATCGGGTGAGTTAATGAACGCCATGTGTCCATCTCGCGGCGGTCTGTTGATAGTAACACCAGTATCTTGCAGTTTTTGACAGGTTTGATAAATATTATCAACTGCAAAGGCTAAATGACCAAAGCTGCGACCAGCGCTATACTCTTCTGTAGAGCCCCAATTGTAGGTCAGCTCTACTTCTGGAGCACCGAGCTCTGTGGCTAAATAAACAAGAGTGAACTTACCCGCAGCTACCTCAATACGGTTTGTTTCAACTAGACCGAGCTTGTTAATATAAAAATCGAGTGAAGCGTCTAAGTCACGAACACGCACCATGGTGTGTAAAAATTTCATAAGGCTCTCTTCTATTTCAAAACATGTTAATAATGAATGAGTAATCGATCAATAGTTATCAATTGATAACGAAACACTTCACGAATAATGTTGGTTATAGTCACTTGCTTGCAGTCTTTCTATTGGCGGTATTAACATTAGCCAGTTTTTTAAGTTAACTAGTTTTTTCTTTAAAATCACATAAATCCTCAACAATACATGAGCCACATTTAGGTTTACGTGCTAAACAAGTATAGCGGCCGTGTAAAATAAACCAATGGTGTAAGTTAAAGAAAAATTCTGTTTTACGTGGGGTATTTTTAATGATGTTTTGTTCCGTTTGTTCTACGGTTTTGCCTTTGGCATAACCGGTTCTATTCGCTAAGCGCTGAATATGGGTATCGACTGCTATAAAATATTTCCCTTGATCATCTTTAAGAAGACCAAAGGCCGTATTTAACACAACATTTGCCGTTTTTCTCCCCACTCCAGGAAGTGCTTCAAGTGCAGCCCTTTGAGCCGGAACTTCGCCATCGTGAAGGTCGATTAACATCTGGCAGGTTTTCAGGGTGTTTTGCGCTTTCGTATTAAACAGACCGATCGTCTTAATGTAACTTTTTAAGCCATCAAGACCTAAGGCTAAAATAGCTTGGGGGGTATTTGCTACTGGGTAAAGTTTGTCAGTTGCTTTATTGACTCCTACATCAGTTGCTTGAGCAGACAGTAACACGGCAATAAGTAACTCAAAGGGTGTTGAAAAATTTAACTCTGTGGTCGGTGCAGGATTCTCATCCCGTAGCCTTGTTAACATAGCAATACGTGTGTCTTTGTTCATATGTTTGCTCTTCTTTGGCCTATCAAATACCCGTCAGGAAGCAGGTGTAGTTTGCTAATTAATAAGTTGCCTTAGCAGTAATGTTATTTTCATAATATGGAAACGGCGCCCAGCAAGCTTAATCTAATTTAATTAGATTAAGCTTAGATTAGATTGAATTGTATCTTATCGTTCTAAAACCTGTTATGAATCAAAGTTAACACGAACACGCTCTATCACTTTTTCATCAGTGATCAGCTGTTTACTTTTAATGTATTCATCAATAGCATTTTTTGTAGCAATAAGTATTCCCATGGCAATAAATGCACCTGGTGGCAATATAGCTAATAAAAATTTACTATCTAGATGAATGACCTCCACTCTTAAAACAGTGGCCCAATCACCTAATAATAAATTAGCGCCATCAAATAACGTACCTTGACCGAGTATTTCGCGAATTACACCCAGTAACAGTAAAATGAACGTGAAGCCAAGCCCCATCATTAAACCATCAAACGCCGATTTTTTTATTGGGTTTTTCGATGCATAGGCCTCGGCTCTGCCAATAATGGCACAGTTAGTCACTATCAAGGGTAAGAATATCCCCAAAGATTGATAAATACTGTGAGTAAAGGCGTTCATTAGTAACTCCACACAGGTCACAAAAGCGGCAATAATGAGTACAAAAATAGGAATACGAATTTCTTTTGGTACCCAATGACGAATGGCTGAAACCGTAACATTAGAACAAATAAGCACCAGTAAGGTTGCTAAACCAAGGCCAAGTGCATTGGTAACCGTTGAAGTTACTGCCAGCAGTGGGCAGAGGCCCAACAGTTGCACTAGACCAGGGTTATTTTTCCACAAGCCTTGTATGGCTAATTCTTTATATTCTGCTCTTAGCTTTGCTGCAGCTTCTTTTTTTTGTTCATTACTTAATGATGAACTTGAACTTTCGTTAACATCATCAGCCATACTGTTTACTTCTGATTGTGAGGGGGAGTTAGCCATAGTGAACCTCGAATAAATGAGACACGTTGCTGAGTCTGTTATGTTGTCGTAAATCCATTAGTTTTGCTAACTTGCTCTGTAAAAGTACATTATTACGTGCAATGTCTGTAAAGGAATTAAACGTACCTTGTTGTAAACTATGACTGCTATTGTGACTAATTTCGCCGTTGTTACTATCATCGTTTTGGTAAGTTTCATCATTATCAATAATGGCACAAGCATTATTTTGTTTTAACAATTGTGCTTGATGTTGAGCAAAGTAATTCAAAGTATCTTTGATACCTGCAATTAAGCCTCTTGGGGTAATTGTTGCTCCTGTAAACTGATCAAACATGCCATTGTCTTTAGCTACTGCCCAGCGTTCATCATTGTCTGACAACAGGCGTTTACCGTTAAAGTCTGTAATCCAATCACTCTTTCTTCGTTCAATTTTATCGCCTAAGCCAGGAGTCTCTTGATGTTTTAATACACGAACGCCGCTGACACTGTTATCTGTATTAATGGCGATAATAAAATCAATATCACCACTGTAGCCTTCAGTAGCAGTACTTGTCATTGCCACAGCCACTACTTGGTTCAATTTTCTGGCAATGTAAGCCTTGTGTACTTTATTACTGCCTAATTCAGGTGCACTTACCGCAATACAGTCGTTGGCAATATCATTGTCGTAGCGGCTGGGTTCAATAATCGTATGCAAGGTGTTTAACAAATATTGCTGTTGCTGTTCTTTTATGGTGTCTGCGGTGAGTTGACTAATTAAACCGACCGCTACAGTGCAAGCCACTGCAAAAAGCGTTAGTATTTTGGTGTTTTTGGAAACTGCCGCTTTGACTGTGGCTTTCTCAGTTTTGTTGTCGGAGCTTTGTTGCGGGTTATGATTATCTGGCATCATGCTCTCCTGATAAGTGACCGTATGTTCTTGGTCGAGTGTATTGGTCAATCAAAGGTGTTGCCATATTACACAGTATTACTGCAAAAGCGACTCCATCGGGGTAACCTCCTAGCGTTCGAATTAAATAAACGAGTAAGCCAGCAATGACACCTACCACAATCCTGCCTTTGTTACTTGTAGCACCGCTGACAGGATCAGTTAAAATGAAAAAAGCACCTAACATGGTGGCGCCGGAAAACCAATGAAACATAGTTGATGCGTTGCTATCGGGGCTGATACTAAAACCAACCAGCGAGCAAATAAATAAGCTGGCGAGAAAACTTAAAGGTGCATGCCAAGTAATGGCTTTTTTGGCCATTAAAAAAACACCGCCTAACAAAAATCCAGCATTAACCCACTCCCAACCTAGTGCAAAATGATCACCAAATATTGGACTTTTCATACTCTCAAGAGCGGTATAACCCATACTAAGATTGGTTTTTAGGCTGTCAAGAGGAGTAGCCATGGTAACACCATCAATGGTGTTGCGTATTTGTTCAACCGAGTAACCCTCAACGGTAAAGCCAGTTAGTATTGTTGTTAGTGTATTGGTTAATGTTAAATCAACAGAGATCAAGCTTAGAGGGGGTTGCCATAGAGTCATCTCTAGAGGAAAGGATACTAATAAAACCACATAACCAACCATTGCTGGGTTAAAGGGGTTATAGCCCAAGCCGCCGTATAGTTGCTTGGCAACCACAATGGCGAAAACAGTACCTATGACTGAAATCCACCAAGGAGCTAACGCGGGTAAACATATCCCTAAAAGTACTGCCGTTAATAAACCACTACCATCGAAAAGCTCATGCATTATTGGTTTTTTTCGAAGTGAAAGTACAGTAAATTCGCATACTATTGCGGTGAGAAGGGCTATGCCAATATGAATTAAATTTCCCCAACCAAAAAAATACCATTGCGCTAAAATACCCGGCAGTGCGGCATAGATAACTAAGCGCATTAGACTAGGTGTTTTTGCTTGGTTGTGGTTATGCGGTGAACTTGCTATCCAAAATGCCATTATCGTTATCGACTCGTCGGTTTATTGAGCTTAATGCTAAAATTTTATTAAAAAATAGCTTAATGTTTTTTCGTTGTTTGTTTGTTTTTTTGTTGTTTTAGCTTTGTTTATTCTCAAGTTGTGCTTGTTTTTCTTTTTTCTTAGCTTTTGCTTTGGCTATTGCAGCGGCGATTTTAGCTGATTTATCATCATTTATGAGCGTTTTCTCAACATTAGAAGAAATTATTTTAGGCGTTTGCAATACAATTTCCGTGTCTACTTTATCATTTTCGTCTGTCGTTGTTTTATTGCTATTTTTTTCTAGTTTGGCATTGGCCTGCTTCTTTGCCCTGGCTTTAGCAATAGCTGCAGCTACCAGGGCTTTTTTATCATTAACTGTTGAAGGTGTAATATTTTCAGTTGTAGCTTTCAAGGTTGGCGCTTGACTCGAGTCTGTTTTGACCTTTGCTGATGCAACATCATTTGATTCAACTTGTGTAGCCTTCAGTTTTTGTTGTTTTTTTGCTTTGGCACGGGCAATAGCAGCGGCTACTTGTGATTTCTCACTACTTACTTCACTTGTAATACGCTCATTGCCAGTGAGCTCGGCCTTAGGTGTGTTTTCTTTTGCGGCTTTTTTAGCTTTAACACGAGCTAATGCAGCGGCAACTGCTGATTTAGCGCCACTGGCTTCTGCTGAAGGTTTATTCATAGCTGCTTTACGAGCGGCAGCGGCTTTCTTTTGCTTTTCTTGGCGAGCAAGTTTTTCTTTTTCTAATCGTAATTTCCGCGCCTCAAAGCGAATTTTAGCTTTATCAGCTTTTACCTCTAATTGTTGTTGTTGACGAATCTCTGCTTTAGCGATGCGATAATAATGGACTAAGGGAATTTGACTTGGACAAACATAAGCGCAGGCACCACAATCGATGCAATCACTTAAGTTGAGTTTTTTTAATTGTGGATAATCTTTAGCTTTAGCACTCCATTGTAATTCTTGAGGCAGGAGTTGGCTAGGGCACACATCAGCACATTTACCACATCGAATACATTCAACCTCGCTACTCTCTTTTTCAAAAGCACTGGGCATTTCTTTTTTACTGGGTACCAATATACAATTACTGGTTTTTACAATGGGGACTAAATCACTGGCAACAGTGAATCCCATCATGGGTCCCCCCATGATAACGGGTTGTTTTTCTTGTTTGGCCTTGTGTACACCACATTGTTCTAATAAAAAATTAATGGGCGTACCCAATAAAGCCCAAACATTTTGAGGCTTATCAAGTGCTTGACCAGTTATAGTTACGACTCGTTTAATCAGAGGAATATCGTGCCTTACTGCCTCATTAATGGCAAAACAAGTAGCAACATTTTGCATAACAATACCGAGATCTATTGGCAGGCCACCAGAAGCTACCTCTTGACCGGTTAATACTTGAATTAATTGCTTTTCACCACCAGCTGGGTACTTAGTAGGTACACTACAGACAATAATGTTTTCAATATGTTTAGTGGCGTCTTCTAATACTTTAATAGCTTTAGGTTTATTATCTTCTATAGCAATTAAGATGTATTTAGGTTTGAGGAGTTTGTCGAGTATTTTAATACCATCAACAATCGCCTCACTTTGCTCCATCATGATCAGATCATCAGAGGTGATATAAGGCTCACATTCAATACCGTTAATAATTAAAAAATTAATATCAGGCTTACTGTTGGCTTTAATGTGAGTTGGAAAACCGGCTCCACCCATACCAGAAATACCAGCATCAGCAATTTTTTTAATAATTTGTTGTGTTGAAAGTAACGATAAATCAGGACAAACAGTTCTTGGTCGCCAAGTATCTTCACCGTCAACATCAAGAAAAATACATAATTGCATTAATCCCGATGGATGGGCAATCATAGCTTGTTTAATCGCGCTAATAGTACCACTGGTTGGGGCATGAATAGGAACTACCATTGAGTTAGTACTTAATGTAAGTGCCTGACCTTTTAATACATGGTCACCAATAGCAACCAGTAGCTCTCCCTCTTGCCCTATATGTTGTTGCAAAGGAATAATGAGTTGTTTGGGCAGTGAAAGCGGTTTGATCGGTTTATTTGCCGTTAAAGCTTTTTGTTCTGGCGGGTGAATGCCACCATAAAAATCCCAAAGGTTACCACGTGAAATTCGCGCTATAATTGATTCCACCATAAACTCCTAATCCAGTTGTTTAACTGGAATACTGGTTAAATCCCATTGCCAATTGTGAATAGTCTCAGGCAGTTCACGCATTTCTATACAATCAACCGGGCAAGGTGCAACACATAAATCACAGCCAGTACACTCATCAGCAATGATGGTATGCATTTGCTTTGCAGCCCCAATAATAGCATCAACAGGGCAAGCTTGGATGCATTTAGTACAACCAATACAATCCTCTTCGATAATAAAGGCTACTTTTGGCCGGTTACTATCAGAAGCATGCTCATTTACATGGCTATCATCTAAGGGTTGAACATCAACCCCCATTAAATCAGCAATTTTTTTGATGGTATCTTCGCCACCAGGGGCACACTTATTAATTGCTTCGCCGTCAGCCACTGCTTTTGCATAGGGCTTACATCCAGGATAGCCGCATTGCCCACATTGAGTTTGTGGCAATAGTGCGTCAAGTTGTTCAACGATAGGATCTGCATCAACTTTAAAACGCACGGAAGCAAAACCTAATAATGCTCCGAAGATACCAGCAATAGCACCCAGTACTAAAATAGCAATTAGCAAGTCCATACTACGGTTTTACCAAGCCACTAAAACCAAGGAAAGCTAAAGACATTAAGCCAGCTGTTATCATTGCTATTGCTGTTCCTTTAAAGGGACCAGGAACATCAGCATTGGCAAGCTTCTCCCGCATTGCAGAAAACATGACTAATACCAGTGAAAAACCCAAGGCAGCACCAAAGCCATAAATGATTGATTCAAAAAAACCGTGTTGTAACCGTAAATTCAATAAGGCAACACCAAGTACTGCACAATTAGTGGTTATTAGGGGTAAAAAAATACCCAACAATCGATAAAGGCTTGCACTTGTTTTATGCACTACCATTTCGGTAAATTGCACAACAACAGCAATAACCAAAATGAAACTCATAGTTTTTAAGTATTCTAGGTTCAGTGGTGCTAGTACATAGGTCGAAACGAGGTAGCTGAGCAATGAGGCCAAGGTCATTACAAAGATGGTAGCAAAAGACATACCTATGGCAGTTTCGGTACGCGAAGATACTCCCATGAAAGGACATAGGCCTAAAAATTGTACCAAAACAAAGTTGTTTACTAGTACAGTGCCAACAAGGAGAAGTAAATAGTCAGTCATTTACACGCACAATCGTTAAAATAATACACCAGAAGGTCTATTATCCTTTTTTTTCGTCTATTTAACAATACGTCAGCCATAAGAGTGTAAGGCTTTTTGCTTTAAATCAACTGATTTCTCTTTCCTTAGATTAATAATGTTGAAACTAAATAATCAAGTGCATTGGGGTTAACCCTAGTTAGCACACAATATAAAAGTTATAAGGGCGATGGCTTTCCGACATAATAACCCTGACAGCCATCGATAAAGAGCTTTTCAAGGGTATGTTTTTCTTCTTGGCTTTCAACGCTTTCTGCCAGTACATTGATACTCAAGCGGTGAGCTAAATCAACCATTAATCTTAAGAAATATTGGTTGTTTTTATCATCATCAATGTCTCTTGTATACGAACTGTCCATTTTAATAAAGTCGGGTGTTAAATCCCTGAAAAACTTAAATGAGGTTAAGCCTACACCAAAGCGTTCAACCGTTACACGAGAACCTACACGGTGCAACATATCAACAACTCGTTTGGCTGTTTTTATATTTTGTTGTAAGCCAAATTCAGATACTTCAAAGACTAACCTAGGAGCAGCAAAAGACTCACGCAGCAGTTTTCGTTCTAACCAAATAATAAAATGTTCATCATTGATACTTCTTGGGCTGATATTTATACCGTAACTATTCTCTAACATATTTTTACTGGTAATTTCTTCAATGGCGGTATCTATAATTAATCTATCAATTTCAACTATTTTATCGAGTTTTTCTGCCATCGCAAAGAAAGTGGCCGTTGGCAGCATGTCACCATTACTGTTAATAAAACGCGCTAAAATTTCTCCGTATACTCTGCTATTGCGACCACTCGGTTGAATAGGTTGCAGTAAAAGTTTAATATTTTTATTATCAATAACATTCTCAATCTCATCACGCCAATTTTGACTGCCTAAATTTTTATTATTACCGGCTAAAATTGTGGTATCTGTTTGAGCATACCAAGCGTTCGTTTTTTGTGTTTGTGCAACGCTGACACCTGTGTCAGCAAGCGCCAGTAATTCACCCAAGGGTTTTGATTTGTCAAAAGATACTAAACCTGTAAAAGCGACTGAATCTAAATCACTTTTTTGTTGGTACTGATTGAACTGCAGGGTTAATTCATTGGCTAACTCTTCTGCAGACTTTAATTTTTCATTGGGGATGATAATTGCAAAATCAGAACTATTTAACCTAAAAACTTTGTAGGTAGGTTTAGTTGCAATAGCACTTTTAATGATATCAGCAACGTTTACTATGTATTTATCACCAGAGGTATACCCCTCAATTTTATTAATGGTTTGTAATTCAGTGCAGCGGGTAATCAGTAATACACCAAAGTTAACGGGGCTATCTTTGACGATGGTATTTTCAAAAAATTGCACGAAACGATTACGATTTTCTACACCCGTTAATGAGTCAACGTGGGCCTTAAGTTCTAAATTAGCGGTATTCTTTAGCTGCGATACCATCATGCTTTTTATTTCTGCTATGCCGTTCTTTAACGCAGGTATATCTAACATTTTACCTTTGTTATCTAGCTTGGTAATAAAGTCTGGGTCATTAATCTGCGCTAACTCATGAGCAATTTGCTTACTAATTATCCTGAAAATATTTGCTTGTAATTTATAATTGAGTTTCGCAGATATGAGGGCAAAGATTAACGTAAATATAACTATGCCAATGAGCAATTGAGTGATTAAACTAGTTAACTCAGGAAAATTAAGCTGATATTGAATTTGTAATCTAGGCTGATTAATTAAAATATTTTTAGGTTCGGTAAGTAATGGGTTAAGCCAACTCTCTTGTTTGTTAGTTAAGGAAGTATAAGAATTTTGTTTGTCTTTAATCAACAGAGATTGGTAGGTGTAACTTCGCGTTAGTATTTCAGCAATAGCTGCTGCAGTTTTTTTAGTATCATCTGCTTGGTTTATCAGTTGTTTACTTATGGCTTGAATGGCTTGTTGATGTTTTAGGTTTTCTGTCTCAACATAACCTTTTACCAGAAACAAGGCTAACGCTGCTGTTAAAATGACGAATAAAGAGGCAAATAGCAGGTTTTTTATAAATAACTTAGAAAATTTATACATGATGAAATTAAATGTTCCTTATTAATTTGTTTAAAGAGCAAAAAATGCTTCTTAATTACGCTATTTTGCATCAAATTGTACACAATTATAAGTTTAATCACTAGATCATGTAAAATAATTATTTATTTTCCAAGTTTTGAGTTTGTATAAACTGTAAAGTATTTTGAAAGTGAATTTTATCGTTGATTCCTTGTAATGTCACTTGCGCTTGTGGGCCTGTCACTATATACTTTGCCTCATGAATTAATCGTAAGATGTCACTGAATAAATTGCGTTAGCAATTTATATTCTTACTTTTACAGTTGGAAGAAACTCCAACAACCTGGTAAATGCGAGTGATGTATTACCTAGGGGGAAAACAGTGGAATTGGCCCCTAGACTGGGGTTTTTTTGTTTTTGTAATAGCTGAATTATATATTTTAGTTAGTGCAGTAAAATCTCTTTGGGCTAGTAAGCCCTTTTTTTATACCTAAATTTATTTTGTAGTGCGATTGTTAAACACCATGTTACAGGAGAAAACGCTTGGCTAAATTTGAACAAAAATTAACAGAATTATTGAGACCTGCAGTTGAAGAAACAGGAAAGTCGTTATTAGGTATTGAGTATATCAGTGCAGGAAATAATTCTATTTTACGTTTGTTTATAGATCACGAAAATGGCATTGATGTTGATGATTGCGCTGAAGTAAGTCGTCAAGTTGGCGCACTTTTAGATGTAGAAGATCCCATTAGTAGTGAATACAATTTAGAAGTATCATCGCCCGGCGTTGACAGGCCATTATTTGAAATTGCTCATTTTCAAGCAGTTGTTGGTGAAATCGTCAATATTAAATTATCGATACCATTGAACGGTCGCCGCAAATTTAAGGGCCCCCTTGTTGCTATAGAAAACAACAATTTAATTATAGAAGTCGATAGCATCGATTATGAATTGCCTATCGGTAACGTTGATAAGGCCAACCTTGTCGCAAAATTTTAAAACAAGAAAATTTTTAAAAACAGTTAACATAATTTAAGGCTAATTAGCATGAGTAAGGAAATATTACTGGTTGTTGATGCAGTTTCTAATGAAAAAGCATTACCACGAGAAAGCATTTTTGAAGCGATGGAAACCGCTTTAGAAACAGCTACTAAAAAGAAATACGAGGGTGACATTGCGGTTCGCGTATGTATTGACCGCATTAGTGGTGAGTTTGATACTTTTCGTCGCTGGTTAGTGATTGAAGATAGCGATGAGGCTATGGAAAACCCATTCGCAGAAATAACATTAGCAGCAGCTCAATACGATGCTCCTGAATTAGTCGTTGGTGATTACGTAGAAGAACAAATTGAGTCAGTTAAATTTGATCGCGTCACTACTCAAACAGCTAAGCAAGTTATTGTGCAAAAGATACGTGAGGCTGAACGTGCACTTATTGTTGATGCTTATCAAGATCAATTAGGAGAAATTGTAACGGGTGTCGTCAAAAAAGCCAGTCGAGATAGCGTTATAATAGATTTGGGTAATAATGCTGAAGCGATTATTTATCGTGATGATATGTTACCTCGTGAAACATTTCGTCCAGGAGATCGCGTTCGCGGACTATTATACGAAATTAAACCTGAAGCCCGCGGTGCCCAATTATTTGTTAGTCGAACTAAACCCGAAATGCTTATTGAACTTTTCCGTGTCGAAGTCCCTGAAATTGGCGAAGAGATGCTTGAAATTAAAGGTGCTGCTCGAGATCCTGGTTCGCGCGCTAAAATAGCGGTAAAAAGTAATGATAAACGCATCGACCCAGTTGGTGCTTGCGTTGGTATGCGCGGTTCCCGTGTCCAAGCGGTATCGGGTGAATTAGGTGGTGAACGCGTCGATATCGTTTTATTTGACGACAATGTTGCACAATACGTGATAAATGCTATGTCACCAGCCGAAGTGGCCTCAATTATTGTCGATGAAGACAAGGGCACTATGGATATTGCTGTTGAAGAAAGTAATTTAGCCATGGCTATTGGTCGCAGTGGACAAAATATTCGTTTAGCAAGCCAATTAACAGGCTGGGAACTAAACGTTATGACTGTTGAAGAAATGAAAGGCAAGCATCAGGCAGAAAATGACAAGGTACTTAACTTGTTCATTGAAAAATTAGATTTAGATGAAGATTTTGCAACGCTGTTGGCTGAAGAAGGTTTTACTTCATTAGAAGAAATTGCCTATGTACCAGTAGCAGAAATGTTAGAAATCGATGGTTTGAATGAAGAAATTGTAGAAGAGCTTCGCGAGCGCGCTAAAGAAGCATTAACAACCCAAGCGCTAGCTAGTGAAGAGACATTAGAAGGTGCTGAGCCGGCTCAAGATTTATTGGAACTTGATGGGTTAGAACGTCATTTAGCTTATGTACTAGCAAGCCGTGGCATATGTACGCTAGAGGATTTAGCTGAACAAGGTATAGATGAAATTAGTGATATTGAAGAATTAGATGAGACCAAAGCGGGTGAGCTAATTATGGCTGCACGTAACATTTGTTGGTTTAATGAAGAATAACAACACCGGAGAATAAAGTAGATGGCAGATATAACCGTAGCAGAACTTGCCAAAGAAATCGGAACACCGGTGGATCGCTTAGTCACTCAATTAGCTGACTCAGGCGTGAAAAAATCGGCTTCCGATGCTATTTCGCAAGATGAAAAAGAAGCATTATTAGGACACCTTAAAAAACAACATGGTGATGAGTCAGAAACCAAGCCCAATAAATTAACGCTGAATCGTAAAACAAAATCGACTTTAACCATGGGTCATGGCAGTAAAGCAAAATCAGTTAATGTTGAAGTTCGTAAAAAGCGCACTTATGTCAAACGCAGCGATGTAGAAGAACAAAGATTAGCTGAGGAAGCAGCGAAAGCTGAAGCTGAAGCTAAGGCCTTAGCCGAAGCGAAAGCCAAAGCAGATGCGGAAGCAGCGGCTAAGGAAGCTGAGAATGCTAAAGCTGTTGCCGCGGCAAAGGCTGAGCTGGAAGCGGAGCGAAAAGCAGCAGCTAAAGCCGAAGCCGCATTAAAAGCCAAACAGGCGGCTTCAGAAAAGGCTAAGAATGTTGAAAAAGCGCCAGAAAAAGTTGCTGAAAGCGAGGAAGCTAAAAAGCTTCGCTTAGCGCAAGAAAAAGAACTTGCAGAAAAAATTGAAGCTGAAGCAAAAGAAGCGAGTGCTGCAGCTAAAAAATTAGCTGAAGAAAATGAAGCTCGCTGGAAAGCGCAAGAAGAAGAGCGTAAAGCAAAAGAGAAAGAAGTCGTGCATGTGACTTCTTCAAAATATGCACAAGAAGCAGAAGATAAGGTTGATGCAGCTGATGAAAGCGCTGGGCGACGCCGTAAAAAGAAATCTAATGATAAAACTGCACGTGGTGGAAAATCAAAAGGCCGAAAGCAAACATTATCTGCACCACAAAGTTTAAAACATGGCTTCACTAAACCTGTTGAAACAAAAGTTCAAGACATACGTATAGGTGAAACTATTTCTGTTGCCGAACTTGCTAATAAAATGGCTAAAAAAGGTGCTGAAGTTGTTAAAGCCATGTTTAAATTAGGCGCAATGGCGACTATTAATCAGGTGATTGATCAAGAAACAGCAGCACTGGTAGCTGAAGACATGGGCTTTGAAGTCATTCTAGTCAACGAAAATGCACTCGAAGAGGCGGTGCTTGCTGATCGAAGCCATTCAGGTGAAGCGATTACGCGTGCA
Source organism: Colwellia sp. (assembly GCA_042091395.1). Taxonomy (GTDB): domain Bacteria; phylum Pseudomonadota; class Gammaproteobacteria; order Enterobacterales; family Alteromonadaceae; genus Colwellia. The sequence goes on from JBELHN010000018.1 coordinate 39,491, forward strand.
CCTGTAGTGACCATTATGGGCCATGTTGATCACGGTAAAACCTCATTACTTGACCATATTCGTGAAGCAAAAGTAGCTGATGGTGAAGCTGGCGGTATTACCCAACATATTGGTGCATACCATGTTGAAACGGGTCATGGCATGATTACTTTTTTAGATACGCCAGGTCACGCAGCGTTTACTGCAATGCGATCTAGAGGTGCTAAAGCAACCGATATTGTCATTATTGTTGTTGCTGCAGATGACGGTGTTATGCCGCAAACTATCGAAGCAATTCAACATGCACAAGCATCTGAAGCACCAATTATTATCGCCGTAAATAAAATGGATAAAGAAACTGCTGACCCAGACCGTGTTAAAAATGAGTTGTCTCAACACGGCGTGCTCTCAGAAGAGTGGGGCGGCGATGTTCAATTTGCCCATGTTTCTGCGAAAACAGGATTGGGTATAGATGATTTACTTGATTCAATTTTATTACAAGCTGAAGTACTAGAGTTGACAGCTGTTGAAGATAAAATGGCTTGCGGTGTTGTGGTTGAGTCTAAACTAGATAAAGGCCGAGGTCCTGTAGCTACTATTCTGGTTCAAGAAGGCACATTAAACCAAGGCGATATTGTTTTATGTGGTTTAGAATATGGTCGTGTTAGAGCAATGCGAGATGAGAATGGTAGGTCTATTCAATCTGCAGGCCCTTCGATTCCAGTAGAAATTATTGGTTTGAGCGGAGTTCCACAATCTGGTGATGAAGCGACAGTGGTAAAAGACGAGAAAAAAGCCCGTGAAGTTGCATTGTTCCGACAAGGTAAATTCCGTGATGTTAAATTAGCTCGTCAACAAAAATCGAAACTTGAAAACATGTTTGCGAACATGGCTGAAGGCGATGTTTCTGAAGTTAATGTAGTTATCAAGTCTGATGTTCAAGGTTCTCTAGAGGCTATCAGTGATTCACTTGTTAAGCTATCAACTGAAGAAGTGAAAGTGAGAATCATAGGCTCAGGTGTGGGCGCTATAACAGAGACTGATGCAACATTAGCCGCAGCATCTAACGCCATTGTGGTTGGCTTTAATGTTCGTGCCGATGCTTCTGCTCGTAAAGTCATTGAAGCAGAAAATATTGATTTACGCTATTACAGTGTTATTTATGCTTTGATTGAAGAAGTTAAACAGGCGATGAGTGGTATGTTAGCGCCTGAATTTAAACAAGAGATAATTGGTTTAGCACAAGTACGTGATGTATTTAAGTCACCTAAAATAGGTGCCATTGCAGGTTGTATGGTTACTGAAGGTATCATAAAACGCAGCGCACCTATTCGTGTATTACGTGAAAATGTTGTGATATACGAAGGTGAACTTGAATCGCTTCGTCGTTTTAAAGATGATGTTCAAGAAGTCCGTAATGGAACCGAGTGTGGTATTGGTGTTAAAAATTACAATGATGTTCGTGTTGGTGATCAAATAGAAGTGTTTGAAACTATTGAAGTTAAACGCTCATTGTAATCTGTTAGCATTATTTGACTGATGATTAAGGATGTTCCTTATCATTTAAGTTAAGTTTGAGTAAGCGTTGTTTTAATTAAAAAGGGGCTTATGCCCCTTTTATTTTTTAATTCATTATAACTTACGTATATATTAAAAAAGTGGAAGCTTAGTCTCTACTTTTGGGAGTTTATTATGGCTAGAGAATACGCTCGTACAGACCGAGTAGGTCAACAAATTCAAAAAGAAATTGCGGTTATTTTGATGCGTGAAATTAAAGATCCACGATTGAGTATGACAACAGTTTCGGCAGTAGAGGTGACTCGAGACCTTGCGTATGCAAAAGTATTCGTTACATTTTTTAGTGATACTGAGGAAGAGATTAACGCTTCATTGGAAGTCTTAACTGAAGCCGAGGGTTATATAAGGTCTTTGTTAGGAAAACGCTTACGTGCTCGCATCATGCCGCACTTACGATTTGTTTACGACAGTTCTATGGCTGAAGGTGTTCGCATGAGTGCCCTGGTTGATAAAGCTGTTGCCAGTGATAAAAATGATCAAGCAAATAATGATGAAGCTAATTCTTCTGATAGCCAGCAGGATGAATAAGAAATGGCCAAAAGAAAAAAAGGTCGCGCAATTAACGGTGTTTTACTGTTAGATAAACCTTATGAATTGTCATCAAATCATGCTTTACAGACAGTTAAGCGCATTTATTTTGCTCAAAAAGCAGGCCATACTGGCGCTTTAGATCCCCTTGCAACAGGTATGTTGCCTATTTGCTTAGGCGAGGGTACCAAATTTTCACAGTATTTACTCGATACAGATAAAACATACCAAGTAACGGCAAAATTGGGTATCAGAACAACTACCAGTGATGCTGCTGGTGAAGTGGTTAGTCAAAAAAAGGTTCATGTCTCGGCAGAGCAACTTAATGTAGCGTTAGACACCTTTCGTGGAACCACTCAACAAGTTCCTTCAATGTATTCAGCACTTAAGTATCAAGGCAAACCACTTTATAAGTACGCGAGGGAAGGTATTGAAGTGCCGCGCGAAGCTCGTGATATTACAGTCTTTAAGCTGCAATTATTACGTTTTGAAGGTGACGAAGTTGAATTAGCTATCCATGTTTCCAAAGGCACATATATTCGAACCATTATTGATGATCTTGGAGAGTTACTAGGCTGCGGGGCACATGTATCTGAACTACGCCGGACAGCTGTAGGTAATTACCCTATTGATAAAATGGTTACTTTGGAGGAACTAGAGACGTTATTGAAGGAAGCTACAGCTAAAGAAATTACTCCTTCTACGCTGCTTGACCCCTTATTGTTGCCAATGCAGAGTGCTGTTGATGGAATGCCATGCGTATATGTTGACGATATGTCAGCTAATTTTCTACGCCATGGTAATCCTGTCCAAGCTTACAATGCGCCTAGTGACGGCAGTGTGCAAGTTTACGTCGGTGATAACGAGCAAGATATAAATGCTGAATTTATTGGTGTAGGTGTTATTAATGATGATGGCTTAGTTGCCCCCAAACGTATTGTCGTAATTTAAGGGTTGCGGAGTAACTTATTAATGTCTTGCTTTTTAGTTTTAGGCTGCTAGAATACGCGCCTTTATTACATCAATGCTGAATTAGTGTTTGGCTTGATGTGTATTATAATCACCCTATCAAAATTCATTGAAATTAGGGCCAACACACTAAGGATTTAGAATGTCTTTAAATGCTACTGAAAAAGCTGCCATTGTTGCAGAATATGCACAATCAGAAGGTGATACAGGTTCACCAGAAGTTCAAGTTGCTTTGTTAACAACACAAATTAATCACTTACAAGGTCACTTTAAAGCACACATACATGACCATCATTCACGTCGTGGTTTGTTACGCATGGTTGCCCAACGTCGTAAGCTGCTTGATTATCTTAAAGGCAAAAACGTTGAACGCTATAGCGCGTTAATTGCTAAATTAGGTTTACGTCGTTAATCGATAAAACTTGAAGAGTAAATATTTTTAAAGGAGCCTTAGGGCTCCTTTTTTGTCTTTACCCTCAAAATACTTTGATTAATTCTCAATTATTCTTCATTTTGCCTTAATATTTATAGATAGTTGCTAGTATTCATTAGCCCAATTAGTATAATGGCGTTGAAAATTTTCACATGTAGCGATGGTACTAAATCATTTGAACATGTTGATTTTGAGAAGAACTAACCAATCCAAACTGTATAATTTTTTGTTCTACTTGACTTAGCCAAAATAAAGGCTTAAGGAGAAGTCCAGTGAATAAATAATTGTACAGATTGGTGAATATTATTAAAAAATGACATATTTAAGGACATTATTTAAATGTTAAATCCAATTACTAAAAAATTTCAATTAGGTAAACATACTGTAACACTCGAAACTGGTGCAATAGCGCGTCAAGCATCTGCAGCCGTTATGGCAAGTATGGACGATACCTGCGTGCTTGTTTCTGTTGTCGGAAAAAAAGAAAATAAACCTGGTCAAGATTTTTTTCCGTTAACTGTTAACTATCAAGAGCGTGCTTATGCTGCAGGTAAAATCCCAGGTAGCTTTTTTAAACGTGAAGGTCGCCCGTCAGAAGAAGAGACACTAATAGCGCGTTTAATTGATAGACCAATCCGTCCTTTATTTCCTGAGGGTTTCACCAATGAAGTGCAAGTAATTATTACGGTGGTATCTGTAAACCCTGAAATCTCACCTGATATTATTTCATTAATTGGTACTTCAGCAGCGCTAGCTGTTTCAGGTCTCCCATTCAGTGGACCTGTGGGTGCAGCACGTGTAGGTTATACTGATGGTCAGTATATTCTTAATCCTTTACAGTCTGAATTACCAAGTAGTCAATTAGATTTGGTCGTATCTGGTACAGAGTCAGCTGTGTTAATGGTTGAATCTGAAGCAGATATCCTTTCAGAGGAAGTAATGCTAGGCGCCGTTGTTTATGGTCACGAGCAAATGCAAGCAGCGATAACCGCCATTCAAGAATTTAAAGCTGAAGTTAATACCCCTGAGTGGGAATGGGTTGCCCCTGTTAAAAATGCTGATCTAGTCGCGAAAATTGCTGAATTAAGTGAAGCACAAGTTAATGAAGCTTATCAAATAACTGAAAAAGCTGTTCGTTATGAAAAAGTTGCAGAAATTCGTAATGCTGTTTTAGATGCGCTATTAGCAGAGGATGAAGAACTTAATGTTCAAGAAGCAAAAGATTTGTTTCATGATTTAGAAAAAACGGTAGTACGTGGTCGCATCACGGATGGCAATCCTCGGATTGATGGTCGTGACCCTGAATCTATTCGTGCTCTTGATGTTATGACAGGTGTACTTCCTAGAACTCATGGTTCTTCTGTCTTTACACGTGGTGAAACACAAGCCCTAGTAACTGCTACATTGGGTACTCAACGTGATGCTCAACGCTTAGATACCTTGATGGGGGATAAGACGGATGCCTTCATGTTGCATTACAACTTCCCTCCGTATTGTGTTGGTGAAACAGGATTTGTTGGCAGCCCTAAACGTCGCGAAATTGGCCATGGTCGTTTAGCAAAGCGTGGTATGCTAGCGGTAATGCCGACGATTGAAGAATTTCCTTATGCTGTTCGTGTTGTTTCTGAAATTACTGAATCAAATGGCTCTTCTTCAATGGCTTCCGTTTGTGGAACGTCGTTGGCGCTTATGGATGCTGGTGTGCCGATTAAGGCCTCTGTTGCTGGTATAGCAATGGGACTTGTCAAAGAAGGCGATAAGTTTGTAGTACTTTCTGATATTTTAGGTGATGAAGATCACTTAGGAGATATGGACTTTAAAGTAGCGGGAACCACTGGTGGTATCACTGCACTACAAATGGATATTAAAATTGAGGGTATCACTCAAGAAATTATGCAAATTGCTTTAAACCAAGCAAAAGCAGCCCGTACTCATATTTTATCTGTGATGGATGAAGCTATTGGTGGTGCACGTGAAGAGATTTCTGAATTTGCTCCACGTATTCATACGATGAAAGTAAGCCAAGACAAAATTCGTGACATTATTGGCAAAGGTGGCGCTACTATCCGTCAACTTACCGAAGAAACTGGCACTACTATTGAAATAGAAGATGATGGCACGGTTAAAATTGCGGCAACGTCTGGAGAGCAAGCTGATGATGCCATCAATCGAATTAAATCGTTAACAGCTGAAATTGAAGTAGGTACGCTTTACACAGGCAAGGTTGTTCGTATCGTTGACTTTGGTGCGTTTGTTAATGTGTTACCTGGTAAAGATGGTCTAGTACATATCTCTCAAATTTCAGAAGAGCGTGTTAATAACGTTAGTGATGTCCTATCTGAAGGGCAAGAAGTTAAAGTGAAAGTTTTAGAAGTAGATCGTCAAGGTCGGGTTCGCTTGAGTATTAAAGAAGCGATGGAAAAACCAGCAGCAACCGAAACACCTGCTACTGAGTAAAGGATGTAAAAAACTTTTACATTTCATCAAGTAAAAAAGAGCCATAAGGCTCTTTTTTTGTTTATAATGAGGATTATTATTGCATTACTCATTATTTATAAGGCCTTTTTGTGAATCAACTTTTTAAAGTAATATCGGTCGCTTTATTTTTTTCCAGCACCTGGTTACTTCAAGGTTGTGCCTCTAACGAACAGGCTAGGGGAAGTAGCTCAATTGCAGTGATGAATAATCTTGTTATTGCCGAGCCACTAGCTGTTAATTTTAAAAGTGAAGTCGCTATTGCAAGGCTCTCTGAAGTGATAAACCGAGCCCAAATAACTGATGAGCAAAGAGCTCAATTATTTTATGATCGCGGGGTAAGGTATGATAGTGTTGGTCTTCGCTCTCTTGCCAGGTTTGATTTCTCTCAAGCATTACAGTTGAAACCCGATTTAATTGACGCTTACAATTTTTTAGGTATTCATTACACTCAGTTACAGGAGTTTTCTCAGGCTTACGAGAAATTTGATTCTGCACTTGATTTAGCTCCAGAGCATGAATATGCCTATTTAAATCGCGGTATCGCATTATATTACGGCTCACGCCCTGAGTTAGCCTCACTAGATTTTAAAGCATTCCACAATAAGCAATTAGGTGACCCTTATCGTTTATTGTGGTTGTATTTGACCGAGTATGACATTGATCCGATAGCCGCCAAGCTTAATTTACAGTCGCGTGCTCAACAGGTGAATGAAAATACTTGGGCCAAACAGGTTATTTATCTTTACCTTGGCGATATAACTCAAGCCCAATTTATTAATAACTTAACGTATAATGTTAGTTCGAATAAAGAACTTACAGAGCGCTTATGCGAAGCTTACTTTTACTTAGGTAAATATAATCAAACCTTGGGTTATATAGGCAGTGCTGCAAACTTTTTTAAGTTGGCATTAAGTACGAATGTTTATGAATTTGTTGAACATCGTTATGCGAAGTTAGAATTAGATTTAATGCGTACGCAAAAAGCTATTGATAGCACTCCATAATTATCAATCGTGAAGTTAGTATCATTTTTTATAACCACTTGTTTGACTTGTTTGTTGTCTTCAAGCTCATTTCATTTGTTTGATTATCTAGACCATTATCTTAAAGCAAGTAACTACAGTAAAAATGCTTTTAGTTTTGCAGTAAAAATTCATCACCCTGCTGCATTAGAAATTGAACAAGCAAACACAAAGATTGGTAGTGACAAATGGCTATTGCTAAATCAAAAGCTGGCAAAAAATAATAGTAATGCTGCATTAAGACTGGTCAGTTGGTACCAGCAACAATTAACCGTAGCAAATCCCCCAAAGACTTACGCTCTGATAATTACATGGCTTAAGCAGGCTATTCGACTAAATAGTATACAAGCTTCTATTTTACTCAGTAAGTTATATTACACTCAAGAAAACTATCAACTGGCAAAGCAAGTGCTATCTGAAATATCAGATACTTTAGAGGCAGAAGAAGATCAGTATTTACAGTTAGATATTTTGCAGTTAAAGGTTAAGGTTGCTATAGCTTTGGGTGATCTTGCACAAGTCAAACAATTACTAACTAGTGTTCCAGAGGATTATCTTAATAATAAACCCTTTACAAGTTTACTTAAAGAGATAAGAGATTATCAGGTAATCAAACCTTTTACCTTAGATTATGTAAAAAGCACTAAGCTTAATAACTTATTTAGAGGGGATATAAACACCTGTTTAACCAGCATACAACTATTTGCAACAACGTTGGCACATTTAAAACACATTGATCAATTACTTAATCAATTTTACCAACAAAAACTATTGAGTCGCTATAGTTGCTTTCCAAAACCCAGATATATTAATGTCAACATGCTTGACTGTCATGCCATAGTTAATCAAGCAATTAGCTGTGATGAAACTATTTTTGAGGGGCTAGCCGCTAGTATTGATAGTAGACATATCGGCTTAATGATGAAACACGGTGGTGCAAATGTTCACTTGGGCATCTTATATTTTGACAAACATGATAATGTCGATGTGTTGAGTCACGAAATAAGTCATTTATTAGGTTTTGTTGATGAATATCCATTAAACTCAACGCATCAAGTATGTCAGGAAATACAACAAAAGCCATTTGCTCATAACATTGCCGTTATTCCCACATTTTATCAAGGAGATCGCCAGACAATAAGAGCTGAAGTGTTATCAAGAATAGCCTGGGGTGACCTAATTTCTGACACAACACCTATACTTCAAAAGGTTACAGCAAATCTTGAGATACCTTTTGATCAAAATACACTACCGATAAAGTGGCAGCTTGGAACGCCTAAAAATTTTCAAGATGAGTTGGGGGTTTTCCCAGCAGAAACCTGCAAAAAATCGTTTGCAGCTGAAGCATTTGCAGTTGAAAGTAAAGTTGCTTTTGCTGCATATAAACCGCTTAAAGAGCATACCCATTTGCAATACTTTACTTATAATTTTTCATCACACTACGAGTCTATTCTAGCGCTTGCTCCAAAAGCTTTTATTATGCCAAGCTTTCATTATAATGTTGCTTTAGCCATTGAGGCAGCGAAGCGATAAAGCTTCAGACAGTACATAAACGAAAGTGCTATGGTAGCTTTTACTGGCTAGTGCTTATTAAAAAAAATAGTATTGATAAAGAAAAAGAGAGTTTGTCATTTGCGCGTCATGATTTGATTACTTTTGAGCCAGTTTTTAAAAGTAAATTAAATATCATTAACTGACGGGAATTACTTTTATTGAATTGATATATAATGAAATTATTTATTACTTAGCGGTTAGTATGCTAAGAAATATCCTGTTTACTTTTAGCAATCGGCCAATGATTAAAACTCTTTAAGTAGGTAATTTCTTGAGTTGCCTTTTGGCATTGCTTTTTCAGTTTTTCTTGTTTTTCAGGATGACAATAATTACCACTGAGTTGGTTTGATTTCTGTGATTGCCTATTAAAAAACGTGTGGAAAGTGTTACTTATTTTAAAAAGATAAGTTGTTATATTCATTTTTATTACTCTTTATCGAATCAGACACATTAGTTATAGCTCACCCCTGCACAATTTAGCCAGTGGTTGGCTTAGTTTTTTTTGATACATTAAATGTGGAGGGCAGCTAATTGCTTATGCTGATAAAGGAAATTTTGAGCATAGGTAAAACATGTAAATGTTTCTGAGGCTGATGATTATGAATTTTTTGAGGTTTTTCTCGCTTTTAATGGCAAAAGCCTACTGATGAGTTTGCTACATATTTTAAGCTGAAACTGTCTTAATTTTCCCCTAAAATTGTAGAGATATATAAATAAAAATAGTTGTTTTGCTGAGTAGTATTTTCTCGGCTTGCTGTGAGTTAAAATTTGATGTAACACACGCCTCTTAATAGAGGCCTTTAATTAACAAAGTTGAAGGTTTCTTAATTTTTTTGTATTTTATGAGTTACCTATGATTACTTTTACACCTGAAAACTTTCGTCAAAAATTCCCACTAATTCAAGATACACTCAACAATAATGAAAAAATAAAACGACCAATAATTTATTTTGATAATGCTGCTACAACACAAAAAACTCATCAAGTTATTGCCAGGCATGTTCAATTTTATGAACAAGAAAACGCCAATGTTCACCGCGCTTCACACAGATTAAGTAACCTATCAACCTCTGCCTATGAAAAAACTCGACAATTAACACAGATGTTCATAGGTGCAAATGCTTTAGAAGAAATAATTTGGACAAAAGGCGCGACAGAAAGCATTAATATCGTCACACAATGCTTAGCAAGAAATATTTTAAAAAAAGGAGATGAAATCGTGCTTTCCGTGTGTGAGCACCATGCCAACATAGTACCATGGCAAATAGTTGCTAAACAAACTGGAGCAATTATCAAAACTTTACCTTTAACCTATGATGGATATATTGATGTTACCCAACTCGATAATGCCATTACTAAACATACCCGTTTTGTTGCGTGTACACATATTTCTAATGTTTTGGGGCGCATAAATGATATTTCATTGGTGATTAAAAAAGCAAAATCAGTCGGTGCCATAACCTTAATTGATGGAGCGCAAGCAGTTGCTCATGTTAACATTGATGTATCCGCATTAGATTGTGATTTTTATGTGTTCTCGGCTCATAAAATGTTCGGTCCAACAGGTGTTGGGGTGCTTTATGGCAAAAAATCTTTACTTGAGCACATGCCCCCCTATCAAAGTGGTGGTGAAATGATTAAGCATGTTAGTTTTGAGCAAGAAACAACTTTTAATCAACTACCTTTCAAATTTGAAGCGGGAACACCGAATATTGCCGGGGTAATTGCCTTTGCCGATTGTATTAATTTTATTAAGCCATTTTTAGTAGAACAAGACAGTGCTTATAAAAAATATGAGCAAACACTTACAAAATACTGTTATGAGGCTTTAGCAAAAATTAATGGTGTTAGATTTGTTGTTGATGGATTACCAGATATTGGTGTGATCGCTTTTTATATTGTCGGTCATCATAATCATGATATTTCAACTAGCCTTGATACTTTCGGTATTGCAATCCGCTCTGGCCATCATTGTGCTATGCCTCTCATGGAAACATTATCGATAGAGGGGTGTCTTAGAGTTTCACTGTCAGCGTATAATACTAAACAAGAAGTTAACACCTTTGTTAATTGTTTACAAAGTATATTGGAAGCGACTAATAAACCAGTTCATGAAATTAATGTTCTGCCATCTGATTTACAAAATAACGATATGCAGATGATTATTAATAAGTTTGCTAAAGCTAAGAGTTGGGATGCTAAACACAGAGAGGTTATGTTGCTTGGCAAAAATCTTTGCCGATTAGACAAGTCACAACGCAATGAGGGCAGCCTCATTTCTGGCTGTGAAAGCTCAGCTTGGTTAACGGTTACTTCATTTGAGCAATCCAAATACCATTTTGCTGGTGACAGCGATGCAAAAATCGTTCGTGGTTTACTTTTTATCGTGTTAGCTGTATTTAATAATAAAACAGCTAAGGAAATAGCCGCAGTTGATATACACAGTTATTTTAACAATTTAGGATTACTGAACCACTTAAGCCCCTCAAGAAGTAATGGTTTATTGGCTATTGTTGACAGAATTAAACGCTTAGCAAATTAATTATAGGTATTTATTTGGTTAATAATAAATATAACACTTGAGTCGAATTTTTTACTTCTACTTTTTAGCTAAGTATTTATCAATTGCCCGTGCCACGGCAAAAAAAGCAAACGTTGCCGTAACATGAGTTGTTGCACCAAAACCTGTTTGACAATCTAAATGCCTGTTTGCTGAACTCTCTGATTGTTCAGGTTTTGCTAAACAAACTTCACCGGAGCCATCACTTCTTGGGTAGCGAAGTTGCTCTGTAGAAAAAACAGCCTCTACAGCAAACTTTCTTTTATTGGCTTTTTTTAGATCAGCACGAGGGAAATTAAACTCCCTGCGGAGTTGATTTTTGACTTTAGCTAACAGTGGATCCTGATAAGTTTTACTTAAGTCTACAATCTTAATTTTAGAAGGGTCTACTTGCCCACCTGCGCCACCTATAGTGATAACAGGAGTCTTGTTACGTTTACAAAAAGCAATAATTCGTGACTTTATATCGACTGAATCTATGGCATCAATAACAAAGTCATAAGGTTTATCAAGAAGTATTGGTAAGTTTTCTGCCGTTACAAAATCTTCAATACTTTCAACACTACACTGAGGGTTAATTTGTTTGATGCGTTCAGCCATTACATCAACCTTACTTTGACCAATAGTGTCGGTGAGGGCATGAATTTGACGATTAATATTTGTACTACATACATCATCTAAGTCGATAAGAGTTATCTTGCCTATACCGTTTCGGGCAAGCGCTTCTGAAACCCATGAGCCAACACCACCAATACCAACAACACAGAAATTAGCCTTACGTAACATATTACCGGCGTGTTCACCGTAAAGGCGGCTAATACCACCAAATCGAAGAGAGTAATCAGACATAACTGGGACTTTGTAATTAATGTATGCGTGTATTTTAACGTCTTACAAAAGCAAATTAAATACAATTTTTCCTGTGAAATACGCATATTTTTCTTAAAAAAATGTATTTATTGCTTAATGTTTAGCTTTAATTGACAGGTTTTTTATTTTATTTATCTATCAATTATGTGTTTTTAATCTTAAAAACAGTCCTTAATTTTAACATAAAAGTGATCTAGCAATAAAAAAGGCAGCTAAAGCTGCCTTTTTATACGTCAATAAAACTCATTTCAAAATGAATAAATGAGAAAATTAACGTTTATTTAGTGGAACAAATTCACGGTTGACTTCGCCAGTGTATTTTTGACGAGGGCGACCGATTTTTTGACCAGGTTGAGACAACATTTCATCCCAATGAGCAATCCAACCAACCGTTCTAGACATGGCAAATATTACTGTAAACATACTAGTAGGAATACCAATGGCTTTAAGGATAATGCCTGAATAAAAGTCTACATTTGGGTAAAGTTTCTTTTCGATAAAGTAAGGATCCTCTAGGGCAACTTTCTCGAGAGCCATTGCCACGTCAAGTAAAGGATCATCTATACCGAGCTCTGAAAGCACTTCATGACAAGTTTCGCGCATTACAGTAGCGCGAGGGTCGAAGTTTTTGTATACACGATGACCAAAGCCCATCAAGCGGAAAGGATCATTTTTATCCTTAGCTTTCGCTACGTATTCATCAACATTTTCTAGGCTACCAATTTCCTCGAGCATAGTTAGGCAAGCTTCATTTGCTCCACCATGAGCAGGTCCCCACAAGGAAGCTACACCTGCGGCAATACATGCGTACGGGTTGGCACCAGATGACCCGGCTAATCTAACTGTCGAGGTAGAAGCATTTTGCTCATGATCAGCATGGAGGGTGAATATTCTGTCCATTGCGTTGGCGATTGTAGGACTAACAACATATTCTTCTGCTGGCACAGAAAACATCATATGTAAGAAGTTCTCTGCATAGGAAAGATCATTCCTTGGGTAAACAAAGGGTTGTCCTACACTGTATTTGTAGGCCATTGCTGCAATAGTCGGCATTTTAGCAATTAAGCGGTGAGCACTTCGCTTACGTTGTTGAGCATCGGTGATGTCCAGATCACTGTGATAAAAAGATGACATAGCACCTACAACACCACATAACATTGCCATTGGGTGGGCATCAGGCAAGAAACCATGGAAAAAATGAACTAGCTTTTCGTGAACCATAGTGTGGGTGGTAATCACGGTTTTAAACTTGTCGTACTCTGCTTGAGTAGGAGCATCACCATTGAGCAAAAGGTAACAAACCTCTAAGTAATCAGCTTCTTTAGCTAGACTATCAATAGGGTAACCTCGGTGTTGCAAAACACCTTTGCCCCCATCGATGAAAGTAATGGATGACTCACAAGAGCCTGTTGCCATGAAGCCTGGGTCATAGGTGAAATAGCCATGGCTACCTAAGGTTCTAATATCAATTACATCGGTACCAGCTGTACCTTCTAAAACTGGAAATTCACCAATCTCTTTGCCATCAATACTCAGAGAGGCTTTTAATTCAGCCATAATTTTTTCCCCTATCAAATTATAATTTATAGACATTTATTGACTGATGATTATTCACAACTCTATTTCCATGAAGAGTGTTATGAATAAATAGTCATATTTTGTGACTTTTATCGATTTTTTAACTGGCGACATTCTACCCTGAAATGAATTTAAAATGTAAGAGTAATTATACTAAAGTTTATCACAGATTGAATGGGCGGTTAAATTATATGCAAGTAAAACTTACTCTCTCGTAAAATTGTAATTCGCTGGTAAGGATTATATAATCGGACGGTTCTGTGATTTTTCTAATAATTTTAATATTAAGTTCAATTTAAGTCTTATTACAAGTCTAACTGAGATGCATACAAGTTGTGTAGAGTTGTACTTTCGGCACAATGCTTCAAAGTAAATTATTAAAAGTTACCGTTCACTTTCGGGAATTGCTTTTGTTAATGCTAATTTTTTAAGTCTCCATCACGTTTAAAGTCGACTTAATAGAAGCAGTTCATGAGTAACAATAATAAAAGTTGAAGGCTTTCGAGCTCTTTAGGCAATCATTGTGAAAAAACAACGTCCTGTAAATATAGATCTATTTACAATAAAAATGCATCCGGCAGCTAATGCTTCCATATTACACCGTGTTTCTGGTGTTGTTATGGTATTTGCTATCGGCATTTTATTGTACACTTTGTCAACTTCTCTAACTTCTGCTGAAGGATTTGCACAAATTCAAGGTTATCTTGATGGCATTTTCTTTAAGTTTATTATCTTCGGCTGTCTTTCTGCATTGACCTATCACCTGCTTGCTGGGGTGCGTCATTTAATGATGGATCTTGGCTTCTTTGAAGAATTGTCTTCTGGTAATAGTACCGCTAAATTAACCATCGCTATGTGGTTAATAGTTTCTGCCGTTATAGGAGTTTGGTTATGGTAAATGTCGTTACATCAGCAGGTCAAAATGGCGTGCATGATTTTATCCTTATCAGAGCTAGCGCAATAATCCTTGTCGTATATACGTTAATGATTGCTGGTTTTTTTGTTATGTCACCATCTGTTACCCATGCTTTGTGGCAATCTTTTTTTGCAAATTTAATTGTTAAAGTTGCAACCATCTTGGCTTTGTTAGCCTTACTTGTACATGCTAAAATTGGGGTTTGGCAGGTACTTTCTGATTATGTTAAACCTGCTTTTTTACGTGCAGGGTTACAGTTTATGTTTTCGGTAACTTTATTAATCTATCTTGTTTTTGGTTTTTTAACTGTGTGGAGTGTATAAATGAGCGTTCCAATTCGTGAATTTGATGCTATTGTTATTGGTGCTGGTGGTTCGGGTATGCGAGCCGCTTTAGCGATATCTGAGTCAGGTAAGTCTTGTGCCTTGATTTCAAAAGTTTTTCCAACTAGGTCTCATACTGTTTCTGCTCAGGGTGGTATTACTGTTGCCCTGGGAAATGCCCATGAAGACCATTGGGAACAACATATGTATGACACCGTAAAGGGTAGTGATTACATCGGTGATCAAGATGCAATAGAATACATGTGTAAAACTGGTCCTGAGTCCATTATAGAATTAGAGAAGATGGGTTTACCTTTTTCTCGCACAGAAGAGGGTAAAATTTATCAACGCCCTTTTGGTGGGCAATCTAAAAATTTTGGTGGAGAGCAAGCTGCTAGAACTGCAGCCGCCGCTGACCGAACAGGCCATGCGTTACTTCATTGTTTGTATCAACAAAACGTAAAAAATAAAACTAACGTTTACTCTGAATGGTATGCATTAGATTTAGTTAAAAATGCAGATGGTGCCGTGGTCGGTACTACGGCAATATGCATTGAAACAAGTGAAATTGTTTACTTTAAAGCGCGCGCAACAGTGCTTGCAACAGGTGGCGCAGGTCGTATTTTTGCCTCTACAACAAACGCCCATATTAATACCGGTGATGGTGTTGGTATGTCCCTTCGTGCAGGTGTTCAAATGCAAGATATGGAAATGTGGCAATTTCATCCAACGGGCATTGCAGGTGCAGGAACACTTGTTACTGAAGGTTGCCGAGGTGAAGGTGGTTATCTTCTTAACAAAGATGGTGAACGTTTCATGGAACGATATGCACCAAATGCTAAAGATTTAGCCGGTCGTGATGTTGTTGCTCGATCTATGATGACAGAGATTCGAGAGGGCCGAGGTTGTGATGGTCCTTGGGGTCCACATATTAAACTTAAACTTGATCATTTAGGCCGTGAAACCTTATATAAACGTTTACCTGGTGTTTGTGATTTATCAAAAACATTCGCTCACGTTGACCCTGCTGAAGAACCAATACCTGTAATACCTACCTGTCATTACCAAATGGGTGGTGTACCATGTAATGTCAATGGACAAGCGATTAATATTGCAGATGATGGTACTGAAACAGTTGTTGAAGGACTTTTTGCTGTTGGTGAAATTGCTTGTGTATCAGTCCATGGTGCTAACCGTCTTGGAGGCAACTCTTTGCTCGATTTAGTTGTATTTGGGCGTGCCGCAGGTAATTTCTTAGGCACATACTTAAATGATACCGAGTTTGGCACGGCTGCTAGTGACTCAGATTTAGATGCAGCATTAGCTCGCACTAATCGTTGGGAGTCTTCAACAAGCGGTGAGCAACCGGGTCAAATCCGTAAAGATCTTCAAAAATGTATGCAGTTTAATTTCTCAGTATTTCGTGACGGTGAAGCAATGGCTGATGGCATGAAAGAGCTTACTGAAATACGTGAACGTTTACAAAACGCTCATCTAGACGATAAATCATCTGAATTTAATACGCAGCGTATTGAATGTCTTGAACTGGACAATTTAATGGAAACAGCTTTTTGTACCGCAAAAGCTGCAAATTTCAGAGTTGAATCGCGTGGTGCTCATGCTCGCAATGATTTCCAAGAGCGCGATGATGAAAACTGGTTATGTCACTCCATATACTCTCCTGGGAATGAAGAAATGACTAAGCGCGACGTAAATATGAAACCTGTTCACCGTGAAGCTTTCCCTCCGAAAGCTCGAGTATATTAAGGAGCAAACTTATGACGACTAACACGATCAAACAAATATTTTCAATTTATCGTTATAACCCCGATGTTGATAATGCACCTTATATGAAAGATTATGAGTTAGAGCTACCAAAAGGTTCTGACCTTATGGTGTTAGATGCATTAATGTTATTAAAAGAGCAAGACTCAAGTTTATCTTTTCGCCGTTCATGCCGTGAGGGCGTCTGTGGTTCTGATGGCTTGAACATGAATGGTAAAAATGGACTTGCTTGTATCACGCCTTTATCTGAAGTAAAAGCAAAAAAAATTATATTACGACCACTTCCTGGCTTGCCAGTAATTCGTGACTTAATAATTGATATGTCTCAGTTTTATCAGCAGTATGAAAAAATTAAACCGTATCTTATCAATGATGGTCAACCCGCGGCTCGTGAAAACCTGCAATCCATCGAAGAGCGTGATAAATTAGACGGTTTGTATGAGTGTATTTTGTGTGCCTGTTGCTCTACGTCTTGCCCATCTTTTTGGTGGAATCCAGATAAGTTCATAGGTCCTGCTGGTTTGTTACATGCTTATCGCTTTTTAATCGATAGTCGAGATACTGCGACG
Organism: Colwellia sp.; assembly: GCA_042091395.1. Taxonomy (GTDB): domain Bacteria; phylum Pseudomonadota; class Gammaproteobacteria; order Enterobacterales; family Alteromonadaceae; genus Colwellia. The sequence continues at coordinate 56,633 of JBELHN010000018.1, forward strand.
GAAGAGCGATTAGATGGCCTACAAGATGCTTATAGCGTTTTTCGTTGTCATGGAATAATGAACTGTGTGGATGTGTGCCCTAAAGGACTTAACCCAACTAAGGCTATTGGTCATATAAAATCTATGTTATTAAACAGAGCGGTTTAATAAAACATAAGCACTTAGATAAAAACATAAACACTTAGATTAAATCTTCTATGCTTTAGTCTAAGTTTTTTTTGAGATTTGTTATGACATAATAAAACAGAGTATTTTTTATTATAAGTATTACTTTAAGTAACTTATGATATATACTCTGTTTTTTTATTTTAAACATTGTAATAGTTGACATGACTGCCTTTGAACTGTCCTTCGATGGGTAATACAAGGCTAAATAAATATTATTACGTTATTTTTTTGCTAAACACGAGCAAAGGAACAGGGCAATGCCAGAAGGTGTAATGAAGGCTTGGCTAGAGTCTTCCCACTTAAACGGTGGTAACATCGTTTATATTGAAGAAATGTACGAATCATACTTAGATAACTCCGCCTCTGTCTCAGCAGAATGGCAAGAAATCTTTAGTCAACTGCCAAAAGTAGAAGGCAGTGAGGTTGAATACCGACACTCCGCTATCCGTGATGAATTTAAAGCACTAGCAAAACAAACCAACAAACAAGTTATTGTTTCTAGTGACAATGATGCAAAGCAAGTTAAAGTTTTACAGCTTATTAATGCCTTTAGATTTCGCGGCCACCAAAATGCCAACCTAGATCCATTGGGATTATGGCAACGCGATAAAGTTAGGGATTTACAGCTTTCTCATCACGATCTCTCTGAAAATGATTTTGATAGTGAATACAACGTAGGCTCTTTTGCTTGTGGTCAAGACACTATGAAGCTAGGAGAATTGTTTAAAGCATTAAATAATACTTACTGTGGTTCAATTGGTGCTGAATACATGCACATGACTTCTACTGATGAAAAGCGTTGGTTACAGCAACGTCTTGAATCTGTTCAGTCAAAAGCTAGTTTATCGGTTGACCAAAAAACAGAATTATTAAAAGGCTTAATTGCTGCGGATGGATTAGAAAAGTATTTAGGTGCTAAATTCCCCGGTGCTAAACGTTTCTCTCTAGAGGGTGGCGATTCTTTAGTACCCATGCTAAAAGAGTTAATTACTCGTGCAGGTGCTGCCGGTACAAAAGAAGTGGTTATAGGAATGGCTCATAGGGGGCGCCTCAATGTTCTTGTTAATGTTATGGGCAAGAATCCTTCTAAGTTATTTGATGAATTTGGCGGTAAACATGATGAAGCATTAGGATCTGGGGATGTAAAATATCACCAAGGTTACTCTTCAGACTTTGTTACTCCTGGCGGCAATGTTCACATTGCTTTAGCTTTTAACCCATCTCACTTAGAAATTGTTAATCCAGTTGTCATTGGCTCTGTTCGAGCTCGACTTGACAGAAGAGATTGTAATCAAGGTGACCTAGTTCTTCCTGTTACCATTCATGGTGATTCAGCTATTGCTGGCCAGGGTGTCGTACAAGAAACTTTTAACATGTCGCAAGCACGTGCCTTCAAAGTCGGAGGAACGGTTCGCATTGTGGTAAACAACCAAGTGGGTTTTACAACTTCTCATGCTGAAGATACTCGTTCGGGTGAATATTGTACCGAGATTGCTAAAATGGTTCAGGCACCTATTATTCATGTGAATGGTGATGATCCTGAAGCCGTAATTTTAGCAACGCAGGTCGCTATTGATTACAGAAACGAATTTAAACGTGATGTCGTTATCGACCTAGTTTGTTACAGACGTCATGGACATAATGAAGCTGATGAACCAAGTGCTACTCAGCCACTTATGTACAAAATTGTTAAAAAACATCCCACCCCCCGTCAATTGTACGCTGATAAACTAGCTTCTGAAGGAAGCTTAACTCCATCGACAATTGATGAGCTAACAGCGTATTACCGAAAGTTGCTCGATGAAGGACAGTGTACAGTTGAGCAATGGCGACCAATGACACAGCATTCTGTTGATTGGACTCCTTATCTTGGTCATGAATGGGATGATGCTTATGATAAAGCAATATCATTAGATAAACTGAAAGATTTAGCCAGAAAACTTTCTTCTTACCCTGACAGTCACCCTGTTCATTCACGTGTCAAAAAGATCTACGACGATAGAATGAAAATGGCGACTGGCGAAAAATTACTTGATTGGGGTATGGCTGAAAATTTAGCTTACGCTTCTATTGTTGATAGCGGAGATCGTGTTCGCATAACTGGTCAAGATGCTGGTCGAGGAACCTTTTTCCATCGTCATGCAGTATTACACAACCAAGAAGATGGCAGTACCTATTTACCTCTGCAAAATATTCGTGAAGGGCAAGGTCCCTTTGATGTGCATGACTCAGTGTTATCAGAAGTGTCAGTACTCGCCTTTGAATACGGTTATACAACTGCTGAGCCAGCTGGTTTAACCATTTGGGAAGCACAATTCGGTGATTTTGCTAACTGTGCACAAGTGGTTTTTGATCAATTTATCAGTTCGGGTGAGCAAAAGTGGGGTCGTCTATGTGGTCTTACAATGTTGTTACCGCATGGTTATGAGGGCCAAGGCCCTGAGCACTCTTCTGCCCGTTTAGAGCGATTTTTACAACTTTGCGCAGATCATAATATGCAAGTTTGTGTGCCATCTACTCCTGCACAAGTCTTTAACATGTTACGTCGCCAAGTTGTGAGGCCAATGCGAAGACCACTTGTGGTTATGTCGCCTAAATCATTATTGCGTCATCCACTTGCTGTGTCCTCACTCGAAGAAATGGCCACCGGCGAGTTTCATAGTGTCATTGGCGAAGTCGATAACATTAATACCAAAGATGTTGAACGTGTTGTGTTTTGTAGCGGTAAAGTTTATTACGAATTACTAGAACAGCGTCGAAAAAATGAACTTAACAATATTGCTATTATTCGTATTGAGCAGCTCTACCCATTCCCTGAACAGGAATTAAAAGCTGTTTTAGCAGATTATCAACACGTTAAACAATTCGTTTGGTGTCAGGAAGAGCCACAAAACCAGGGTGCTTGGTATTGTTCTCAGCATCATTTTAGGGCTGCTATCCCAGATAGTACTCTTCTTACTTATGCTGGTCGTAAGGCTTCTGCAGCGCCTGCTGTAGGTTATATGGCAGTGCACGTAAAAGAACAGCAAGCGCTTGTCAATCAAGCATTAACAATAGATTAACTATTTAACTCCCCCATTAATTTTGTAAATGTGGGTCAGTAAGTTTGTAAGGATTAAAAAATGACAACCGAGATTAAAGTTCCGGTACTACCAGAATCAGTTGCGGATGCGACAGTTGCTACTTGGCATGTGCAAGTAGGGGAAAAATTTACACGTGACCAAGTACTAGTTGATATTGAAACAGACAAGGTTGTGTTAGAAGTTCCCGCGACTAGCGATGGTGTAATGACAGATATTAGCCAAGCCGAAGGTGCTACAGTTCTGGGTGATCAAGTTATTGGTACCTTTTCAGATGGTGGCGCTGAAGTAACAACATCAGAAGTTGTCAAAGCAGAAGCTGCACAAGGGTCTGAAGCTAAAGTGATTGACATCGTTGTGCCCGTTTTACCTGAATCAGTTGCTGATGCTACGGTAGCTAGTTGGCATGTAGCAGAAGGTGATTCGGTCTCAGTCGATCAAAACTTGGTTGACATCGAAACTGATAAAGTTGTCTTAGAAGTTGTTGCTCAAGATAATGGTGTGATTGGAAAAATTATTCATGCTGAAGGTGATACAGTACTTGGCGCACAAAAAATAGGTGAACTCAATGCTGGCGCTTCAGCCAATACAACTGCAACAGCAACATCAGAAGAAGCGGTAAGCTCAGATGAGTTAGCTAGCCCATCAGTGCGACGATTAATGACTGAAAAAGGTTTAACTGCTGCTGATGTAGTTGGTAGTGGTAAAGGTGGTCGTATTTCTAAAGAAGATGTTGAAGCCGCTGCCAATAAACCTGCAGCATCTCCTTCAACAGCCCCTGCAGTAGCGGCACCAGTTCAGGAGTTAGGTGAACGTAGTCAAAAACGCGTACCTATGACACGCTTACGTAAAACAATTGCCACACGTTTACTCGAAGCGAAAAATTCGACGGCTATGTTAACGACGTTTAATGAAGTTAACATGAAACCAATTATGGATCTTCGTAAACAATATAAAGACCTCTTTGAAAAAACTCACGATACTCGTCTTGGTTTTATGTCTTTTTACGTTAAAGCAGTTACAGAAGCACTTAAACGTTATCCAGCAGTTAATGCCTCAATTGATGGTGATGACATTGTTTACCACAATTTCTTCGATATATCGATAGCGGTATCTACACCGAGAGGTTTGGTTACTCCTGTGCTTCGTGATTCTGATCAACTTAGTATGGCTGGTATTGAAAACGGCATTCGCGATTTAGCCATTAAAGGTCGAGATGGTAAGTTATCAATGGCAGATATGACAGGTGGTAATTTTACCATTACTAATGGTGGTGTTTTTGGCTCATTGTTATCAACACCTATTTTAAACTTACCACAAGCAGCTATATTAGGTATGCACAAAATACAAGACCGACCAATGGCTGTTGATGGTAAAGTTGAAATTTTACCTATGATGTACCTAGCACTATCTTATGACCATCGTCTAATTGATGGTAAAGAGTCAGTAGGTTTCTTAGTTACCATCAAAGAGTTATTAGAGGATCCAACGCGCCTTCTTCTTGATGTGTAATTATTAAATTAATTTAAAAATATAGTCACTTAATTACTGTATTAGCTCTTTCGACTATCGTCTTTAGAGCTTTTGTACTATAATCGAGTAACTTTTCACCGGCTGTTATTTACTTTTAGTTTTCACAATGAATAATGAAAGTAACGATAGCCATCATTTACAGATAAATGGATAAATCACCATGAATTTGCATGAGTATCAAGCGAAACAATTATTCGCTGAATATGGATTACCAGTTTCTGAAGGTTTCGCTTGCGACACTCCTCAAGAAGCTGCAGAAGCGGCTGACAAAATCGGCGGCGATATGTGGGTTGTTAAAACTCAAGTTCACGCTGGCGGCCGAGGTAAAGCTGGCGGTGTTAAGCTAGTAAAAACAAAAGAAGAAATCAAAGATTTCGCACAAAACTGGTTAGGTAAAAATTTAGTTACGTATCAGACAGATGAAAACGGACAACCGGTTTCAAAAATTTTAGTAGAAAGTTGTACTGATATTGCAAACGAGTTGTATCTTGGTGCAGTTGTTGACCGTGGTACTCGCAAAGTTGTGTTCATGGCATCTACTGAAGGTGGTGTTGAAATCGAAACGGTTGCTGAAGAGACTCCTGAGTTAATTCACAAAGCTGAAATTGATCCATTAGTAGGCCCTCAAGCATATCAAGCACGTGAGTTAGGTTTTAAACTTGGTTTAAACCCTACACAAATGAAGCAGTTCGTTAAGATATTCATGGGTCTTGCTAATATGTTTAACGATCATGATTTTGCTTTATTAGAAATTAACCCACTTGTGATTACCGATGAAGGTAATCTTCACTGTCTAGATGGTAAAATAGGTATTGATGGTAATGCGTTATATCGCCAACCAAAAATTCGTACTTTCCATGATCCTTCTCAAGAAGATGAGCGTGAAGCGCATGCGGCACAGTGGGAATTAAACTATGTTGCGTTAGACGGCAATGTTGGTTGTATGGTTAACGGCGCAGGTCTAGCAATGGGTACCATGGATATCGTTAATTTACACGGCGGTAAGCCAGCTAACTTCTTAGATGTTGGTGGTGGTGCAACTAAAGAACGTGTCGCTGAAGCATTTAAGATCATCTTATCTGACGACAATGTTTCTGCCGTTTTAGTTAACATCTTTGGTGGTATTGTTCGTTGTGACATGATCGCTGAAGGTATCATTGCTGCTGTCAAAGAAGTAGGCGTTGAAGTGCCCGTGGTTGTTCGTTTAGAAGGTACTAACGCTGAAGCAGGTCGTGAAGTATTAGCATCTTCAGATGTTAACATCATTGCTGCAGAATCTTTAACTGATGCAGCACTTAAAGTTGTTGCCGCTGCGGAGGGCAAATAATGTCTGTATTAATTAACAAAGATACTAAAGTAATTTGTCAAGGTTTCACTGGTGGTCAAGGTACTTTCCACTCAGAGCAAGCTATCGATTACGGTACGCAAATGGTTGGTGGTGTATCACCAGGCAAAGGTGGTCAAACTCACCTTGGTTTACCAGTATTTAACACAGTGCGTGAAGCAGTAGAGGCCACTGGCGCAACAGCTACCGTTATCTATGTTCCAGCACCATTTTGTAAAGATGCCATTTTAGAAGCTATCGATGCGGGCATCGAACTTATCGTAACTATCACTGAAGGTATTCCAACTTTAGATATGGTTGACGTTAAAGTTAAGCTTGAACAAACTGGCGTTCGTATGATTGGTCCTAATTGCCCAGGTGTTATCACGCCGGGCGAGACTAAGATTGGTATCATGCCAGGTCACATTCACTTGCCAGGTAAGGTTGGTATTGTTTCACGTTCTGGTACGTTAACGTACGAAGCCGTTAAGCAAACTACTGATGCTGGTTTTGGCCAATCTACTTGTGTAGGCATTGGTGGTGACCCTATTCCAGGCACTAATTTCATCGACGTTTTAGAAATGTTCCAAAACGACAGCCAAACTGAAGCAATCGTAATGATTGGTGAAATTGGTGGTACTGCTGAAGAAGAAGCTGCAGAGTACATCAAAGCTAACGTTACTAAGCCTGTAGTATCTTACATTGCTGGTGTTACTGCACCAGAAGGTAAGCGTATGGGTCACGCTGGTGCGATCATCGCTGGTGGTAAAGGTACAGCTGATGAGAAATTTGCCGCATTAGAGGCCGCTGGTGTTAAAACGGTTCGCTCTTTAGCTGAAATTGGTAATGCTTTAAAAGAGAAAACAGGTTGGTAATCTTTTAATTATTAGCTAATTTAAGCCAATAAAACCCGCTCTTAAGCGGGTTTTTTATTTTATAAATGATGGCTAATATTAAAAAATTTGAGCCAATATTATTGTTTGATTATATTAATTTCTTAAATTATCTATTTAGCAAATTGCAAAACTGTTCTCTAACTTGGAAATACATACGATTAACATATTCTGTAATTTCAGTTAAGTGATTGAATATAATTGCTTTATTATTTTTTTGTTAAAGGTATGCTTTGGCGCTTAATATGCATCGCCTTAAAATGAATCGCATGGTTTGGCATTGCGAATTAACAAACTTATGATAAAGGGGAGCAAGATGAGACATCAATCACCAATCTGTACTAGACGTTTAATTATGTCAGTGAAATTATTGTCTTTTTATCAACCTAACCACAATATTGAATTTCAGTTAAATAAAACAGCAGAATATGACCATAAAAGTAGTCTAATCAATGAGCATTACCAAGACCAAGACCAAGATGAAAATGACTTTTATGTGTTAGGTTACAATTAATAAGGCTAAGTTGATCCAAGGTCGTTACCTAGTAACTAAAACTGACATTAAATAGCTAAATATTGTATTAGTTTGTATTGTATTATTTGTAATTTTATCGAGCTGAATACTTTGTTAAGTGTGTTCTATGTGTGGTTCTCGCAAATTAAATTTCTTAAAGTCACCCTTTTAAGCTGATAAAAGTGGTTTTTTAGCAAAGGCTTATCTACAGTTATTAATGACAAGTCTATTTACAATGTATAGTTTGATAACTCCTTACTTTATTTGCTAGAGGTTAATATGAAATCATTAAAAATTGAAGAGTATATGAATTATTACCCAGTAACTTTTAGTGCAAACATGTCAGTTGAAGAAGCCTCTTTACGTTTTTTGAAAACCACACAAATTGGTGGACCTGTCGTTGATGATAAGGGTTTGGTGCTTGGTTTTATTTCTGAGGGTGATGTACTTGAGAAAATGTTAGAGAGTATATATTTTAATGAAAATGTAGCAATTGTGCGAGACATAATGAGCTCTCAGGTACTGTCTGTTAAGCCTTATGAAAGCATTATAGAACTTGGGCAAACTATGATAAAAGCTAAACCTAAAGTCTATCCTGTGATAGATGATGATGGTAAATTACTTGGCAGTATTTCTCGTAATGAGGTATTGCAGGCGTGTTATGAACATGGTCGAGCACGACATGTTATTGAAAAAGAACATGCTGCGGTATAACCAATTATTATATCCTAGTTAGATGATATTTATTAATAAATTGCTTATCCTTTTGTTTACATAATATGCAACTTGCACTGTAATTACGCTATTTAACTGTTAAAATGGCATTTTAAATTTTGCTCGAGTTAGTTTTGTCTCAATTACCTTCCAATTCTGTTAACGCTTTATCACAAATAGAAAACCTTTTTGACTTATTACCCCAAGCTCGAGGTGCAGACGTCTGGCGTTTGAAAAAACGCCTAATCCAGTTAAAAAAAAATATTCTTCGTCAAGCCGATACCCTTATCAGTGATGAAAAATCAGCATCAAAGTTAACTAAAGCTATTCAATCAACAAAACAACTTAAAGTCGCAATTGAAAAATCTATTCAAGTTAAGCAAACTAAATTAGCAGCTATACCTGAAATAGTTTACCCAGAAGGTTTACCCATCTCGGACTGTGCAGAGGAAATTAGGCAAGCAATTGAAACTCATCAAGTTGTCATTATCGCTGGAGAAACTGGATCAGGAAAAACGACACAAATTCCAAAAATTTGTTTGCAGTTAGGTCGTGGTATAAACGGCTTAATTGGTCATACTCAACCTAGACGAATTGCCGCGAGGACTGTAGCTAACAGAATTGCAGATGAGTTAGGGACTCAACTTGGGGAACAAGTTGGTTACAAGGTACGTTTTAACGACCAAGTGAGTGAGAGAAGTTATATTAAGTTAATGACAGACGGTATTTTACTGGCGGAATTGCAACGCGATCGTCTATTGCGCCAGTACGACACTATCATTATCGATGAAGCCCATGAACGTAGTTTAAATATAGATTTTATTTTAGGTTATTTAAAGCAAATTTTAGTTAAGCGTCCTGATTTAAAAGTTATTATTACGTCTGCAACGATCGACCCTCAGCGTTTCGCCAAGCACTTTGTTAGTAAAGAAGGTGTATTAGCACCGATTATTGAAGTCTCAGGGCGTACTTTTCCGGTAGAAATGCGTTACCGGCCTTTACACGACAACAGTGCAACTGAAGACACTGAACAACCAAACCAAGATATTGATATGATAAGCGGTATTTTAGCTGCAGTTGATGAGTTAACTGATTGTGGTCAAGGTGATATATTAATTTTCTTAAATGGCGAACGGGAAATCCGCGATACCGCTGCAGCACTCAATAAAGCTGATTTACGTCACACTAATATTTTGCCGCTGTATGCACGTTTAACCATCAGTGAACAAAATAAAATTTTTAAACCACATAATGGGCGTAATATTGTCCTTGCAACAAATGTTGCAGAAACCTCTTTGACAGTTCCTGGCATTAAATATGTTATTGATCCGGGTACAGCTCGCATTTCGAGATATAGCTATCGTACTAAGGTGCAACGTTTACCTATTGAGGCTATTTCACAAGCAAGTGCTAATCAACGCTCTGGCCGTTGCGGTCGAGTTTCTGAAGGTATTTGCATTCGCTTGTACTCTGAAGATGATTTTAAAAATCGTGATGAGTTTACAGATCCTGAAATTTTGAGAACTAACTTAGCGACAGTAATTTTACAAATGCATGCGCTAGATTTGGGTAATATTGCTGATTTTCCGTTTGTTGAATCTCCTGATAATAGAAATATCTCCGATGGTTTTCGTCTCCTTGAAGAACTTGCGGCGATAGAACGTGTTGATCAACCGGCGAAGCTATCTAGGGCTTCTAATCATAAAAATAAAGGTAAAAATTTAAATAACAATTACACTCAACTAACTAAGTCAGGCCAATTGTTATCAAAATTTCCTATTGATCCTCGTTTAGCTAAGATGGTTATTTCTGCTATTGATCTAGGTTGTGTTGAAGAAGTGCTTATTATTGTTAGTGCACTTAGTATTCAAGATCCCCGTGAACGCCCTCATGAAAAACAACAGCAAAGTGATGAAAAGCATGCTCGTTTTAAAAATAAATCGTCAGACTTTATTAGTTTACTTAATTTGTGGCAGTATATTAATTCACAGAAACAGGATTTATCACAAAATCATTTTAGGAAATTGTGTCAACGTGAGTTTTTATCATATGTTCGTTTACGTGAATGGCAAGATATTTTTAATCAATTAAAGCTCACCCTAAAAGAACAAAATATTGCAATATCCTCAGTAAATTATCAATTCGAGCTGCCAAACTTAACAGAAACAGCTAATTCCGCAGAGAAAAATATTTCTAGAACGGTACTAGAAACCAGTTTAATACCTGTCCATCAATCTTTGCTTTCTGGTTTGTTAAGTCATATTGGTCAACAGGATGAAAATCGTGAGTACAAAGGTGCTCGGGGGATGAAATTTTTTATCTTTCCGGGCTCTGTATTAGCGAAAAAATCACCCAAATGGTTGATGTCGGCTGAACTTGTGGAAACGAGTCGCTTATTTGCCCGTATGAATGCAAAAATAGACCCTTTATGGTTAGAGTCTATGGCATTGCACTTAGTAAAGCGTCATTACAGCGAACCGCACTGGGAAAAAAAACAGGGTGCGGTTATGGCATTTGAACACGTTAGCTTATATGGTTTGCCAATTATAACTAAAAGAAAAATTAACTTTAATTCGATTGAGCCGCTAACCTGCCGAGATATTTTTATTCGTGAAGCTCTCGTTAATGCTGATAGTACGATTAAAGAAAAGTTTCTGATTCGTAATAAAAAGTTAGTAGCAAACATAGAGTTGTTAGAGCAAAAGGCACGTCGCAAAGATTTTCTAATCGATGAACAATATTTAGTTGAGTTCTACCGTGATAAATTGCCTGAGAAGGTAATTTGCCAGCGTAGCTTTTTAAGTTGGTGGAATAAAACCAAACAACTAAACGGCCAATTATTAGATTATACTGAAGCCTTGTTACTAAATGATGTATCAGACGCATTAAATGTTCGAGAATACCCTGATTTTTGGCAGCAGGATAATATGCAGTTACCACTTCAGTATCATTTTAGTCCGGGTGATATTGATGATGGTATCAGTGTAATTATACCTATAGCGCTATTAAATCAATTACAAAATAAAGGCTTTGACTGGCTGATTCCTGCTTTAAGGGAGGAGTTAGTTATCGCACTAATCAAAGCACTACCCAAAACACAACGACGTAACTTTGTACCCGCGCCTAATTATGCTAAAGCATTTCTCGCATCAATTGCCAATGAAAATGGTTGCATAAAGGCCGAACTGAGTAAACAGTTATTGCGTATGACTGGTGTGCGTCTTCCAGAGGAAGCTTGGTTAAATATAAACTTACCTGTGCACCTTGCCATGAATTTTAAAGTAGTTGATCAACACGGTAAACTGTTACAGCAAAGCCGAGATCTCAATAAACTTAAGGAGACACTGCAAGGAAAAGTGAAAGCGACAATTAAACAGGTAGCAGAGAAGGGCATTGAGCAATCAGGCTTAACTAAATGGGATTTTGAAGAGTTACCAAAAGCTTATGAAAAGCGCGTTGCTCAAATTACTATTAAAGCCTACCCAGCATTAGTGGATCATAAAACTAGCGTTAGTATTGAACTGTTTGAGTTAGAGCAACATGCTGAAGACGCTATGTTAGATGGCATTAGCCGATTAACTTTATTAAATATACCAAGCCCACTAAAATATTTACAAGAAAAATTACCTAATAAAGCTAAATTAGGTTTATATTTTAATCCGTTTGGCGCAATTAATGAATTGCTGCAAGACTGCATTTATGGCGCCTGTTTACAGCTTGTTAGTCAGTTTGCTCAGCACTTTAATTCAGGCCAAATTCCCCGTCAACGAGTGATTTTTTCTAAATGTTGTGATTACGTTCGTGCTGAAATTGCCGATACAGTGTTAGCTGCAGCGATAAAAGTTGAGACTGTGTTAACTTTACGACATCAAGTCAATAAAAAAATGAAAGGCAGCGTACCTCTTAATATTATTCAAGCGCACGCAGATATCAAACAACAATCTGAAAACATAGTATTTAAAGGTTTTGTTAGTCATTCAGGTATCGATAAGTTAGATGATCTTATCAGGTATTTACAAGGCATGTTACGCCGGTTAGAAAAATTACCTATTGACCCAAATCAAGATAGATTAAAACTCATTGAAGTAGCAAAAGTTTCAGATATTTATCAAGTCACATTAAAAAAACAGCGCAAAGATAAACCCTTAGATAAAGATCTACTGAATACAAAGTGGTTAATTGAAGAGTTAAGGGTATCATTCTTTGCTCAAAATTTAGGGACTGCAGCTCCAATATCAGTGAAACGAATTATCAACCATTTAAAAAACTTTTCGTAAGTGCAATAAACTAGCTATTATGTGTTCAACAATTGCAATTAATGAGCTGTAAGCTATTTATATTTGATTAATAATGCTTATATGATAAGTTCTTTATTGACGTGTTTTAAAAAAAGCAAATTTGTGTGCAGTAATACCTGCCGTCAATAGAAATACTAAATAACAATTTCTTTGTGGAGAGTATATGAAGGGTTTTGATGATAAGCGCAATTTTTATCGCATGATGGTAAATAGCGAAGTTGCTGTTACTGTGATTGATGACGAAGTCAATACTCAAATCATGGCAACCTGTCGCGATTTAAGCGCTAAAGGAATGGCCTTCGAAATTGCACACCCTATAGCTATTGGCAGTCACGTACGAGTTAAGGTTGATTCAGCCAGTACTCAAGTTCAACCACTTGATGTCAGTGGTAAAGTAGTTCGCATAGAAGAAGAAAGTGTTAATTGTTATTTAATAGGCATTGCTATCGAGGAAATCGATTAATTGCAGCCAACGGCTATTTGTACGCAATAATCTCAGTTATTGCGTAAATCCATTTTAATTCAAGTAGTTCTTATTTACTCAACTTGGCAAACTAAGCCTTTCAAATAATATCCTTCTGGGTAGTTTGATGAAGTAGGATGATCTGCTGCTTGCTGTAATCGTTCAACAAAGTAAACTTTTCTATTCGCATCTAAAGCTGCATCTGCTACTACTTTTTGAAAAAGACTCACCTCCATTAAACCTGAGCATGAGAAGGTTAATAATATGCCCCCCGGTTTGAGTAATTGCATCGCTAACATATTAATATCTTTGTAACCACGACAGGCAGCTGTTAATTGGGCTTTTGACTCAACAAATTTAGGGGGGTCGAGTATTATCATATCAAACTGACGGTGTTGTTTTTTATAGGCTCTAAGCAGCTTAAATACGTCTTCCTTTACAAAAGAAACATTAGCATCAGATAAACCGTTTAATGCTAGATTACGCTGCCCCATTGCTAGTGCAGACTCGGAAACATCAACATTAATGACCTCTTTCGCCTGATTTGCAGCGCAATGAAGAGAAAAGGTACTTGTGTAAGAAAAGCAATTAAGAACAGTCTTGTTGTGAGCAAATTTACCAGCGGTAACACGAGAATCACGTTGATCTAAGTAAAAGCCTGTTTTATGACCTGAGGCAATATCGACATGTATTTTTATACCATACTCTTCAATAACGCATTCTGTTGAGGGTTGAGGTTTAGTTAGCCAGCCAGTAACAGGCTCTAAGCCTTCTTTTTTTCTGACATCCACATCAGATCTTTCATATATGTGGCAACCAGGGTATAGGTTGCTAAGACACCTTACTAAGGTATACCTATGAAAATCAGCACCTGCACTAAGTAGTTGACACACAATGAAATTATCATATTTATCAATAGTTACACCCGGTAAACCATCAGACTCCCCAGCAATTAAACGGTAACCAGTGAGTTTACCTTGTGAAATAAACCAGTTACGCCTTTTTTGAGCACTTTGTATCCTATCAACAAAAAAGTCATAATCAATTTCTTGATGTTCTTTGAAAGACCAAACACGGACTCTTATCTGTGACTCTGGAGAATAGGCACCCTTTGCTAACCAATTTCCCTTACTGTCAAAAACATCAACAGTATCACCTAGCATCGGCTTGCCTTTTATTTTATTAATTGCTTTTGAAAATATCCAAGGATGCTTTCTAAGTAATGATTTTTCACGGCCATTATTTAAAGAAATTCTTGCTGACATAGATTTATACTTATTATTGAGCGAAAGGCTTTTACAATTAAAATGCAGACCGCTTTGAGAGTTTGCGAGGATTCTAGACAATGATCAACCAAGGTGCAAATTTTACTTATCTAAATTAACAGTGTAATTAGAATATCAGATAATTAAAGTTGCACTTAAGTTATGTCTTGAAGGGAGAAAGTTTTATTTCAAGCCAATACCGTATTAATAAACAATATATTATGGATTGTTCAGTTGCGAAAAAACTTTTAGCGTGCTGACGCTTAGATATTGGTAAGCGTTACATGCTGAATATAAGTATTTAATTAAATTTATATCAACCCAACTGAGGCTGAATTATTTCAATAAAACAGGATGGGTTTGCGTGACAAGAATAACGTTGCTTTACGATGAGATAATAGGGACATACATGCGTGATACCCGTTAATATTACCTTTCTTCAGTGATCATAAATCGTTTAACACGCTTTCCTTGCCTTTCTATTGTTTCATCAAACATAATTAGCGGCCTAACCCAAAGGTCTTCAGGTTGATTTTTTGGGTGATATACCACCATGAACTCTTCCGTTTCACTATGCTTTGCAACATGAAGTACCTCATAAAAATTACCTTTAAAGTGTTGGTATGTTCCAATTTTTAACATGGTTTTGCTCTTTTATATGGAGTTTACTGGTTAAAATGGGTCTTTAAGTAGCTTATCAATATACCACTCACCATTTTGTTGAACTATTGCCAAGCGTTTTACGTCTTTTATTCTGTTGTCTAGATAGTGACCATCAAAATAAATGGTAATATTAGCATTACCCTTGAACTGTTCTCTTATCTTGACCCCACTTGAGTCGGGACTCATTTTTACCGTGTCGTAAGACATATTAAATAAGTGGCGACCTACTGCTGCAGGTGAGCGGTAGTGTAAAATTAATCGAGCTAATTTAGGTGTACAAACAGAAGCGGCTTTTTCAACATTCTTTTCGTTGTATAAGGCATCAAAAAAGGCCATAGCAACAATTTCGGGGTCATTTACCGCGGTTATTTTGGAAGGATCCTCATCAAAGCAAGCGCTTAAGGATAAAGTTAAGAGAATTAATGTTATTAAGCTGAGTTGTTTGAAACAATGCATTGACGTTTTAAAATTGCGAATATTGTGTTGTTAAATAATAGCGCAAATGTTTTGTTAAAGTGAAGAGATTAAATGTCTTGTTGGTGAAAAAGGCCGAGGAAGTCAAAACTCCTCGGCTTTTAGAGTATTAAGGATAAATTGTTACTTCGCCTTTCATCAATAATAAATAGGCGAAAGACTATTTATTGAACCAGTTCTTTGTCGCTGAACGTTTCACTGAAAAGAGGACTTGATAAATAACGCTCTGCAGAACTAGGTAAAATAACAACAATATTTTTACCCTTATTTTCAGGTAACTCAGCAAGTCTTTTGGCAGCAAGTGCGGCAGCACCAGAAGAAATACCAGCTAAAATACCTTCTTCTTTCATCAGGCGGTGAGCCATGGCAAAGGCATCTTCGTTAGATACTAATTCAACGGCATCAACCATTTCCAAATCTAAATTGCCTGGGATGAAACCAGCACCAATTCCCTGAATTTTATGTGGGCCAGGTGTTAAAGCTTCACCTGCTAATGCTTGAGAAATGACAGGAGAATCGCTCGGTTCTACAGCAACTGTTTTAATGGCTTTACCCTGTGTTAATTTAAGGTAACGACTTGTTCCTGTTAATGTTCCACCGGTACCAACACCGGCAACAAATATATCAACTTTACCTTCAGTATCGTTCCAAATTTCAGGCCCGGTAGTTTCTTCATGAATTTTAGGATTGGCTGGGTTATCAAATTGCCCTAGTAATACATATTTATCTGGATCAGAATCTTTTAATTCTTGGGCTTTAGCAATAGCGCCACCCATACCCTTTGCGCCATCAGTCAGCTCAACTTTTGCGCCCAAAGCACTGAGTAATTTACGGCGCTCTAAACTCATAGTACTTGGCATAGTTAAGGTGATTGCATATCCTCTAGCGGCTGCTACAAAAGCTAATGCAATACCGGTATTGCCGCTTGTTGGTTCAACAATCTCTTTACCAGGGACTAATAAACCTTTTTCCTCAGCATCCCAAACCATACTGGCACCAATTCGACATTTTACACTAAAGCTAGGGTTTCGCGCCTCTATTTTAGCGTAAACATTAGCACCATTTGCCGCATCAATTACACGGTTTAATTTGACTAGGGGAGTTTTACCAATAGTAGTCGTATTGTCTTCGTAAATTTTAGACATGTTCAATCCTATTTATTCGTTGCATAGTGAAGCTAAGGTTAGCTAGTTAAGTTTAAAAAAGAAGTTATATTTTGTTATAACTTATATTGCTATATAGCAAAAAAATATAATTGGCTTTAGTTTTGATATTACTGAACTAAAATTGAGCTTTTAACTCGTTTGGCTTTTAATTGTGCTCTTCCTTGATTATCAAGTAAAATTAACTGATCCTTGTCTAATTCAAAGCGCTTCACCGTGGTGAGCACTGAAAATAGCTTTGACTCTTGTTGCATTAACTTAGGTGGGCAAATTTTTCTTGTGGTTGTTATTGGCCCTATGCTGAGGTTTTTGTTGTCAAGTTGGTAGCGAGTCAAAAAGTTATTACATGACAATTGTCCTGATAATGATAGGCTCTTATCAAATGTTAATGTCGGAAATGAACTAGTAATCACTGCTTGCTCGGTTATCGTGGCAATTAACCATTTACCAGCGAGTGCTGGTTTTCCTGTATCAATCGGTTTGTTATTATTGGTGTTATTACAAGCAAACAAAGCCAGTGTAAGAGAGGTTACTACGATAAATTGCTTCATGCTAGTTGGTATGTTCCTACAGTAATGAATTTGTATAAAAGCTACCTTGTTACTTAGACTTTAAGTTTCTTCGAATTATTTACCTAAATCAAGTATTTCATTGTGTTAATTAGGGCAATAGTAATAAAACGTCTTAAGATGAGATTAATAACTGCATACTAAATATTGCTGGTTAACAAAAATGGAGCATAATTATATTCTTCATAATTCATAATTCAT
>JBELHN010000018.1:74054-77929 GCA_042091395.1 Colwellia sp.
ATTTATGTATTTATGTATTTATGTATTTGTTGGTCAAGAAAGTATGTTGGCGTATAATCTTAACTTTGTTGTTAGCTGTTGGAGTTAATTTTGCCATTTACTGTGTTTGATTGTATCGCCTTTACTGTTTTTATTGTTGCTTGGTACGGCTACACTGTTTTTGCTAGAAAAAAAGCCAAGACAACAGACTGTATTGCACGCTCACTCCATCAACATCGTATTCATTGGATGTATGAAATTATTTCCCGTGAAGTGAGAGTTACGGAAGCCGCCTTGCTAGCTAATTTAGAGCGTAATATAGCCTTCTTTGCATCAAGTACGCTGCTCATTGTTGCTGGTGTTTTTACCTTGTTTGCGAAAGTAAGCACATTAGAGGTAGTTATTGCCTCGTTGCCTTTTTCTTATTCAGTTAACCATCTTGCTATTCAGTTAAAGCTTAGCCTATTAGCTTTTATTTTCGTTATCTCTTTTTTTCAATTTACTTGGTCTATGCGCCAATATGGTTTTTTGAATGTGATGATAGGTGCGACACCACTGGATCTTTCTGGTGATAATGAAAACTTAAAAGCTTATGCTAAGCAGATGGCAACGGTGCAAGATCAAGCTGCCCATTCTTACAATAATGGTTTACGTTCATATTATTTCGCATTAGCCGCAATGTGTTGGTTCTTCCACCCTTTGCTGCTAATCATGATGAGTTTGTGGGTAGTTTATACTTTGTATATGCGTGAGTTTCAATCAAAAGCAGTCAAAGCCATTACTGTTGGTCAACATCTATTACATCAAGAACGTCTAGCAAATGACAAAAAATCAGATACCTAATAAATACCAGTCATATTCAATAGAAGACTTTGACAAATTTGATTGTTTAAAGCTTTCAAAACGATTCTACTTTGTACTAGCCTTCGTGCTTCGTGGCTATGTGATTTGGCTTATATCAGTGACTAATATGAAGGATAGAGTAGAAACTATGCAATGGGTTTATCCTGAGATGAATTTATTCTTTTTGAGCCTTCTGTCTGGTTCACTAGGTTTGTTTGTAATAGTAATTATCAGTCTAAGACGGCCTGATTCAGCAGTGTGGGTTAAAAAAATATGGCCGCATTGTCGAAGCCTTCTAGTGGTGGCACTGTCATTTGATTTTATCATTAATCTTATTGCTTACTTATGTTGGCAAATGACATCATTATCATGGATTATGTGCCAAGGTGTAATTGCTTGCTCATTAATCGCGATATGCTTTACTAGTAAACGTATACAAATTAATTTACTTGAATTCCCCAAATCACTTCCCAGTAATTAAACATAAAGGTAGCTCAGTGAATAACACGTCAGATCCAGTTATGAGTAATAAAGATCGCAGATTAATTATCTTAGATACTGAAACAACCGGTATTAATCCAAGAGAAGGGCACCGCATTGTAGAAATTGGTTGTGTTGAAATGATCAACAGGCAACTTACGGGTCGCACCTTCCATGCCTACATCAAACCACTGGATCAACGTGGCCAAGTATTCGAGATGGAGCAAGAAGTTATAAATGTTCACGGCTTAACCAATGATTTTTTAAACGACAAACCCATTTTCTCAGAAGTTGTTCACGAGTTTATTGACTTTATCCGCGGTGCTGAATTAGTTATACACAATGCTAAATTTGATGTGGGTTTTATGGATCACGAGTTTGCTTTATTCAATTCTACTGGGAGTAAACACGATAGGGTACCGATGACAGCTGATATATGTTCTGTTATTGATACTTTAAAACTTTCAAAAGATGAATTGGGCTCTCCTAAAACATTAGACTACCTTGCCAGGTTTTATCGTGTTGATAAATTAGTTGACCGAACTTACCATGGCGCCCTGATTGATGCCCAGTTGCTTGCGTTCGTCTACGTAGAAATGACACGAAAGCAATCAAGTTTTAATTTATCTTCAGGTGATGGTAACGTCGCAGACGCTAATGCTATTCGAAGGGTATCCAGTGATAGAAATAAATTAAAGGTTATTCTGGCCTCAGCCGATGAAGAGAATGCACATGCTGAAAGACTTTCTATAGTTTCAATTAAAGGAGGAGAGCCACTTTGGAAATAATTAAAGGTTATTTTTTTTACTTTAATCATGCGAAATTGATTTTACTCTTCACTGGATTTTTTTTCTTTGCTGCCACACATAATTTAATTTTTGCAGGTGAAGCCCCAATTAACAGTAAGAATGAAATTAGTGATACTAAGATCCATTATCACAAGGCTGACAATATAACCAATCAGATACCTTATTTCGATAATCGCTTCCGTTTAGATGCAAACTTAGAAGAAATAACTCTAATATTTTATCGTAAAAGTGGTAGTACTCCTGTTATTTTAATTAGGCCAGATGGAAGTAAAATCAGGGTTAATAATTTTGACACGGAGAGAGTAGAGTGGTTTGATGACGCAACTTTTGACATGATAAAAATTAAAAAGCCAATGCCAGGTCCTTGGCAAGCTGTTGGTGATATATTACCAGAAAGCCATATTTTAATTGTTTCAGATGTTACTATTGCGGTGAAACCTCTTCCTAATATTGTTTTTTCTGGAGAAACATTAAAAGTTGAGGGGCACTTATTTAATGGTAACGAGGCGATTAAAACACGTCACTTTAAGGACGCTGTGACCTTAGACGTTAATTTTTATACGACAAATAATTTAGCTTACGAAAACTTTGGTGCTGATGCTGTTCAAGTAACCTCGTTCAGAGATGACGGTTACGGGTTAGATGAGTATGCACATGATAATACTTTTACAGGTGAATTTGTTCTCGATTTTGCTCCCGGCGAGTGGCAGCCTGTTTATATAGTAAAATTACCTATGTCAACACGAGAGTTGACTCAAACTCCTATTCTTTTACAACAAACACCTATTAAGGTATCGGTTACACACTCAAAAGATGAAACGCTCCCTCACCAGGTACTACTGACTGTAGATAGCTCGATGGTTTTGCCCAATACTATTGTTTTTCAGGGCAAACTTACTTTTCCAGACAGACAAATTGAGCCCTTTTCGATTATGCAAAGCAATGGCAATGAGAGAACTGTTGATGTAACTAATACAGAGCCAGGTCTTTACCGAGTGAATGTCAGTGCGTTTGGTGAAACCATTGATGGTCGTGAGTTCCGTTTAGTGGTTCCAGAGTTTACTTTTAATGTTGAACCTGTAAACGATTTACTCGACAGCATGGAAAACATATCTACGCAAAATACCTCTGAAAATAGCCCTGATAAAGAGATTAATAAGATCAGCGTCAATGAGTCGCTAATTTTAGCTGAGCAAAAAGAGGCGGAAGCATTAATAGTACAAAAAAAATTGATAGAAGAAAAAAGACAGCAAACTTTAGTTATTATCATTGCTGCTAACCTAGTAATAATTGTTATTGCTCTAGTCGTATTTTTTAGTTTGCGACGTAAAAATAAAGCATTGTAGTCTAGAGACTTTTATAAATACATATTTTGAATAATGATGGCTAATAATAAATTTAAGTTTGGAATTTCATCATATTGTTCGCCAAATGTTCAGCTAATCATTTTATTTAAAAAAGAGGTTGACTGTGCAGCGTCATAACCGTATTATCTCGCCGCATTCAATGACTTGTTATTGGATGTAGACAAATTCAGCGGAGTGGTAGTTCAGTTGGTTAGAATACCGGCCTGTCACGCCGGGGGTCGCGGGTTCGAGTCCCGTCCACTCCGCCAATTTTGTTAAAATCATCATACTTGATGCGAGGTGAGTGTCGTTAAATACTCAAGCAAAAGTAGCGGAGTGGTAGTTCAGTTGGTTAGAATACCGGCCTGTCACGCCGGGGGTCGCGGGTTCGAGTCCCGTCCACTCCGCCAATTTTGTT
>JBELHN010000019.1:0-11110 GCA_042091395.1 Colwellia sp.
AGCACCGCCCTTACAAGGCGGGGGTCACTGGTTCAAGCCCAGTATCGTCCACCAAATAATTCTCTTGCCACTGCAAACCTGATGTTCAACATTTACTCTTAATTTATTACACGATTTTTAAAAAATCATCTTCACTATTTCTGTTTTCCCTCAACATTGTTCATGCTAATTTAATTACAGCAAATTAATGAATTGTCAGGGTTGCAATGCTAAAATACGGCTAATTTTTTGACTTATACTGATGGTGAAGCCAATAAGGCGCGATCAGTGACATCTATGTAGAGATTCTTATGACGTTGACAACTCGTTTTGCTCCAAGCCCAACTGGATACTTACATGTGGGTGGTGCCAGAACTGCCTTATACAGCTGGTTATATGCGCAGAAAAATGGCGGTGATTTTATTTTGCGTATAGAAGATACCGATCTAGAGCGTTCTACTCAAGCTTCGGTAGATGCCATTATGGATGGTATGGCCTGGTTAAACCTTGAGTGGACGCATGGTCCTTATTTTCAAACGAAACGTTTTGATCGCTATAAAGAAGTGATTGAGCAATTGATAGCATCGGGAAATGCATACCGCTGTTACGCAACGGCGGAAGAAGTCGACGCTATGCGCGAAGCCGCAAAAGCAAAAGGTGAAATTGAAAAATACAATGGCTTGTGGCGCGATCGTACAGATTACCCTGAAGATAAACCGTTTGTAATCCGTTTTAAAAACCCATTAGCCGGTGATGTGGTGATTAAAGATATGGTTAAAGGTGATATAACCATTAGTAATGAACAATTAGATGATTTGATTATTGCTCGCTCTGATGGTACACCTACCTATAACCTTACGGTAGTGGTTGATGACTGGGATATGAAAGTATCTCATGTCGTACGCGGTGATGATCACATCAGTAATACCCCCAAACAAATTAATATTTTATTGGCGTTAGGTGCTGAAGTGCCTGAATACGCTCATATTCCTATGATATTGGGGGATGATGGTAAACGTTTATCAAAGCGTCACGGCGCGGTAAGTGTAATGCAATATCGTGATGAAGGTTATTTACCTGAAGCACTTCTTAATTATTTAGTGCGGTTAGGTTGGTCACATGGCGATCAAGAAATTTTTTCTCGCCAAGAAATGATCGAGTTATTTGATTTAAAAGATTGTAATCGTGCTCCTTCTGGATTTAATACCGATAAACTGATTTGGGTAAATCAGCACTATATGAAAACTATGGACCCAAATGAAGTAGCAAAACACCTCGCTTGGCACATGGCAGATCAAGGTATTAATGTTGACAATGGCCCAGCATTAGCTGATGTCGTTAAAATACAAGCTGATCGGGTAAAAACGTTAAAAGAAATGGCTGAAATTTCACGTTATTTTTATGAAGATTTTACTGAGCTTGACGCTAAAGCGGTTAAAAAGCATTTACGTCCCGTTGTTAAAGAACCAATGTTGCTAGTAAAACAAAAACTAGCGGCGTTAACTGATTGGTCTCCAGCGCCTATACATGCTGCTATTAACGATACTGCTGAAGAGCTTGAGTTAGGTATGGGTAAGGTAGGAATGCCATTGCGTGTTGCCGCAACTGGTGGTGGTAACTCTCCATCCCTTGATATTACCTTAGCCCTCCTTGACCAGCAAAAAGTATTAGCAAGAATTGATCAAGCAATTGCGGTTGTTGAAGCAAGAATTGCAGCCAGCTAATGGGCATTTTTTTGATTTTAGCCAAGGTTAGGAGTGTGCTTAGTGCAATTTAGTGATTTAGGCTTAGACGGTGCTTTAATGAGCACCGTTAAGCACTTAGGTTTTACTGAGCCAACTCAAATTCAGCAACAAGCTATCCCAGCGGCTATGGCGGGACACGACCTCATTGCTTCGTCTAAAACAGGCTCAGGTAAAACTCTGGCTTTTATTATTCCTGCATTGCAGCGCTTATCTAAAAATAGAGCGCTTTCTAAACGTGATCCACGTGTTGTTATTTTAACGCCCACACGCGAATTAGCAAAACAAGTGTTTAGCCAGTTACGCTTATTTACCGCTAATACCCAGTTTAAAGCGGTGTTGATTTTAGGTGGTGAAAACTTTAATGATCAAGTAAAAGTATTAGAAAAAGATCCACATTTTATTGTTGCCACACCGGGTAGGCTCGCCGATCATTTAACGCAAGGACATTTTTATTTAAATGGCCTGGAGTTACTTATATTGGATGAGGCTGATCGCATGCTTGATCTTGGCTTTAGTAAAGAACTCAGTCAAATTAATAAAGCGGCAGATCACCGCAAGCGCCAGACCTTGTTATTTTCAGCAACCTTAGATCATGCACAGGTTAATGAATTTGCAGCAGAGCTGCTTACTAAACCTAAACGTGTGGCGGTTGAAGCTGGTTATACTGAACATGCTGACATTACCAAACGTTTTTATTTGGCAGATAATTTGTCGCAAAAAGAAGCATTGTTGCAACACTTTCTAACGTCAGAATCATCACAGCAGGTCATCGTTTTTACAGCGACACGCAATGATACCGATCGTTTAGCCAAATTATTAAGTGAAGAGGCATTTAACGCAGTAGCGCTAAGTGGTGAGCTTAATCAAAGCCAACGTAATCAAATTATGGACAGTTTTGCTAAAGGTCAACATAAAATATTAGTGACTACGGATTTAGCCTCTCGTGGTCTTGATTTAGTCAATGTTTCACATGTCATTAATTTTGATATGCCTAAACACACCGAAGAGTTTGTGCACCGTATTGGTCGCACTGGTAGAGCAGGTACACATGGGGATGCCATTTCATTGATTGGCCCTAATGACTGGTTAAGTTTTAAAAACGTTGAAGCATTTTTACAGCAAAAAATAGCTTTTAATAAAGTTGATGGTATTAAGGTTAAATTTAAGGGCCTGAAAGCTAAAAAAGCAAAAGTAGCTAAAAAACCTGTAAAGCAGACTCAAGACACTAAAGCTGTTATTAGTAAATCTAGGAAGGTTATAAAGAAAACCTTTGTTGATATACAAGATGCAGGAGCGATGAAGATAATTAAACGTAAAAAACCTTTATCCCCTGAACAAATCGAGGGTAGCAACAGTAAAGAACAAGAATAAAGTCATTGCTAGCGATTTACTCTGTAAAATAAAGGCAGCTTTAGTTGCCTTTTTTTGTGTCTTACACTATAACTTTTATCAGTAGGTTAATGAAAAGTATAGTAATAGTTTGGTAATCGTTTAGTAATAGCTCATTAATAAAGTATCTTGAATAATATTACTTTACCCTCTGAGAAACACTAGTCAATCCAAAACAGTATTCACGCCGTAGGAGAAGTCTAATGACCGCCATGCAAAAAGTTTTTTGGTTAATTGTTAGTCTTGGAAATTTTTTATCGATTACGCTCATCTCTCAGCAGCAAAGCCTACTTAGTGTGTTATTGTTAATTTTCACCCTAGTGTACAGTGCAGTCGGTTTTTACGATGTTTTTTATAGCCACCGCAGTTTGAACCGACTTTACCCCGTTGTTGCTTACCTACGCTATTTTCTAGAATCTTACCGGGTTGAAATACAACAGTATTTTATTGCCAATGATACAGAGGAACGCCCCTTTAATCGCGAGCAACGCAGCTTGGTGTATCAACGCGCAAAAAATTTACGAGACACAATTGCTTTTGGTACCCAGCGTAATCTTGTTGAAGAAAACTATTTAAGTTTATGGCAATCACTTTCACCTAAACATGTTGAGCCAAGTGCAGAACGGGTTACAATCGGCGGAGCTCAGTGTCTGCAACCCTATTCAGCATCTTATTTAAATATTTCGGCAATGAGTTTCGGGTCACTTAGTAATAATGCTATCGAAGCATTAAATTTAGGCGCTAAAAAAGCCGGTTGTTATCATAATACTGGTGAAGGCGCAGCTAGCCCTTACCATTTAAAGCATGGCGGCGATTTGGTTTGGCAAATTGGCACAGGCCTGTTTGGTTGCCGAGATGAAAACGGACAATTTAATCCTGACAGTTTTGCTAAAACCGCACAGCTACCACAGATTAAAATGATTGAAATTAAGCTATCTCAAGGAGCAAAACCTGGCCACGGTGGCGTGTTACCTAAAGCAAAAATTACTGCAGAGATTGCTCAAATAAGACAAATTTCTCGAGATCAAGACTGTATATCACCGCCAATTAATCCGGAATGTACCACGCCTAGAGCCTTGCTAGCCTTTATAGAAACACTGCGTAATTTAAGCGGCGGCAAACCTGTTGGTTTTAAATTATGTGTGGGTAACCCAGCAGAGTTTTTAAGTATTTGTAAAGCGATGCTAGCAACAGGCATTACCCCAGATTTTATTACTATTGATGGCGCTGAGGGGGGGACAGGTGCAGCGCCGGTAGAGTTTAGTAATCGTTTAGGCTTAATGTGTTTAGAAGGAGTCAGTATTGTTAATAATGCCCTAGTTGGTGTGGGCTTACGTAACAAAATAACTCTTATAGCGTCGGGTAAAACTGCATCAAGTTTTGATTTATTAGCGAAAATTGCCGCTGGTGCTGATATTGTGAATGCGGCCCGAACTATGATGATGGCAATTGGCTGTATTCAAACACGTCATTGCAATACTAACCTGTGTCCAACAGGAATTGCCACCCAAGATCCAGCTCGTGCTAAAGCGATAAAGGTCGATTTAAAAAGTGAGCGAGTACATAATTTTCATCGTAATACCCTAGCCAGCTTTTTTGAGTTAGTAGGCAGTATGGGCTTGGATGATCCTGCCAAGCTCAGCCCACAAATGATCAAGCGGCGTTCACCTTATGGCTTACAAATGTCGATGGGTAGTTTAATCTCGCCACTGGTTAATAATGCGTTAACTAAGCCTGAGCAGAGCGATAATAAACTTGATGAAACTTGGCAACAATGGTGGCAAGCCAGTAGTGCTGAGCAATTTTATGTGGATGACGTATTTATTTTACGAGCGCCTGAGTTCCATCAAACCAAAAAGATTAATGCAAGTGATTAACGCATTTGCTAATCCGATGTATACACTAACATTTTTAGCAACGCTTGAATGGCTACTTAAGTGAGTCATTTTACTTACTCGGCGATGAGTTGTTTCATAGTATGGCTGCTCGTATCACTGCCTAACTTTTCTTGTAAGTATGGAAGAGTAATGTCGAGTTGCGATTTTAGTTGCCACGGTGGGTTAATAATAAATAAGCCTGTACCAGTCATGCCATAAGCATCGGTATCATCATTCAAACATAACTCTACTTGCAGTAAGTTTTTCACATCGCTGCGAGTAAAGTCTGTTTGCATTTGCTCTATATGACTTCGCTTAACAACTGGGTACCAAAGAATATAAGTGCCGGTTGCAAACTTGGTATAGGCTTTAATAATCGTATTAACTGCTTTTTGATAATCTTCTTTTAGCTCGTAAGGAGGATCTATTAAGATAACACCTCGCCGACTGGGTGGCGGTAGCAAACCAAGCAAGCCTTTATAGCCGTCTGATTGCTTAATAAAGACTTTTTTCCAGCGTTGGCAAAATTCATGTAAGTGATTATTATCAGTGGGGTGTAGTTCAAATAAATGACTTGAATCTTGGCGACGAACAAAGGCTTTAGCAATCCCGGGTGAACCAGGATAAAAGTTGAGTTCAGTGGGTGGATTGAGGTTTTTTATTAAAGATAGGTAAGGTAATAATGGCTCAGGCGCCATAGTGTCATTAATTATTTTGGCGATACCTTGTTTATATTCTCCGGTTTTTTGTGCGTAATCGTCAGTTAATTGATACATGCCTGCACCTGAGTGGCTGTCTATGTAGCAAAAACCTTTTTCTTTTCGGGTCATATAATCAAGAATGAGTGATAACACACTGTGTTTTAATACGTCGGCAAAATTGCCAGCATGAAAGGCATGACGATAACTAAGCAAAGTGGCTCCTAGTAAGCAAACAATAAGTCATATTTAGCTATGATAAAGTAATAAGTTTAAAGGTAACAACCAAGTAACAGTCTGTATTGGCTGATTATGCTAATGTAGCAAGGGTTTTAATAAGCACTTGCTACATTAGTTTACTATTAGACTTTGCTGGCTAAATACTCATCATAGGTGCCGGCAAAGTCAACATAGCCATCAGAGGTTAATTCAATGACACGGGTGGCAATGGTAGAGACAAATTCACGGTCGTGGCTTACGAATAACAGCGTCCCCTCGTATTGCTCTAATGCCATGTTTAATGATTCTATCGACTCCATGTCCATGTGGTTAGTTGGCTCATCAAGCACCAAAATGTTAGGCTTACTCATCATTAATTTACCAAACAACATACGGCCTTTTTCACCACCAGACAGCACACTAACATTTTTCTTAATATCGTCTGCAGAGAAAAGTAAACGACCTAAATAACCCCGAACCGCTTGTTCATCATCGGTTGGCTGACGCCATTGACTCATCCACTCAAATAAGTTCATGTCATTTTCGAACTCGTATTCGTGATCTTGCGCATAGTAACCGATATTGACATTTTCAGACCAGGTGAACTCTCCAGAGTTGGCCTCATAACCTACTTCATTCATTAACGTCCGTAACAAGGTGGTTTTACCAATACCATTTTCACCGATAATAGCGATACGTTCACCAACCTCAATCAAGGCTGAGATATCTTTTAATATAGGGGTGTTATCAAAACTTTTGTTTAACTGCTCAATGACAAGGGCATTACGAAATAACTTTTTTTCTTGTTCGAAGCGAATAAAAGGGTTTACACGGCTCGAGGCTTTCACTTCATCGAGTTGAATTTTATCAATCTGTTTGGCACGAGAGGTGGCTTGTTTGGCTTTTGAGGCATTAGCAGAAAAACGCGCAACAAAGGCTTGCAGTTCACCAATTTGCGCTTTTTTCTTAGCATTATCCGCTAATAAGCGGGCACGAGCTTGTGTAGCTGCAAGCATATATTCATCGTAATTGCCGGGGTAAACTCTTAATTCACCGTAGTCTAAATCTGCCATGTGAGTACACACACTGTTTAAGAAATGTCTATCATGAGAAATAATGATCATGGTTGAATCACGCTCATTTAAGGTTTCTTCAAGCCATTGGATAGTGTGAATATCTAAGTTGTTGGTTGGCTCATCCAGTAATAAGATATCTGGATCTGAAAAAAGTGCTTGCGCAAGTAAAATACGTAATTTAAAACCGGGAGCAATTTCACTCATTAAGCCATAATGTTGCTCAACAGGAATACCTACGCCCATTAATAATTCACCGGCACGACTTTCGGCAGAGTAACCGTCCATTTCTGCATATTCAGACTCTAAGTCGCCAACTTTCATACCATCGGCTTCGCTCATTTCTGGCAGGGCATATATACGGTCACGTTCTTCCTTAACGGCCCAGAGTTCAGTGTGCCCCATAATGACAGTATCAATAACACTGTATGATTCAAAAGCAAATTGGTCTTGGCGCAATTTACCTAAACGTTCACCTGTATCCAGGCTAACATTGCCTGAGGTTTGTTCAAGATCGCCACCCAAAATTTTCATAAAGGTTGATTTACCGCAACCATTGGCGCCAATTAAACCGTATCGATTTCCACCACCAAATTTTTGTGAAATGTTTTCAAAGAGTGGCTTAGCGCCAAACTGCTGAGTGATATTATTTGCTGCTAGCATAGTGTTTTCCAAAAAATGATAAAGTTTCAGGATGAATAAGAATGAAGTTAGGGTGAACGGTCATTCATTTACCTGAAAAGTAATAAAGTTTTACTCATAAAAAATATGCGCATAATTATACACTAGCGGTGAATTATGCGCATAGGTTAATTTGATAATAGCGTTAACATACTAGAGGCTACTTTTTTTTCTTTCTGCCACTAAATTGATTATCAGAAAAACGTGTTAAGCCTTTTTTATGAATAGGTGTTTTTTTACCTTGCCCAGACTTAACTCTGTGTTGACCCGGGCTGGTTTTATAACCCTGTGAGTTGTTTTTACCTTGCCTGTTTTTAACCACACGTTGTTGCTCACCACGCGTTTCTCGAGGTACTAGGCACGTTGGCGCAGAGCCAATAAGTTTAGTTAAACCCATTTTAGTTAGCGCTTGGCGAATTTGTGGCCAGTTAACGGGATCATGGTATCTAAGAATAGCTTTGTGAAGACGACGTTGAATTGTGCCTTTAGGGACATTTATTTTTCCGCCTTCACGAGCAAGATTTTTACTGGTGACGTTACGCAGTGAATTAAGCTCAGTGTGATACAAGGTTGTTGCATTTGCTAACGGCGACGGGTAAAAGTTTTGTACTTGATCTAACTTAAAGTTGTTAGTTTTTAACCACAAGGCAAGGTTAACCATATCTTTATCGGTTGTACCTGGGTGGGCAGAAATAAAGTAGGGTATTAAATACTGTTTTTTACCGGCAAGTTTAGAATAATGATCAAACATTTCTTTGAATTTGTTATAGCTACCCATGCCAGGTTTCATCATATTCGCTAACGGATCTTTTTCGGTATGTTCAGGGGCTATCTTTAAGTAGCCACCAACATGATGAGTGGCAAGTTCTTGCACGTATTCTGGGTGTTCAATGGCTAAATCATAACGAACACCTGAGGCGATCAATACTTTTTTAATACCTTTGACTTTGCGAGCTTTACGGTAAAGCTCAATGGTTGGAGTATGATCTGTATCTAAGTGCCCACAAATGGTTGGCCAAACACAAGATGGTTTTCTGCAGGTTGCCTCAGCTTTTTCGCTTTTACAATTAAGCTGATACATATTGGCTGTGGGACCGCCAAGATCGGATATAACGCCAGTAAAGCCCGGTACTTTTTCTTTGATGTCTTCAATTTCATTAATAATAGATTCATGTGAGCGACTCTGAATTATTCGCCCTTCATGTTCAGTAATAGAGCAAAAAGTACAACCACCAAAGCAACCACGCATAATATTAACAGAGGTTTTAATCATATCGTAGGCAGGAATTTTGGCATTACCATAACTCGGGTGGGGCACGCGTTTGTACTCTAAACCAAAGACACCATCCATTTCCTCGGTGGATAACGGTTTAGCTGGTGGGTTTAACCAAATAAGGCGCGAACCATGACTTTGCACCAGTGGTTTAGCTGACGTTGGATTGACTTCTTGATGAAAAATGCGCGAGGCATGTGCATACAGTACTTTATTATCTTTTACTTGTTCAAAGGTGGGTAAATTAATATAGGTAGTTTCCCAAGGCTTAGCTTTTTTATCCCAAGTTTTATTACGGTAGTCGGCAATTTGAATCGGTTGCGCGGTTTTAGTGATATCATCTGCAATACTCTCGTCACCACTGCTTGATTCGTTATCACTGCAGGTTGCTGGGGTTATTTCTTCGTAAGGGCTGTGGATAGGATCTATTTTACCTGGTCTGTCGATATCTCTGGAATCTATTCCTTGCCATCCAGGAAGCACTTCATTGCTTAAAAACGCGCTGCCACGGACATCGGTAATTTTTTTGATGTCTTCACCACGGGCAATACGGTGTGCAACCTCGACTAGTGGGCGCTCTGCATTACCAAAGATTAATAAATCAGCTTTTGAATCAAATAATACGGAACGGCGAACTTTATCAGACCAGTAATCATAATGGGCAATTCTTCGTAAACTGGCTTCTATTCCGCCAATAACAACAGGTACACCTTTAAAAGCTTCTTTACAACGTTGTGTATAAACCGTCACTGCTCGGTCTGGCCTTTTACCACCTTCATCGTTGGGTGTATACGCATCGTCGTGACGTAATCTTCGTTCAGCAGTATAGCGATTAATCATCGAGTCCATGTTACCAGCGGTTACGCCAAAAAATAAATTAGGCTTGCCAAGTTTCATGAATGCTTCTTTTGATTGCCAATCAGGTTGAGCAATAATGCCAACCCTGAAGCCTTGTGCTTCCAACATACGACCAATAATAGCCATACCAAAACTGGGGTGATCGACATAAGCGTCACCGGTGACAATAATAATATCGCAGCTATCCCAGCCTAATAAATCCATCTCTTGTCGAGACATAGGTAAAAATGGCGCCGTGCCGTAGCATTCAGCCCAGTATTTAGGGTAATCAAACAAGCCTTGCTGTGGTTGAGAAATGAGTTGTTTTTTTGCTGGATTCATATCAGTGTCGCCATTGAGGTTTATTGGTTACAAAGATTATGCTCTCTTTGCAGGCGGCGGAGTATACCAGAAATATGAGATGATACCTAACGAGGTTTGTGTATTATTTGTACGACAATAAAAACAATTATTTTAGGCTTTTTTTTTGTTACTTGAGAGATTCCATTCAACTTAAGCATTAATATTGATATAAATTAGTTACCAGTGAAGAAGGCACTCTGATAGATTAATCATAATGTTCGCCAAAACAGATAACCATAAAGCTTAATGTATAATTTTTGTGCTTTTGTTGCACTGATTGACTCGTTGATTCTTTAACACAATACATTGAGTTTCTCCAAAACGGGCACTTTGATCAAGTACCGCCATATCATTTGCTGAGAAATTAGCATTTGAAAGAATGACTGCTGAGCAGTTACCTTGACATAGTACTTTTTTGATTTGATCTACATCAAGGTGAGCTGAGTTCTCATCACACAAATGTTGTGTTTTATTTTTGCCTTTAAAGCTTACACACAATACTTTTGAAATATCTACGCCATGCGTATTCGCTAATTGCTCTAAAGAAGATTCTTCAGGATTAATAAATAGTACCCATTTTTTTTCTTGGCCGTGTTGTTGGCAGATAGTTGCATAATGTGAGGACAACTCTTGATAGTTATCAACATTGGCTAATTGCAGCCAAGCTTGGCTACATAGAGGAGAATGTTGTTTTTTATTATGTGGCTTATTGGTGTTTAACATAATGGTTTTTTGCGCTCCGTTAATATACTGTATTTTTATACAGTATATGTTCGTTGCTTTAATTTCAAGCATTATTTGTTATTTTTTGCGCATAGCTTGTTGAAAACAAGCTTGGTTGTATTACAAGTTTACTAGAAAGTTACTAGGTGATTTTTATCTGAGGAGTTCTGTAAAAGGGTTTACATTAGCTGAAAAGAGTTGGTAATACAGCTAATTGAAGTCGATATTGAGTGTACATCAAATGTGAAAAAGG
>JBELHN010000019.1:11210-75145 GCA_042091395.1 Colwellia sp.
TGCCTACCATATACTTTTTCAGTAAGAGGCAGGGTAACTTATTCAATTCCAAGTTACCCTGTTTTTTAAGGTAATAAATTGCCTGTTAATTTAACAATGCCAATGCCAATGCCAATGCCAATGCCAAATGTTAAAATTAAATGTTATTTTGGTCTTGCTAGGTTCATTGCTGCGGTGATATTTTTTACAGACTCGACCTGATCAAACTCTTCTAGTGATACCGGCAATTTTTGTAGCCAATTAGGGTGTTGATCAATAGTACCTGGAATATTTACCTGCTCGGTGAGCTCAAGGGCATCTTCAATCGGAATAAGTTGTAGATGGCTTGGTGAAGCAGCTAAGTACTTTTGCGCAGCTACACTCAGTTCATTATTCATGATTGCAGGCGCTGACGAAGGCGCTTTACTGAGGTCAATAACACCTAGGTCAACAAAAGCAGCAAGCAGGTTTTGCCGTTCTTGAGCTCTGCTATTTCTTTCTGCAATGCCTGCTTCATCATTAGGGTAAAGGTTAAGCTCTTGACGCCACTCTAAATCTCGCCCTTGCCACCAACCTGACAGTGTTGCGGTATCATGTGTTGCGACGGTAACGATAGATTGGCTTGGGAAGTTTTCAGGCCGTTTGAATAAACCAGACTGCCAGCGCTCAAAAAATAATACTTTAAACGATAACAGACCAGCATTTTGAATGGTTTCGCTAAAGCCTTCTGGCACATTACCTAAATCTTCACCAATGACAATACATTGGTTAAGGCGAGATTCTAAGGCAATAATACGCAGAATATCATGCCAAGGAAAACTGATGTATACGCCTTCTGTGGCATCCATACCAGGCGCTACCCAATATTGGCGCATTAAACCCAAAATATGGTCAATACGCAATGCGCCAGCATACTGCATATTGCTGCGCAGTGCCTTAACGAGGGGTTGATAGCCTTGTTGTTTAAGTGCGACAGGATTAATAGGAGTTAGTCCCCAATTTTGTCCTAAGGCATTCATATCATCTGGCGGTGCGCCAATAGAGGCGCCTGCAACATAGGTTTGTTGATCTGACCAAACATCAAAGCCTGAGCCATCGCAGCCAACAGCTAAATCTAGGTATAAACCAATGGCCATATTATTATCAACACTCGCTTGGGCGACACCACTTAATTGCTTGTCTGCAAGCCATTGTAAAAAGCAAAAATAGTCGATACGAGTACTGTATTTTTTTTGAAAATTAATAACTGCTTCACTGTTGGGATCTTGAAATTCTTTTGGCCAATCTGTCCAGCCATAGGAATGACTGTCAAGCGAGTTAAAATGTTGAAATAACGCATCAAACGTCGCAAATTGTCTCAAGTCAGTTTGCGCTGATTTGAAGCGAGTAAAGTCATGTTGCATGCATTGATAAGGGAGGTTGTCAGTGTCGTTACCTTGATGCATGATGAAATCTTCGTATAACAGTTCAGTAATTTCATGCTTTAATTTTGCAACGCCAACGTAATCAATTAATTGACTGTTATTAGCATCAGCAATAGCTTGTTTAAATGCAGGTTCAGCCACTTTTTGTTGCGCTATTTTACAATTGCTAAAGTTAGGGGCTTTAGTTACATCGATATACAGTGTATTTAAGTAACATCGGCTCGAGGGTGAATATGGGCTCCGGTGAGCTGGATTTTGATAATAAAGCGGGTGTAATGGATTTAAGCCTATGGCCGCTGATTGCTGGCTAGCCGATTTTTCTACCAATGCCTTTAAATCACTAAAATCACCAATTCCCCAATTTTTTTTACTTCTTAGAGAATAAAGTTGCGCAGTGTAGCCCCACATTTTATTAGTTGAGGCCTCTTGGGGGGTATAACAAGTTTTAGGTGCATAAATGAGCGGGCAAGAAGCCTTTTCATCACCGTAACTGACAGTAAGCTGATAATATCCTTGTGCTAGCTGAGGTAATGCTAAAGAGTATTTCTGATAACGAATACCATGAATAACATACGTATTCATAATTAACATTTTATTTACATTTGAGATGCCTGAAAACTTATTTTCTGACACATTATCTTGCAAATTTTGTCTAGAACTAGCAATTTCCCAACTTAGTGAGGTAAAACTTTTGTTCGTTTTGCTTGATTTGTGCTCGGGAAGGCTTAATTCAACGGTAATGTTGAGCTCTTCAGGGTCAACAATATGGACCTCAGGTAATATATTAAGCCATTCTTTATTGTTAATTTGCTCAATAGCATTGGTCAATGACTGCTCATCAAGCTGAAACCCCATAGCTTTTAATAACAGCTGTTTTGCTTGTTTTGAAGCAAAGACCTTATCACCAAAAGTACCAAAATAACTGGAGTGAAGCCCTACTGCATCAGCTAACTGGTCGATGAGTTCCATGTAAACGTCCTTAGTTTTATGAAATAAAATTACATAAAGTTGTAATTTTATAAAGTTATAGGGTAGTATAAAAGAATATATAATACCTTATGTAACCATTAGTTGTCTGTATTTTATTATTTGTTGTTTTTTTGCAACATTTGACAGTAAAGCGTCACCCATGATCTTGTTAACATTAATTTAACAAAAAGATCATGTAAAGGTTTGTTTTTAAATTCGGCTCGATTTATGCTTTTGTCATTATGCTGACACAAATATTGGCTATGTTGAACCGAAAACGCACATTATTTGAGCTTAGCTATTTTATTTGCACCAAAATAAAGCAAACAATAATGTAAATTTGATGAGTAATTGATTAATGGAGAATAACAATGCTAACTAAGAAATTTTTTAAAACAAAAGATGAAACAGAAGTAACTTTTGAGCTTAATCGAAGTGACTTAACTTCTGCCGAATTAGTCGCTGATTTTAATGATTGGCAAGCGGTTGAAATGAAGTTTAATAAAAAAACTCGAAGCTTCAAAACCAAGGTCAGACTACCTAAAAATAGTGCTTTTCATTTTCGCTACCTGCTAAATAAAACAGAATGGGAAAATGATGAGAAAGCCGATCAATACCTACCTAATGAATTTGGTACTGATAATAGTGTTGTTAACACAACACCATAACAATTGGTGTAAATAAGTATTCTTAAAAAAGCCTTATTTTAAGGCTTTGCGTTTACTTTAATATAAAACACATGGTTTTTGCGCAACACATTTTTTAGGTTTATTTAACTTATTGTTAAAATAGCCAATTCATGTGTCAGTTAATGACGCTTTATTATAATGCTCATTCGGTCATTTTGATCCCACATTAACACTGGACCAGCATGCAACAATATAAAATAGAACCCGGTAATGCTTACCCAATAGGGGCAACTGTAAAAGATTCAGGTGTGAACTTTGCAATTTTTTCAGCGCATGCTGAAAAAATCGAGTTGTGTGTTTTTGATGAACATGGCCAAAAAGAATTGATGCGGTTTGCTTTACCTCAATGTGAAAATGACATTTGGCATGGCTTTATAAGAGGTGCAAAAGCTGGGTTAGTATATGGCTATCGGGTATATGGCACTTACAGCCCAGAGTTTGGACACAGATTTAACCACCATAAATTATTGTTAGATCCCTATGCAAAAGCCCTAAAAGGAAGTTTTACTTGGTCTGATAGACACTTTGCATATGATGTTAACGACCCTAAACAGGATTTGTCTTTTGATTGCCGAGATAATGCTGATGTTATGTTTAAAGCAGTGGTTACTGAGCCGTTTTCATTGCAAATACCCAAAAAACCGATTGCCTGGAAAAATACTGTCATCTATGAGGGCCATGTTAAGGGTCTAACACAGCTTAACGACAAGATTCCAAAAGCGCTAAGAGGTTCGTTTCTTGGTTTAAGTCACCCAAGTATGATCGCCCATTACCGTGCTATAGGGATTACCAGCATTGAGCTACTGCCAGTACATCAATTTGTTTCTGAAGAGTTTTTAACCAAGAAAAACTTAGTTAACTATTGGGGCTATAACTCCTTAGGCTTTTTTGTGCCCCACAAAGATTATTTAAACAATAATCAATTACATGATTTTCAACGCATGGTAGATGAACTCCATCAAGCCGGTTTGGAAGTGTTAATTGATGTAGTTTATAACCATACTTGTGAGGGTAATTGGCTAGGCCCCACCTTAAGTTTTAAAGGTATAGATAACCACTCATATTATCGATTAAACCCTACAGAGCCTCGCTATTACATTAATGATACTGGCTGTGGTAATACCCTCAACATCAGTCACCCTAGGGTATTACAAATGGTCATGGATAGCCTGCGTTACTGGGTACAAGTGATGGGCGTTGATGGCTTCAGGTTTGATTTAGCGACTATTTTAGGTCGAGAAGTCCATGGCTTTGATAAGAGTAACGGCTTTTTAGATGCGATATTGCAAGACCCTATTTTGAACGGCGTTAAGGTTATTGCAGAACCTTGGGATATAGGCCCTGGTGGCTACCAATTGGGAGGCTTTCCATCGCCTTGGTCTGAGTGGAATGACCGCTATCGCGATACTATTCGCCGCTATTGGCGGGGTGACAAAGGCTTGTTGCCAGAACTTGCACGAAGAATTCATGGCTCCAGTGATATTTTCGAGCATGGCGGACGTCAGCCTTATGCCAGTATCAATTTTTTATGTAGCCATGACGGTAATACCTTACATGATTTAGTGAGTTTTCAAGAACGACACAATCAAGCCAATGGTGAAAATAACCGAGATGGTCACTCAGATAACCTCTCGCATAATCATGGTGCTGAGGGACCGACTTCGGATGATGCTATTTTGGAGTTACGCCTTCGACAGATAAAAAATATGTTAGTCACTCTAATGCTTTCTCAGGGTGTACCTATGCTGTTAGCGGGTGATGAAATAGGGCGAACTCAACAGGGTAATAATAATGCCTATTGTCAAGATAACGCCTTGAACTGGCTTAATTGGGATAGAGAGGCTTTGTATGCTGAGGAACTAAAAGCTTTTGTTGCGAGTTTAACTGAATTACGTAAACGTTTTCCTATGCTAGCTCATGATCGATTTATTCATAAAGATGATAAAGATTCATCTGTAGATATTACTTGGTATCACCCGTCAGGTTTTGTTATGCAAAAAGAGCAATGGCATTGCCATCATGCTTCAACACTAGGTTACTTGATTACCGAAAAGTCTGTAAATCGGTTACCGGGTGATATCACTGATGAGGTAGCAAATAAGCCCACATTGCTAAGCCTTTTTCATGCAGGAGAAGGGCCTGAAGAGTTTCAGCTACCTGATATTGAGACAATAGAACATTGGCAAGTAATAGTGGATACCACTACAAGTAACAAAGAACATGAAGGCCGAAGAATACCGGCAGAACGTAAAATTACAATGCCACCATTTTCAACTATTGTTCTATTAAATAATTGTTTATAAATAACAAATTGGATGTACTTAATGACAACTAAACAAGATTTATCATGCGAAATTACCACATCAGATAACAGTGTTTTAATGAATGAGCATACCTTTGCTGAGGATTTGGCTCGACATTTTCACTTTTCTTTAGGTCGAGATAAGGTGCAAGAATCTCATTTGTATCTTTATAATGCGCTGGCTATTACCATTCGAGATAGGTTGGTCGCTCAGTGGCGAAATACGCGTGAGAGCAGAGGTTATCAGCGCCGGGTTGGTTACATTTCATTAGAGTTTTTAATGGGCCGTACCTTGAATAATGCGATTTTAAATTTAGATTTAGATGAAACCGTGCGAGACGCACTGAAAGGTTATTGCTGTGACTTAGAAGATGTGGAAGAAGCAGAGCATGATGCAGGCCTAGGAAATGGTGGTTTAGGGCGCTTAGCTGCTTGCTTTTTAGATAGCTGTGCCAGTTTATCTTTGCCTGTTATTGGTTATGGTATTCGTTATGAATATGGCATGTTTAATCAAAAAATTAAAAATGGTCATCAAATTGAACATCCAGATAATTGGTTGCGTAATGGCAATCCATGGGAAATTGCAGCACCAGAAAAAGCAATCAGAGTAAAGTTCTTTGGCCATGTTGATGTGATCACTAAACGTAATGGTGTGCAATATAGACAATGGAACAATACTCATGATGTGTTAGCCGTTCCTTATGATATGCCGATACCCGGTTATAAAAATGGTATCGTAAACACCTTACGGCTTTGGAAGTCAGAGGCAACTGATGAGTTTGATTTAGGCGAGTTTAATGCCGGTAGTTATACCGAATCTGTGGCTAAAAAGAACCTGGCTGAACAAATTACTATGGTGCTTTACCCTAATGATACTAGTGAAAATGGTAAAGAACTTAGATTAAGACAACAATATTTTTTATCTTCAGCATCATTACAAGATACCATTAACAGTTACCTCGAACACTATGGTAACAATTTTGATAAATTTATTGAGTTAAACAGTTTTCAATTAAATGATACTCACCCAAGTATTGCTGTTGCCGAATTAATGCGAATACTAATGGATGATTATGCTATCCCTTGGGATGCTGCTTGGCAGATAACCACCAGTACGATGGCTTATACCAATCATACCTTGTTGCCGGAAGCACTTGAAAAGTGGCCTGTCAGCTTGTTTGAGAATTTATTACCGCGAATTTTAGAAATAATTTATGAGATTAATGCGCGATTTCTACAACAAGTTGCGGTGGCTTGGCCAGGTGACTCACACAAACAGCAAGCCTTATCATTAATTGAAGAAGGCCATGAACCACAGGTGCGTATGGCACATTTAGCTATTGTGGGCAGTTATTCTGTTAATGGCGTTGCTGCGCTTCATACTAAATTATTAAAAGCTGGTTTGTTTAATGATTTTTACCAACTTTGGCCAGAAAAATTTAATAATAAAACTAATGGCGTAACCCCGCGTCGTTGGTTGTCGCATTGCAATGCTAGTTTGGCTGCATTGATTTCAAGTAAAATAGGTCAAGATTGGGTAGCCGATTTTACTCAGGTCGCCCAGTTACGTGAATTTGCAGAAAACAAAACCTTCCAAAAACAGTGGCAAAAAAGTAAAGCTGAGAATAAGCAAGCTTTAGCTGACTATGTAAAAGCTACTACAGGTATAACATTCGATATCGATATGATGTTCGATGTGCAAGTAAAGCGGATACATGAATATAAACGTCAATTACTCAATATTTTACACGTGATTGGTTTATATGACCGAATTCGTAAGGGTGATACTGCTGATATCACACCAAGGTGTGTGTTGATTGGTGGTAAAGCAGCTCCAGGCTATGTTATGGCTAAAGATATCATTAAATTGATTAATAATGTTGCTGATACCGTTAATTTAGATCCCAAAGTGTCTAAATACCTGAAAGTGGCTTTTATCCCCAATTACAATGTGTCAGCCATGGAGATCATCTGTCCAGCTACCGATTTATCAGAACAAATATCTACTGCTGGAAAAGAAGCTTCTGGCACAGGTAATATGAAATTTATGATGAATGGTGCTTTAACCATCGGTACTTTAGACGGCGCTAACATTGAAATTAGAGAAGCTGTTAAAGCTGAGAACTTTTTTCTTTTCGGTGCGCAAGCTCATGACATTGCAACTATTCGTGAAAATTATCAACCTAATGAAATTATTGCTAATTCAGAAACCTTATCCGCAGTTATGCAGTTATTAGAAAGTGGCCATTTTAATTTATTTGAGCCGGGTATATTTGATTCAATTATTAACACCATTCGTGACCCGCATGATATGTGGTTAACGGCTTATGACTTTGACAGTTACTTTGCCGCTCAGCGCAATGTTGATAAAACTTATAAAGACAGTGCGTTGTGGACCCAGATGAGTATATTAAATACTGCTGCTAGTGGTGTTTTTTCTAGCGACCATACTATTAGGCAATATCGAGATGAAATATGGAAGCTTTAGTAAAATAATTTTAATTGTAAAAGTACAGACTGTTTTAGCACGTTAACGAATAACTAAAAGGAAGGGTTATGACCAACTATGAAGAAAGAAGAATAAGTAGCTTAACAAAACAAACCTATGCACTAGTTTTAGCAGGTGGTCGAGGCTCTCGGTTATTTGAATTAACAGATAATAGGGCGAAACCTGCGACTTATTTTGGAGGAAAATTTAGAATTATTGATTTCCCGCTGTCTAATTGTGTGAACTCAGGTATACGCCGTGTTGGTATTGCCACACAGTATAAATCGCACTCGTTAATTAGACACGTTAACCGTGGTTGGGGGCATTTTAAAAAGGAATTAGGAGAGTCTATTGAAATATTACCTGCCTCTCAACAAAAAGGCGAAGGTTGGTATTTAGGGACTGCCGATGCAGTATTTCAAAATATTGATATTATTAGACATGAATTGCCAAAATACGTGATGATTCTTTCAGGTGATCACGTATACAGAATGGATTATGGACCTTTACTTGCTAAACACGTGGCTAACGGTGCAGATATGACCGTTTGTTGTATTGAGTGTCCAGTTGAAGAAGCTGCGGGCGCTTTTGGTGTTATGACCGTTGATGAAGACAGTCGCGTTTGTCGCTTTGATGAAAAACCTGCAATCCCCTCTGAGATACCCGGTAAACCTGGAGTTGCACT
This sequence comes from Colwellia sp., assembly GCA_042091395.1. GTDB lineage: Bacteria > Pseudomonadota > Gammaproteobacteria > Enterobacterales > Alteromonadaceae > Colwellia. Next base: position 19,747 of record JBELHN010000019.1, read on the forward strand.
GGCTTCAATGGGTAACTATGTGTTTAACACCGAGTTTTTATTTGAGCAACTAGAGAAAGATGCTGCGCAAGAGGGCTCAAGCGGTGACTTCGGTAACGACATTATACCAAGAATTATTGAGTCACATCGTGTTTTCGCTTTTCCATTTGAAGACCCTGATAGCAACAAACAACCCTATTGGCGTGATGTAGGGACATTAGACTCTTTTTGGGAAGCCAATATGGAGCTTGTTGAACCAGAGCCACAACTTAATATGTACGATGAAAATTGGCCTATTTGGACCTATCAAGAACAAGCGGCGCCAGCAAAATTTGTTTTTGATCAGGATAGTCGACGCGGAATTGCTATAGACTCAACCGTGTCAGGTGGGGTTGTGGTATCGGGTTCTACAGTGAAAAGATCATTACTTTTCTCGAAAGTGAGAGTGAACTCTTTTTGTGATATTGATGAGTCCGTGATTTTACCTGATGCCATTATTAATCGAGGCTGTAAAATTCGAAAAGCCATTATAGATCGTGGTTGTATTATTCCAGAAGGCATGGAAATTGGTATAAATCATGATCACGATAAAGCAAATGGCTTTAGAGTTACCGATAAAGGTGTTGTGTTAGTCACAATGAAAATGGTTGAAGCCCTCGAAGGTAACTATTAATAAGTGTTCATAATCCGACAATATAAGTGAAACTCAATAATGTTAACAATCATGATTAATGTTTTGCTTATATTGACTTGATAATAAGTTCTGCTTGCCTTTATTTATTAACTAAATAAAACTGAGCTAGTATTTGATTACGCTATCACTACTCCAATTTTTAATTACTACCCTTACCAATATTGTGATTAACTTTTAAGGGAATATCAGGAAATACAATGAATAACCTAGTACAACCTACGTTAGATAAGCAACAAATCGCAGCCATTACTACCGCTAAACATCAAGATGTTTTTTCTGTGTTGGGTATACACAAACAAGCTGTTAGCAATAATATTATTGTCCGTACCTTTCTTCCCGACGCCAAAAACGTTGAGGTTATTGATGATGACAATAACGTGGTTGCAACCTTAACACTGATAGACAAATCAGGTTTGTTTGAGGGGATTGTTTTAGGAAAATGTGATAATTTTGCCTACCTTTTACGGGTTGAGTATGAACACGAAGCACTGCTTGTTGATGATCCTTATCGTTATCCGTCGATGATAAATAATGATGATCTTTACCTTTTTTGTGAAGGAACCCATGAAAAGGTATATGAGTGGATGGGAGCTCATCAATGTGAAGTTGGCGGTGTAACGGGTACTCATTTTGTTGTTTGGGCACCAGATGCCTCCAGGGTATCAGTGGTAGGTGATTTTAATTTTTGGGATGGCAGACACCATGTTATGCGCAAGCATCCTGGAGCTGGTGTATGGGAAATTTTTCTCCCCAATGTAATAGCCAATGCTAGTTATAAATATGAGATTGTTGATCAATATGGTCATACGATTCCTTTAAAAGCGGATCCCTACGCAGTGTCAATGCAGCTAGCGCCAGAGACAGCCTCTAAAGTAGCGGCTAATTCACTATATCAATGGCAGGATAAAGAATGGATGCAAGCGCGAGCTGATTCAAGCAATTATTATAATGGCCCAGTCTCAATTTATGAGGTTCATTTAGGCTCTTGGAAAAGGAAGGGCAGCTCGGTTGAAAGTGGCAAACACGGGACAGACTATTTAAATTATCATGAATTAGCTGAACAGTTAATTCCCTATGCTTTAGATATGGGTTTTACACATTTACAACTCATGCCGGTGAGTGAATACCCTTTTGATGGTTCATGGGGTTATCAACCCATAGGTCTTTTCTCACCTACAGCACGTTTTGGCTCTGCTGAAGATTTCAAATACTTTGTTGATTGTTGTCATACTGCCGGGATTGGCGTCTTACTCGATTGGGTTCCTGGTCACTTTCCTACGGATGAGCACGGTACTGGAAAGTTTGATGGTTCATGTCTTTATGAGCATGAAGACTTAAGGAAGGGTTTTCACCCTGATTGGAAAACACTCATCTATAATTATGGCCGTTCTGAAGTGCAAAGTTATTTAATTAGTAATGCCCTATATTGGCTAGATCAATTTCATATAGACGGCTTACGAGTTGACGCTGTTGCTTCAATGTTATATTTGGATTATAGCCGTGAGGCAGGTCAGTGGCTACCAAATGTGCATGGTGGCCGAGAAAATCTTGAAGCCATATCTCTATTACAGCAGGTTAATAGTCGAGCTTATTTGAAGCATCCGGGTATTATGATGGTTGCAGAAGAATCCACTGCTTGGCCCGGCGTATCTAAACCAGTTGAAACTGGTGGTTTAGGTTTTGGCTTTAAATGGAATATGGGCTGGATGAATGACACTTTAAAATTCATGGAGCGTGATCCCATTCATAGACAATACCATCACAACGAGATGACCTTTGGTTTAGTGTATAGTTTTAGTGAAAATTTTGTTTTGCCTATTAGTCATGATGAGGTAGTTCATGGTAAAGGTTCATTAATTAGTAAAATGCCGGGTGATGATTGGCAGAAATTTGCTAATTTACGTGCTTACTATGGCTTTATGTGGTCTCATCCGGGTAAAAAACTGCTCTTTATGGGCTGTGAGTTTGCACAGCGTGATGAGTGGAGTCATGAACGAAGTTTAGATTGGCATTTACTCCAATACGAGAGCCATCAGGGTATACAAAAGCTTATAAAAGATTTAAACCATGTTTACAAGAATACGCCTGCATTACATGAACTTGATTGTGAAGGCAGTGGCTTTGAGTGGTTAGACTCAGAAAATAGTCGACAATCAATTTTAGTGTATTTGAGAAAAGGTAAAGCAGGTACACCACCAGCACTTATTATTGTTAATTTAACACCATCATGTCATCAAAATTTCTGTGTTGGCGTACCCCTAGCTGGTTATTACCGAGAATGTTTAAATACTGATAGTAAACAATATGGTGGCAGCAATGTAGGTAATAGCGGTGGTGTGAATTCGATTAGTGAACCCTATGCTGGTCAAGATAATACATTAACTTTGTCTATTCCGCCCTTGTCCACCATGATATTTGAATGGCAAGGGTAAGCCATTGTTAATTTGTGTTGACTAGTGATAAGTCACCTTAAAAATAAAAGTAAAGTTGAAAGTGCTTAAGTAGCTAGCTTTATAACTAGCCAATAAATCTTGATGTGTTTTCACTTTACCCTCATTTATTCTGTGTTCACCTGAACAATACGCATAAAAATATGTTGCTATTGTATTAAACAAGCATCAGAAAGTTGAGTTTTAACAACGTAATTTTTACGTATTCTTTTTTGATATTAACAATAACTGTTAAACAGCGGTTATCACTTAACTATTATCTAAGTACATGAAATAATGTGTAATAAACGATTAATAGATTCGAATAAAGGTAATAAAATGAATATTTTGATGGCTGCTGCAGAAAATGATGCTTTACCAGGAGGCAAGGTAGGAGGCATTGCAGATGTTGTGCGTGATATCCCTTTAGCGCTTGCAGCAGAGGGACAAACCGTGAATGTGGTGATGCCAGGTTACGGTAGTTTATCGCAACATTTAGCTGCTGAGCACGTGACTCATATTACCTTGAATTTTGCAGGACATACTGAGCGGTTAGAGGTTTTCAAATTTTCATTAGAAAATTCACACAACAATGTTACTCAATGGATTATTGAACATCCATTATTTGCTTGTGGTGGTGAAGGGCAAATTTATTGTAATGATCCAGATGATAGACCTTTCGCTTCAGATGCTTCTAAGTTTGCTTTATTTAGTGCGGCAGTTGCAAAAGCCATTACAAGTGAAGTCTTTGGTAAGCTCGACGTATTGCACCTGCATGACTGGCATACCGCTATAATTGCTATTTTAAGGGCTTACGACCCTGAATATCAGGCTCTACAAGCCATTAAAACGGTTTATACTATCCATAATTTAGCGTTACAGGGTATAAGGCCAATTGATGGCGATGAATCGTCGTTAAGTGCTTGGTTTCCAAATTTGTTTTATGATTATGATAAGATCGGTGATCCTCGATACCATCATTGTGTAAACCCAATGCGTGCAGGCATTAACTTATCTGATAGAGTACATGCTGTTTCACCGACTTACGCTAAAGAAATATTATGCCCAAGTCACACCGAGTTTGGTTATTTCGGTGGAGAAGGTCTAGAGAATGATTTGCGCAATGTAGCAGATGCTGGAAAATTGTATGGCATATTGAATGGTTGTGAATACCCAGACAATAATCAAGCGGCTTTAGCTTTGATCGATTTACTTCACGTTTGTGAAGCTCAAGTGATGGAGTGGCTTGCTAATAAGCCATTGCTTGATATAGCACATTTAACCGCCGCAACTCGCATACAGCAATTGCTCTCAAAGACTACTTCATCAACTAGCTCGGCGCCAGTAATGGTATGTACCTCCGTTGGCAGAATTACCGATCAGAAGGTACGCTTGTTCCAACAAGTTTTAAGCACTGGTGAAACGGCATTGGAGCGCTTGTTAACACTTATGCCTGATGATGCAATTTTTATTTTACTGGGAAGTGGTGATACAAAATTAGAAAAATATTTAACTGATGTTGCATCGGTACACAGCAACTTTATTTTTCTAAAAGGGTATTCACAACATTTATCAGATACCTTATACAGCTCTGGCGATTTGTTTTTAATGCCGAGTTCATTTGAACCTTGTGGGATCAGTCAAATGTTATCTATGCGTGCGGGACAACCTTGTTTAGCTCATAGTGTTGGCGGCCTAACAGACACTATTGTGCACGATTTTAATGGCTTTACCTTTAAGGGGGATAACCCAGATCAACAAGCTGAAAATATGCTTGATTGTTTTAAATATGTCATTGAAGTAAAAAACAATAGCCCAGAAAATTTTCATACTATTGGCAAAAACGCAAGCCAAGCAAGGTTTTTATGGAAAGATGTTGCACGAGATTATCTAAAGTATTTATACGCTGATTAATTTCACGTTTATCATTTATTTTACATACTAGTGCTAACCGGGAGTAATTGCCTGAATTATTTAATCTCTAGTTCAGACAATTGCGCTTCGAATTGCTCAGCACCAGATTTCACTTGATAAATTTTAACAAGTAAGTAGTTCAATTCTGGTGCGAACCAAGCATAGGTGATGCGTTTTTTCTCATTCACTTCACGCTTTAACCTAATAGTTTTTACCAGACCATAGGGCAATATTAGCTCTTCTTTGCCATCATATTGGTATTCATAATTCTTAATTTTTCCCTTTGAACCAATAACAGGGTAAACAAACCTTTTTTGTTGTGGGTTGGTAATTAAATCAATTCGGTTCTGCAAATGGTAGCTTAATTTATCTAATAGTCCATCACTGTGAGGTAAGGATATTTTTTTATCGTTTTTAAGGTTAATGGCTTTTTTATTTGATAAATCGTATTGCCATTGATAAGACTTGTCAGGGCCTGTACCTTGGCGTTGATAAGAGTATTTTCCGGGGATAACTTTATTTTCATCAATGGAAACAATAGATTTTTCTTGGCGTTTATCAGAAAAAATTAACCAACTGATATCAGTCTGATAATTATATTGAATATTGTTGTCTTCGAGATAAGTGAGTTCCCTTATTGCCTTGCCTACGGGATCCGATTTGTGCAGCACTGAGTAGGTAGCTCGGTAGGCCGGTATTAACTTAGTGATAGAGTCTGGTTGGCTTTGTGGCAATCCTTTATTACTAACATCTAGCTCAGTTGCTTTTGTAGCTAACGAAACACATAAAGTAAAAACAATTAAAGCAAGACAAATACGCATGACAAAAAAAGGCCCAGAAACCATTAATTTTATTTATACTAACAGTTTCTGTGCAAGTGTTAAGCAAGAATTTAGTAACTATTTTGTTAATTGAAACAAAATCACTTGTTTTTCTATTAATCGAGAAGTGTCAACTTTGCGATGTTAGTCAGCAGCATAACCAGATATTGGTAAAATATTGCCATCTAGTAGGGCATTCTCACCTTGCATACTGAGTCGCTTTTCGGTAAACCACTTAATCACTAACGGATAAATGCGATGTTCTTGTTCATGCACTCTAGCCGACAAATCATCACTGTTATCTTCAGGAAATACAGGCACTTTTGCTTGTAAAATAACAGGGCCACCGTCTAATTCTTCTGTAACAAAATGAACACTGACACCATGAACATCGTCACCAGCATCAATAGCTCTTTGGTGGGTATTTAAACCTTGATATTTAGGTAAAAGTGAAGGGTGGATATTCAGTAATTTACCTTGAAAGTGTTGCACAAATCTAGGGGTTAAAATTCTCATAAAACCAGCCAATACAATTAAATCAGCATTGAACGTGTCAATTTTCGCTATTAATGCTTGGTCGTATGCTTCACGACTGGTAAAGTCTTTGTGCGATAATGATAGATTCGGAATGTTAGCATTTTGTGCACGTATTAAGCCGAAAGCATCGGCTTTGTTTGATATCACAGCAACAACTTCGCCCGAGTATTCATCATGAGTACATGCATCAATAATTGCTTGAAGATTTGTGCCGCCACCAGAGATCAAAACAACGATTTTTGTCGACATATATGTTCCTAATACCTTAAGAGAATAATAAACGAGATGAAAATAAAAGGGGCCTAGATAGCCCCTAAAACTTTATTGATGTTAAACCCAGTTACTGCTAAGCAAATATTACCTGCTCTTCACCCTCAGCTTTATCAGCAATTTCACCAATATGCCAAGCATTTTCACCATGTGCTGTTAACACTTCAATACTTTGGGCTACTTTGTCAGCAGGAACGGCGATGATCATGCCAACACCACAGTTAAAAGTCCGATACATTTCATGTTCAGTGATGTTACCTTGCTCTTGTAACCAATTGAAAATACTCGGCCACTGCCAACTATCTCCTTTAATAACGGCTTGTGCAGCATCGGGTAGTACACGAGGAATATTTTCCCAGAAACCACCACCAGTAATATGAGATAAAGCGTGTACTTCGACGTCTTTTAATAGCGCTAAAACTGATTTTACATAAATCTTTGTTGGTTCAAGTAAATGATCAGCGATCTTTTTACCGGCAAGTAATTCGTTGGTATCTGTGTTATTGACTTCTAACACTTTACGTATCAACGAAAAGCCATTCGAGTGTGGCCCTGAAGCACCTAAAGCAATGAGTTGATCGCCAGCAGCTACATTACTGCCATCAATTAATCGTGACTTTTCTGCTACGCCAACACAGAAGCCAGCGATATCATAATCGCCTTGATGATACATTCCCGGCATTTCTGCTGTTTCACCGCCAACCAGTGCACAACCCGACTGAACACAACCTTCTGCAATACCTTCAACGACAGATGAGGCAACATCAACATCAAGTTTAGCGGTAGCGTAGTAGTCAAGAAAAAATAAAGGCTCTGCACCTTGCACAATAAGATCATTGACACACATGGCGACTAAATCAATACCGACGGTATCATGCTTTGCTAAGTCGATGGCTAAACGAAGTTTAGTGCCAACACCGTCAGTACCGGCAACTAATACTGGCTCTTTGTAACCCGTTGGTAGCTCACATACTGAACCAAAGCCACCTAAACCCCCCATAACTTCTGGACGCTTTGTGCGTTTAACAGCACCTTTGATGTTTTCTACTAGGGCGTTACCAGCATCTATATCAACACCAGCATCTTTATAGCTTAACGACTGTTTTTGTTCGCTCACAGGAGACCTCAGAAATTACCGACAGTATTTAAAGTCGCGTATTCTAACAGTGCTTAACCTGATACTCAAGATGATAAACAGTATCTTAGTAGAGATTAAGTAGTAGATGATTTTTACCAGTGATTTGTTGATTTTTGCAAGGTACATTTGCAGTCATTGTGTTAAGGTATTATATATATAAATTCATAGTGTTTTTTTCAAAATTAATTGATATGTTAAAAATTATTTCTTCTCTTTTTATCCTAATACTGTCTTTTTTTTGTGAGCTATCAAAGGCGGTGGAAGTCACTGATTTATATCGAGCCAGTGTGGTTGTCGATTCACAAGCAACAACACAACGAAAAACAGCTACAAAACAAGCATTGCAAGAGGTTTTATTAAAAGTTGGAGGCAAGCAAAGTGTGCTATCGAATAGTCTGTTAAGGCAAGCGATAAACAGTGCGGAACGCTATCAAACTCAGTATCATTATCAGCGAAAAGACAATCAGCTCAATTTAGTCGTCAACTTCAATGACAAAAAGGTTAATCAATTATTTAAACAAGCAAATTTGCCTTTATGGGGAAGTTTGAGGCCACAAGTATTGTTATGGTTAGTTGAGCAAACAGAAAACCATAAAACGCTTATCAGCGATGATGATACATTGCCCATCAATAATTTAGTAAATCAGTTCTCAACGGTCCGTGGTTTACCGATAATGATGCCTTCATCTGCGGCAGTGCTCAATAACAGTTACCAAATAATTGATTTCTGGGAATATTTACCTGAAAATATACAACAAGCTTCTCAGCCTTATGCTGCAGATACACCGGTTGTGATGAGGGTATCTGACTCTAGCTTCCTTAGCGAACAAGCATTGAAATTGAAAGAAATGAACACAAAATCCTATGATTGTGGGATTTTATGTAACACTGCAGAAATAAGCAAAACGATCGATTTAGACTGGCGTATTTATTCTCAAGGAACGCTTTATGTGCGTCAATATCAGGGCGAAGACAAAGAAAGTTTAATTAGGCAAGGGCTCTCTGATATCACTGAATTCATTTATCAATCTTACGCATTATTAACATCAACAGAAAATGACTTAGTAATTGAAGTCCGTAATATAGAATCGTTGTTGACTGATACTGAGGTATTTAACTTTATTTCAAGCCTCTCTGCGGTGAATAACATTATTCTACTTAAAGCTACTGGTGATACTAGGCGTTATAAATTAGACCTAGTCGGCTCTGAAGAGTCATTTTTTGCAGCTTTAAAGTTAAACAAAAACTTAAAGCAATATGTTGCAGCAGAGGCGACTGGTAATGCTGAAATCCATGACTTAACTGAACAAATAGGTTATGTTTCAGGTAATGAGCGTGGTGAAGATAATACTAGTTTGTCAGATACCTCGAACAACGCTCATCCATTAGCAATATCGACTAACAATCAAACAGTTAATGACGAAAGTAAGCCTATTCTCGATAGTAAGAACAAAGTGAGTGCTGGAGTTATTAATGACGAGTCAGGTGTTAACCAAAAGGTTACTGATCAAACAGCCTTAACTGATAATAGTACTATGCCTGCTAGCCCGTTAAAATCTACAATGAAAATTGTAATGCTGGGAGAGGGGAATATAGCCAAGACAAGCACGCCTAATCAAGCCATTACTGGTGCTACTGAAGATAAAAATAAAGGAAATAGTAATTTAAGCGGGGTTTCTTCGGGTGTTTTAGCGGAGTTGCCATCACCAAGAGAAGACCCGTTTATTAATAAACCCAAAATAGCTGTGTTTTATTGGGCACAACAATGAAACATGTTGCACAATTACCCTTGATGGTGCAATTACCCGATGATGAAACTTTTGATAGTTATAAAGGCTTTGTTAATTCAAAAGTGGTTAGTCAACTTAAGTCATTCATCGACCGAAGCACTAATAGCCCGCATGGATTTTACATTTTTGGTGGACCAAGTGTAGGTAAATCACACCTTCTTCATGCCTGCAGCAGTTTTGCAGCAGAACAAGGTAAATCGTCAGTTTGTTTATCTTGTGCTGAGTTAACAAATTTATCTGTTGAAGTACTTGAAGGTCTTGAAAAAATTAATTTCATTTGCCTCGATGATGTGCATCTAATTGCTGGTAATAAGCAATGGCAACAAGCTATTTTTGATTTATATAACCGAGTATTAGAAGAAAATAATTTCATCGTTATTTCTGGCAATGAGAGTGTCCAAAAATTAACGATAAATTTACCGGATCTCGTTTCTCGTCTTGCTTGGGGGCTAACTGAACAAATTAGATCTCTTGATGATAGTGAAAAAGTCGATGCACTTCAGTACAGAGCTGCTCAGCGAGGTCTCCTTTTGTCAGATGAGGCAGCTAAATTCCTTGTTAATCGTTTAAGTAGAGATATGGAGAGTTTGATAAAAACACTCGACACTTTAGATAAAGCATCAATTCAAGAGCAAAGAAAAATAACCATTCCTTTTATTAAAGACGTTCTCGATATTTACTCTTAAAATGTATTTTTAATACTAAAATGTCATGATATCAATTGTGAGTTCATTCTTTAGGTAGTTGTTTATGGTAATAGCGAATAAAGTTTTGGTTTTGTATTGTTTTTTCAGTTTTTAACCCGCTGTCAATGTTAATCGCATTGCGTGTTTTACCTTCATTATTTTGCCCAATAGGATTAGGGCTAATAGATAAATTTTCAAGCCAATTATCACCTACAATCATGGGAATGGGTTGTGGTAATTCACTTATCGCCGTTTGACTATCAAATTCGGGTAATACTCTACTGGCAGAAAATAAGGCTCTTTCTGTGAGTTTATTATCGCCAATGCGTCCGCGCTGCCCCCAGGTTACAATATAGTCACTGGCAGATATGTTATTGCCTGATGGCTGATTGGTAATTGCCACATCGCGAATAACGTTGAAACGGCTTTGCATCATCAATTCTTCAAACAACATGGCATAATCCTCCCTGAGGCTTGAATAGGCGTAATAATCGGAAGCACGATCAGGTTTGAAGAAATTTTCAATATCAATAGGTAAGTAATTTTTTTGTGTATTCGTGGCGGTTTCTCCGGCGAAACTCACTTGACCCAAATCTACCATTTCTTGACTAGCAAGTGGAAGACTAATGGCTAATTTGTCAGATTCATAGTCAGAACTTCTCGCCGCATCAAGGACTCTCTCGTTGCTATTATGAACATACCATTCATAACTAGGAAAATAATCATTAGCGTGGGCTAACTCATGATACATTAATGATATTAAACGATATAATCCATCTTCTGCAGAGCGAGGTAGCCGCTCTGTTATACTAAACCGCTTACTGGCGTATTCATTATTCCTGACATAACGCCAAGGCATTACGAATTGTAAGTCTTTACCAAAATCAGTCCGATAATCAGGCGCTTCATTAATTGTATCTCGCTCTTCAGGAGTTAACCAAAAGTTTTCGGCATCAAGGTAAATTGCGCCTGTTGCTGCCCAGTAAAATGAGGGGCGAATATCGTAAGCAATGACAATAGCAGTGGTTGCTCTGAGTAAGTTTTTAACATCATTGTTAGTATCATTGTTGAGGAGAAACTCTTTAAATCTGTCACCCATCCATTGATGTGACACCAGCACTCTGTCCATAATCATTGCAATTGAGGGGGGTTCTGTTGAGCCTTTTACCTCTTCAGCAAGTAATGGTGTTTGAGCTAATGTACAGGAGCTAGTGAGGGTATTTGAGTAAATGCAATTAACCAAAGAGTCAGCATATGGGCTATTACTATTGTACGGAAAAACAATGGCTTTTCTATCGGAAAAATAAGCATTATCAGTTATTGGTGATGCTGGCTCGATTAATACTGCAACCTGGTCCTCAAATGTTGTATTGGTTGCAGAATCTATTGCAGTGACTTTAAAACTGACTAACGTGTCATTATTTACCTGTGGTGCATTAAAAAAGATGGCCAATTGTCCATCATTATTCTCTGATGTTAAAGTAACCTCTGGCCCTTGTTGTTGTTGCCATTGTATAGAGCTAATATCAATCTCAGGTGCTAAGTGAGCGCGAAATGACACTTGATTATCAGCCTGAACGCTATGCGATAATAGCGCTGTAACTTTATTATTAATTTCTTCTACAGTAACTTTTTTTTCTAAGCTTTGTAACTCACTACCATTAACTCTGAAATTAATGTTGAAACTATAATCACCTGGTTCGCTTGGTGTGAAAGAAATGACTTTGCTGGTAGGGCTTAACAAGGAGACTTGCGCACCACTTGTTTGTTGCCACTCAATATTAGTAATACTCTCCGAAGGCAGGTAAAAAGCAAGGTCAACACTTTGATTAATATTTTGTGTTGAATCTAGCTGAATAATATCTGTTGTAGATGGTTGTATTGGTCTAGGTTTACCGTCACAACTCATTAAAAACAAGGTTAACGGTAGCATTAGATAAACTTTGTTATTTAAGGTACTAGAGTACATGTATTTATTTCCCATTGTTTAAAACTAATACTGTTAAGCTTTGGTTATTCGTCGTCTTTTTTCTTTCTAAGACCTAAACCCAGTTCTTGGCCTCTGTATTTTGCATAATAAGTGGCACCATAAAACATTGTACTGGCAAAAATTAACTCTAAACTAGCCCAAATTATATCTTTTGGTAACACCCAAAGAGTGGTTAAACTATGCAAAAAGTAAATAAGCACAATGAAGTTAGACCAAGCATAAGTAAAGGGGTTACCCTGTAACATACCTTTAAGTGGAAACAATAAAGGTAATGTAAATAATAGTAATGAAGTGGTGATACTTAAGCTTTCACTGGGACTCAGTATTATCAGCCATAACGGCATAAAAATAAGTAAAGAAAAATATCCTACTAAGGCTATTTTTTTGTATGTGTTGGTTGAAAATCTTTGTTTTTTCATTGCTCTACTTGTGTCATTAATTATGAAGTTATAGTTAACATTATTGCTTGAAAAGCATGGTAATGTTTTCTGGTGGTCTACCAATGATGGCGCTAATGCCATTACTTACAATTGGACGTTCAATTAGTTTTGGGTTATCAAGCATTGCTTGTATCAATGTCTCTTCGTTAGCCTTTTTAAGGTTCAATTGATTAAATAGTACCTCTTTTGTTCGCATCATCTCAATGGCTTTGCAGTCTAACTGTAACAGCAATTGCTCTATTTTTTGTATTGTTAATGGTGTCTTAAGGTATTCAATAACGGTAAAGTCTTCTCCTGAGCTTTGTGTATAATCTTCTAATAAAGCCAAGGTTTGTCTGCTCTTTGAGCATCTAGTATTATGGTAAATGGTAAACATTATATTCTCTAATTAAGGTATGAACTGGTGATGTTCAGATAAAAAATTGTTACAGCCGTTTCAATCGGCTTTCTTGTTCTTGAAATTGTAGTATACGAGCCTTGATTCTTTTTTGCATCAAAGGTAACTCATCAAGAAGTGAATAACTGGTTTGTAATTCATCTACTGCCTTATTGTAGCCACCCAGCAAAGCAAATACCTCAGCTTTGTTCATATGCATTAAGCCAAGATTTCCTTGTTTCTGATATAAAGTAGTCAATAAATCATAGGCAATAAAGTTTTCTGGATTAACTAATAAGAAATCTTGAAGTATTTCAGCAGCAAGTTCGAACTGATTAGTCTTAATGAGGGCGTTGGCGTAATTTAAACTAATAACTTGATTGTTGGGCATAAACAAATTCAATTGTTTAAGCATGTTAATCGCTTTAATAGGTTGGCCATTAGCAATATAAACATCAGTTAAGGCATCGACATAAAATAAATTATCATGATGGCTTTGTCTTAATGACTCCAAGATAAATAGTGCTTTGTCTAGTTGTTTGTCTTCAAAGTATGACAAGGCTAGGCCATATTCGGCAGCAGGTTTTAAAAGGTAACGTTTTTTCTGAAGTTGGTTTTCGAAAAAAGTAATATTAGATTTGGTCTCTCCTTCGTATCTTGCCATTAAACGTGCTTTGGCTAACTCAAAATTTAAATTCGGAGGAATAGGCCTAACAGGGTAATTCAACGCTCTTTGCCGAGCATCAGTAATACGATAATCTGGAAGAGGATGAGTAAGTAACATAGCTGGTGGTTTGCTAGCGTAACGGTATTTTTCTGACATTTTTGTGAAAAAATTGGCTGCACCTTGGGGATCAAAACCACTGGCAGCTAATAAAGCAATACCGACTCTATCTGCTTCTTTTTCATTACCCCGAGTGTAATTGATACTCGCTTGTTGTGATGCTGCCATACTCGCAGTAAGGGCAGCCATGCCGACAGTTGGGTTAACCAGAGTTAATAATACGCTTGATAACATAGCAGCCATAGTTAACCCTTGAGTTTGGCTTTGTGATTCAAGGCGACGTGCCAAATGGCGTTGCGTTACATGAGATATTTCGTGAGCAATAACAGAGGCTAATTCACTCTCTGTATCAGCTGTAGTGATTAATCCACTATGAATACCTACATGACCACCAAAAAAAGCGAATGCATTGAGTTCTTGATTGTTAATAATAAAGAACTCAAAAGCATAATTTACACCATTAGCGTGTTTTACTAATGTGTTACCTAAATGATTTATGTACTCAATTAAAACGGGATCCTGAATTAACGGTTGTGAACCGCGTAATTGGCGCATCATAGCTTGACCAATTTGTAGTTCTTTATCGATTGATAAGGCGCTGTAGGCGGAAATACCAATATCAGGCAATCTATTTTTGTTTTGAAAACTCTCTGCTGCAAAACTGTCAAGGCTTGTTGCTGCAGCTATTCCCGTAGTAACCATGAAAGCGAGCAGAATTGGTTTAAATTTTAACAATAGTTATCCCTAGGTTTACATTGAAAACATGCACTTGATTGAATAGCAGATGCTGTGATTATCATCTAACTGTTTATTATAAATTATATGGTAAGTACGATTCTACTGTAATATAAGACCGCAAAACAGTGAAATAATTCGTTTTAATAAAGCGTTATTTCATGAGTAAAACAAGTATCTATAACCGTGATTAAATAGGAAATATAATGACATGAATAAGTTTGTTACGATAAATAAGCGGAATCGTAAAATTGTTATATTAATCAATTAAAATTGACAGTAAAGGCTTGTTGAGTTTCATTGGTATCAGGTTTTAAGGTGAGTTATGATAGTCAAGTTGAGTTGAATTATAGAGTTCAGGCTTTTGCAACTGGATCTATAGATAATAACATAACCTTGTGCTGCTTTTATGATTTACAAATATGATGGTTGCGGTTTTAAGTGCCCTATACCCCTAATAAAATTACGTTTAATCTTAAAGGAGATGGCTAGTACTGATCAATGTTTTATTACCCTTAACGATAGTGGTTCAATCAGAGATATTCCTAAATACTTACAAAAAAAAGGATATGTTTTTACCACAAAAACACTCGCTCACAATACCATACAAATAAAAATTAACTAAGATATTACCATCGGTAACACACAGGCTCATTGAAATAGGACATTATGTTTAAATTATTTAGTGATTGGTACACTCGCAAATTTTCTGATCCACATGCAGTAACGTTAGTGGTTATTTTGATTTGCCTCACCTTGTTTATCGCGTTATTCAGTGGCCTATTAATGCCTGTATTTGTCGCAATATCGTTAGCGTTTCTATTAGACTTACCAGTAAATAAACTCATGGGTAATTCAATGTCACGGACCAGTGCAACGATTGTTGTAGTCACTGCATTTCTGAGTTTTTCACTTTTAGCGGTTCTCGGACTAATGCCCATAGTATGGAAACAAAGCAGTAACTTATTACAAGAAATACCGCATATGATAAGTCAAGGACAACATTATTTATTAACCTTGCCTGAAAAATATCCAGACCTCGTCGATGTAGCACAAATCGACAGTTTTATTGTCATGGTAAATGATAACTTACTTGAGTGGGGACAAGTTGCTGTTAAAGCGTCATTAAACTCAATTTCCGACATCGTCGCGCTAATGGTATACCTTATCCTTGTTCCTTTGATGATTTTTTTCTTTTTAAAAGATAAAAATGAATTGCTAGATAGTATTGCTTACTTCCTCCCCAAAGAGCGGCGTATGGCTATAAAAGTAAGTAATGAGATGAACGAACAAATTTTTAATTATATTCGTGGTAAAGTCATTGAGATTATTATTGTTGGCACTGCAACCACTATCGCCTTTATGCTTTTAGACCTGCAATATGCTTTGTTATTAGGGGTTTTAGTAGGTCTTTCTGTGTTAGTGCCTTATGTTGGTGCAACAGTGGTAACTTTTCCTGTCATGTTGGTTGCACTTTTTCAATTTGGATTTACCAGTGAATTTGGTTACGTAATGCTCGCTTATGGTATTATCCAAGCACTTGATGGCAATGTCATTGTGCCTTTATTATTTTCTGAAGCAGTAAACCTTCATCCTGTAGTCATTATTGTGGCAGTCATTTTTTTTGGCGGTCTGTGGGGTTTTTGGGGGGTGTTTTTTGCTATTCCTCTTGCAACCTTAGTAAAAGCAGTCATTAATGCTTGGCCATCCAGTCATGATAACGACAATCAAGCTCAATTAACTGAATAACATTTAAGTAAGGATATAGTGTGAAACTTACCTACACTCAACGTATTATGCCAGCTAATAAGCGCATGGCATTAGTAGCTCACGACAACAAAAAACAAGATTTGTGTGAATGGGCTAAGAAGCGAAGTAATGACTTAAAGTTTCATCATTTATTCGCAACTGGAACAACCGGAACGTTATTGAGTAACAGTATAGGTTTACCAATTAAATGCTTATTTTCAGGGCCAATGGGAGGCGACCAACAACTAGGGGCATTGATAGCAGAAGGTGAAATAGATGTTTTAATATTTTTTTGGGACCCGCTTGATGCAGTACCACATGATCCTGATGTTAAAGCATTATTGAGGTTGGCAGCGGTTTGGAATATCCCAGTTGCAACGAATAAGTCAACAGCAAACTTTTTAATGGACTCAGGCTTAATGAATAATGAATATGAAATAGAAGTGCCCGATTATGCAGGATACCTTGCAGATAGAGCGAAATTTATTAACTAGATTCATGTTAACAGGAGCAGTACCCTGAAATAACTTGGCTTAGGTTAAGCAAGTAAGTGCAGTGTAATTTCAAGGCACTTACTTTAAATTGATTTATTAATAACACCTTAAATATTATTTTTGGAGATAATCTAGAACCACTTCATGGTGGTTTTTTGTTTTAAACTTATCAAAAATATATTCCAATTTTCCTTGCTCATCAACTAAGAAAGATGTTCTTACCACGCCCATGTTTTCTCTGCCCATAAACTTTTTTAACTGCCAAACTTGATAGGCTTCACAGGTGGCATGATCTTCATCAGCTAACAAGGTGAAATTAAGCGATTGTTTAGTAATAAAGTTCATCAACTTCTTAGGAGTATCAGGGCTAATACCTAATACCACAACATTAAGTGCATCTAAATCAGCTTGACTATCTCTCAATGCGCAAGCTTGAACCGTACAACCCGGTGTTGAGGCTCTTGGATAAAAATAAACAAGTACTTTTTTACCTGAAAATGAGGCAAGGGAAACTGGTGAACCGTTTTGATCTTTAAGCGTGAATAATGGGGCAGCTTGGCCTATTTCTAACATATTTTTTCCTTAAGATGGCTGTCATTGTCGGGGTAGCAGTAGCATTTGTTAACTATACAACTAACCATGTTATTGATGAAATGTATTTACTAATCAATGTATACGGTAATAATTATCAAAAATATTATCATAAACTAGATGTCAAATTACAGTAAGTTGGTTGAGGCTTTTTTAATTAAGCCTTGTACATCAGTTTGTTGACAAAGTTCGAGAAAATCATGCTCCAAAGCATCGATACTAATCTTTTCTGTTAACGCAAAGAGTATGCTAGCACTCATGTGATTTGTTTTAGGATCTATTTCAGATTTTAACGAAGATATATCAATTTTTCGTGTAGCAAAAAATGCAGTCATGGCCTTTAATATACCGGGTTGATCTATACCTGAATAATCTGCTTGGTAGTGTTTTACTAGATCAAACGTTCTATGTCCTGAGGTACGTTTCATCATAGTAATTAAATTTAAACTGAGGGCTAGTTTGGGTATACGTACCTCAATTTTATTAATGGCTCTACTATCACCTTTTAGCAACATAATAAATGTGAATTCAGAGCCAAATAACGCCATCCTACTGTCTAAAATATTACATTCGCACTCACTTGCTAATTTAGTTAATTCACTAACACAACCTGTTCGGTCTGAACCCATGGCAGTTAGGACTAAATATTTTGACATGTATTAAGCTCAATTTATTAATAGAAACCGCATTGTAACTTATCATGATCAAACTTGGAATCATCTTAGATTTTTGTGGTCTTATGACTTGTGTTTGTAAAAACAGGCAAGTACCATGTAGCGCTATAATGAGCGATGTTTTTATTAAATGATTTGAGTGAGCTTTGTTGAGTTTTTTTATTTGCAATAACCTAAGTTGCAGGAGTTTTAATGAGTTGTAGAGTATTGTATTTATCATTGTTAGCGTTTTCACTGGCATCCTGTAGTGCTGTTAGTCACAAGCAGGCAAATGGTGATTTTGATTACCAAAATAAACCTGAAGCCAATGAACTAGTCGTTCCTGATAGCTTAACAAAGCCAAAACAAAGTAAAGATTTTTTTGTTACTAATGATATTAACCATCAAGGGCCTATTGGTGAAGCAATGGATATAAGAGGCCCTTCATTAGTTATGCCTGTTGCAGCATCTTCTCGGGTAGTTGATGAGTCGGGAATTGCAATAATTTGGTTTGATAAGGTACTAGAGGATAAAAACCTTTTGGATTTTATTGAAGCAGTTGTCATTAATCAGCTGAACGAAGACGGTGTAAGTCATCAATACATTCAAGAAGACCTTGAAGTGACGTTAAGTAACGTTATTGAAGGGGCAACAAGTTTAAAAGAAACGACTATAGCGCGCGAAGGTATTAAAACGGCTATTATCGAATCTGGTTGGTACCATAGTGAGGTTGAAGAAGGCTGGATATTTTCTGATATTGAGCTTTCTAAAAGCCTACGTTTTCGCTACCAACTTTTAGCAAAACCGCACGGTAGGAGTGTATCATTACGAGTGTCATTGGTCGATTTTTTGCAAACAGATGAATCTGGTGGCAGTAATTTTCTCGGTCCTATTGATAAACAAAGAGCTGAAAAAGCTATGTTAAATGAACTCATCGCTGCGGTTGATTATAGCTACCGTGTTCAACAACAAGCAGACCGCTTGGAGCGCGCCAACCAAAAGCTTGTTGCACTTGCCAAAAATCAACAAGATGAGCCTGCTTACAGCGTAGAAATGGCGCTTGAAGACTTATGGGGTAATATGCCGATTTTCTTTGAGAAGCATGGTTTTACCATTACCGATCTTAACGAAGATAAAAAGATATATTATGTGGACTTTGTTAAACCAGAGAGCAATGTTTGGGATAGCATTTGGGGCGATGATGTGCCTACTATTGATGTCAGTGACGCTCATTACCAATTTGTACTGTCGCCCGCTGATGAACTCAATCAAAAATCTATTGTCACTATTTACAATGCTGCAGGTGAGCCTTTACCTTTCGACACGCTAGAAAGAATTTTTCCCGTTATTGAGGAAGGGTTATCGTTTAGGGACGTATTTTAAAGCTTTTGATTTGAATGATTTAAATAGCAAAAAACGCCAAAAATGGCGTTTTTTTGTTTTTTAAAAGCATTAAGCAGCGGTTCAAATATCAGTATTGACTTGGCCTGTTAATCACTTTTTTTCAGATTTTTCTTGTTTTCGAGGAAGAGTTTCTTTCATTTCATTCAATGGCTTTTTACGCATTTTGTGCTTAGCACTTTTTTGAAAGGTGCTAATATTACCCACAATAATTACTATTGAAAGAACTAGCATAAAAATAGCTAACCAATTGTCCATGTTTAACCTCAGGCTATGTTTAAATTAATGAGAAAAATTAAAACCTTCAAATATAACATTGTTAGGTGCTTCAGTGACATTATTTATGAAGCGGCTCGCTATTTCGTCAAGATTTTCTAAGATAGTGTTTTTACCCATAATATTACTTTGGTTGAGTAGGTCTTTTAATTTATCAACATTAAATGCTTGTTGGTAGTTGTTAGATATGGGTAGATACGACAGATGCCACGGTTCAAATGCAACGCCGCCTTGAAAGCTAGCATAAGGAAAATAAAAGCCATAGGTATGCGCATTAAGATCAAGCCACTGAAATAACTCCTTAAAAGGTCCCCCTTGTTCGTACTCCCATACCTCAAGTTGAAGCTGCTCATTTTTAGCTAAAAAGTTAGGTGCATAAACATCTATATCAGAACCCCAATGATGTCTGCTGGCACCAGGAAGTGCAGAGTATAACAAAATTTGGTTGATTAACTGACGCTCTGTTAGATCTTTAGGGTTAATTACTTCACCTGTTTTTCCTTTTAATGCTGTTTTTCCTGAAAATTTGTTATTCCATATGATTAACTGACGTTCAAAGGAGCGAAAGCCGCTGGCTATTTTAAGTTCAAATCCTTGAGTTTTTGCGGCATCTTGAAGTGCAATAAAAGCATGTTTCATTCGCTTATGAACAGCTACACGTTCGGATAAAAAACATAAGTGATCTTTTGTTTGTCCGAAAACTTCAGCATAGTTAACTGTATGGTTTGGCACTGTCATTTCAAACTTCTTATGTTCAGTTCATTGTGGTCTTATGTGTACATAGAACATTTACTAAACAATGATAGTAAATATCTACAAGCTTTTCTAAATGTTCACAACAGACCGATTCATTAAGCTGATGAATGGTTGCGTTGCACGGACCCAATTCAATTACTTTAGCGCCTGTGGGGGCAATAAAACGCCCATCAGAGGTACCACCTGAGGTAGAAAGTTGAGTTTCCTTTCCGGTTACTGTCAAAATGGCTTGGCTAACTGCATTTAAAAAGCCACCTTCAGAAGAGGTATGCTCAGTAATGAAAGGTTTACCATTGAAGGTCCAATCAATGTCGTAGTCTATTTTATAACTGTTGATGATAGTTTCAACTTTATCAACAATTTCTTGGTCGTTTAACTCTGTGCTGTACCGTAAGTTAAATAATGCAGTGATATCAGCAGGTACAACATTAGTTGCCCCCGTACCAGCGTTTAGGTTAGATATCTGAAAACTAGTAGCTGGAAAGTAATCATTGCCATTATCCCAAGTCGTTTGACTAAGTTCCGCTAATACCGGCATTGCTACATGAATAGGGTTATTGACGTGTTCAGGGTAAGCTACATGTCCCTGTTTGCCCTTAATGGTTAATGCTGCTGAGATGGACCCGCGGCGACCATTTTTAACGATATCACCCACTTCTGAGGTGCTAGAAGGCTCACCTACGATACAATAAGTAATTTTTTCATTACGGGCTTCCAGGGTATCGATAACTTTAGTGGTACCGTTAATAAATGGCCCTTCTTCATCGCTAGTAATAAGGTACGTAATCGCACCTTGGTGGTCTGGGTGATCTTTTACAAACTGCTCGGTAGCGACAATCATGGCTGCCAAACTACCTTTCATATCAGCTGCGCCTCTTCCGTATAACATTCCATTTATAATTGTGGGCTCAAATGGAGGGGTATTCCACAAGTCAAGGTTTCCTGGTGGTACAACATCAGTGTGACCAGCAAAGCAAAATACTAAATCATTGTTCGTAGATGAAACCTTTGATGGTAATTGACTATCTCTTCTAGACCACAGGTTAGTAGTATCATGAAAAACCATGGTTTCATTAACAAAACCAAGCTGGGCTAATCGCTCGCCAATTAACTCTTGGCAACCTGCATCGTCGGGAGTTACAGAAGGTTTGGCTATTAATGCTTTTGCTAATTTAATTACTGCACTTTCAGTTGTTTGTAGTTGATCACTCAAAATAATTACCTTTGATAAGTTACTGTTGCAATATGCTTAATTCTCTTCGTTAAAGAGTGTTTGATATTGTTGAGCACTAAAGCCTAAATTTAATTGCCCATTTAAAGGTAATAATGGCCTTTTTAATAGCGTTGGCTGTTCAATTACTGCTGCAAATATTACCTCATCAGTTAAGTTGCTTTTTATATTCTCGGGTAAATTGCGAAAGCTTGTACTGCGCTTATTTAGGAGTAATGACCAGTCGCTTAGATTAACAAACTCAGTCAATAAGTCAGACGTTAATGGCTGTTTTTTAAAATCATAGAGTTGATATTCGATGTTATGCTGCTCAAGCCATTTACTTGCTTTTTTTACCGTGTCGCAATTTTTTATACCATAAAGTGTAATCATAAATTCGCCGTTTTTAACCAGTATCAATAATGACTTAATCATATCAGAAACAATATGCTATATCCGCTTTTATGCTAATCAATTATTGTTATCAGATATACCCAGAGTTATAGACAATAGGCTCCTAAACTAACCACTGCACTTTGAACATTCATACCCAAAGATAATTATTGATGTGTAACTATTGAGGTCCCTAATGACAATTAGTTACATGTTAGATTGTGTAATTTTAGTTGATGCTATGATTTAACTGCTGTTATCTAACTGCTTCAGTTGAGTTATAACTAGAATATTAAATTGTTAATGATTTTTACTGTTTTTTAAGCGGTTAATTCTTACTTTGATTTATTTTTTATATCCACAAAAGCTGTGGATATAATTGTTAGTAATCCTTATATAAAGGTTTTAGTTACTGATTTTAATGGTAAATAACACGAGTACGTTTTTTGTGTAATCCCTTTTATGCTTTGATTTTTTTGATAATATATAAAAATAATACTTTAGTGGTCATTCTATTATCAAAAACACTTTATATGCTTTTAAATACCTAAAAAATGAGTTTTTTAAATAAACTTAATCTAATTTAAGTTAGTTTTTGGTGAGCGCATTAGTAAATTAATCAACAGAGTAATATGACACTTACAATACATTTATTTCTATAGTGGCTGTTTCTTAAGGTGAGTAGCTGCTATAGTAATTAAATGAACATATCAGTTATACAACTTATTAAATTAGGGCAAAAATATTTATCACTTTGGCCAAATAAACCAGAGCTAGCGCGTTATTTTGAGGAGTACCGAGGTGTGCAAAGCGCCCGCTTTATTTGCAGGTACTTTCCAGGCTTAGCTCTATTTACTGTCATTATGCAGCTCTATTTGGCATCTGGTTACCCCTTAGGGCAAGGTACAGTAGAAAATGCACTGAATGCTTTACCTGTGGCTCTTGTGTACGGTTTATTTTTACTGAGTATGCCAATTCAAGCCCTAGTTTTTTCTGGTGTTAAAGCAGATAAGTTATTACCGCCGTCATTAGCCTCTTGGTATCAAAGTGGTTTAGAAAAAATTAAAGAACAAAGCCAGCAACAAAAGAAAAGTCAAAATAATCTGTCCGTATCGCTAGCAATTGAACCGACTATCTCTAAATTAGCAATTTATAATCCTCGTTATATTGATCTTGCAAGACTGTTGCAGCTGACTTTTTCGCAAAAATAACACCTATTAGCCTAGTGTAAATTCTTTTTAAAATCATTTTTATGTTGATACGTTACCGATTTTTATAACAGAAGCCTGTTAAAATTTATCAACTTACAAATTATTCACGCAATATTGATTGCCGCAGAATTACCCATGTTAAGCATCAATTGATTTAAAATAGTTTAGGCTTCTTTCTTTTGATATAAGCGCAAAATAAAATCTGCTTGGCAAGTAAATGTGTTAAGTTTTTTTAAAGAGTCAATTAACTTGGAGCTCGCTTTGAAAGCAAAAGGTGTCATAGCTAACAAGTTTAAAAGATCTGCGCTGTTATTAAATTGCATTGAGTAGTTTAAACGTTGTTCATCAATCAAGCGAAGCTGATTTATGGGAGGTTTTGATGTGTCGTGTTTTGTTGGGTTTCGATAAATCAGAGATTTGAGTTCAAATAAATGATTTTCTGCTGGTGTTACCGTTAATAAATAGCCATTATTTTTTAAAATACGTGTAAATTCTGTTTCTAAAATAGGGGCGTAAACACTGTAAATCCAATCAAAGTATTTATCAGCAAAGGGTAAGTCGGATAGCGTAGCGACACTAAAAAAACAAGACTTATGGCGTTTAGCTGCCAATATAATTGCTTCTTTAGCTATATCTATACCATATACACTATTGATGTCATTTTTATGCTGATGAGTATAAAAACCTTCACCACAACCGGCATCAAAAACCTTAGATTCAATGCCAATATACTTTTTATATAAAGTTAACATTGTGTCAACTAAAGGTTGGTAATAACCTCGATCTAAAAATTCTCGTCTAGCCTTTACCATTGCCTTATTGTCACCAGGTTGTTTCGAATGTTTAAACTGTACTGGTAATAAATTCACATAGTCTTGTTTAGCTTTATCAAACCTATGATTATTCTTACAACCATAGGTTTTTTCTTGTAAAAAGAGTGCTTCTTTGCATAATGGACAGCGATATTGCGGGCTATTTTGAACAACCATTAATGATAGCCTTATTTAAATGTTGACCATATTGGAGCATGATCAGACGGTTTTTCAATACCACGCAATTCATAGTCAATATCCGCTTCGACACAAGTGTTTGCCATACTTTTGGTTGCTAAAACAACATCAATACGCAAACCGCGGTTGTCGTCAAAACCTCTTGAGCGATAATCAAACCAAGAATAACATTCACCTTTATTGGGGTGTAATTGTCGAAAAGTATCGATAAAGCCCCAGTCCATCAATGTAGTGAGCCATTGACGCTCTTCTGGCTGAAATGAGGATTTACCTGTTTTCAACCATCGCTTTCTATTTTGTTCGCCAATTCCTATATCTAAATCGAGTGGTGAAATATTAATGTCACCCATCACAACAAGGTTTTCATCATTATGATGATTTTCATTAAGGTAGGTCATTAAATCTTTATAAAATTGGCGCTTATAGGGAAACTTAGTTTCATGATTTATATTTTCACCTTGCGGAAAGTAACCGTTTAAGACGGTCACTTTTTCATCGTTATCATTCGTGGTGGTAACCATGATCATTCGGCGTTGTGCTTCATCATCATCAGAAGGAAAACCAAGTTGCACGGTTTGTGCTGGGTTCTTACATAGCATAGCCACACCATAGTGAGCTTTTTGTCCATGAAAGTAGACGTGATAGCCCATTTCTTCAACAGCTTCAACAGGAAAAGCATCGTTATGCACTTTAATTTCTTGTAGCCCGATAATGTCTGGTTGGTGTTTATCAATAATGGCTTGTAATTGGTGAAGACGAGCGCGAAGGCCGTTAATATTAAACGAGATGATTTTCATAAAGTACTGAAACCTCAATTGCAAGAAAATATAAGTAGTTTAGTCAATTTTGACACTGATCTTGCGTGTTTATTGTCATTGTCGCAAGGTTTATTTTGAAAACTTGTTATTAAAAGTAATTTAAGCGTAACAAGCTGTAGATGCTATTGTTTAAGGCTAGTAACTTGTTTAAGCTTAAGGTAATTAAATAGATAATTGACTTGATACTCAGCTTTACGAACACTAAATTACCCGATACAGATTTTTATGTAGGAAGGAAGTAATAATGGTAGATAATAATTCAAATGTTAAAAAGATTTTGCTTGTTGAGGATGATAGACAGTTATCAGATCTAGTCACTGACTTTTTGACGTGTGAAGGGTTTCATGTAAAACAAGAATTTAGGGGGGATACTGTTGCCAAACGTGTTTCACTCTTTTGTCCTGATATTATCTTGCTCGATATTATGCTGCCAGGCAAGGATGGTTTTACTGTTTGTCGGGATTTACGACCAGAGTATAAAGGGCCAATTCTAATGCTTACTGCTAAAAGTACTGATTTTGATCAAGTGCTTGGATTAGAGATTGGTGCTGATGATTATGTTATTAAGCCTGTTGAACCGAGAGTCCTGTTAGCCCGAGTTAATGCGTTATTGCGTCGCGGAAACCTTCCTAATCAAAGTGACGACAAGGGTGAAATTAGCTGTGGGTCTTTACACATCAATAGAGCTTCTCGGACAGTAACTCTTAATCAAGAAAATATTGATTTAACAAGTCAAGAATTTGATTTGTTATGGCTTTTGGCGAATAAACCGGGTGAAGTGCAAAATAGAGATTACATCTACAAAGCGGTTATTGGCCGAGAATATGATGGTTTAGACCGCAGTGTTGACGTTCGTATTTCAAGATTAAGAAAAAAATTAAATGACAGCACTGAAACACCTTTTAGAATAAAAACGATTTGGGGCCAAGGTTATTTATTTGTTGAAGATGCTTGGCAATAAACTTACTAGATGATTATTTCAACAGTTGATTCAATGACTTATTACTATTTCTTCTCAAGCAGGATTGCACGATGTTTTTTTGTATAAGTGCAATATTTATAGCTCATTATGAAAATAAATATTAACGGTGATTCAATGAAATTAGGTCGTTCTTTTTTCAATCTTTATGTGATTGTTATTGTTACTTTTATTATTGTTTCTTGGGTGCTTGATAAGGTGTGGGTGTCATATCTTGAGCAAGACATAGAGTCTTATACTGGCTACCAAACGGTACTTATGGCTTTAGGTGATTATGTTGGTAAACATCCTCGACATGAATGGCAAACTATTGTTGAAGATGCGGGAAAGCGATGGGATTTACCCTTAAAGTTAATGACAACCGCTGAAATAGCCGCGGCCGATAACTCAGAACATAATTTTTTACAACATTCTGATACTCATATTTATTACTCTGGTGGTGCAGTTACTCTGCATTATGCAATAAAAAATTCTGATGTAGTTATTACCTTAGCTCGGGCAAAAATGCCCTCAAGACCAAGAACAAAAGCTATCTACCGAGTCATAATACTCTCTGCTTTTGGCTTTATTATTTTAATATGGTTATGGCCTATGTCTAAAGATTTGGAACAACTAAAAAAGGCAACACGGGCTTTCGGTAAGGGTGACTTTGATAGTCATGCTCCTCCAGCTAAATCAAGCATGGTAGCGCCCATGAATGCTTCATTTAATATGATGGCAGCGCGAATAAGCCGCTTAATTAAAGCACATAAGGAGCTTTCAAGTGCGGTTTCTCATGAATTGCGGACACCTTTGGCCAGAACTAAATTTGCTTTAGAGATGTTAGATACCATACAAGATGACGAGAAAAGAATTAAGTATCGAAAACAAATTACTAATGATGTTGGTGAGTTAGAAGAGTTAATCAATGAGATGCTGATTTATGCGGCTTTTGATAATGATAAACCTGAACTTAACATTACTGAAACTGATGTTAATGAGTTAGTTACTCTGCAAGTAAAAAATCATCAACAGTTTGTCGATTCTATCGAGTATGTGAACACGCTAACCAGTAATCTAGTGTGTTGTGATGGCCACTTTATTGATCGAGCATTAAATAATTTTATCAATAACGCTATAAAATACGGCCGTAATAAAGTGCGCGTAACTCTCTCAGAAAATAAAGGCTTTTGTTGTATTTCTGTTGAAGATAACGGCGAGGGCGTATCCGAAGAGTTTAAGCAAGTTATCTTTGATGCTTTTTCTCGCGGAGAACAGTCAAGAAACCGTGATACAGGTGGCTTTGGTTTGGGTTTAGCTATTGTCGCTAGAATTATGGAATGGCATCACGGCAATGTATCAGTTGATAATAGTGACTTGGGAGGGGCATCATTTACCCTGAGTTGGCCACAAAAGCCACCTCATTAAAACCTCACTTAGTTGTTAGTCTAATACTATGTATTTGATAAGTTATTATCTGATGATATGCGTATAATACATTCAGGTGAACACAGTGTGTATCGCATAACTAACCTTTAATAGTTTCTGAACAGACCTTAACGCCAATCAAACTATTTATTATTAATAGCGCCATCTATTTTAAAATTAAATTTCAATTCTTTTCAAAATATTAGCTAAACATTAGCTAAAAATTGCCGATAACTTACTTAAGATAAATGAAAAGAGAGTTGTTATTTGGCCGTTGAAGCAGCGCAATCTGACCTTGCCATGTTGAAGAAAATGCAAACCACTCAAGGTGGTTTGTCTTGCAAAGCAGAAAAAGACCATGCTTTGTTTCATGAACATCAGCTAGGTGAGCAACTCAACCATAGTGTGCAAGAGACCCGTCGGGCAGACTTTAGTCTATTGTTAGCTATGTTAGCTGCAGATGTTCGTGAACAAAGCCAATTTTTTTTATCACAAGAAAAATCAGCACCCAAACAAGCATGCTCTAACAGTACTTTAAGAAAAAAATTTAATTTACCTGAAAAATTACCGCTAGCATTAGCTCAGATTGAAGATATCAGGCAATTTAACCAAGCCCAACATATCAATGATAACAAGTTAACCGAACTTCGTTTATCTGACGTATTACAACCTAAACCGCTTTGCTTTCGTGACGATAAACAGTTTATTAACAGTCAAATAGTAGAAAATACCAGTTTATTTACACAGCTCAAATTACAACAATTGTTAATTAACAAACAACAGCAGCCAAAAGAAAATCAGAAATTATCAGGCGTTAATTCTTCAAATTCAATAGTAGATGGCGATAATGTTTATAATCAAACATTAAATACTCGACAAGCCGTTAATGTAAATGCTTGGTTAGATACAGTTCAGCAGTCCATAGTAAAAGCCAGCTCTGTTAACTAAATCAGTGAAGTTAAATAGTATTCTGAGCATTAATATTGCAGAAAATATAAAAACTTCACGCTATTTTTTTGCACAACAGTGTTTATATTTTTTATTCTTCTTGGTAGACCAGGATGTTTGATATTGGTTACATGGACAAAGCTCATTGCGTTTAATGACCGCTATTTTTTTATGCTTGATAATGTCACCATCAATATAACGCCACTGGCCGCTTTCAAGTTGGAATTTTGATACCTCCCTTAGCTCAAATAGGTTGTCTTCATGAAGGTAATATGCCGAAAATTCAACGGTGCTTTTACCACTTTGATGAATGATAAGTGCTAACCACGTGCACTCGTCCGCCCAAGACTGAATGTCAGTAATTGAATGAAATGATTGCTGTTTTATTCCATAGGTTTGAAAGATATACGGCCCATTTTTAGTAGCGTAAGCACTAAATCGTGAGCGCATTAATAACTCTGCACTGTGAGGAATTTTAGTATGAGTAATGTAGGGTTGGCAACACGTTGAAAAGGCTAAGTTTGAGCCGCAAGGGCAGAACATAATATAGTCCGATGATAATAAACTAACTAAAAATTATATTTTACTGTCTTTTGAGCTGAACTAAAAAGGTATTAACGCTTTTTAAGTTATTTAATGATTAATTGTATTAAGTTTTAAAACAGCGATGATGAAAATTTTGAGTAACTATATTAAATGTAAAGCCATTAGAACACATAATCCTATGTGTGCAATACAAAGAACGATTAGCCACTTATGTTCTAGGCCAACATAGGCTAGTATTTAGTGGGAATTTAAATGCGTAAGCACCAAACAAGTTAAAATTTTACTGCTTATTTAGCCGGTTGAAGTCATTATCCTTATGCGTAAATCACGTTAATTAAAGAATCAAGGTTATTAAAAAGAATATGAAATTAAAATTAATCGTTACCGTACTCAGTTTAGGCTTGGTAGCTTGCAGCAACATTCAAACGAATGAATTACCACTACAAGCTATTGCTTCGCCAGTAAAAGCAGATAACGCTCAAGGTTCGCAATCCCTAGACATTATTACCTTAAAAAAGATAATGGCAGATCCTGATTGGATGGGACGTTCGCCAGAATCATGGTATTGGGGCAATAATAATCGGGTACACTATCAACAAAAACAACTGGGTAATCCTTTACGAAATTTATATGAAGTGAATTTAGATACCCAAAAAACCCTAAAAGTAACACTTGCTGATCAACATAAGGTTGCTGATAAGAATGCCAATTTAGATTCAACAAAAACTTACAAAGTATATGCTTTTAACGGTGATATATTTGTTAAAACCATTGCCAACGAGCAAGTAAAGCAGCTTACTTTCACCTCTGAACAAGAGCGTAAACCTCAGTTTTTAAACAACGGTAGGGTGGCATATCAAATAGGTCATTCGTTTTTTAGCCATGATATTCGCTCAGGACAAATTAAAGAGCTAGCTAAGCTTGTACTTTCAGATAAACCCAAAGTAAGTAGTCAACCTGAAACTTATTTGGCAACAGAGCAGCAGAAACTGATTAATTTCATTGCTTTGCAACAGCGTAATAGGGCATTGAATGAAGCTAAACAAAAACAACTGAATGATGAAAACATTGCTGTCAACGATCCGCGTTTTTACTTGGGGCAGGGTAATCGTTTAGTACATTCCAGCTTATCGCCTAATGGAGATAAGCTGTTAGTCAGCGTCACTGGTGCTAAATCAAGCCGAGATGAAACAGATATCATGCCCAATTATGTCACTAAAGATGGACTTGTTGTGGCTGAAAAAGTCCGTGCGCGCGTGGCCAATAATAGAAAGTATCAAGAACAATTGTTAATACTTGATTTACTGACGGGTAGCATCAATAAGTTGAGCTATGACACCTTACCTGATTTTGATACTGATGTTTTGGCTAAAGTCAAAGCTGAAAATTATGCACGTCAGGGGGAAAAATACAAATCACAGAAAAAAGCTCGACAAATTCATGTCTTACAAATGTTTAATCCCATTAAATGGAGTGCTGACGGTCGTCATTTAGCGATAATGTTGGAAGCTTGGGACAATAAAACTCGGTGGTTAACGACGGTAGATTTTACGCGTAATACACTCGTAAATCAGCATCAATTACATGATGATGCTTGGATAAATTGGACTTTTAATGAGTTTGGTTGGCTAGCCAATTCTAACGAGGCTAGTTTGTATTATCTATCGGAAGAATCTGGTTATTCACACCTTTACCATAAACCCATTAATGGCAAGGCCATTGCGCTAACCAATGGCCGCTTTGAGGTGAGTAGTATCACTGAGACTAAAGGTAATCAATTTATCTTTAAGGCAAATATAAAGCATCCTGGTATCTATGAAATCTATCGTGTAGATATGGAAAAAAACATATCACAATTAACTGATTTAGGCGGTAAAAATGATTATTTACTCAGCCCAGATCAATCAAAACTTTTAATTGAACATTCTACTGTGACTATGCCGCCAGAGCTTTACGTACAAAACTTACAACCAGAATCAAGCACTGATAAAGCGAAGAAAATTACCAACACTGTTTCCGAAGCATTTCTTGCTATGCCATGGGTGGCGCCAACGATTGTTGCTATTCCATCAAGTCACCAACAACAACCAATATACTCTAAAGTATACTTACCAGAAAACTATGATAAAACGTTAACAAAGAATCGAGCTGTTATGTTCACGCATGGTGCTGGCTATTTGCAAAACTCACATTTAGGTTGGTCTGGCTACTTTCGTGAATTTATGTTTAATTCCATGTTAGTTCAACAAGGGTATGTGGTTATTGATATGGATTATCGAGCATCTGCTGGCTACGGCCGTGATTGGCGAACAGCGATTTATAGGCATATGGGTAAACCAGAAGTTGAAGACATGCGTGATGGTGTTGCATGGCTTGTTGAAAATGCCAACGTTGATCAACAGCGTGTTGGCACTTATGGAGGCTCTTATGGTGGGTTTTTAACATTAATGTCAATGTTTACCGATCCTGAGTTATTTGCATCAGGATCCGCCATTCGTTTAGTGTCTGATTGGGCTTATTATAATCATGGCTATACTTCAAATATATTAAACACCCCCGAAGATGATGCCATTGCTTATGAACGAAGTTCACCTATTTACTTCGCCGAAGGCCTTCAGAGGCCATTGTTAATTAACGCTCCTATGGTTGATGATAACGTGTTTTTTGAAGACACAGTGCGCTTGGTACAACGCTTAATTGAGCTTGAAAAGCAAAATTTTGAAACGGCTATATACCCTGTTGAACCGCACGGTTTTGTGCAACCAAGCTCTTGGTTAGACGAATATCGCCGTATTTATAAATTGTTTGAAACTACCCTGTAATGCTGATCTTTATTTCTTAGGTTAGTTCTTTATTATTGATAGCCTGAGTAAAATTAACAATAGCCCTAGCAATTAATTGTTAGGGTTTTTTTATTACAGTATTTTAGGCACGCACTATTAAATCAACTTAAATGCTAACCAATTAATTAAAGTGAACAGGCTATTTAGTTCAAATTCTCTCTTTAATAAAGGAAATATTATCTTAATCTATTGAGAGTTAAATAGACCAAACGACCGTATTATTAATATCTGTTTGCCATTGTGCTAGTGACTCATTTTTATCGGCAACCACAATAATGCTACTTTGATTAAATGCCAATGAAGTACCGTGCAAATTTTTGTCATTAAAATTAGCACTAAAGGCCAATTGCTCAGTGTTAGGGGTCACAAATACATCAACCGGACTGGTTTTACCCTGGAACACCAAATGTAAACTTTTTATCCCACCAAATCGACAATAATCGGCTGAAATCAAGGTGCCTAAAGTTTGTTTAAATTGGCCATCAAAGGCAGCCATTTTTTGGTTTAGTGTGGTTAATGATACTTGATTGCCGGCATCATTTGCGAAGGCGCCTTGCTCATAATAAACATGAGCAAGTGCGTAGTCACTCATAGTGGAGTAGGCACTTGAAGCATGCATAAAGTTTAACAATAAGCCTCCTACAATGGCTACAGATGCAGCTAGTGCAAGATGAATCCTAGTTTTCTTTTTATGCACTTGATGGTTGGCTAGGCTTTGTCTTAAAATTAGCTTGTCACAAAGATCATCTGGTACAGGGATTTTTAATGCCTGTTCAATCTGTTTATCTAGTTGGTAAATATCATGTGCAAACTGCTTTTTACTGGGATCACTTTGCTGTGCAGCGATGACTTCAGGATCTTGGTTATGAGGGTCGGCATATAGTGCTCGTCTAAACTGTAAATCATCCATTGGAGGTACCTCGTTTAACTGGCTCTGCTTCCAGGGCTTCTTTAAGTTGATTTCTTGCCCTAAACAAGCGAGTCATTACAGTATTCTTGTTAAGATCCAACATAGCGGCAATGTCCTCGCCACTAAAACCCCCCAAGATCTGTAATACTAGAGGCTCAGAATATTCGCTAGGTAATTGTGCAATTTTCTCTCTTAACCAATGATTTTCTAAGCCTTGCTCTATACTCACTGATAAATGATCAGTAATTGTTGCCTCTTCATAGTCACTCATTTCTAGGCGTTTCCGTTCAAAACGTCGTGCATTTTCTCTGCGTAATATAGTGATTAACCAAGACTTAGCTGCTTTTTCATCTTTGAGAGAATCAAGAGCTCGCCAAGCACGCAAAAAAGTTTCTTGTACCAAATCTTCAGCCACTTGCTTTTCATGGCATAGCCAGAAGGCATAACGGTATAAATCACTGTGAAGCGCTTTAACAAGCGCTTCATATCTAAGTTGTTTTGTCATCATAAAACTATAGACCTGAGTAGCGATAAATTAATTTCAATAAATCGTAACCTGAAACAAACAATAGTTTTTGGAATAAAGAACAATAGCCATAGCTAATGAATATAACTTAACTCATGAGCTATGGCTGTTTTGAAAAATATCACCTAGGGGTTTATAGATAAAGGCTCTGCAACATTATCTTGTGCGAATTGTTTATTTACTTTTTTAATGGCTTGCGTAAGCGCCGCACCTTGCCAAGATGGTGCACCTTGTGTGGCACATTTTCCGTATAGGTGCTGTTGTAAATCGTTTAGTGCCGTGGCAAAGGCTTGCTCTTCAATATAGCTTAAAGCTTGTGCTATATTGTGAATTTCAACACCAGGTTTGGTTTGTGAAATCAATTCTCTCAGCCAAGGTAAAATTTCATTTAATGCCAATTCAGCATTGTTATTTTTACAAGCCGCGAATAGTTTAGGTAAGTGATCACTCGTTGATGATAATTTTGATACTTGCGAAGTTTTTTGCTTCGTTCCTCTAAAGAACATCACTTGAATTAGCCAAGCTAAACTGGTCAGCAGCCACAAGCCTAAAAATAACCACTGTAAACTTTTGTCTTGACTTATTGGAGGGGAAAGTGTGCTTTCGGTTGACAAGGCCTGTCTAGCTTGTTCACTCGAAGTACTATTATTAACACTGCTAGTATTTTGTGTATTAAAGTCAGTGGCTTGATTAATATCTATATTACTGTCAGCAGCTTTTACTAAAATAGTTTTTTCGGGCAGGGCACTTTGTTGGACTTTATTGGTTAAGGTATTAAACCATGTCACACTCATAGCTGGTAATGTAAATTGACCAGCAGTGTTTGGTACTAGCGCAAAATTTTGTCGCTTTTGGCTCACTAATCTATTTTGATTAAGTGTACTGTTTAATTCAGCCTGATCGGGGTATATTTTTACACCACGCACATCAGGCATAGTTAGTTTAGGCAATTGCGCTTTTGAGAGGCCGGCAGCAGTTAACGTTATAGTGCGAGTAATGGGCTCTCCCACTGTGAAAGTGTCCTTCGTTGCTTGCCATTCTTGATGTAAAGTTAAAATATCTGTTGGTAACCATGGCGCGTCTTTAGGATAACTTTCAGGTATGGGCAACACCTTGATATTCAGGACGTCACCGAGGATAGTTACCGGTTTGGTTTGTGCAAAACTTAAAAAACTTGAGCGGCGCTGAGAAGCCTGTAATACATCACCTGAAAATAATGGCGCCGCTATAGTGAAATCACCACTTTCCTCTGGGGTGATAGCGTAGGTTTGTTCGATAACACGGTATCGTTTGCCATTAATAATGCTATCTGATTGTTTATCTTTACCAACTTTTTCAAACGTTGCCCCTGTTAATTCTGGCTCCGATAGGTTGCCACTCTTTAGTTCAACGGCAAAGTGAAGTTTGAGTGATAAGGTAAACAATTGTTGAACATAGACTTGCTCATGAGATAACTCACTGGTGATAAAAATATCAGCTTGCATGTTATTAGAGGTATTTTTAGGCACAACAGTCAATTCAATTGGGGCACTGCTTATTTGCTCTATAGTCAGTGCAGGGATTAATAATTTCCCAGTTTTACGGGGCACAAGAATAACTTGCCATGTTGTGCTTCGAGTGGTTTTGAAATTAACCATATTAGTTTGCGTGCTGACTGAAGTCTGGCCCACCATGAAGTCACCTAGCAATGGGCTGGTATCTAATGCATTACGGTTAATGTCATCATCGGCAGTCACAGTTAACAATACTGATTCATTTAGCATGGCAGGGTTTTTATCTATTGTTGCCGTGACGATTGATAATGCCTTTGCTTGATAACTTAGCAAATAAAACGTGACAAGAAGTAGCGTAATAAATATACCTTGTATTGATTTCACCGAAGGTTTTGATAATTTTGAAGACAAAGTGTTTACCACTGCTTGGTTACTCCTTGATTAGCACCTTCATTGCGGCGCTTTTGATATTCGAGTTGCATTTTATTTCGTAATAACAAATAGGGATCATCAGTTACTTTATTGAATAACTGTTGATGTTTTTGCTCGGTTTCTTTGGTTTTACTGTCAATGGCCTGCTGAGCAAGCGACTTGTCAGTGTCAGTATCATCAGCAAGCTCTTGTTCAGCAGCAGTTTGTGCGTCTTGTTGCTTTTGCTCTTCTGCATCTTGCTCAGCTGGATTTGCCTGCTGATTTTGTTGCGGTGACTGTTCCGCTTGTTCAGTAGATTCTTTCGTTGATTGTTGATCGTTATCTTCAGCATTCTGCTGATCACTCTGATCACTCTGATCTCCTTGCTGTTGCTCGCCGCTCTGTTGCTCTTGATTACTGTCAGAGCCTTGCTGCTTTTGCTGCTCAGAGCTGTTATTGCTTTGTTTATTGTCATCACTATTATCAGCGCCGTCTTGAGAATTTTGTTGTTGTTCTTGTTGTTTTTTTATTGCCTCTAAATTGGCTAAATTCTCTTTAGCTTCGTTAAAATCAGGTTTTTTTGCTAAAGCTTGCTGGTAAGCCTCGATTGCCTCATCAATTTTTTGTAATTGTGCGAGGCTGTTACCCTGGTTAAAAAGGCCTGTGGCGCTGTTATCTTGTTTAAATGCTTGCAATGCTTTTTCATAATCTCCGGCTTTATAATGGGCGCTAGCTTGCCATTGACTATTCTTAAATTTGTCTGCGGCACCTTGATAATTTTCTTGGTCATAAAGACGTTGTGCCTGTTGATCTGGCGTCCGCCATAAGTTTTGCCACAATGAACTCGTTTGGTTATTACTGCTTTTTGTGCTGTCATTAAAGGTACTGGCTTGTGCGTTTGATGACTCTGCTGCCATGCTTTGTTGGCTAATTAAGCTTAAACTCAATAAACTCAACCATAACGTTGCGGGCAGTAATCCAGTTACTAGCAAAATCTCGCTGCCTCGACGAAAATAAGTAAGTAAAAAAGGTATAATGATAAATAATAACCAAGGTCCCTGTTCCTTATATTGGTCCCCTTGCATGACTTGTTTATTTTTGTCCTGTTGATTTAAGCCATTTTCTGGCGATTTACTAGACATTGGGTTGTCAAGTTTAGCGGTAATGACTTTTATATCTTTATCTGAGTTAGTCATTAAATGGTAAGCACCGCCGCCTCGTTGACTTAATGCAGCGAGCCGCTCTTCAGGTAATTGCGGGATAACAATTGCACCTCTACTATCTTTGAGTAATTCACCACTGTTGAGCTTAATAGGTGCGCCTGTTTTACTGCCAATACCTAAAATATTTAATGTATGATCAGTATTATTAATCCAATCATAAATATCTGACATCTCACTTTGCTCTACGTCATCGGTAAACCAATAAATATCGCCACTAAGGTGACCAGCATTTTTGAGGGTTTTATCAGCTAAGGCTAAGGCAGCAAAAGGGTTTGCACCAATAACTGGCATAATGTCAGGAGACAGTGAGGGTAGTAATAAAGCGATATTATTAATATCTTGTGTTAATGGGCTAATAACAAAAGCATCACCGGCATAGGCAATTAAGCCAACATCACCTTCATTAATGTGATCTAGTAGGTCGATGGCTTTGTAGCGAGCTCTGGTGAGGCGATTAGGCTTAACATCGGTTGCATACATAGAATAAGACATGTCCATGATAACCACAGAGCCGCGTGCTAATTGATAAACAGGTTGCGGTAATTTTTGCCAGGCAGGTCCTGCTAGAGCAATAATTGCACAAGTACCAATAATTAAAGGCTTTAGAATATGCTTGAGGGCTGAAGAATCAGAACTTGAGCGCTGTTTTTCAGAGTTTTCAAGTAAATTAGCCGCTAAATGCGCAGGTAAAAAATGCTGCCAAGGGGATTGATAATACTTGAGCTTTTTGAGAATGTATAAAATGATAGCTAAGACAATAAACGCTAATAACCATTCAGGGCGGATAAAATGAAAGTTGTCTGTAAAGCCTTCAAAACTTAAGCTAGGTAACTGAAAGCTATTAATTAAGTTGTTTGGTGGAAGTGTTGACATAATTAATTTTCTTTTCCTGCTTGGCCGCTAGCGTTAACTTTAGGTTGACGTCGGTAAGGTTGTAAAAAAGAAAAATGCTGAATAATTAAGTAACCACAACACAAGATTACTGACATAGCCAAGGGCCAAAAATAAAGTGCAGTTAATGGCCGCATTTGCTGCTGCTCTTGCTCAATGGGTTCAAGTTTGTCCAGTAAGTTATAAATATCATTCATACTTTGTGCATCGCGAGCACGAAAATATTGGCCTCCAGTTTGACGGGCAATATTTTGTAAACTTTTTTCATCTAGATCTGCGGATGGGTTTACTCGTTGACTGCCAAATAAAGACTGTTGCAACATTGAATCGGCGCCTATACCAATAGTATAAATGGTAACTTCTTTAGCTACCG
The DNA here is from genome assembly GCA_042091395.1 of Colwellia sp. Classification (GTDB taxonomy): domain Bacteria; phylum Pseudomonadota; class Gammaproteobacteria; order Enterobacterales; family Alteromonadaceae; genus Colwellia. The sequence goes on from JBELHN010000019.1 coordinate 57,442, forward strand.
CTAATTCAAGGGCCTGTTCAGGTGTTATTTTACCCGCGGTATTTTGTCCATCAGTCAATAAAAGCAATACTTTATTTGACTCTTTTTTTAAATCAAATCGCTTAACTGCTAACGCGATAGCATCACCAATAGCAGTTTTTTTACCGACTAAACCAAGCTCACTTTCGTTCAACATTTGTTTCACAGTTTTTCTATCAAAAGTCATTGGTGTTTGCATGTATGCATCATCGGCAAATAAAATTAATCCAAGCCTATCGCTAACTCGCCGTTCAATAAAGTCACCCAACACCACTTTCAGCATTTGTAAGCGGTTAAGCCTTTGACCATTAATAGACATATCGCCAATTTCCATACTGCCTGAAAGGTCAACAGCAATCATCATTTCTCTTCCCTCGCTGGGAATATCAATAGCTTCACCAAGCCACTGTGGACGACATAAGGCTAAAATCAACAATACCCAGCAACTTATTAATATCAATAAGGGGGTTTTACTTTTATTGTGCTCGATAACCGTTTGATGAGATATATTAACCAGCGCTGGCATAATTAATGCGCTTCGTTGATTATCCGATTGCTTTTTAGGTAGCAAGTAAACAATAAAAGGCAAGGGTAATAATATTAACAGTATTGGCCAAGCAAAACTGATCATGGTGTCGTTTCCTCAACTACTTTTTTTAGGGGGGTATCTTTTTTGTCTTGGCTTGTATTAGATGTAACTGTTGACTTATTTTCCTGTGTTGTTTGTGTTAAGGACGTATCTTGGGGACTATCGTTATTAATACCTTTCTCAACGTTCTTATTTTTCTCACCATTAGCCGATGCTTTTACAAGCTTTTTTGGCGGTAGAGCATGCGTTAACCATATGCGTGTCGCTTGCTGACAATCACTATTAATTTCAACACTGGTCATTGTTTGTTTTTGGTATTGATGCTCGAACGCCGAGGAAATAAGGTCGATGAATTTTTGTTGCTGTTTTTCGGGCAACTGTTCGCACAAAAAGCTTTTAAACTCTTGGCCGAAGGCATTGGCAAGTTGATCTCGGTCAAAATACTGCATGGCAGACCATTTTAAAAGGGCGATACAGTCTTTGTCATTCAATGAAAGGTTGTTATTTAGGTGTGATAAAGCCCGCTTTTGTGCAGCATGTAGGCGTTTATCTTTTGCAAGCTTAATAAAAAGCCACATAAACAAGGCAATTATAGAAAAAAGTACTAACCACCAACCAGGGGCCACAGGCAAGTTGCTGACAGCCTCGGGCACTTGAATATCATGTATTGTTAGCGAAGGCTGTTTACCAGGTAGGGATTGTGCGGCAATAATAAAGGTTATTGGCATTATAATGAGCCTCCAAAACTTAATTGCTGTTCAAGAGGTTGTCCTGCTGAGAAGCTAATCACGCGAGCACCTACGGAGCTAAATGATTGTTGCATATTATTGGTTTGCTCAACAGCTTTTTGATGATACTGTTCGGCAGTATCAAGGTCACCTAGGGTTAATTGTTGCCTGTTCACACCATCAGTTAATGAAACAGGGAGTTTAAAGTGACTCTCAGGAAGAGTCTGCTCTAAAGGATCGCTTATCATACAGACCACTAACTCACAATGTTGACTTATTTGGCTTAAATGCCTTAATACGTGAGGACAATCCTGACTATCTTGTAATGCAAAACCATCAGTAATTAAGTAAACCAGTGACCCTGGCTTTGCTAAATATCTCAAGCGAGCACATTGTTGTTCAAAGGTGTTCTCTCTCAAACTCGTTTCATCAATCACGCTACTTTTATCGAGATCCTGATTGTTTACAGGAAGTGAAGTTTTTGAACTATTAAAGTTTTTTGACAGGTGTTGATTATTAACAATAGTAAGTGCATGCAAATAATGTAGCACCCCTGCTTTTCTTGATTTTGGTTTGAGTTCGATGTGATGTGCTTCATTGAAGACCAACCCACCTAAACGGTCACCTCTGTTTTTTGCATGCCAGGCAACCAGTGCCGCAAGATGAGCAGCCTGAACAGACTTATAAAGGAGTTTACTACCAAATTGCATGTTTGCGCTTAAATCGGTGGCAACAAGTACAGGCCTTTCAACTTCTTCTCTAAAGAGTTTAGTGTGTGTTTTACCTGTTCTGGCTGTTACTCGCCAGTCAATAGCCCTAACATCATCACCTGTTTGATAGTGCCTGACTTCGTCAAACTCCATACCTCTGCCTTTAGAGCGCGCTAAATAATTACCTGCCTGTTTACCTTGAATATTACGCTTGTTGGCTAAATCAATTAATCGAGTTTTACTTTGGTACTGTAAAAGCTCTTGCATAGATAAAGTGATACCGTTAGAGGACAACTCAGCTAATAATGACTTACAGACATTATTTTGCTGTTTAGCTGCTGACGATTTTTTTTGACGATTAAACCACATACTTCCACTCAATTTGATACTTCACTGTGATATTCGATTACATTATGTCTTCGATATTTCAATTTTTGCATCATACATTTTAGAAATTCAACCCAGTTTTTTCCTAGGCTACAGCCACTTGAGTAAGAATATGATCAAGTACTTGGTTGGCGCTAATCCCTTCGGCCTCCGCTTGATAGCTAAGCAATATTCTATGTCTTAGCACGTTATGAAATACTGCTTGAATATCTTCCGGACTGACAAAGTCGCGATTATGTAACCAAGCGCGAGCTCTGGCACACCTATCAAGTGCTATAGTTGCTCTTGGACTAGCACCAAAGGCAAGCCAAGTGCCGAGTTTCTCGTCATATTTTTTAGGTTGACGCGTGGCAATAATAAGGTCAACTATATAACTCTCTAAAGACGGAGCCATATGTATGTTAAGCACTTCTTGGCGTGCTGAAAAAATTTCGTTTTGGCTCAGGGTACGTAGAGGTTTATTGATGTCAGAATTAGGCTCGCTATTTTCTCGTTCAACCTCTTTTGTGGTGTTGGCATTTTGAGCTTCACCGCGATTAAGTTTTAATATGTCTAATTCACTCGCTGCATCAGGGTAATCTATTTCAATATGCATTAAAAACCTGTCTAGCTGGGCTTCTGGCAGAGGATAAGTGCCTTCCTGCTCAATTGGATTTTGTGTAGCCATAACTAAAAATAACTCTGGTAAGTCATAGGTTTTAGGACCAACTGTTATTTGCCCTTCAGCCATGGCTTCTAATAAGGCGGATTGTACTTTAGCAGGTGCTCGGTTAATTTCATCGGCAAGTACTAAGTTTTGAAATAGAGGCCCAGGTTGAAAAACAAAGCTACCATCTTCTGGGCGGTAAATATCGGTACCGGTTAAATCAGCGGGCAATAAATCAGGCGTAAATTGAATACGATGAAAATCAGCTTCTAATCCTTGCGCTAAAGCATTAACAGCACGTGTTTTAGCTAAACCAGGCGGACCTTCGACGATAAGGTGACCATTCGCAAGTAATGCAATAAGTAAATTTTCAACTAGCGCTTCTTGACCAATAATTTGTGAAGATAAATGTTGTTTCAATGAAGAAAAATGTTCAATTGCCATACTAATAAGTTCTTATGATATTGTGTATAAAAGATAAACTCAGCAATAACGTTTCAACTGACCAAGGGCAGTTTCTAGTGTAAAGGTTATACTAAGAAAAATTACTAGTAGTTTACATAGGGCTTTTGTGAAATAAAACAAGTGATAAGTAACAAAATTTAACGAATTTATTTAACCTATTTTCAATTAAATGTAGTCTTGCCCTAACTGAAAACGCTAGTATAAAGATTTTTGATTAAGGTAATGATTGAAATTTCTAAGAAGTGGGTTAAAATTAAATTAAATCCATGAGGTCTGACCTCTTTGTTTTAATCTTATCAATAACATTGCAATTAAGCGTGTGGAGTAATAAATGACAACAAGAAAACTAACAACCTCATCAGGCGAACGTATCGCTATTGTCGCGGGTTTACGTACCCCGTTTGCGAAACAAGCCACTGCTTTTCATGGTGTTCCTGCGGTAGATTTGGGTAAAATCGTTGTTAATGAATTATTACAAAAACATGATGTAGATCCATCGATCATAGATCAACTTGTTTTTGGTCAAGTAGTCCAAATGCCCGAAGCACCAAATATTGCCAGAGAAATTGTGTTAGGTACCGGCATGAATGTTAGTACTGATGCTTACAGTGTTTCACGTGCCTGTGCTACAAGCTTTCAATCAACGGTTAATGTTGCTGAATCAATCATGGCAGGCCATGTTGATGTTGGTATAGCAGGTGGTGCAGACTCTTCTTCTGTTGCGCCTGTAGGCGTATCTAAAAAACTTGCTCGTACACTAGTTGATTTGACTAAAGCCCGAAGTTTAGGACAGCGATTAAAGTTGTTATCAGGCCTTGGTTTTAAAGACTTATTACCAGTATCACCAGCAGTAGCAGAATATTCAACCGGCCTTTCCATGGGGCAAACTGCTGAGCAAATGGCAAAAACTTATCAAATTTCCCGTGAAGATCAAGATGCTTTAGCCCATAGATCGCATACTCTTGCTACCGAAAGTTGGCAAGCGGGTAAGTTAGATAATGAAGTAATGACTGCGCATGCCGAGCCTTTTAAACAATTTATTGATAAAGACAACTGCATAAGAGAAAACTCAGTACTAGAAAGTTATGCCCGATTAAAACCAGTTTTTGATCGCAAACATGGTTCGGTAACCGCGGCAACCAGTACGCCCTTAACCGATGGTGGGGCGGCAATTTTATTAATGCGTGAAGGGCGAGCTAAAGAGTTAGGTTACACCCCGCTAGGTTACATTCGTAGTTTTGGCTTTGCTGCTATTGATGTATGGCAAGATATGCTGATGGGGCCAAGTTATGCAACACCTATTGCTTTAGCAAGAGCGGGTATGAACTTAGCAGATTTAGATCTCGTTGAAATGCATGAAGCTTTTGCTGCACAGGCGCTCGCTAATATGAAGATGTTTGCAAGTAATAAATTTGCCAAAGAACATTTAGGTAGAGATCAAGCTATTGGTGAAATTGATATGACGAAATTTAATGTCATGGGTGGCTCTCTTGCTTACGGTCACCCCTTTGCAGCAACGGGTGCAAGACTAATTACTCAAACGCTAAACGAATTAAATCGTCGTGGCGGCGGTGTTGGTTTAACAACAGCTTGTGCTGCAGGTGGTTTAGGTGCAGCAATGATTGTGGAGACAGATTAATGAGCAAAAATAAAAGCGAAGAAAAAGACATGGAAGACAACAATGCAACTGAACAATCACAGTTGAGTGAGACTGAAATGGTCAACGACAAAGAGAGTGCCTTTTCTCTAGTGACTCAAGAAAACGGTATTGCTCACTTGATTATTGATGTTGTTGACGAAAGTGTAAATACCTTAAAAGGTGAATTTGCGGAACAAATTACTCAAGTTATTGCTGATATTAAAGCAGATAAATCAATCTTAGGCATTGTTTTGTGCAGTGGCAAGAAAGATTGTTTCGTTGCTGGCGCTGATATCAATATGCTTGATGCGTGTGTAACACGTGAAGAAGTGGTGGCGTTATCTCGACAAGGGCAGCGAATATTTTCTCAACTTGAGCAACTGGCTATACCTATTGTTGCTGCTATTGATGGTAGTTGCTTAGGTGGTGGTTTAGAACTAGCAATGGCTTGCCATGCTCGCATATGTTCTGATAACCCTAAATCAGCATTGGGCTTACCGGAAGTGCAATTAGGTTTATTACCGGGCAGTGGTGGTACTCAGCGCTTACCCAAATTAGTGGGCTTACAAAAATCATTAGACATGATGTTAACAGGCAAGCAATTACGTGCTAAACAAGCATTAAAAGCCGGCTTAGTGGATGATGTTGTGCCTAGTAGTGTGTTAATGTCGATTGCCGAGCAAAAAGCGATGTCATTATCACAGCGTGGTAAACACGATCGCACACGCAAACAAAGTGCTATGGATAAGTTATTAGAAAATAATACGGTTGGCAGAAATATTGTTTATCAGCAGGCACAAAAAACTGTTGCGACAAAAACCCAAGGTAACTACCCAGCTCCGTTGAAAATTATTGACTGTATAAGAACGGGAATTGAAATATCACCTGAAAGTGGTTATCAACTTGAAGCTGAGCATTTTGCCGACTTAGTAATGAGTCCTGAATCAGCACAATTACGGCAATTATTTTTTGCCACTACGGCGATGAAAAAAGAGCAAGGTGTTACGGGTGTGATGCCAAAAACGCTTAGTAAAGCCGGCGTTCTTGGTGGTGGTCTTATGGGGGGGGGGATTGCCTTTGTAACCGCCACGAAAGCAAATATTCCTGTTCGCGTTAAAGACATTACTCATAAAGGTATTAGTCAAGCACTAAAATATAGTTTTCAAATACTCAATAAAAAAGTCAAACGTCGGTTTATTCTCAACAGTGAAATGCAAAAGCAACTAGCAATGATCACGGGTAGTGTTAATTATACTGGCTTTAAAAAGTTAGACATTGTTGTAGAAGCTGTTTTTGAAGACTTGAGTTTAAAACAAAAGATGGTGGCAGAGGTTGAGGGTCATTGTCATGACCAGACTATTTTTGCTTCTAATACTTCAAGCTTACCCATAGGTAAAATTGCTGCTGAAGCAAAACGACCTGAAAATGTTATTGGTTTACATTACTTTTCACCAGTTGATAAAATGCCTTTGGTAGAAATCATCCCTCATGATAGTACCTCTGATCAAACCATCTCTAACACCGTTGCTTTTGCTAAAAAACAAGGTAAAACGCCTATTGTTGTTAAAGATAAAGCCGGTTTTTATGTCAATCGCATTTTAGCACCTTACATGAATGAAGCAGCGATTTTATTACTTGATGGTGAGCCCATTGATAAAATTGATAGTGCTCTCGTAAAGTTTGGCTTTCCGGTAGGACCTATGCAACTCCTCGACGAGGTAGGTATTGACGTTGGTGCTAAAATTGGTCCTATTCTGCAAGCTGATTTGGGAGACCGCTTTGCTGCTCCTGGCGCATTCGACAAATTATTGGCTGATGGACGTTTAGGCAAAAAAGTAAAAAAAGGTTTTTACCAATACCAAACTATATCTTTTGTTAAAACATTGCAGGATCGTGCTAAAGGCATTAAGCCCGGGCAAAAACAAGTTGATGACAATATTTATGGATTACTAAATATTTCACTAGCAGGAAGTTTATCGGCTAATGAAATAAGTAAACGCTGTACTTTTATGATGCTTAATGAGGCTGCTAGGTGTGTTGACGAAGGTATTGTTCGAAATGCCAGAGATGGTGATATTGGTGCAATATTTGGAATAGGTTTCCCACCTTATTTAGGTGGACCGTTGCGTTATATAGATGCACTCGGGGCTAAGTCAGTAGTAGCGCAACTAACTCAATGGGCAGATAAATATGGAGAACGTTATCTTCCATGCCAAGCATTAATAACCATGGCTGAGAATGATCAGCGCTATTACGACTAAGAGCGCTCAAATAAAATAACGCATGCATTAGTATGCGTTATTTATTAATTGATGACTTACTTTTAATGAACACAACAGTGGGAGTGATTAGAAAAGGTAAAGGCTCTCTCATATCGGCAATTTAAAAGCAGTAAATTATTAATTAATAATGAAAGTATTTTTAATATTTTTGCATGCTATTGACAACAAAATTTTCAATATCAGTAATTTCCAATCCTGACGGCTTTAATGATTGCTCCAATTCATCGCTTTCCGAATAAAGAATAAATCGATCAGGTTGACTAGCCTTAACAAGCCTCTCGCTAACAAAAGATTTTACCTGAGCTAACGTCAGACTTAACATGGCTTCTAGTAATTTTTCTTTATCGGTAAAATCATCGTCTTTATTACAAATAGCAGCCCAAAAACGCTGGCTTTTAATACGTAAGTTATGATCCTTTTCTTGTAACTGCCCAGCTAATCCTTGCTGTAGGTGTTGCCATTCTTGGACCTGAATATCTTCTAACATCCTTGTACTGTTATCAATAAACTCATCCATAGCATTAGCCAAACTAAAGGCGTCACAGTGAGGTGATTGAATATAAAAAGCAATACCGGGATAACGGTTAATTGGTACATAACCAACACCAACTAAATAACCATATTGTTTTTCTGTACGCATTTTTTGAAAAAACAATGGTGATAAAATATGACTAGTCATAATCGTTAATGCTACAGTCATCGGATCTTTAACAGGCATTGCATTGTAAATAACACAGGCATGATCATGCTCAGGAAGTGTTAAAGGAATAAGCAAAGTTTGTTTGTCGTTAATATCTATAACGGGGCACTGTATTCGATTTTTATCGTGCACTTGTTCAAGAAACACTGACTCAATCGTTGTACACAATGTATTAGCATGCTCAGGTAACCAATTACCATGGATCAAAACTTCAAGGGTGACTTGTTTAAACACTTGCTGACTAAATTGTTTATATTGATTGAAAGTGATATCACTTAGCGCTTTTGCTAAGTTGTTACCAGTTGGATTATTGGGTTGCATCACAGCACTTAAATTAGCAAATAATTGCGAAATAGACTTACTCTTTTCATTATTTTGCCAATAGGTGATAAGTTGCTTTTTAAACAACATAAAATGTGCTTCGCTAACTTGCTGCGTCTTTAAACGCGCTAGTAGTTTAGCCAAAAGTAAATGTTGGTTTTCGCTGTAACCAGATAACTGTAATGTGACACCGCCTTGATGTGCGTATAAGTGGTAATGAATGCCAGCCAACTCAGCGTCATAATTTTCTTCAATAACTGTATCAGTATATAAATCAACAAATAAACGTGTCATTGCAACATGTGCAGGGTTTAAGACGGTATGGGGTGAATCTATGCCAATGTATAAATAACCCTTAGGTACTTTAAAAGTTTTATCTTGTTTATACCAAGCGGTAAAGCCATTTTTATTGACTATTTTTTCAGGAACATTAATCAAAGTTCTCTCTTTGTCACAGTGATTTTTATTGGCATATACCTCTGGGTTAGAGAGAATATAGGGATTTGCTGTGGGCAAATGCAAGCCTTGAATATGGGGCTTATTATTTACTTCTACTTTCTGCCATGAATCAAGTTGCGATTCGTTGATTGCAGTAACATGATAAGGTACTTGATACCAAAAGCTATGATGAGAAAATTCGTTATTATAACTGACGTGCATTATTCGCATATTATTGACGTGTAAGTTACCAAGGAGCTTGGCTACATTTTTGCGTGACAAACCTGACATGACATAATCACCAAAAATATAATCCTCTTCAGGGTAGTGCTGCATGTTGATAACAAGTTGGCTTACACTATCAATTGGTTGCATTTTTTCATGAAAAGTAAAAGCTAAATAACTTATTTGCTGCTTTTCTTGGTAATAATGCTCAGCAATGCCTTCTTTTTTTAATAAGTTGATGTAAGCAAATACGACATCGATAACATGACTAAGGTGCTTTTCTCCTAACTCAGTTAAGGCAATACTAATATTAAAATCTTTAAAATTAGAACCATTAATACCTGAACCAGCAGTTAAGGCTAAGGCCCAATCATGTTTTTTTAACAGTGATAAAATACTGCCTTTACCCTCATGCCCAAGTAAATATGCAATAATTGATTCGGGTTTATCTCGGTAATATTGATCAATGCTATCCATTGCAAAACTTATAATGAGTTGATGATCATTTTTTACCGGACAGACATTTATTTTAATTTTTTGATCTGTCGGTAAATACAGAGGTTGTGTTATGGCTGGAAGTGCTTGAGAGCTAGAGGCAATATCAGTAAATAATTGTTCTGCGAGGGTTTGTAACTCGGAGAGCTCTTGTGGTCCCTCTAGCGCCAATGTCATGTATTGAGCTCTATAAAATTGTTCAAAAAAACTTTTAACTTCGTGACTAATGTTTTTACCTGAACGATCGGCAAGAGTGTCTAAATTACCTACTGAAAACTTTGAAAATGGATGTTCTGGATTAACCGTATCTTTGTGCACATCATATAAACGTCGCATATCATCTTTTAGTTTTAGAGTAAATTCGGCATCTATATTTTCTCGTTCTTTGATAACAAATTCATCAGCAAGGAGTGGGGCGATAAAAAACTCACTAAAGCGTTGCAGAGCAGGTGTATAATGTGGTGCTTGGATATCAAAAAAGAAGCAAGTGTGTTCAGTACCTGTCCACGCATTATGGCTACCGCCATGCTGATTAATGAACTTTTGATACTCACTACCGTCAGGAAAATTTTTGGTGCCCAGGAACAACATATGTTCTAAAAAGTGGGCTAAACCTTGCCTATCTTTAGGATCATTGAAATGGCCAACATTAACAGCTAATGCTGCTGCAGATTTGCTCGTTTCATCATTATGAATAAGTAATACGCGAAGACCATTAGCTAAAGTAATTGCTTGATATTGCTTTGGATCATTTGGACTTTGCTTTAACACTAAGGCTCCTAAGAACACTTTAAACCGCAAAGCGCATTGCTATAAAAAATTGAGTGGAGTACAGATAGAAAAGCTTTTAATTCCTTTAAGGAATAAAAAAAAAACTATTATTCTTAACTGTTGTTACTAATACATGTTTATTTCTATTACTATAGCCGCAAAAATAACTTAGGCTCAATACTTTAGGTAATTAATTTTAAAAATAGTTTGAAATTGAGTCATTGTTTAGTTTATTTACCGCGTTTACGAGAGAAGTAATGCAATTATATATAATGCGTCATGGCGAAGCTCAACCCATACTTGAGCAGGGCAGTACTGATTGCCAACGTGCGTTAACTCAGCAGGGTAAAACTGAGGTTAACTTAGTCGCTCATTGGTTTAAAAAAAAGCAAATTCATTTCAACACTATTTTTGTTAGTCCGTATGTAAGGGCCCAGCAAACGGCTCAAATAGCCAATGCCAAGGTAGTTACAAAAACCTCAACCCTTGATTTGATTACACCTTCAGGTGATGCCAAGCAGGTCCATGATTTTATTGATGGCTGGTGTGAACAACAGATTAAAAATTCAGCTCAATCTGTGCTTGGCGATGATCAAAAAAACCTTCTAATTATTTCACATATGCCTTTAGTAAGTTACTTAGTTGCCCAATTAACGCAATCAACTGATGCACCTATTTTTGCTACTGCCGCAATTGCACACATTGATTACGATGAAAAAACCATGCAAGGCAGATTAAAGCGCCTCATTTCTCCTTTGGACTTGGACTTGGATTAGGATTGGGTACGATAAATCTTTACAACTACTTTTACGGTGTTTGCTTGGTGAGTTAAGCTGTTACATTGGATAGGTACTTTGCCACATAGCAATTTAATGTTGAAAAAGATAACTACAAAAATCAACATTTTTTTAGAAGGCTTATCTATTTTCAAAGGTTCAGATAAAAGTATTTTAGTCTTCGATGAGCATTTTTTCTTAAACCGACTGTGCTGAAAACATGGTTTAAATAAGTAAATCTTTTATCTCAAGCAAAAAAGAACGTCATAAATTTAAAGAAACGAGTCTCGCTCATACTTATCTTTTAAATCTATTAGTGCCAAAATTGCGCCTGCTCCACCCCATTCCAAGGGTGCTTGATGAAATGCCATGATATCAGGGTGTTGGACTAACCAATGGGGTACCTTGTTTTTAAGGATACGAGCACCTATGCCATGAACAATGCACACGCACTGAGCATGTTCTTTTTGGCACGCAAAAATCAAAGCTGCCAGCTCTTTTTTAGCCTGGTGTTGATCTAAGCCATGTAAATCAAGAATAAGATCAGGTGGGTAATGTCCACGGCGAAGGTTTTTAACTTCAAAACTATTGACACCTTCACGAACATATTTAACCGGTCCTTGATTATCTAAATTAGGCTCAAATTCATCAGAAAAATAAAATTCAGCGATGCCTTTATTTGCCGCCTTATAGGCTTGACCATTTTTATGTAGGTGTTTAGATTTATGCTGTGTTCTAGTCAACCTAACGGTATCATTGATTATGGGTTTTACTTGGCCAACAGCCTCGGCAAAGGTTATTGCTTCATCAATTAAACCAGTAGTTTGAGTACTTTTTTTATTATTTGAAGTCGCTTTATCGGCTGAATTATCAAAATTTCTTATATTTTGATTGGCAATGGTGCTATCTGCACTTGCCTTGGCTTTAATTTTCGCTTTTATTGAAGAAAGCCCAGTTGTCATGGTTTTATTTTTCATAAGTGCAGTGTAAAACATTTAAATACTAATACAAATTAATAAATACTGTTAACATTAGCGTTTAGTTCAATACAAGTCGTGGTATCTCAAGCCATGCTTGTTATTTATACAGTTTTAGGTTTTTTTAATTCGTGGAAAGGCTCATTGATTAGTCATTTTTAACCTTAAGCCTAATTTTAAGCCACAGCCCAGCATATTTTTATTTAAAGGAATTCATGTGGATCAAATTTCTGACAAAACACCGCAGCATTCATCGGTCATTTCAGAGCAGTTGCATACTATTGCTGATTTTCGTCGCTACGGTGCAACTCTATTTAATCAAGCTGAACTTTTTTTTGGACATGGCAATGATAATGCTTTAGATGAATCTTTAACATTAATACTTTATGCTTTATCGCTCCCCAAGGAAATGGCTGAACAGGTTATGCTGTGCCGTTTAGTTGAGCATGAAAAACACAACATACTTGATCTTTTTCAGCAACGTATTGACACACAAAAACCCATTGCTTATCTCACTAATCTTGCTTATTTTGCGCAATTACCTTTCTATGTTGATGAAAGGGTATTAGTGCCTCGTTCACCTATTGCTGAATTAATAGAGAAGCACTTTGAACCTTTTTTCAACCAACAGCAATCTCCCAAAAGAATTTTAGATTTGTGTACTGGCAGTGGTTGTATCGCTATCGCTTGCGCCAGTTATTTTCCCGAGTCTGAGGTCGATGCTGTTGATTTGTCAATTGATGCTCTCAATGTTGCAGAGATAAATATTGCCAACCATGGTTTAAGCGCACAAGTTATTCCAATTCAGTCTGATGTTTTTTCTGGGGTTGAGACACAAACTTATGATTTAATTGTCACTAATCCACCATACGTTGATAAAGAAGACATTGACAGCTTGCCTGCAGAGTTTACACATGAACCTGAGATGGGCTTAGGTTGTGGTGATGACGGCTTAGACATTGTCAGGGTAATATTGGCGAAAAGCGCACTGCACTTAAATGATAATGGCATACTGATTTGTGAAGTAGGAAACTCGCAATCCCATGTTGAAGCCTTATACCCGCACGTTGATTTTCAATGGCTGAGTTTTGAACGAGGCGGTCATGGGGTGTTCATGCTCTCAAAAGTAGAATTACTCAAACACGCTAAATCATTTGCTAAAGCGCTCGAGTCATAATTTTCGATAGCATAATTATATAGATAAAATGCTTAATGGTTTGTTACCATTAGCATCATAACAACGTAAATTAAAAGCAGTAGCCTCAAATAAGCTACTCGCGGTTACATAATCAATAGGTGGAAATGTTAAATGTCAGGTAATACCTTCGGAAAATTATTCACAGTGACCTCGTTTGGTGAGAGTCATGGTTTAGGGTTAGGTGCCATAATTGATGGTTGCCCGCCAGGACTGGAGTTATCTGAAGCTGATTTGCAACTCGATTTAAATCGTCGTCGGCCTGGCACCTCCCGATATACAACGGCGCGCAGAGAACCAGATGAAGTTAAAATACTCTCTGGTGTTTTCGAGGGTAAGACAACGGGTACATCAATTGGCTTAATGATTGAAAATACCGATCAACGTTCGAAAGATTATGGCAATATCGCTGATAGCTTTCGCCCTGGTCATGCCGATTACACTTATTGGCAAAAATACGGCTTGCGAGATTATCGCGGTGGTGGGCGTTCTTCAGCACGAGAAACGGCAATGCGTGTTGCTGCTGGCGCTATTGCTAAAAAATATTTAGCACAAAAGTTTGGTATTACAATTCATGCATGCGTTACCCAAATAGGTGACATTATTGCAGGTGGTGCCAATGATGAAGCTTTTGACCTAAATAAAGTAAATTGGTCTACAGTAGAAGATAATCCATTTTTTTTTCCTGATGAAAATCAACTTGAAGACCTTGGTGAATACCTACGCGGTATTATCAAGCAAAAAGACTCTATTGGCGCTAAAGTGAGCGTTGTTGCCAGCAATGTACCGGTAGGGTTAGGAGAGCCAGTATTTGATCGTTTAGACGCTGATATTGCTCATGGATTAATGAGTATTAACGCTGTAAAGGGTGTTGAAATAGGCGATGGTTTTGCCGTGGTTAATCAAAAAGGCTCAGAGCACAGAGATGAATTAACTCCCGAGGGTTTTTCAACCAATAACGCCGGTGGTGTGCTAGGTGGTATTTCTACGGGTCAACAAATTATTGCTCATTTAGCCCTTAAACCAACCTCAAGCATTGGCGTGAGTGGTAAAACGGTTGATTTATCTGGCGAGCCTACTGATATTATCACCCGTGGTCGGCATGATCCTTGTGTAGGTATTCGTGCGGTGCCTATTGCAGAAGCAATGCTAGCGCTGACATTAATGGACCACTTTTTACGTCACCGTGGTCAAAATGCTGATGTTCAATGCCAAACTCCTGATATAGAGGCTTAGCAACTTATAGCACTATTATTCCGAGTCATTATGGTGAATCAGCCTTAATGACTCGGTTTATCTTGATTAACTCCCTATCTTTTTTGATTAAGTAACAACAAGGTTATTGCACTTGAACATTTTCAATTTACTTTTTGTTCGCTTATCTTCCAGTTATTTTTTTTATTTTGCTTTATTAGGGTTAACATTACCTTATTTGGCTATTTACCTTGATGGCTTGGGCTTTAACTCGCGTCAAGTTGGTGAAGTATTAGCCATTGTCACGGTGACTAAAATTATTGCCCCCAGTTTATGGGCCGCTATTGCTGACCGTATGAAGCAACCCTTGCTACTTTACAGGTTAGGCGCACTGTTATCTTTGATTAGTTTTAGCCTACTTTTTTATATTAGCCATTTCTGGCCTATGGTGACTTGTTTAGCTCTTTTTACTTTGTTCTCAACCGCCATTTTACCGCAATTAGAAGTACATACGTTAAAAACACTTAGGCACAGTAATAAGCTCTATGCGAGAGTTCGTTTGTGGGGAAGTATTGGTTTTATTGTGCTTGCGGTTTTGGCTGGTGAGGCCATGGAACGATATGGTTATCATACATTTATCATACTGGGTATGGTGGTATTAATAAGTCTTTTTGTCACGACGTTATCATTAAATGCTCGAATAAAAAAAGCCCTAGTTGCAGTGAATCAAGAACAACGCCCACCTATTGCGCTTAAACTATTCAATGTGCGTTTCATCAGTTTTTTTGTTGCAGGTTTATTGCTGCAAATAAGCTTCGCACCTTACAATGGTTTCTTTGCTTTGTTTTTACGCGATTTTGATTATTCAGGTTTAACAATAGGTTTATTTATCAGCCTTGGCGTAGTGGCTGAAATAGCCGCTTTTGTTTATATGGGGACACTGTTTAAACATTTTTCATTAAATACTTTGTTGGTACTCAGTTTGATTGTTAGTGCTGCACGCTGGTTTTTTATGCCCGTTATTGTTGACTCACCCTTTTGGCTTGCCATTAGCCAATTAAGTCATGCGGTAAGTTTTGCCATATATCATAGTGCTAGTATGCAATTCATTGCTGCACATTTCACAACGTGTCAACAGGGGCGTGGGCAAGGAATTTATTTAGGCGGTGTTTATGGCATTGGCGGTGCTATTGGGGCCTACGTTACTGGCGTGTTATGGTTAGATGGACAAGGTGCGAGTGATGCTTTCATAGTTGCTGGTGTAACCGCTTTAGTTGGTGCCATAGTGATGTTGTTTGCGCGAATTAAAGCGTAGTTTTACTTTAATATGTAACGTAAAAAAAACCACCCTTTCAATAAAAAATATTATATTACAATAAGTTACAGGGGTTTTTAAGCGATATGAGCTTTAAGTGGAGACCACACAGCTAACTCATTGCCACTGGGTTCAATAAAGTGAAAGCGACGCCCCCCTGGAAAAGTAAAAATAGCTTGGCTTATAATTCCTCCTGATGCCTTTACACGCTCTTCAGTTGCCTCCAAATCATCACTTAATAATACTAATAAACAAGCGCCATTTGCTGTTTGAGAGCTGAGTTCTGACAAGAAAAAGCCACCGTCAATACCTGAATCACTGAATGCAGTATATTCATCACCATAGTCAATAAATGTCCACGAAAAAGCAGATTGAAAAAACAATTTAGTTGCAGGTATATTGCTGGCAGGCAACTCTAAATAATTAATCCTTTCACATGTTGGCATGGGCTTTAGCCTTATAAATCATAATGAATTATATAGATAAAATATTGTTAACTAATTAATTAGTGTTTAAGTATAGGTGAACTAGCCCAAATCTCCGAACGGGCTTATCAAAAACTTATTCGAGCTGTTCGCTAAGTAACGAATAGTTATTCTTCTGCATAACAAATCTCGATAACAATGTCAGTATGGACTGAATTAGCAATAAAACATTGTTGATGTGCTTGGTGGTGCATTTTTTCAAACTGGTTTCGGCTTGGCTTGACGTCACTAGAGAAAATGACCTCAGGTTTTAGCGTAACCTTAGTCATGGCGTATTTACCCTGATTATTTTTTTGTAATATGCCTGATGCATTATCCTCATACTTATCAATGATAAACTTATGTTTAGCTGCAATAGATAAAAAAAATAACATATGACAACTCGATAACGAGGCAATAAACGCCTCTTCGGGGTCGACGTTAGCTACTTCAGAGTATGGTGGGGCGACTATGTGTGGAGAAGAGGAAGCATCAATTATAATGCCACCATCAAATAACCACTGGTGTGCTCTACTGTATTGATGATCAATAAACCGCTCATTTGGGGACCTTTGCCATTGCACTGCAGCGACATACGTTGACATAGTTACTCCTTTAAATATTAAAAAACGACAGTGAAAGCTTGAACAATAAACACAATAGTGAGTTGCTTGCCAATTACTCCGGTCTATTAAGGCTTGTTAAGTGGGTGGTATGGCAATATTCACTGCCGCCCATTTTACCAACACTATCAATTAACCTTTGGTCAATATTACCGTCAATGTATAGCTCATCTTTTACATAAATTGAGATTACATCGAGCAATACCATGGTGCCACTGGCCGGTAAATCGCTAATAGTGATTAACTCTCTAAGCTTACATTCATAACGGATTGGTGATTCAGCCACTGAAAATGGCTGAACAAGGTAACTGGGAATTTTACTAACGTTAGCCAAATCAAATTCACTCTCGTCACGTTTAATACTGGCACTTGAGGTGTTCACTTGCGTTAGCAGTGTTGAGCTCACAATATTCACGACACACTCACCCGTTTCTTTTAGGTTTTGTAAGGTGTCTTTATCAAGGCCACTGCGTTGTGTTACTTGTGTATATAACAAGACTGGCGGATTGCAGCTGGCAACAGTAAAAAAAGAGTAGGGTGCAAGGTTATCAACCCCAGATTTTGACTGAGTACTAATCCAGGCAATTGGTCGAGGAGTAACCCCACCGTTTAATAAACGGTAATTTTTTTGTGCAGGCAGAGCTGACGTATCAAAGTTCATGGATTATTCACTAACTATGTGGACTTAATGGATAGATATTAACTGAGCTAAAGATAAAATAATATTTAATTAATCGCTAAGTTAA
>JBELHN010000020.1:0-72786 GCA_042091395.1 Colwellia sp.
GCCTGTCACGCCGGGGGTCGCGGGTTCGAGTCCCGTCCACTCCGCCAATTTTGTTTAGCCTTCCTTTTATGTTCTAGCATATACATTTGATTATAAACCCTTATGAGCATTTAAGTGTCTTGTGAGAGTCTTACTGAACACCGTCTTTTTAATTAGATTATCTTATCTAGTTACCTGTCAAAAACTCATTTAAAGTATGCAAAGTAATTAATTACCTAGTTTTAATTTTAACTTCAGTTTTAATGTGATTTTGCCAGTATAAGTTGAACAACTTCACTTTATTTTTTGTTGTACAGCCTTTGCTCAAACTGGTTAAGTCAGCAAATACTAGTCTCCATCAAAACATGCCTTTCTCCAATAATAATTAACTGTAATCGCTTAAACCCTTCTTTAGTTGATCCTTTTAGTCCCAGCTTAGCTTTGCTAAGTTGATATATTTTTGTCAGTTGAAAAAATCTTTTCAGATGAGAAATATTGTTAGTAATGATTAGGAGTAGAATTAAGAAAATAATGCTTGTTTACTGGTATGACCAGTGTTTTAATTAGCATATCATCATAATAGCTAAAAGCTGGAGATCAATATGCTTACTTATAAAGCACCCATAGCAGATATCAAATTTTTAATTGAAGATGTTTTTAATTATAACAAGCACTATATGCAGCACAAAGATTATGCAGAGGCTAGTCCTGATTTAGTTGACGCTATTATTGAAGAATGTGCTAAATTCTCTGAGAATGAGTTATTGCCACTTTATCAAAGTGGTGATAAGGAGGGCTGTCACTTTGAGCAAGGTAAAGTGACTACACCAACTGGCTATAAAGAAGCATATCAACAGTATATAGCTGGTGGCTGGCCGTCTTTATCTCATGGCCAAGAGCATGGAGGCCAAGGGCTTCCTCCTTCTTTGGGTATGGTTCAATCAGAAATGACAGGCACAGCAAATTGGCCTTGGGCAATGTATGCTGGCTTAAGCCATGGGGCAATGAATACTATTACATCACATGGCAGTGATAAACAAAAAGAGATGTATTTATCACAATTAATTGCTGGTACGTGGACAGGCACTATGTGTCTGACAGAACCACAATGTGGAACAGATTTAGGTCAAATAACTACCAAGGCGGAGCAGAATGATGACGGTACTTATAATATTTCTGGAACAAAAATATTTATCTCTGCGGGAGAGCATGACTTAACTGATAACATCGTACATATTGTCTTGGCTAGATTACCCAATGCACCTGGGGGAACACGTGGTATTTCATTGTTTATTGTACCAAAAATGCGAGTAAACGACGATGGTGGTGTTGGTGAATCAAATAATGTTACCTGCGGTTCAATAGAGGATAAAATGGGTATTAAGGCCTCAGCAACAGCTGTGTTAAATTTCGATAATGCTGTTGGTGAGTTGATAGGGCCTGAAAATAAAGGCCTAGAATGTATGTTTACTTTTATGAATACCGCCAGGATCGGCACAGCTTTACAAGGTATTTGTTCTGCAGAATTGGCTTATCAAAATTCACTTGAGTACGCAAAAGAAAGGTTATCCATGCGTTCATTGACAGGCAAAAAGTCCCCTGAAAAGGTTGCCGACCCAATTATTGTTCACCCCGACGTTCGGAAAATGTTAATGATGCAAAAAGCTATTTCTGAGGGGGGAAGAGCAATGATTTATTATACTGCTAAAATTGTAGATGAAATTGCTATAGCCTCTTCAGAAAAAGAACGTATTGCTGCTGATGATAGGTTAGGTTTTATCACGCCTATTTTAAAAGCCTTTTTAACAGAATTAGGATCTGAAAGTGCCAATCATGGCATGCAAATTTTTGGTGGGCACGGTTACATAAAAGAGTGGGGCATGGAACAAATTGTCCGTGACGCCAGAATTGCTACCGTTTATGAGGGGACAACGGGTATTCAGGCGCTCGATCTATTAGGACGAAAAGTATTAATGACTGGTGGTAAGTCGCTTAACGTTTTCTGTAAAGAAGTTCTTAGTTTTTGTAAAAATACTAGTGTACTTTCAAGTAACCCTCATAAACGACAAATGCATCGTTTTATTTGGCCATTGAGTAAATCTATCGTTAGTTGGCAGCAATATTCAATTCGCTTAGCGTTCAAAGCTAAAAATAATAAAGACATTGTTGGCTCCGCTTCAGTGGATTATTTGATGTACTCTGGTTATGTTGTTATGGCATATTTTTGGGCACAAATGGCTCAAAAATCTTATGAAAAACTTGCAAATAATTGCGAAAATAGAGACTTTTATAGAGCTAAAATTAAAACAGCTGAATTTTATTTTGATCGGATGTTCCCTCGGACGAAATCATTAGCAAAAACGATGATGGCCAACCCTAAAAGTGTTATGCAGCTTGATCAAGATTTAATGTCGTTTTTATAAATTACACAGTTTTGTGGAAATGCACGATAGTTATCGTGCATTACTTAGAAGAGGTAAGTGCTTATCCGTTAATGCTGTTTAATTGACATCATCCAGGCGATTATTCGACGAACCGTTTGTTCAATTTGAATTGTGTCTATATTCACTTGTTTGCATAACTGACTGTAACGTAATTGGGAAAATACTGTGTACATTATTTTGGCGTCAATTTCAGGGTTGTGCTTGTTAAAAAAACAACATAATTGTTCGTAAGGAATAAGCTGAGCTGATTCATGCTCCTGTGATAATGAGAGTAAACTCGGTGAAACCTGCGTCTCGGTAAACATTAATTGTTCAACCGTAAATGGTATAGCTTGATGCTTGATATTGTCGACGAGATGAAGAAGAAACATAGCAGTTAATTGTTCACACAGTGCTAGTTTTGTCGTAGTTTTTCTTAATTCTTTTTTTGGTATTTCAGTTAGGATATTCAATGCTGTCTGCAAACTTGTGTCAGCGTGAGACAATATTCGTTTCGAGTTTAACTTAAAAGCTTGATGAATGAGTTCTTGTATGTCTTTAAAATAATAAGTCGTTAATGAGAGTTGCAGGTTTGCGTGACTCGCTATCGCACGATGTGTTGTTCCTTTAACCCCATTTAACGCTAATACCTCTATAGCTGCTAATAGAATTTTTTCTCGAGTTTTTTCACCTTTGGAGCGACGCTTTATTGGTAGGTCATTGCTATCGTGTTTCAGTTTTGAAGTAACAATATCTTTAACGTTCATGATTAACTCTAATAATAAAAAGCATTAATTTACTTTATGTTAACATTTTTTTATCATTAGTGTTAATAATTAACCAGTATTTTATTCTTACTGACAACTTTGAGAACCTTCAAAAATTATCAGTAAGAAACCCCATTAGAAAAAGTTAATGTACTGATAATTCTTTAGTATCAAAGTCATCTACTTGAATTGCCCAACGACGTCCGGTTTCTGCAGATACCAATAACTCAGCTTCTGTTTGTGAAATTAGGTTATGTTCTAGGCCCATTTCAGCAACTTTATCAAGTTGATAAAAAGGTAATTTTTTATTTAAACCACGGCATATTTTTTCAAATACGGCTTCACAGTTAATAATATCTTCGAATGCTTGTTCTAACCTTCCAAAAATATTTTTACCGTCTCTCACTAAATATTGGCCATGGCCCAATCGATTTCTTGCCGCAGAGGGAGTTTGTAATATTCTAGACACCTTCTGTGCTAATTTATCGCTGGGTTTACTTAACCATTTTCCTAGAGGAAAAATAATTAAACGCAATATTACAGCAACCCCCTTATTAGGAAAGTTGTTAATTAATTCATCGAATGCATGTTGTATATTATAAAGACAATCTTCAACTGCCCATTGCACTAATGGTAAATCTGAATTGTTTCGGCCATCATCGTTATATCTTTTCAAAGTGGCACTGGCTAAGTATAAGTAACTTAATACATCACCCAAGCGTGCTGATATTCTCTCCTTTCTTTTTAAATCAGCGCCAAGCGTTAACATGGCAATATCAGATAGCATTGCTAAATTAGCACTAAATCTGGTCAATAATTGATAATATCGACGGGTTTCATCTTCATAAGGGCTAGTCAAGAATCGAGCCCCAGAGAGTGAACACCACAAACTTCTGCTTATATTACTTATACTAAACCCAATATGACCAAAAAGTGCGCCGTCGAAATCATTAAGGGCTTGTTCGTTATCACTTTGATTGGCGGCTTGCAATTCACTTAATACATAGGGGTGACAACGAATGGCACCCTGGCCATAAATAATCATACTGCGTGTTAAAATATTTGCACCTTCTACAGTTACTGCAATAGGAGCCCCTTGATAGCCTCTTGCAAGGTAATTATTCGGACCCATGCATATACCTTTGCCGCCATGAATATCCATGGCATCAGTAATTGAGGTACGCATTTTTTCAGTCAGGTGGTATTTAGCAATCGCAGATATTACAGAAGGCTTTTCACCTAAATCTATTGCTCCTGTTGACATGATTGTGACTGCGTCCATTAAATAAGCATTGGCACCAATTCTCGCAAGAGGTTCTTCTATACCTTCCATCTGTCCAATTGGCATTTTAAATTGACGTCTAATTCTGCTGTAAGCGCCAGTTGCTAATGCAGTAGATTTGATACCACCAGCACTATTAGAGGGTAATGTAATTGCCCTACCGACAGATAAACACTCAACTAACATCCTCCAACCTTGGCCAGCCATATCAGGCCCACCAATAATAAAGTCTAGGGGCACAAATACATCCTTACCTTGCGTCGGCCCATTTTGAAAAGGAACATTAAGGGGAAAATGTCGGCGACCAATACTGATTCCCTTTAGGTTAGTTGGTATTAATGCACAAGTAATACCTAATTCTTCTTTTTCAGAGAGTAAGTGATCTGGATCGTGTAATTTGAAGGCCAATCCAAGCACAGTGGCAATTGGGGCTAAAGTTATGTAGCGTTTATCCCAATTGAGGCGCATGCCTAGAAGCTCTTTTCCTTCAAACTCACCCCGGCAAATAACGCCATGATCTGGAATAGAGCCTGCATCTGAACCGGCTTCAGGGCTCGTTAAGGCAAAGCATGGTATTTCCTCTCCGCTAACTAATCGAGGTAAATATTTTTCTTGTTGTTCCTTAGTCCCATATTCTTGTAATAATTCGCCAGGCCCTAATGAGTTGGGTACCCCTACCGTACTGGCCAACACTGAACTAACGGTGGTAAGCTTCTGTAAAACACGAGACTGCGCGTAAGCAGAGTATTCTAGTCCCCCATATTTCTTTTTTATTATCATGGCGAAAAATTTATTTTCTTTGAGGTACGTCCAGATTTCAGGTGTTAAATCGGCTAATTCATGGGTAATTTCCCAGTCATTGACCATGCTACAGACTTTTTCAACCGGACCATCTAAAAATGCCTGTTCTTCAGCACTTAAACGAGGTTTTGGGTAATTGTGTAATTTCTTCCAATCTGGATCACCTCTAAACAAATCTGCTTCAAACCAGGTGGTTCCGGCATCAATTGCTTCTTGCTCGGTTGTCGACATTTGAGGCATGATTTTTTTAAATAATGCCAATAAAGGCATACTAATAAATTGCTGGCGGATATTGTCTATGTTTAGCGGTAGAGCAATGACACCAAAAAGCAGCCATGAAACAATACCTATGGTATTAAAAAATGATCCAATCGCCATAAATACAGCAAAAACTAATGTAAAACTTGATAATGAGACTCTCTTATATGTCAAAAACCAAGTTAATAAAAATGCTAAAAATAACCAAAGTATAATGTTCACAAGGACACCTTTTAAATTAATTAATGTGTAGTTATATGTGGGTAAAAATATCAGAATTAATCGTTAAGTTTATCAATACAATAATACGTAGTATAAATATAATCACGACATACCAAAGCATAGTATATTTTTATTGTCTTAGCCTTTGGGTCTTTAACTAAAAATCCAGTATTCATATCTACAATATTTAGCTTTTGTTTAGGTAAAAATTTGCAAAAAACATTTTTAAGATTAAAGCTTAATATTACTCTTTATGTAAACCTAAACTGGCAATATAAAAAATTATCCAAAAAAATTACTTTAATCATTAATTAATGTAGACCAGCCAATTGAGGTGTTTTTAAAAAACTAACTATTATTTAGTTTTGAGTAATATCATTCTTTCAATAGCTAAAGGAACATAAATGATACTTGGATTAATCATTGGGGTATTTTTATCTCTCATTCTTTTTACGATTGCTATTGGTGTATCGTCAGACATACCCATTCTTCAAATTGCTCAAACAATAGGTTCGGTTGTTATTGCAATTAGCTCACTTTTGGCTTTAAGTTTGTATAGGCAAGCCAGTAAAAAACAGAAAAGTCAATTTGCAAATAAAGCCTCACTTTATCACTTAAATCAAGCATTGAAGTTTATTGAGAGCGCATATTCTGTTTTTACGGGCAATAAAGTGGGGGCATTACCTCTAAATCAAAAGTTACTTTGGCAAACAACTGCTCGCCTCATTGTGCGTTATGAAAATATTAAAAAGTTCATAACAGTTGCTAAACATAAAGTAATTCTTCAGGAGCACGACGAATTTTGGCGTATACAGTTTAATGAGTTACTTGATTTACACCGAAGCTCTCTGACTACTGCTTATTTTAAAGGCGAAGAAAATCATCATATGGCAGAAATTAACCGTCAATCAATTGCTATCATTTTTGATTTTTCTAGTTGGCAAGATAGTTACTATGATGTGTTAAAACAAGTAGATAGTGCAGAACTATTAGCTAACGGTGCTGTTAGTGTCGATTTTATCGAAACAATGAATTACTTTGAACTTGATAATGATTTGCTAACAAAATTAGAAGTTAGAAAAAATAAACTTTCAAGAGGTGGAATGTTATTTTTGTACCTCACTGTACCAGCCATGTTAAATGTCATTTAACATGGCTGGTAACTCAATTAAATTAAACTTTTGTGGAAGGTTACACATGGCTTTAGCCGCGCTGCTTCATTTTTTTATTATCAACTATTAAATGTGATTTGAAGTTCTTTTCTATGTGTTATTAACCTTGTCTAGTTTATTGGTAATGTTAGAAACTTTGATTGATAACTTTACTGATAAAATATATTAGTGCAACAGATTTAACGTACTTGAACTTTCAAGCACTGACAACAAATTGTGGTGAAGAGTATTGAAAGCTTAAAAAAAGCACCAGTTGTTAATAAGTTAATATTACTTAACTGAACAAATTAAGTCTTCAAGAGCTACCAGCTTTTACGAATATCTATTAGCTTGATTTTTTGACATTAAGCACTTGGTAGAGGATGTCGTTTTTTTATTATGATGTGCACAATTGTTTCCTAGTTCAGTATTAACATTTTTTAGCTGTTTGTAACAATAATCTCCTGGTAAAAACAACAAATATCAAAGTAATACAACGCTAATCTGCGGCCAATATTCCGATCTTTTTTTAGGGTGTTAGGTGTATTAAAAAACAGCGTTATTTAACGCTAATGTGTTTGAACAATACATTTTAACAATACACTTGAACAATACATTTTAATAAAATGCTTTCAGTCATTATTCCTACGTGACACAATTAAAATTAAGCTTGTTATGTGTGTCTATTACAAACAGAGGAAATGATGAAATATTTTGCTTATGGCTCAAACATGTCGGTTTTACGGTTACAGGCACGTGTTCCTAGTGCAAAAAAAATTGCAGTAGTTATGCTTAAAAATCATCAGTTGCGTTTCAATATGAGTGGCATTGATGGCTCTGGTAAATGTGATTGTTTTATGACGAATAATAGTGATGATTTTGTACTTGGTGTGCTATTTGAAATAGATGTAAAAGAAAAACATATTTTAGATAATGCTGAAAGTTTAGGCACAGGCTATTTCGATAAAATCGTTTCTGTAGAAGATGGCAATGGCAATGCTTTTGAAGCCTTAATATATTGTGCTTTGCGGATTGATAATACTCTTCAACCTTTTTCTTGGTATCTATATCATGTGATTTTTGGTGCTAAAAAAGCAAATATATCAGCAGACTATATCGCTGCGATTGAAAACGTTCAATGTATTGAAGACCCCAATCAAGCAAGAGAATTAAAAGAACTTGCGATTTACAAGAACTGATTATCTATCTCTTTGTTTTAATTTACTTCCTATATCAATAATATTATTATTTTCCTGCCGTTTAAGGTTTTTATTTGTTAAATCATTATTACTTTTTAGGTAAATTTATATGTGTGAGCTCTTAGCGATGTCAGCAAATGTTCCAACAGATATTTGTTTTAGTTTTAGTGGTTTAATGCAAAGAGGTGGAAATACTGGGCCTCACAGCGATGGTTGGGGCGTTACCTTCTACGAGGGCAAGGGCTGTAGAAGTTTTAAAGATCCTATGCCTAGTGCTCAATCACCCATTGCTGAGTTAGTGACTCAATACCCGATGAAAAGTGAAGCGGTTATTTGTCATATTCGACAAGCTAATTCGGGTGAGGTTTGTTTAGAAAATACACATCCATTTACCAGGCAGATGTGGGGAAGAAATTGGACTTATGCACATAATGGTCAGCTAAAAAACTTTACAAAGCACCTACCTATTCAGTTTCACTTACCAATTGGAACTACCGATAGTGAACACGCTTTTTGTTGGATTCTTGATCAATTGCACCTAAAGTTTGCGGGTAAAAAACCTGCAGCAATTGAACTATATGCTTTTATAGCAAGTTTAACTAAACAAATAGATATACTTGGCGTTGCCAATATTATACTAACTGATGGGGAGTTTTTATTTGCTTATTGCTCTAATAATCTCCACTGGTTAACTCGACGAGCTCCATTTGGTCAGGCAAGCCTTATTGATGCTGAAATGGCTGTTGATTTCAAAAAAGAAACAACCAGTAAAGATGTTGTTACTGTTATTGCAACCAACCCATTAACTGATGATGAAACCTGGTCTAAAATGGAACCAGGTCAATGGCAATTGTTCTGTTTGGGTGAGAACCTACCTATTGATAATGAGTTATTTGGTTAGAATGTAGGGAACTTTTGCAAGTTCAAATGTAAAGTTATTGAGGGTTATGAAAACTCCAAGCAATAAAGCGGCTAATTTTTTGTCCTTGACTCATTTTGACTACCTTAATATGCGTAGCTCCCGATTTTGTTAAATTAAACTTTAGTTTTTTTAAGTGTTCCCCCTTTGAAACCAAGCAAGTAAACCAAAGCACTTGCTGTTTATAACCTTTACTTTCTTTGATCATGCTTTGAATGAACTTTAATTCTCCACCTGGGCAAAATAACTCGGCTTTTTGCCCGCCAAAGTTTAAGTTTACTTTTTTTGTTTGTTTAAATTGATCAGAATTTAAATTTTTCCATTTTTTTTCGCTGCCTTGTTTAGCGTGAAGCAGTGACTTGTGAAAAGGTGGATTACACATTGTTAAATGATAAAATTCATTATCTCTAATTATACCCTCAAAAATAGCTTGGCTATTTTGCTGAAGTCGGCAATTTATGTTGTTTTTTAAGTTGCAATCAGCAGCGATAATTTGATTTGCACTCTTTATTGATAGGGGATCTATATCTGAAGCCACAAATTGCCAATCATACTCTTTTTGACCGAGTATAGGGTAAATACAACTTGCGCCTGTGCCAATATCCAACACGCTCGTTTTTGTAGCTGGTACCACAACCCCTAATGGGTTTAAGTCAATTAACTCTTTGAGGTGATGAATGTAGTCAACTCTTCCAGGAATTGCAGGGCACAAATAGCCAGTAGGAATATCCCATTCAATTATTTTATAATCACATTTTAATAGAGCTAAGTTCAATAATTTAACGGCTACTGGGTCGGCAAAGTTTATCGTTGCTTGTTGGGTAAATTTATTTTTAATAACATGTGTTTTTAGGCTAGGGAGTACCTTAATTAACTTACTAAAGTTATAACCCTGTTTGTGTCGGTTATTTGTGTGCAAACTAAATTACTCTTGGTAACAGCTAATAAGCAAAGATTTTATTTTGGTTTAATTCCAACTTTATAAAAGCCATTGTTGTTGAATTGAACGACTTGTTGTCGTTTTTTCCCCAGTAAAATAGGACCATCATCCATAAATAAGAAGTTTTTCCAGTATTTCTTAAATAACCGCCATGTCGTTTCAATGACATTATCACGTGAGTTACAATAATATATTATTGTATTTTGATCCCAATCAAGGTGATTTGATATAAGTTCAGGCATATCATTTTCATCACTATCCCACCTTTTTTCCCAGTTACCTTGCTCAAGCCAGTGACTTTTGATTAGCGGCCAGTCCCCTTTTTTAAAAAAGTCAGGATGATCTACTTGTCTAGAAATAAAGGTGTCCCATACCGTATTTGCACGCTCAATAGTCATGGGTTTGATTTTACAAATATCTTCTTGGGCAACAGGT
Organism: Colwellia sp.; assembly: GCA_042091395.1. Classification (GTDB taxonomy): domain Bacteria; phylum Pseudomonadota; class Gammaproteobacteria; order Enterobacterales; family Alteromonadaceae; genus Colwellia. The sequence goes on from JBELHN010000020.1 coordinate 10,377, forward strand.
AAACTTTTATGTTTAAAAACCCATGCATTTTTTAAATTCTCGAGGGGAATATAGTTCATAAAACAACTTGAATTGTTAACAAATAAAATGATTAAAAAATTAAACAAGCAATTTAGCGATTATTCAATTCTTTTGCATAAGCGATACGACAGGCATCAACTGCCGCAATTAACCATACAATGAATAATATCGTAGCATTGTTTGTTAGTGCTGGATTGTCCAATATATTTTGTTCATATAATACCTGACGAATTGCTGGAAAAGTTCTTTCTAGATTACCATTTTGAATTTCAGCTTTTACAGTGTTTAATTTTGAATATATATTACTAGTTAAGTTGACTATCGAATATGTGGTAATAAAAAGAAATACCGTGCAAGTAAAGTACTTTTTTAAAATAAAATGACCAAGTCCTGGATAAACCAAAGCTGATAAAAGTGTTGCTTTTATTGTTAATTTCATACCGGTAATTGGTCAAAAGAAGCATTTTAAATAGTTTAGCGTTATCGATTAAGATAGGCTATTAAATTCAGTAAAATTCAGTAAAATTTTGTAATAGTAGCTTGATACATTAAAAATGCACAATTAATAGTCAAACAATTGTTTTAATAGTGTCAAGTATGTATAATCGCTCAAAATATTTGCAAAATGTAATTCGGCCCAAGGTTGGTCATGCATTTGTTTTGTAATTAAAAACTAGATTTACTAGTTTTAAAAAAATTACAATAGTTTTAAAGACAATATTCAATGTTAAATGCAAGTTACACAAATTAATACTTGTGTAATATATGATCAAGTGATATTAATTAGTTACTAACTATAAAAATAAGAGGAGTGGTTATGCCACAAGCAGCAATTCGCCACTATGAAGATGATGAGCAAATGCAAAATGCAGATGTTGATCAACATGCAGTATCACAAGTGCAAGCTGATGAATCAGATGTATCAGATAAAGCTGTAGACGCTCCTTCGCAAAGCTCACAACCAGAAAAACCTCAGCCAGAAGAGCCTTTTTACCATTATACTGTCGATACTAAAGACCCAGATCCTTGGCTAGTTGTGCACAAAACTAAAATTATAGTAATTGCATTACTTGCTACAGCTGCTATCGCCGGTAACATGTTTTATAACAACATGAAGGAAAAGCAACTTACTAAAGAGATTGTTTCTGCCCCTCAGCTAAATGATCTCTATTATATTGATTTTCGAGTAATTAAAGATAACCTTCGCCCTGCAGAGAAATTTCGTATGGCAAAAGTTAATGATATCACTGGTGATGTTATTACTATCAACTTCAGCAGTTACTTCTACTTTCAAGAGCATGAGCTAAATGAAGCAATTCGTTACGCACAACTAAGGTTTGAGAAGTTTTTCCAAGAGAAACGTCACAACTATACCGTTAGCCAATTGCAAGCTATGATTGAATCGGGTGCTATTATTTTAGCACGTAGGCCAGAAGGTAACATGCTTGACGGTAATGTTGTTGTGCCAGATTCTCACTTCAAAACAAATTCTATCTTTATACCCGGAAAAAAAGAAAATTTGAGTGGTATGGAATACATGAGATTCGTCTCACAACCTGACAAAGCAGCATTAGCCTTTGAAAAGTTTGAAGAGTCTGCTGAACTTGGTTTTGCTCCGGGACAAGTTAATCTTGCTCAAATGTACCTGAATGGTACGGCTGTGCAAAAAGATTTATACGAATCTTTAGATTGGTTGAAGCAAGCCTCTCTGCAAGCATACGAACCAGCAATTTTAAAATATGCAATTGTTTGTGGAAAAATTGAAAGTTGTGGTGTTGCTGAATTTTATCAAGAACTTGTTAAGGCAGGTGTTAATATTGAGTTTACTAAACAAGCTGATGTTAGGGCAACTACAGAAGATTTTGCTAGGGATTTAGAAAAACTAAAACCCAAAATCAAAAGTTAATTAACACAATGTTTGGTGAAACCATTAAAAGCTTAAATTAATTTAAGCTTTTTTTTTGTGAATTATATTTGCTGATGACTTATTTTTGTTGATTATTTCTCGATGACTCTTTTGAAGGGGGGTAATGAGTCGAGTAATTGATTCCCGTATCGCTTAGTAATAATACGCTTATCAAGTAAGGTAATAGTGCCCGTATCAGCTTCATTGCGTAATAACCTCCCGCATGCCTGAATTAGCTTTTTAGAGGTATCAGGCACTGATAAACTCATGAATGGGTTACCTCCTTTAGACGTTATATATTCAGCTTGTGCCTGTTCAACAGGTGAAGTTGGCACCGAGAAAGGTAATTTAGTAATGATTAAATTATTAAGGTAATCCCCAGGTAAATCTAAACCCTCCGAAAAACTTTGTGTACCAAAAATAGTGCTAATATCCTTGTTATCACATTTCTTCTTGTGTTGTTCTATTATTTGTTGTCGTGACAATTCACCTTGAACCATAATATCAACACTATGCGACTCTCGTATTGCTTCAGCAACCTTATTCATTTGCCAATAAGAAGAAAATAACACTAAGCTTGCTTTACCTTGCTTTAAGTATCTAGGAAGTTTTTTAATCACTTCATCTGTAAAGTCTGGTGAATTAGGTTCTTTGGCCATGTTAGCAATAAAGAGTGTTGCATTAAGGGAGTAATCAAATGGTGATTCTACATATTTGTATTGACTGCCGTCATTGTCCTTTAAGCCAGCTTGCAAACAAAAGTGTTGAAATGAATTTAATGCTCGTAACGTTGCAGAGCATAATACAGCTCCTTCACATTGACTCCACAACTTATCCTCTAAGGTAAAACCTACATCAATCGGCGATGCACTTAATAAATAATCGTTTCGCTTGCCACTTAGTTTTTCTAACCAACGCGCCAGAGGTGCACCTTTACTATTATCTGATTTAGAATACATAAACCAAAGCGACTCAAAATTTTCTAACTTTTGTAACATAAAGCCAGCTTCAGCGAGCAAAGGTTCAGCGAGATAGAGTTTAGCCTCACCATCTTTTACAGACTCTACAAGGCCATTGTAGAGTTTGTTTAAATGCGTTGTAGATTTTTTAGCTAATTTTGCAATATCCTCTGCTTGGTTCTTCAAGATTTTAGGAATTATTCCATGTTCAAAACGGTATAAGCTTTCTTCATTAGAAGGAGTGGTTGTTAATTTTTGGCTCATGTCACTTTTTTGTGTTGAATCAAAATAATTTTGACTATTTGCTTCGATAAAAGTCAATACTTTTTGCATTTCAAGTAACAAGTCTTGGCAATCATCACTCAGTCTGAGGGCTGGTGATATTGCATATTGTGACTTAATTAACTTAGCCATTTTATGTCCTGTATCCCTCAGCTTGGTAATCCATTCTATTGAACCTTTTAACGTAATATTTGCACTAGCAAAGTCACGAGTAACTTTAGGAAGGTGGTGTGCCTCATCAATGATATAGATTGTATCCTCAGGGGAGGATAATATCTTACCACCCCCCAACTCTAGATCTGCTAGAAGTAAGCTATGATTGATAACAAGCACATCGGCTTGTTCCATAGTTTCCCTTGCTTTGTGAAAAGGGCAATGGGTATGTTCAGTTAAGTTTTTTAGGCAACTGTGCTTATCGCTTTGTATTTGTTGCCAAATATGTTGAGGTAGGTGTTCTTCCCATGAGTCTATGTCACCTAGCCAAGAGCCATCCAACATGGCTTTATGCATTTTATTTAAGGTTTTGATATCTTTAGTGTTAGGTTTTTCAGCAAAAGTGAAATAAGCTTGATCCGGTTCTTTGTGAGAATCTACAGTTATAGCTTGTGTTAGTTTTTGACGACAAACATAACGTTGTCTTCCTTTTACTAAAGTATAATTAAAATCAACGCCAGCAAATTTTTTTAAAAAGGGTAAATCTTTATCGACTAATTGTTCTTGCAGCGCAACAGTTGCAGTAGAAATACATACTTTTTTATTTTTACTTAGTGCTAGCGGGATGGCGCCAAGGCTATAAGCCAATGATTTACCCGTGCCTGTTCCAGCTTCTATTGTAATAACCTTTCTATCTTTGTTGTACTCTCCAGCTAAAGTTTTAGCTATTTCGGCAATAAGAAGTGTTTGTTGTTTACGCGGATTAAATTGCTCTAAATTTTCACCTATCGCTTTGTATGCTTGACGTATAGTCTGTTTCAACTTATCAGATAGCATTGTTTGGTTTCCAAAAAACATGAGTTCAAGTACAATGCTGTATATATTAACAGTTTCGATGGTTTTGTACGAAAATTTTTCATAAATGATGGATAATAACAAATCAATGATTAATTCAGGCTTCTTACTAAGTCGACAAGTTCATCAATCACAGCAGGGATTGCAAATAATACTCTGGATTAAAAGTTCTTCGGGGGCGATTAAATTATTAATCAACAATGAACTGGCATTATTTTTTATTGAACAAACGCAGCTTAATGCGGTGTTAACTTTGCTGGCACAAAATAAAATAACCTTAAAAAAATTTCGTTCTCTTGCATTGAAAACATTTAATCAACAAGCTGTATCCGTTTTATATTTCTCTAGTTTACACAATTTTTACCGAGCAAGAGAAATCCTCGCAAAAAATAATATAAAAAGTTATGAAGATGATATTCGTCCAGAGGATCGATTCTTAATGGAACGTAGTATCACTGCTAGCCTCGATTATCAGGGCTTTACTTCGCAAGGTACTAACGTTTTTAATGCTCATCATCTTAATACAGCTGCAGTTAACCAGTTTACCTTAGTTAATAATACACAATGTAAACGCAATGATAATCCTGATGATATCCTCTTATCTATGCTATCAATCGATATTGAATGCTCTGAAAATGATGAGCTTTATTCAATTGGTTTATATGCTTTAACAAAAGATGAACAAGGTGTTGAAATAGAATTTAAAAAAGTGTTGATGATTGGGCAACATCAGAATTCTTGTGAGAATTATATTGATTGGTTATCCGATGAACAGCAATTATTGCATCAATTTATTCATGAGGTAATAGCATTTGACGCTGATATATTAATCGGTTGGAATGTTATTAATTTTGATTTTTTATTGCTACAAAAACGGTGTGATTTTTATCAAATAGAGTTAGCTATTGGTCGTGATGGTTCGGTTCCCTATTGGCGGCATAACAAAAATAATAGTGAGCAAAACTTTATTGAAATTGCTGGTCGTGTTGTTTTAGATGGTATTGATTTGCTGAAAACAGCTACGTATAGTTTTACGAGTTTTTCTCTTGATAATGTTGCTCACTCTCTTCTTGGCCTTCGAAAAAAAATCAGTAACATAGAGGAGAAACTCAAAGAAATAACAGATAATTTTAAATATGATAAACCAGCACTGGCTGCATATAACATTGAAGATTGTCGACTAGTATGGTTGATTTTTGAAAAGGCAGAGTTATTATCTTTTGCAAAATTGAGGTCGCAATTAACTGGTCTAGCCTTAGGCCGAGTAGGTGGATCTGTCGCTGCTTTTACAAACCTTTATTTACCAAAACTTCATCGCCACGGTTATATTGCGCCAAACCTTGGTGATACTCAATCAAGCCTCGTCTCACCAGGAGGTTACGTTATGCAGTCTACTCCGGGCTTGTATAAAAACGTTTTGTTGTTAGATTTTAAATCTTTATATCCAAGTATTATTCGGACGTTTAAGATTGATCCAATGGGCCTCGTTGAAGGCCTCAAGCAGGTTAAGTCGAGTTTATTATGTAATGATGTAATAGCTAATATACCTTTGACAGATGTCATTAGTGGTTTTGATGGCGCTTATTTTTCCAGAGAACAACACTTTTTACCCAGTATAATTGAGCTTTTGTGGTCAGAAAGAGACAAAGCTAAAAAGCTAAATAACAAACCATTATCGCAAGCTATAAAAATTATTATGAACAGTTTCTATGGTGTTCTCGGTTCTACTGGTTGTCGATTTTTCGATCCCCGTTTATCAGGTTCCATTACTAAACGCAGTCACGATATTTTAAAAGTGACCCGAGATTGGATATTAGAGGCTGGTTATCAGGTAATATATGGTGATACTGATTCACTGTTTATTGCTATTGACAAGGAGGCTTCTGACCAAGAGGCTCAAAGAGTGGGTTTATCATTACAACAGTTAATTAATGATAAGTGGCGAGAGAAACTTGAACAAAATTTTAATATTGTTAGCTATTTAGACATCGAATTTGAAACTCACTTCAATACTTTTTTAATGCCAAGAACTAGGGGAAGTATTAACCAAAACAATAATCAAGCAACGGGAACAAAAAAACGTTATGCGGGCAAGGTCGGGGATAAAATTATTTTTAAAGGTTTAGAGGCTGTCAGAAGTGATTGGACAGACTTAAGTAAGGAGTTTCAGCAAGAAATTTATCATTTAGTTTTTAATCACCTATCAGTAACAGATTATATCATGGGTATAGTACGCGACATTAAATTAGGCTTGTTTGACGAAAAACTCATTTTAAAAAAAACAATTCGTCGTCAGCTTACAGAGTATGTTAATACCCCTCCGCATATAAAAGCAGCACTATTGGCAAATAAAATACTAATGAGTCAAGGCTGTAAGCCAAAATATTCACGAAGGACAATTATTAAGTACGTCATTACGCTTGATGGTGTCCAACCTTTTGAGTTTAATACTAGTAAATTAGATTACGATTTTTATATCAACAAACAACTTAAACCTATTGCAAATGACATATTACCATTTATTGGCAAAGATTTTGATGTGATTACCAGTAAACAACTGGGATTGTTTTAAGCGACAAAAAGGCGCTAACAGCTACTTTTTGTATGTGTCATTTATTTATGTTTAATAAAAAACAATTCCTAGCTAGTCTTCATTATTCAGGTTATAAATAGCTATAAGGTTTTAGATGGCTAGATAGCTGAGTCTAATTGATTAACTTTTATTGTAAGATGTTTAATAACAGAGTGATTTATGAAAAAAGATACCAAAATAGTTAATGCTGGGCGCAGTAAAAAATGGACTAATGGTGTGGTAAACCCTCCTATTACACGAGCATCTACCGTAGTGTTTGATACGGTAGCTGAAATGAATAACGCATTAAAAAACCGTCACAATCAAACAATGGTGTATGGGCGTCGAGGAACTAACACTTCTTTTGCGTTTAGTGATGCTATGGCAGATTTAGAGGGCGGGGCTGGTTGCGCTTTATACCCATCAGGTACAGCTGCAATCACTAATGCTATTCTTGCTTTTGTTGAGCAGGGTGATCATATTTTGATGGTTGACAGTGCTTACGAGCCTACGCGTGATTATTGCGACAAAATATTAGCTAAAATGGGTGTTAGTACCACCTATTATGATCCAATGATTGGCGCTGATATTGAACACTTGATAAGAGATAATACCCGCTTAATTTTCTTAGAATCACCAGGTTCTCTGACCATGGAAGTGCAAGACGTGCCAGCAATTAGTGCTGTTGCCCATAAACATGATTGTATTGTTATGCTTGATAATACGTGGGGGGCAGGCGTTAACTTTAAACCGTTCAATTACGGTGTAGATATAAGTGTGCAAGCAGCTACTAAATATATTGTTGGTCATTCAGATGTGATGCTAGGTACTGCAACAGCCATTGATAAATATTGGCCACAACTTCGTGATTACAGCTATTTAATGGGGCAGTGCACATCACCAGATGATTTATATTTGGCATTACGAGGTGTTCGAACACTCAGTGTTAGATTAAAACAACATCAACAAAGTGCGATTAAAATTGCTCAGTGGCTAGAGACTAGACCAGAGGTTGCAAAAATATTACACCCTGCGTTTGAATCTTGTCCCGGACATGAGTTTTTTAAGCGCGACTTTGAAGGCTCAAATGGACTATTTTCATTTACTTTAAACTGTGGAAATCAAGCAGCAACGACCGCTTTCTTGGATGGCTTGAATCATTTTAAAATGGGTTATTCATGGGGTGGATTTGAAAGTTTAATTTTAAATGTAAATAATGTTAATAATATTAGGACGGTTACTACATTTGATTGTCAACACCCATTGATTCGCTTACATATAGGTCTAGAGGATGTTGAAGACTTAATTCGCGATCTGTCTTCTGGTTTTGATAGATTTAATGAAGTTCTTAAATAGCTCTAAACCTAGCGCACAGTAAATTGATATTTGATAATACAGCTAAGCATGTTAGTTAATATTTAACCTAAATTAAACATTTTTTGAGGCCTTACAATGAGTGAAGAAACCATATTTTCAAAGATTATTAGACAAGAAATATCAACACCATTGCTTTATCAAGATGATCTTGTTTCGGCATTTAGAGATATAGCTCCTCGTGTTGATAGCCATATTCTAATAGTGCCAAATAAATTAATTACAACGATCAACGAAGTCAGTGAAGAAGATGAACTAACCTTAGGTAGAATGATAACCGTGGCTAAAAAGTTAGCTAAGAGTGAAGGGATCGCCGAATCAGGGTATCGATTAATCATGAACTGTAATAGTCATGGCGGCCAAGAAGTTTATCATATCCACATGCATTTACTTGGGGGTAGGCCATTAGGGCCAATGTTATCAATTTAGATTCTAGTATGTATATATGCGATAAATCGCTAGATCCGCAAGCTCAAAGGCACTGCAATTCAGAGCACATTCAAGCATAATTGATTAATAAATATTTTAAGTGATTTTGTCTGTGAACTGGAAAGAATTATTAGAGAATAAAAACCGATTATTCTGGCTAGCCCATACTGCGGGCTGGTTCAGTTTTGCATTTGTTCATTTCCTTGGTTCACTGCAACATGACTTACGAGATATTTTTTTAGTCATTATTTTTCTCAATGCTTACGCTGGATGGTTATTGACAATTCCTTTGCGATATATTTACCGTAAAGCCTGGAATGTTACCCCGCTTAAAATTGCTTTATTAGTTATATTATCTTCTTATTTTACTGGTGTTTTATGGCAAATCATCAAAAATATAAATTATTGGGAAATATATAAACATGGCTATGAGCCTGAATTTTGGTACAGGTACACTCAATCAAGTTTAGGATCGTTTTACATTATCTTGAGTTGGAGTGGCTTATATTTCGGTACTAAGTACTATCAAATGCTGCAAGTTGAAAAACAAAATGTACTCAAAGCCAATGCAGTTGCGCATCAAGCCCAGCTCAAAATGCTGAGATATCAATTGAACCCTCATTTTTTATTTAATACATTAAATGCTATATCTACCTTGATCTTAGTGGAGGAAAACAAAACAGCGAATACCATGGTGACTAAGCTAAGTGAGTTTTTGCGTTACTCTTTAGATAAAGATCCAATGAAAAAAGTTAGCCTAGCCTCTGAAATACAAGCACTTAAGCTTTACTTGGCGATAGAAAAAGTAAGGTTTGAAAAAAGGTTAACACTTGATTTTCGCATTAGTGATGATTGTCAACAAGCATTAGTGCCGAGTATGATTCTTCAACCTTTAGCTGAAAATGCCATCAAACATGCAATAGCAGTGCAAGAGCAGGGGGGGATTATTATGATATCAGTTAGTCGCTTTGCCGATGACCTACTGATTGAAGTAGCAGATAATGGACCTGGTGCTGATATAATTAATGGTAACTTACATCGAGTAAGTGGGGTCGGGCTAGTGAATACTCGAGAAAGACTTCAAGCACTTTACTATGATAAATTTTCATTAGCCGTTTCCCATAATCAACCATCAGGTGTTAGGATTAATATACGTATACCCTTTAATTTATCTTAGCGTACTAGTTATAACTTAATAATATCCGGAGTCTGTATGTTGCTATCAACCATTATTGTGGATGATGAACCTCTCGCAAGAAAAGGTTTAGCTATTCGCTTAAAGGCACACAGTGAAGTGAACCTTATTGGTCAATGTGCAAATGGTAAAGAAGCATTAGAGATGATTGATAATCAACAAGTTGATTTGATGTTTTTGGACATTCAGATGCCAGGCCTAACTGGTTTTCAAGTGCTAGAAAATATTATTGAGCAGCAGTTACCTATGCCCGCCGTGGTTTTTGTTACCGCTTTTGACCAATATGCGTTAAAGGCTTTTGACGTGCATGCACTAGATTATCTTTTAAAGCCGGCCGATGAACACCGCTTAGCTAAAACAATGACTAAAATTAAGGAACACTTTAACTCCAACTTTGATGCGCAACAAAAATCAAAGTTAGTTCGCTTAGTCTGTGATGTTACTGGTAAAGATTATCAACAATTATTAACACAATTAGCAAATAATCAAGAAGTAGTCATATCAAGGTATTCAGACGTTATCGCAATTAAGGATGCGGGTGAGGTTCATCGCGTTAAAGTGAAAGATATCTTATGGATTGATGCCGCAGGTGATTACATGTGCGTTCATACTTCAGGAGACCAGCTCAAGCCCGATAAGGAAAACACCTATATCCTCAGAAAAACAATGAAAGAGTTGGAGGGGTTGTTGGACCCAAGGCAATTTATAAGAAATCACAGATCAACTATTGTCAATAAAAATGTTATCGCCAAGTTTAGTAACCAAATTAATGGTGAACATTATCTTGTTTTAAAAAATGGTAAAGAATTAAAAGTAAGTAGAAGCTATAAAGATAAGGTTAAACTGGCAATACATAATTAGCGTTAGTTAAGGTCATTAATACTTAGCTCAGGTGTTAAACAATAATACGTATTTGATAAATGTAATCTGTTATCAGTAAGTAATTTTTTTTGTTATAAAAATGCTAGTGAGATTAAACTATAGCTTGTTAGTGATTTCTTCAAACAGCAACTAAAGTGGTCATAATCATGTTTAAAAAAACCTTGTCAATAATGACAAGGTTTTTTTGTGAGCAATATCAAATTATGCTATGTGCTTTTTACTTACTGTTAATACTTTCAAGGTGTTCGATGCACCGACTGTTTCCATGATGTCACCATGAGTTAAGATAAGCTTATCACCGACAGCTAGGTTAATTTTACCACTTAGTAAGGATAAAATTTCATCTGAAAGCTCATCATTGTTGATAGTCGTTGAGTCAAACTCTATGGGGTAAACACCACGGTATATAGCTGTTTTATTTAACGTTCTCGCATGGCGAGATAGAGAGAAAATAGGTAACCCAGAAGTAATTCTAGACATTATCTTACTGGTTTGCCCTGACTCAGTTAATGCTATGATTGCTTTAACGCCATCTAGGTGATTAGCTGCATACATAGCCGATAATGCAACTGTTTCAGAAACCTCACTAAAGGTTAGTTCAATTCTATGACTTGATATATTAACAGAGCGATGTTGTTCAGCTCCCAAACACACGTTTGCCATAGCTTTAACCGTTTCTACTGGATATTTACCGGCAGCGGTTTCGGCAGATAACATAACAGCATCGGTGCCATCTAATACGGCATTAGATACATCCATAACTTCAGCACGCGTAGGCATAGGCTGTTCAATCATGGTTTCCATCATTTGCGTAGCGGTAATGACCACACGGTTTAATTGACGGGAACGCGCTATGATATGTTTTTGTTTGCCAACTAATGCAGCATCACCAATTTCAACACCAAGATCGCCACGGGCGACCATGACGACGTCGGATGCTAAGATGATACCATCAAGCACTTTGTCATCATTAACCGCTTCAGCACGTTCAACTTTAGAGACTAGTCTAGCATCACAACCCGCTTCCTGTGCAAGTAAACGAGCTTCACGCATATCAGCGGCGTCTCTTGGAAACGAGACAGCTAAAAAATCAACACCAATTTTAGCGGCAAGTTTAATATCTTCTTTATCTTTTTTGGTTAATGCTGGTGCTGTTAAACCGCCACCTTGACGATTAATACCTTTGTTGTTTGAAAGTGGCCCACCAACAGTGACTTCAGTGAAGACGGAAGTATCTGAGGTTGATAATACTTTAAGTTGAACTCTACCGTCATCAAGCAATAAGATATCGCCAGCACTTACGTCTTGAACTAACTTTTTATAATCTATACCTACTTTTTCTTGGCAACCTTGACCTTTATCTAATGTTGCATCTAACTCAAATTTATCACCAATAGCAAGTGCTATAGGACCATCTTTGAAAGTTGACACGCGAATTTTTGGACCTTGTAAATCTCCTAAAATACCAACATAAATTCCAAGTTCTTTCGCCATTGCGCGAACATTATTGGCTCTGTCAATGTGATCTTGGGGAATACCATGAGAGAAGTTAAGTCTCACTACGTTGACACCGGCAGCAAGTACATTTTTCAAAGTCTGGCTATCATCAGTTGCAGGACCCAAGGTAGCAACAATTTTCGTTCTTCTAGGCATTTTAATCCTCTTACGTTTTAATTTTTATCGAGTGTATTAATGATGGTATAAATACAGATGTTAATATGAACGGTTTTAATATTTGGCGTTAATCTCTTCTATCGAAGCGAGAGCTTCTTAAACTATCTTTAACTTTTTTTAGATTATCTCTAAATTTACTTCCGCGTCTTAAAGTAAAACCGGTAGCAAGCACATCGATTAATGCCAGTTGAGCAATACGCGATGACATTGGCATGTAGAGATCTGTATCCTCACTGACATCTACAGACAGTACAATGCTGCACTCCTTTGCTAAAGGAGTGCCTGTTGTGGTGATGCCAATTACAGTCGCATCATTCTCTTTGGCTAAACTAGCAACTTCAACTAAAGATTTGGTTCGTCCAGTATGAGAAATAACTATGACTACATCACCTTGACGGCTATTTATAGCACTCATACGTTGCATTAATATGTCATCAAAATAAACAACTGGGACGTTAAAGCGAAAAAATTTATTTTGTGCATCGTGAGCTACAATAGCCGAGGCACCTAAACCAAAAAATGAAATTTTATTTGCTTGAGTTAACACATCAACGGAGCGGTTTATATCATTCGCATCTAAACTTTTACGTGCTAATTCAAGACTAGCCATAGTTGATTCGAAAATTTTGGCAGTATATTCATCAGCACTATCGTTTTCGTCCACATGACGGTTAACATAGGGCGTTCCATTAGCAAGGCTTTGTGCTAGATGTAATTTAAAGTCAGGATAACCTTTGGTATCTAAGCGTCTACAAAAACGATTAACTGTGGGTTCGCTGATGTTCGCTTGTTTAGCAAGTGCAGCAATACTCGAATGAATAACAGTGCTGGGTGATGCTAAAATAACTTCAGCTACTTTACGTTCTGATTTACTGAGCATGTCTAGTTCATTAGTGATCTTTTCTAATATATTCATTATGTATTGATCCTAGATCTTAATTATCATTACTTAAAAAGGTTTAAAACGAAAAATATTCGTTAGCCAAAATTAGATTAGGGCTAGTGCTATATACTGTAATTTATTTTCTACTAGAGTAACAGTTAAAATGAAACTTTATTTCATAATTGTTATTTTATATACCTACTTTCAACGCCTAATATATTTTTTAAAAGCGAATAAATTATATAACTCCACTCTTTGTACGTTTAAAAAATATACTTATATGCACAATTGATATTGGTTATAGCTAATATATTGTTGTTTTATATTCAATAACCACCCGTCTCAATGTGATATGTAGTAAAATTACAAAAAGTTCTTTACTGTCAGTTGAACAAACGCTAAATTAGAGTTAGATGTAGTTTAGTTACAATGATATGTTTTTTGCTGTGTTAAAATTAGTAATAAAAAATACAGATTATTTTACTAAAAACAGCATTAAATTTTAAATAAGAGAAATCCTATGAGTAATGTAGATTGTCAAACCGCGAGTGAAATTGTTATTTTTGGTGCGTTAGGAGACTTATCTCGCCGAAAGTTATTACCTGCTCTTTATCAGTTAGAGGCATGTGGTTTAATCAATGAGGATAGTCGAATTGTTGGTGCTGCCAGAGTTGGACATAGTCTAGAAGACTTTAAAGAAATTGTTATAAAAACCCTCAATGAATTTGTCAAAGAGTCTCTTGATGAAGAGATTTTATTACGATTCACTAATCGATTGGTTTATCAACAACTTGACTTTAAAGACAAAACGTCATTTCAAAAGTTGAGTGATTCTTTAGCTGGTGGAAATCCAACACGTGTCTATTATTTCTCAACGGCGCCAGCTATTTATGGTTACATTTGTCAAGGACTTGATTATGCAGATTTAATTACCGATGCTGATCGTGTTGTCATGGAGAAACCTATTGGCCATTCACTCGAGTCATCAATAGAAATTAATAACCAAGTATCGGATTATTTTAAGGAAGAGCAAACATATCGGATTGACCATTACCTCGGCAAAGAAACCGTATTGAATTTATTGGTATTGCGATTTGCTAACTCTTTATTTACAAACAATTGGGATCGTAACAGTATTGACCACGTTCAAATTACTGTTGCTGAAAGTGTTGGCATTGAGGGGCGTTGGGGTTTTTATGATGATGCTGGCCAAATGCGAGATATGGTTCAAAACCATCTGTTGCAAATACTCTCATTACTTGCCATGGAACCCCCAGCAGATCTCAGTGCTGAAAGTGTAAGAGCTGAAAAGCTTAAAGTTGTTAAAGCCTTGACACCAATTAACAAAGAAAATATCAAAGACAAAGCTGTTCGTGGACAATACAGCGATGGTTTTTTAGATGGTACACCAGTACCTGGTTATTTAACTGAAGACGGTGCTAATGAGGTTAGTAAAACTGAAACCTTCGTAGCGATAAAAGCTGAAATAGATAATTGGCGTTGGACTGGTGTGCCATTTTATTTGCGAACAGGCAAACGTATGCCGAAGAAGCACAGTGAAATTGTTGTTCACTTCAAGCAACAACCTCACAATATCTTCAAAGATAGTTACAGTGACTTACCAGCTAATAAATTAACCATTCGTTTGCAACCCGATGAAGGTGTCGAGTTACAGATGATGAATAAAATCCCTGGTATTGCTTCTCAAATGCATATTCAAGAAAATAAATTAGATTTGAGCTTCTCTGATACCTACAAAGATGAGCGAGTAGTAGACGCCTACGAACGTTTGATGCTTGAAATACTTAATGGCAATCAATCTTTATTCGTGAGCAGAGACGAGGTTGAAGCTGCTTGGATCTGGGCGGATAGCATTATAGAGGCTTGGAAAGAAAGTAATGAGCCTCCTAAGCCATATGCTGCTGGTTCTTGGGGGCCGGTTTCATCTATTTCATTAATAGCGCGAGATGATCGCCAATGGGTTGAGTAATTATGAATATATTATCTACATTTTCTTCACGTGAATTGCTTGACAGTAAACTTGCTGAATCGGTAACTGATATTTTATCAAAAGCTATTGCTGAAAATGGCAAAGCAAGTCTGGCTGTATCGGGCGGTTCAACACCAAAAGGCTTCTTTGCACTATTATCAAAAAGCAATATTGATTGGTCTAAAGTCACAGTAACACTTGCAGATGAACGCTGGGTCAGTGCTGACAGTGAAGCTAGCAATACACGCCTTGTTCATGAAAACTTACTGCAGAATAATGCACAAAAAGCAAATTTTTTTCACCTGAAAGAAGGTGAGTCTTTATCAGAAGAAATATTAGAAAGTTTAAATAACGCAGCAAAAAATAAATTACTGCCTCTTGATGTACTCATTTTAGGTATGGGAGAAGATGGTCATACAGCCTCTTTATTTCCATGCAGTGAACAAATAACTAACGGATTAGCTATTGATAACCCTAATGCGTTAATAGCTGTTCAACCAAAGACAGCGCCTCATCAGCGCATTAGTTTTAGTTTTGCTAGCTTAATTAAGAGTAAAAATGTTTTCTTGCATTTGTGTGGTGAAAATAAGTATACCGTGCTTAACAAAGCCCTAAACGCTAATGACCATCTAGAAATGCCTATAAGGGCATTCCTGCAGCATCCTTCTCTAGAAGTTAATACCTTTTGGGCGCCGTAAACATCATAAATTTGAATACTTAAAACTACATCAAATGTTAAAAAGTTGAGAGAGTAAATGAAAAAGCAAATCGTAGATATTACTGAAAGAATTATAAAGCGTAGTGAAACCACAAGAACTGCATATTTAAAAAAAATTGATGAAGCGAAATCAGATACAGTTCATCGCGCAGGTTTATCATGTGGTAATTTAGCACATGGCTTTGCTGCTTGTGGTAAGGAAGATAAATCCTCACTCAGAGGCATTCAACATTCAGATATCGCAATTGTCTCTGCTTACAATGATATGTTAAGTGCTCATCAACCTTATCAAGCTTACCCTGATATAATTAAGGCTGCCGTAAAAGAAGCAGGAGGTGTTGCACAATTTGCTTCTGGGGTTCCTGCTATGTGTGATGGGGTAACACAAGGTCAGCCTGGCATGGATCTTAGCTTAATGAGCCGCGATGTTATTGCCATGTCAACAGCTATAGGCTTATCTCATAATATGTTTGATGGTGCGTTAATGTTGGGCATCTGTGATAAAATTGTCCCTGGTTTACTCATTGCAAGCATGACATTTGGGCACTTACCAACTGTTTTTGTTCCCGCAGGGCCAATGCCCTCTGGTTTACCTAACAAAGAAAAAGCACGTGTTAGACAAGAATATGCTAAAGGTCAGGCCGATGAGGCTGCTTTACTTGAGGCCGAATCTGCGTCATATCATTCGGCGGGTACATGTACATTCTTCGGTACCGCAAACTCTAATCAATTAGTAGTTGAAGTTATGGGACTTCATTTACCTGGAGCCTCTTTCATCGCTCCAAATACTGAACTCAGAGAAGAACTTACCAAAGCAGCAGCTCGCCAAGCGACTCGATTGACACAGCAATCAGGTAATTATATGCCAATTGGTAAAATGGTTGATGAGCGCTCTGTTGTCAATGCCATAGTGGCTTTACTTGCTACAGGTGGCTCTACCAATTTAACTATGCATATTATTGCCTTTGCTAAAGCAGCTGGCATTATCATTGATTTTCAGGATTTCAATGACTTGTCTGAGGCAGTACCTTTATTGACTCGAATCTATCCTAATGGTCATGCTGATATTAATCAATTTCAAGAAGCTGGTGGTATGGCACTTTTATTCAAAGAATTAATTGAAAATGGTCTTATTCATGAAGATGTTGAGACTATATGTGGTAGAGGTTTATCTCGATACACTAAAAAACCAATTTTAGAGCAAGGCGAGTTAAAGTGGGTTGATTGTGTTGAAGCATCACTGGATGAAACAGTAATTACTACTGCAGCTAAGCCATTCAAAAAAGACGGTGGCTTGCGCATAATGAAAGGAAACTTAGGAAGTTCAGTCATTAAAACATCCTCTCTTCGTGAAGGCAGTTTTGTTATTAAAGCTCCAGCAATAGTGTTTGAAGATCAACATGAATTACAAACTGCTTTTGATGCTGGCGAACTAGAAAAAGATTTTATTGCAGTAGTTCGTTTTCAAGGACCTAAAGCAAGAGGAATGCCTGAACTTCATAAACTTACCCCACTTCTTGGTGTACTTCAGGATAAAGGCTTTAAGGTGGCACTTGTAACTGATGGTCGTATGTCTGGTGCTTCAGGTAAAGTTCCTGCTGCTATTCATTTATGTCCAGAAGCATTAGATGGTGGGCTTATCGCTAAAGTTAAAGATGGCGATATGATCAACCTTAATGGTGAAACAGGCGAGCTTACATTATTGGTTGATTCACAAGAATTAGCTGCTCGTGAATTATCATCTTTTCAGAAAAATGGCCATCATCAGGGGATGGGACGTGAAATATTTGGATTTATGCGCCGTAATTTGAGCTCAGCTGAAACAGGTGCCTGTTCACTATTCGATTAAGTTTAATCAACTTATTCATTTAAATTTCAAAACAATTTACATATTTGAAATTTTATAACATAAAAATAACTAACTAAATGCACTCGATATGCATTTAGCGATAACCACATAAAATGTTTGATGATTATTTTATAATTATCATACAGTTTGATAAAGAGGATTTATGACAATTTCAAAGAATTGGCAAATAATGCCAAAAGATATCTTTGCAGCAGGGCCCATAGTACCCGTACTTGTAATTAATAAAGTTGAAGAGGCATTACCTATTGCAGAGGCACTTTTAGCGGCTAATGTAAAGGTGCTTGAAGTGACTTTACGTACCCCAGCTGCATTGGATGTTATTAGCACTATAGCCAAAGAGTTACCAGAGGCTATCATTGGTTCAGGCACTGTAACTAATCGTCAACAATTGCAACAATCGTATGATGCAGGTGCTAAATTCGCTATTAGTCCGGGGCTAACGAAAGATTTATTGCAAGCCGGTAATGAAGGCAATATTGCCCTTATTCCTGGTATCTCCTCTATTTCTGAACTGATGGATGGTGCGGATTATGGTTATGATCATTTAAAATTCTTTCCAGCAGAGGCATCTGGTGGTGTAAACGCAATTAAATCCATTGGCGGGCCATTTCCTGATATCCGTTTCTGTCCTACAGGTGGAATCAATTTGAAGAATGTAAGAGATTATTTAGCACTTCCTAACGTTGTTTGCTGTGGTGGCTCATGGTTAGTATCAAGTGACATCGTTAGAGATAAAAATTGGTCTCAAATTACCTCGTTAGCTAACCAAGTCCTTAGCCATGTAAAATAATGATAATGAGTTAATAAGCATCTATAAAAAAAGCAGACATTATTAATAATGTCTGCTTTTTAAAATTTAAAGTCACAAATAAAATGTAGCTATTGATTATTTTGTGCTAACTTGAGGCGCTCAGCCATAGATAATGGCTCGTCTTTTCCTTTTTTAACTTCGACTTTCTCTTTTTCTTCTACTTTACTATCACCCTTGAATACTGATTTCATCATATTCTTCATGCCATTAAAACCGTCTTTATGCTCATCGGTTTGAGCCGATGTCGACTGACTGACCTCTTTTTTAGGGGCAGACTGTTTACTTGGTTTTTGGTTTGTGGAGGCGGCAGTATTTTTATTTTGCTCTATATCTTTAAATCTGTTGTTAGTTTCAGGTAGCTTAGTTACTTTTGATTCATTAGATTCTGAGCGCTTAGGTGGTGTTGCTAGTTTTTCTTGTGCTAGCTTGGCTTTACTTCCTGGGAAATTGTCAACGTTTGATGATTTAGGTGCTGACACTTGACTAGCTTGGTCACAAGATGGCATTAAAATATCATTGGAGTTCATTCTTTTGTTGAAATCTTCAACAACTTCTGACATTTCTGTTTCAGCAATATCAACAGCGTCTCTTACTTGTGAAAGCTTACGGTTAAGTGTCTTGTATTTTTTCTCAATATTATCAATTGCACCTTTAACATCGTCATTTAAGTTTTGAGTAAGTTCTTTATAATCCTCTATTTGTTGTTCAAATTTAGCTAGCGACTTATTGCTGTGCTTAATACTGTCGTCTATTGAGGTTAATTTTGACTCTAAACGATTTTTCTTTGCTAAAAATTTATCAGAAATTTCTTTTGGTATCAGCGGTCCAGGCATTGATACTGGTATTACACCAATAAATTCGCTTATACAATTTACTGGCTTCCACTGACTGAAAGAAGGGTGCCAACCATAGACATCTGGATTATTGATTAAAAACTCTTTTGCCTCTTCAAAACTTAAAGCTGAAGATACTTCGCCATTGCTAGAAAAAAACCACTTTTTCATTGTAAATACTCTTATATGTTAACTTTATTTTTTATAATTAATTTGACCATGCTTATTTTTAATAATCAGTTTTAATTACATTGGCTAGGTTTTTCTGTAGAGAAGCGTATTGCTCTTCTATAGTTTTGACAACTACTTTAACTTCTTCAGTTAAGTTATGTGTAGTTTGTGCAAAGGTATCTAAATCTGTATCAATTTCATATAAAGAATCAGAGGTAATTTTTATTGTTTTATCAATTCGATCTAACGTTGAGAGTAACTCTTTTTCTTCACCAACTAGATCATCAATTAATCCCGCGGGGATATCGATTGGGGCAGGTGGTGGAGAGATGGCAACCTCAAATTCATTGATACAACTTACTGGAACCCAATGAGTGTAGGAGGGGTGCCAAGCATACAAATCAGGATTTTTTGAAATTAATTCGTTTGATTCCCTTAAACCAAAAGGACCTGAAACATCTCCGTTGTCAGAAAAAAACCATTTTTTCATTATAAATACTACCTTAATGCTTATTGAGCTGAAATGATAAATTATCAACATTATTTACGTTGTAATAATCAAAATTCATTATGTTTACTATTTAACTTGAGCTATTAACCACAGTCAAGTTATTTATAAAGTCTATATTATAGCGTGAATATGTAGTTTTGAGTAATTTACATTAAATTAAACGTTTTAGTTAACGTATGATTTTCGCAATTTTACTGAGCGTTAAACTACAAAAAAGCCAGTTATAAAATTATAACTGGCTTTTTATTATTTCACTTAACTTATAGCTTTAAGGTTTTGTCGCTTCCGAAGAACTTCTATTAGCTATATCAGCTATTATTGCTGTCCTTCCTGATGACTGGTGAGTCGGCCTTTCATCATCAAGCATGGCGGATGTAGGTATAGCGTTAATTGTGGCAATCGTCTCAGTTTTTGTCATTGGTGCTGTTGCGTGACCTGATAAACGATTTGCCTTTTTTACTTGCCGCGCAAGTTTTTTATCCTTTGATGGCAAATTCTTGGAAGCAGAGGAGTTGTTTTTAATTTGTTTAACTTCAATCTTACTCGTTAATTGAATGGGACCATCTATTACCGACTCTGCCAAGTCGTCATTAGCAACAACATTATGTCCAAGTTCTTGAATTGCTGGTAACACTTCATTATCGTTATGGTTAGCTGTTTCATGTTCTTCAACTAATGGTAACTCTTGTTGAACTTCTGTTGCTGTTTTTTCAACGTTAACGCCTTGAGCACTTGCTGAGCCAAGGGGTTGTTGGTCTTCAGAAATTTTATCAGTTTTAATGTCCTGACTAACTATTACAGCATCAGTATCGATGCCAGCGTCTGTATTCTTAATTGCCGAACTATCATCAACACTTGTAACTTCACTCTCTGTTTCGGAGCTTATATACTCTAAATTATCAGACAAAATTGCAATATCTGAATCCGGCTTAGCGCTTACTTCTTGCGTATCAATGGTGCTTTGTTGCTCTATTGTTGAGTCTTTATTTACAACAATTGAGCCATTATCAGCTGATATGTGATCTGATTCTTTATCTGCTATTGAAATGCCTGCAGTATCAGGCTGTTCGATAGTTTCTTTGAGTAACTCTTCTTTAACATCTGGAAGTGAGTCATTTATAACTACAGTTTCATTCAGAGGATACCTTGCTTCAACTGACTCATCTAATGTGTTTTTACTAACCTCTTTTACTGACGTTTCGATTGAGACTTCATTATTTTCTTCATTAAGCTTATTTTCTCGACGACGACGTTGACCATTAGACCTATGTTGACGTGTTGAACGCTTATTTTTAGGTTTTGTTTCAGTATTAATTTTTTCTGAGGGGGTTGTTTCGTTAATATTCTCAGAATTGTTTTTATTTTCAGCACTTGACGATTTTACTGAGTCAACAGCACTGTTCTGCTTTGCACTTAGAGCTTCTTCACTATCGTTTAAGGGATGCGTTGGTGATACTCTCACTTTTTTACGGTTAGACCTGCGTTGACGTTTTTCAGCAACTTTTTCCCGTTTAACAACTTTCTCTTTGTCTGCTAAATCAGGTTTACGTGAATGTTGTCTGGGCTTAGTTTGAGTTTCATCATTTCTATTGCGGTTGCTTTTAGACTCAGTCTTCTTAGAAGAAGTGCTGTTTTTAGATACCTCATCGTTACGATTACGGTTGTTACCACGATTGTTTCGGCGTTTTCCTTGTTGGTTATCTCGCCTATTTTTGGCGCGCCTAGGTTTGTTCGGGCTAGATTTTTCTCTGGTCTCTTCGACTACATCTTCGGAAACAAAAAGGCTTTTCAGCCAAGCAAAAAAGCCATTTTTTTGTTTGTTACGAGGCACGGCATGCGGATCGTTATTCGATTTATTCTCTGCTTGCACAACACGTTTTGGCGCACTCATTCCTTGAATAAGTGGTTCATCCCTTTTGGCAGCTGATTTGTCGAATTTAGGCATTTTAGCCTCTTCTAACTCAGCTTGTTTCACGGGCAGTTCATAACTAGCCTCTAATGTTGTTTCATCAGTTTTAACGCGAACAACTTCGTATTGTGGAGTGTCCATGTGCGGATTAGGGACAATTAATACTCTAACATTATGATGTTTTTCTACATGCATAACAGAGCGACGTTTTTCATTAAGTAAATAGGTTGCCACTGGAACAGGAACTTGGGCTTGTACATGCTGGGTATTGTCTTTTATTGCTTCTTCTTCCATTAAACGCAGCACAGATAATGCTAAAGATTCAACACCGCGTACATGACCGGTTCCGTTACAGCGTGGACAAACACCTTGACTAGTTTCACCAATAGAGGGACGCAATCGCTGTCGCGACATTTCAAGCAAGCCAAATCGTGATATTTTACTCAGTTGAATTCGTGCTCTGTCTTGATGAACTGAATCACGCATTCGGTTTTCAACTTCACGTTGGTGGCGAGCAGGTGTCATGTCAATAAAGTCAATAACGACTAAACCGCCCAGATCTCGTAGACGAAGTTGGCGAGCAATTTCTTCTGCAGCTTCTAAGTTTGTATTAAAAGCAGTTTCTTCAATATCACTGCCTTTTGTAGCGCGGGCAGAGTTAATGTCAATTGAGGTCATAGCCTCTGTTGGGTCAATAACGATTGAACCACCAGATGGTAGTCTTACTTCACGCTGGAAAGCTGTTTCAATTTGGCTTTCGATTTGGTAATGAGTAAATAGCGGTACGTCACTTGTGTATAATTTAATTTTATTTAAAAAATCCGGGCGAACCACCTCGATATGTTTTTTAACACTTTCAAACGTTTTAGGCCTATCAATTAACACCTCACCAATATCGCGACGCAAATAATCACGTATTGCTCTTAAAATAAGGTTGGTTTCTTGGTGGATAAGGAAGGGAGCAGGGCGACTTTCTGCTGCATCACTTATGGCTTGCCAGTGGTGTAATAAAACACTTAAATCCCACTCAAGCTCTTCGTAATCTTTACCAACACCAGCAGTTCTGACAATCAGCCCCATTCCTTTGGGTAAAGCTAACTTACTGAGCGATGCCTTTAAATCTGAACGCTCATCACCCTCAATGCGGCGAGAAATGCCTCCAGCACGGGGGTTGTTAGGCATTAATACTAAATAGCTACCAGCAAGACTTATGAAGGTTGTAAGGGCTGCACCTTTTTGCCCTCGTTCTTCTTTATCTATTTGAACAATAACTTCTTGGCCTTCGCGTAAGACCTCTTTGATATTGGGTCTGCCTTGAAAGCTATAACCCTTAGGGAAGTATTCTCTGGCAATTTCTTTCATGGGTAAAAAACCATGGCGTTCTGCGCCATAATCCACAAAAGCAGCCTCAAGAGAGGGCTCTATTCGCGTTATTTTTGCTTTGTAAATATTAGATTTTTTTTGTTCATGACCTGGGCTTTCAATATCTAAATCGTAAAGCTTTTGGCCGTCTACTAGTGCTACGCGCAATTCTTCTGATTGAGTAGCGTTAATTAACATACGTTTCATAGGTTGTCGGACTCATTTATAGTCACAACACACTATTTGCTTAGGACACATAGCAATCTGGTGTTCTTTTAACAGCACTTTGTCAACCTCACGGCTGTCGATTTTAACTTGTCATTAAACCAAGTTAAGCTGATATAGGCTCTGATTGTTTAACAATACTGATTATCCAATAGATAAACAGTATTAATGTATATTTTTATGTGCTCAGCAAGTGTGCTGCGCAAAATACCCGCTTATTTCGCTAGGTATCATTTATAATAATTGCTTTTTGGTGCTGGACTGAATAACTGCCTATAAAATTAAGCAGCAAAAACTGTTTTGGGTGATGACAATCTACAATTAATTATAATTGCATATTTTGATGTCAAAATAACAACAGACCGATCTGTTACTGTGTCTTTCCATGTACGACAATCACAAATGATGTTGTGATTTCAATAGAATGTTGCACAGTAATGTAGCCGCAGTTTGCCTCTTACGTCTCACTTTAAAGCTTCTAAGGTTAAATTGTTAAGTTGAATAACTAATCATAATTATATTATTTGGCTATTTGCTACGCTGTAAATATTATATTTCAACTTATAACTTTTTTATTATCCCACTATCTTTATATTTTAGCTAATAAAAAAGCTTTTTAAATTACAAAATTCACCAAATAAAGTGTGTTAAGCTATTTCTATATAAGAAATGACTACTATGAAACAAATCTCGTGCCGAAATTTAATGAGAACGACAAGACTAAAATGCTCAAAAAAAACACTAAAAAAAATATTTCACCAAGCGCCAAGTATAATAAAAAAATAGAACATAAATCAGAACAGGATGATTGCCTTTCAGAACCCCAAAAACCAAAAGTTAGATTTATTACTATTGATAACGAAGATGCAGGTCAACGTATCGATAATTTTTTGTTAAAAACATTAAAAGGGGTACCCAAAAGCCATCTTTACAGACTGATGAGAAAAGGTGAAATAAGGGTTAACAAGAAACGTATTAAACCAGTTTACAAGCTTGCCGAGCATGATGAATTGCGTATTGCACCAATTCGTATTACTGAAAATAAAGAACCTGTATCTACTGGATTAAATATTGTAGCAAACTTAGAACGACAAATTCTATTTGAAGATGAGCGGTTGATTGTCATAAATAAACCATCTGGTATGGCAGTGCATGGAGGCAGTGGCCTTAGCTTTGGTTTAATTGAAGCGTTAAGAGCACTTCGACCTAACGCTCGTATGTTAGAGCTAGTGCATCGTTTGGATAGAGACACATCGGGTTGCATACTCGTTGCAAAAAAACGTTCGACATTACGCCACCTGCATGAACAGTTCCGTGATAAAAAAGTACAGAAATTTTATCATGCGCTTGTCAAAGGACATTGGCCGACAAAACTAACACGTGTCACCGAAGCGTTAAAGAAAAATGATTTAAAATCCGGTGAAAGGGTAGTCGTGGTTGATAACGAACAAGGCAAGTCATCAGAAACACGCTTTAAAGTTCTAGAACGCTACCGAGGAGCTACTCTTGTGAGAGCATTTCCCGTAACAGGAAGAACACATCAAATTCGTGTTCACTGTCAAATAAGTGGCCACTCTATTGCTATGGATGCTAAATATGGGCATGAAGAATTCGATGAACTCATCAAAAATAAAGGGTTGAAACGCCTATTTCTTCATGCAGCGAGTATTGAGTTTACTCACCCGTATACAGAACAACGTTTGAAAATAGAGGCACCGTTAGAGAGCGCTTTAGAGAAAGTTCTCAGTAAATTGGTAAAAGAATAATGAACTTTGAGCGCTACCAATTAATTATTTTTGATTGGGATGGGACTCTGATGGATTCAATTGAGCGTATTGTTTCATCGGTACAAGCAGCCGCAAAAAGTTGTTCACTTAATGTTCCTGATAATTCGCAGGTTAGCGATATTATAGGTTTAAGCTTACCACAAGCTATGAAAACTCTATTTCCTAATATTAATGCGAGTGACACAGCAAAACTCATTGAACAGTATAAATATCAGTTTATCGAAGTAAATGACACTCCTATGCCTTTGTTTACTGATACTATCCCTTTGCTTAACGCATTGACTCAAAATAATAAAATTCTCGCTATTGCCACAGGCAAGGGGAGAGAAGGTTTGCAACGTGTGTTGAATCAAACTAACACAGGCCATTATTTCCAAGCGTCAAGGTGTGCAGGTGAAGCAAGTTCAAAACCTTCCCCTGAAATGTTGCTCAGCCTGCTGGAACAATTACAAATTGCCAAAGATCGTGCTCTGATGATTGGCGATAGCAAGTATGATTTACAAATGGCAAAAACAGCAGGTATAGACTCTATTGGTGTAACATTTGGAGTTCATAGCAGGTCTCAATTAAGCCAGTATCAACCTAAAGCCACAGTTGATTCGTTAACTGAATTACAAGGGCTATTAACAACTAACTAAAGAATAAATGTTTATAACATTATTACTTAGGGATTTCCTGCTCTTTTAAAACATCAAGTCCTTGTTGCTTTAATAATGCAACTAGCTTAATTAATGGTAAGCCAATTAATGTGTTAGGGTCATCACCTTCGAGATGACTAAATAAGCAGATCCCTAGACCTTCACTCTTGAAACTTCCTGCACAATTAAATGGTTGTTCGACTTTAAGGTAGTTTGTAATGTCTGTTATGGATAAATTGTTAAAATGAACGGTGTAAGTTTCAACTGATGAGGTTACAGAGCCTGTTTTACTGTCAAAAACACATAAACCAGTGAAGAAAATGATACTTTTTCCGCTAAAGCTTGTAAGCTGTTTTACGGCGTTATTAAAATTATGCGGCTTACCTATAATTCTATCGTTACACAAAGCAACCTGATCCGAACCTATGATTAAAGCGTCAGGATGTTCATGGGCAACAGCTTGTGCCTTTTCTATGGCAAGTCTTTCAACCAGACTTGAGGCAGATTCATTGTCTTGTTCCTTTTCATTAGTATTGGGCTTGGCGCAAAGAAAAGGTAATTGCAGTTTTTCTAGGATAGATTTGCGAAAAGGTGATGTAGATGCAAGTACTAGGGTTTTCATAATTAATCTCTATTATTACTCTAAATTAATAACTGTTGAAATGACTTAATGTTTTCTTGACTTTTCAATGCCAAATGATTCTGCCGTTATTTAGCCATAATTGCTGAAGAAATGCTAATATTAGGGACTATCTTGATTTTTTACACAAAATTGTGCAATTTTCTTTTGACAGCGGCCTATATGGGCTATATCATGCGCGCCTTATGCAGAATCTTAAACTTCCAGTAACAATTAACCCATTTCGCAGTGCGCAAAGAAGATTAGTGTGCGATGGTGTGTTTAAATTATCGGATATGAATCGTTTGCTTACAGAATGTGAAAGCAGGAGTGAGCAGGTTAATGTTAATGTTAAGTTTGATATAGATGAACGAGGCCTGACAGTTATGTCAGGTTCAGCATCTACATTAGTTGCATTAACATGTCAGCGCTGTAACGAAAGCTTTGACCAATTACTTGAAGTAAAATTTACTTTTAGTCCGGCAAAGAATGATGAAGCAGCTGAAAGAATTCCGTCATACTATGACGTAGTAGAATTAGATGAAAATGGTGAAGTAAACTTAAGAGAATTAATTGAAGAAGAATTAATATTGACGATTCCTTTAATTCCAAGGCATAAAATTCAAGATTGTTCAGCAAGTGCTGATTCAGTTTGGGGTGAATTGCCAGAAGAGCTTGAGAAGCCAAATCCATTTGATGTATTAAAACAACTCAAGTAGTTAATAAGCATAAAGCCTTTAACTTATAACCGATTTAGGAGTAACTCATGGCAGTTCAAAAAAGCAAAAAGTCTCGTTCAAGACGTGGCATGCGCCGTTCACATGATGCAATAACAACAGAAAACTTATCAGTTGACCCAGTATCAGGTGAAACGCATCGTCGTCACCATGTAACCGCTGATGGCTTTTACAAAGGCGTTAAAGTAATCGCTAAATAAGCGATTACTTCGTTATATAAAAAATTTAGGCTTCCAGTTTGAGCTTAAATCCCAATCTAATCATAGCATTAGATGTTATGGGGGGCGACAAAGGCCCCTCTGTAACTATTTCTTCTGCAATGATGGCAATTAGCGAATTCCCCAATTTACACCTTATTCTTTGTGGTGATGAAATCACTATTTTAGAATGCCTGTCACGTTATAATATTTCAAAAATAAATTTAATTGACCACAAACAACTCAGTCTTGTTGCAACCTCACAAGTTGTTTCCATGGCCGACAAACCGATTGTTGCCTTGAGAACTAAAAAAGACTCATCAATGCGAAAAGCACTTGACCTAGTTCACGAAAACCGTGCACAAGCTTGTGTAAGTGCTGGCAATACCGGAGCTTTGTTTTCAATGGCTCATTTTGTTCTTAAAAACTTACCAGGTGTAGAAAGGCCAGCGTTAATTTCTTCCTTACCAACACACGACAAAGATAAACACGTCTTTATGCTTGATTTAGGCGCGAATGTTTTTTGTGATTCGCATGTTCTTTATCAGTTTGGTGTTATGGGTTCAGTTATGGCAGAGCAGGTTGATGGCATTCAAAAGCCAAGAATTGCTTTGCTTAATATGGGAGAAGAGGCAATTAAGGGAAGTGATCACATCAAGCTCGCTGGTTTAGAGTTAAGTGATAACAAAGATGTTAATTATGTTGGCTTTATTGAAGGGTCTGATATTTTCTCTAACAAAGCTGATGTTATTGTTTGTGACGGCTTCGTCGGTAACGTTACCTTAAAAACTTGTGAAGGTGTTGCCCGTTTGGTATACGAAAAATCTAAAACCGCATTTAAGGCAAGTACCTTAGCTAAAATATTTGGTTCATTGCTAAAACCAAGTTTTAAAAAACTTTTTAAAACTATGAACCCCGACCAGTATAACGGTGCAAGTTTGATAGGATTACGCGGCATTGTGGTTAAAAGCCATGGTAATGCCAATTCAGGGGCATTTTTAGCAGCAATTAAAGAAGCAATTAAAGAGGTAGAAAGGCAAGTGCCCGAGAAAATCAAACATTCTTTAGAGCATGGTCTCTCTAACCGCTAATATGAATTTTGCTTTAACAATCAATCTCCTTATAAAATATTGAATAGCATTTAAACAAGAGTATTAATATGCAAAATAAATTAGCATTTGTATTTCCGGGGCAGGGCTCTCAGTCCGTTGCTATGCTTAGTGAGTTTGCCGGTAATAGTATTATTGAAAACACCTTTACCGAAGCATCTGAAGCATTAGGTTATGATTTGTGGCAGCTTGTTTCAGAAGGTCCTGCAGAAAAATTAAATCAAACACACTTTACTCAGCCAGCTTTATTAACAGCAAGTGTTGCGTTATGGCGAGTTTGGCTATCGATGTCGGAAGTTAAACCTGATGTGATGGCGGGTCATAGTTTAGGTGAGTATTCAGCGCTTGTATGTGCAGGCGTTGTTTCTTTGAGTGATGCTGTAAAACTTGTAAAAAAACGCGGTGAATTAATGCAAGCATCTGTGCCTGCAGGTACAGGAGCTATGGCAGCTGTTATTGGTTTAGCTGATTCCGAGATTATCAAGGCGTGTGAGCTAGCGCAGCAGGGTGAGGTTGTATCTGCAGTGAATTTTAATTCGCCTGGGCAAGTGGTGATTGCTGGCCAAAAGGCTGCTGTGGAAAGAGCGGGGCAGATATGCAAGGATGCAGGAGCTAAACGTGTTTTACCACTCCCTGTTAGTGTTCCATCGCATTGTGCTTTAATGTCTGATGCCGCGACCAAGCTTGCAGAGGAGCTTAATAAAATCAGCTTCTCATCTCCTAAAATTAATATCATTAACAATGTCGATGTTGTTAAAGAGCAAAGTGAAGATGCAATCAAGGCGGCTCTAGTCAGACAACTATACTCTCCAGTGCGTTGGAGTGAAACGGTAACTCAGATAGTGAGTGATGGTATAACTAAGGTTATTGAGGTTGGCCCTGGTAAAGTTTTACAAGGCTTAAATAAACGTATTGATAAATCAATTTCAAGTGTCAGTATGAATACTCCAGATACTGTTCAAAAAGCGCAAGACTTGGTTGATAGTTAACCAGTAATTGTAGTTAGTTGGATAATATATTTTAATAATAGGAAAAATAGGGAAAGGTATGTTTTCATTAGAAGGTAAGGTAGCTTTAGTAACAGGTGCCAGTAGAGGTATAGGTAAAGCTATTGCCCTGAAATTACAGGCATTAGGCGCAACAGTTATTGGAACTGCAACATCTGAAAATGGTGCAAATAATATTAACGAATATTTAACGGCACAAGATACTGCAGGTAAAGGCCTTGTGCTTAACGTGACACAGGATGAATCAATTACAAAGCTATTTACTACTATCAAAGATACTTACGGTAGCATTGATATATTGGTAAATAATGCAGGTATAACTCGCGATAATCTATTTATGCGTATGAAAGAAGATGAGTGGACAGATATTATTGAAACCAACCTAACGTCTGTATATAAAGTTAGTAAAGCGGCTATTCGACCTATGATGAAAAAACGTACCGGACGAATCATCAATATTGGTTCTGTTGTTGGCACTATGGGAAATGCCGGACAAGTAAATTACGCAACAGCAAAAGCCGGCTTATTAGGCTTTACTAAGGCGTTAGCAAGAGAAGTTGCCTCTCGAGGGATTACTGTTAATACTGTATCTCCAGGTTTCATTGATACAGATATGACCCAAACACTAACTGATGAGCAAAAACAGGGCATTTTTTCACAAGTTCCAGCAAATCGTTTAGGTAAGCCTGAAGAAATTGCAAGCACAGTTGCCTTTTTAGCCTCTGATGCTGCAGCTTATGTTACGGGCGAAACAATTCATGTCAATGGTGGTATGTATATGGTGTAAGCCTTAATTTTTAAGGCTTATGTTGATTTTTAATAATATTTTTCAAATAGTCCTCGTGGTTAGACCAGATAAAAAAGTCAATTAGAAGCTTGCAAGGTGAGCTGATGGCGCATACACTAGCTGCAATTTGAGAATATGTACTTTTAGTAAAGGAAAAATAATGAGTAATATCGAAGAACGCGTAAAAAAAATCACTGTTGAGCAATTAGGTGTTAGTGAAGCAGAAGTTAAAATTGATTCATCTTTCGTTGATGACTTAGGCGCTGACTCGCTAGACACTGTAGAATTAGTAATGGCCTTAGAAGAAGAATTTGATACTGAAATTCCTGACGAAGAAGCTGAGAAAATTACAACTGTTCAAGCAGCTATCGATTACGTAAATGCTAATCAGTAATTTTTTATAAGTTCGATATTATCGAGTTTAGTTAAAATGTCTAAGCGGTGTACTTATTATAAGTGGCCGCTTTTTTTGTTTAAGGTGACCCGACTTTGATTTAGTCGAGATTTTAATCAGCTTATACTTTTAGGGAGACTTTTTTATTATGAGACGTGTAGTAGTTACCGGTATTGGTATGCTTAGTCCTTTAGCTAACACAGCAGAACAAACATGGCAAAACCTGTTACTAGGTAAAAGTGGTATTGTCAACATAGAACATTTTGATACCACTGATTATTCCACCAAGTTTGCGGGTTTAGTCAAAGGTTTTGATGCGCAAAATTATATGGAACGAAAAGAAGCTAAAAAAATGGATCTTTTCATTCAATACGGTATTGCTGCAGGTGTTCAAGCCATTAACGATTCAGGTCTCAAAGTTACTGAAGACAACGCACACCGGATTGGTGTTGCGGTAGGATCGGGAATTGGCGGTTTGGGATTAATTGAGCAAAATCACGAAAAATTGATCAAGGCAGATAGTAATCCACGTAAATTATCACCGTTTTTTGTACCCTCTACCATTATCAATATGATTGCTGGTCATTTGTCTATTATGTTTGGTTTACAGGGGCCTAATATTGCGATTACCACGGCATGTACCAGTGGGGTACACAATATTGGACATGCAGCCAGAATGATTGCTTATGGAGATGCTGACGCGATTATTGCTGGCGGTGCTGAAAAAGCGTCAACTAAATTGGGTTTGGGTGGCTTCGGTGCAGCTAGGGCTTTATCTCGACGAAATGATAATCCAGAAGCGGCTTCTCGCCCATGGGATAAAGATCGTGATGGCTTTGTGCTTGGAGATGGTGCTGGTGTCATAGTGCTTGAAGAATATGAACATGCCAAAGCAAGAGGCGCTAAAATATACGCTGAATTAGCGGGCTTTGGCATGAGTGGAGATGCTTTTCATATGACTTCTCCACCTGAAAATGGTGATGGTGCAGCACGGGCAATGCTTAATGCTATGAATGACGCACAAGTTGATGCTAGTCAAATCGGTTACATTAATGCACACGGGACTTCGACTCCAGCAGGGGATATTGCTGAAACAAACGCTGTTAAAGGAGTCTTTGGCGATCATGCACAAAATGTAATGATGGGCTCTACTAAATCAATGACAGGTCATTTACTTGGTGCAGCGGGCGCTATAGAAGCAATCTTTAGTATCCAAGCCTTAGCAAGCAATCAAGTCCCTCCTACTATTAATCTTGATAATCCTGGTGATGGTTGTGACTTAGATTATATTCGAGGTTCTGCTCGTGATGTTGTGCTTGACTATGTGTTGTGTAATTCTTTTGGCTTTGGCGGTACTAACGGCTCCTTAGTTTTCAAGAAAATTTAGCCAAGCTATTTTAATAACTTTTTACAATAATCACCTACACAGCTTAATATTTGTAAACTTGAAAAAGTGATATGTATTTAGCTTTATGAAAATAACATCAATACATGAAATTTTGTTCAGTAAATGGCATTAATCAAAATCATATTCCTGTAAATGATCGAGGTTTAGCCTTCGGTGATGGCTCATTTACTACAGCTAAAGTAGTAAATGGCCAAGTTATTTTACTTGATGAACATATAAAAAGGCTTATGCAAACTTGTCAAAAACTCGCCATAATGCCACCAGATGAACAGGACTTGATCAACCAAGTAAATAAAGCCGCTAGTGACAATCATTTAGCAGTTTTAAAGGTTATTATTACTGCTGGTGGCGGTGGTAGGGGCTATTCTAGGCAAGGTTTAAAAGACAATGCGACTTCTGTTATCGTCACTATTTCTGCGTTTCCACTTCACTACCAACAATTAGCTGTAAAAGGAGTTATATTGGGAGATAGCCAGCAATTATTGTCGGTTAGTCCTATGCTAGCTGGCTTAAAGCACCTTAATAGACTTGAGCAGGTACTCATAAAAAAAGAGCTAGAGCAACGCCACGAAGATGAGCTAGTGATTGCAAATTATTTAGGCCAGGTGATTGAAACCAGTAGTGCTAATATTTTTTACTTTATTGATGGCCAACTCCATACGCCTGACCTGTCATTATCCGGTGTTGATGGCATTATGAGACAATTACTTCTTCATCATCAACCTCAAGCTAAAGTCTCTCATACCAGTTTTTCCGATTTAAGTAAGGCCACTTCAATGTTTATTTGTAACTCTTTAATGGGCATCATACCCGTTAGACTATACAATAACCGTTTACTTGATTTAGCCCCAGTTTTCACTATTCAAGCAAAAATGAATTCCATTGGCTTGATGTGATGATTTTTCCGTTGGCAATGTTATTGGAGATCAAATTTGTTTAAAAAATTTATCGTAGTTACCTCACTGGGTTTTGTGGTAACTGTGTTGGCATTAATTTATCAAATTGACACAGCAATGCACACTAAACTTACTATCGATGAAGATAATTATTTAACTGTTCCACAAGGAAGTTCAATCAACAGTTTTAGTCAATTATTAGTCAAAAAGCGTTGGATACAGTCTCGATTTTGGTTGCGCAATTATGTTCGCATTTTTCCTGAACAGGCTCGCATTAAAGCAGGCACCTACCTTGTAAAAGAAGGTACAAGTTTGTTTGAGTTATTAGCTCAGTTAACCGAAGGGAAAGAATATCAATTTTCGCTCACCTTTATTGAAGGTAGCCGTTTTAAAGATGCTTTAACTGTACTTAGAAACAACATTAATATTAAACAGACCCTTGATGAGGGTATGAGTGTAAGCTCAATTGCAAAAACACTTGGCATTAAGGCTACTAACCCAGAAGGCTGGTTATTTCCTGATACTTATGCTTTTACTAATAATACTCCGGATATTGTTATCTTAAGACGTGCTTTTAATAGAATGAGCAAACAACTTAATAAAGAATGGCAACAACGAGCTCCTAACCTACCTTATAAGTCACCCTATGAAGCACTGACTATGGCCTCAATTATTGAAAAAGAAACGGGCTTTATTGCCGAGCAACCATTAATTTCTTCAGTATTTATTAATAGGCTTAGAAAAGGTATGAGGTTGCAGACGGATCCCACGATAATATACGGTTTAGGTGATCGCTATCAGGGGGATATTACCCGTGCACATATATATGAAACCACACCCTATAATACCTATAGGATAAATGGTTTACCACCAACGCCCATTGCTCTTTCAGGTTTGTCTGCATTGCAAGCGGCGTTAAACCCTGCTAAGAGTGGTTATTTTTATTTCGTCAGTAATGGCGATGGCCGACATGTTTTTAGCAAAACATTGTCTGAACATAACCGCGCAGTTAGAGAGTATTTAAAAATACAAAAAGCTAAAGAACATTAGCATTCATTGTCAATAACCAGTGATATTATTCATAACATAAGAATGTTCTCAGCTTTATATGAGTGCGGACTTTTCATAAATCAAAACTAACAAGGTATTGCTAAAGCTATGTCAAAAGGAAAATTTATTGTCATTGAGGGTATGGAAGGTGCAGGAAAGTCCTCTGCAATTGCTGTTGTCGAGAGTATCCTGCAAAAACATAATATTAATTTTATTAACACGCGCGAACCGGGCGGGACTCCGTTGGCTGAGTCTTTACGTAATATTGTTAAATCATCAGATCATAACGAAACTCTGACAGAAGAAACTGAATTATTTTTGATGTATGCTAGTCGCAGTCAATTACTGGCTAATAAGATTATACCTGCAATAACCCAAGGAGTCTGGGTATTGGCTGATCGTCACAATATGAGTTCTCTTGCTTATCAAGGTGGCGGCCGACAATTTTGTGAAATGACAATGAAAACAATTAGTGACATAACGTTAAAAGGTTTTAAGCCTGATATTACCCTTTACCTCGATGTAGAACCCAAAATAGGTTTGGCAAGAGCAAAAGCCAGAGGTCAGTTAGATAGAATAGAGTTAGAAAAAATAGATTTTTTTCAACGCGTTCACAACCAATATAAAAAAATAGCAGACTCAGATAATAGCGTTATTACAATCAATGCAGCTAATAATATAACGGAAGTACATAGTGATATAAGTAATGTTATTGAACAATTTATAACTCAACAAGTTTAAGTAATCGACCTTATGTTAATAACATGTCGCGACAAACAGTTACAATTGAGTCATCAATACCTGCAAGGTAAGTTACCCCACGCAGTGTTAATTAGTGGTGTAACAGGTTCAGGTCAGACAGCTTTATCGTCTTGGTTAATTCATTTATTGATCTGTCAATCACCAGTCAAATCAAGTATTGGCTCTTCTGAGCCAGTTATACTTGGAGCATGTGGCCGATGTAAAACATGCTTACTTCATAAAAGCGGTACCTACCCTGATCACATGGCACTTAATGATGATGCTAGAACACTTGGTGTTGATGATATTAGAGCCGGTAATCATTTTTTAGAAAAAACAGCTCAACTTGGCGGTATTAAATCTATTTTTATTCCTGATGCCGAAAGGTTAACAACTGCGGCAGCGAATGCTTTACTAAAAACACTAGAAGAACCGAGTAAAAATAGTTTTATTGTTTTATCAACCAATGATTTAGACAAGCTATTACCAACCATGATAAGTCGATGTGCTGTTTTTAACTTAAAAACTATTGTCGATATTTCCTTGTTAAATGATCTTGATTCAGTTTCAATACAGTCCAAACTAATGTCTGTTAACCTTGATAGCAGACCAAGTTATGATAACTTTGTCAACGTATCGCAGCTATCAGAATTAACTGATGAAGAGGCCTTTTCTACGTTCAAAATCTTTCATGATCATTATCTAGGCTTCCTCAATAATGAGTGTTCAGAGCATGAAATGTTGAAGCAACTGTTAACTAATGAACATAGTTTTCGTTGGTTAGAACAAATAACCTGTAATATGTCACGAAAATACTATTTCAATAATGATAAAACTATCACAATATTGAATGATTTATCCGAATTAGCATTAGTAAGCATTTATCAAACTATTATCGATAGTAATAAACTGTTAAAATCTCATGTTCAAACGAACCGACAGTTTGTTGCAGAAAAATTAGTAATGGCTATAAGCAATATTATTAGGCCACTGTTTTAGGAGAATACCTTGGTTCCACTTAATGTAGAGTTTTATACAGAACGTGACTTATATTTAGCTTACATGCCATTTCTTAAAGAGGGTGGAGTGTTCGTTAGAACCCCAAGACAATACGATTTAGGTGATGTGGTCGAGTTACAGATTTTACTGCCAGATGCGTTAGAGGAATCTACTGTACAAGGTGAAGTATCATGGTTAACACCATCTGGTGCTCAAAATGGCACACCGCCTGGGGTAGGTGTTTCTTTCATAAAAGACCCTGAGAAAGTTCGTCATCAAATAGAGCAAATCATAGCCCGACATTTAAATTCATCTGAGCCCACGCTGACAATGTAGATGGAGCCTTTAGTCGTTAGGCTAAATATTTACATCTGAAACATTAATAGTTTAAAATTCCAGGAGTAACTGTTGTTTATTGATTCTCATTGCCATTTAGATCGGTTAGATTTAGCCTTATATGATAACAACCTCGACAACGTTATTAATGCAGCGAAACAAGCAAAAGTTAATAAATTACTTTGTGTTAGTGTCACTCTGGCTGACTTCCCTGGTATGGTAAAAAAAACAGCGAATTACCCAGATGTTTTTCTGACTTGCGGTGCTCACCCATTGAACCAAGAAGATGCAATAGAAACAGAAAAGCTCTTAGCATTAAGTCAGAATGAAAGGGTAATTGCCATTGGTGAAACGGGATTGGATTATCATTATGCTCCTGAAACGAAGGCGCTTCAATTAGATTCCTTTAAAAAACACATTCACGTTGCTAAAGCTTTAAACAAACCCTTAATTATTCATACCCGTGAAGCTCAAGAAGACACTTTATCTATATTACGCAGTGAAGATGCAAAGCAAGTTGGAGGGATCCTGCATTGCTTTACTGAGAGTTGGGGTATGGCTGAACAAGCAATTGAATTAGGCTTTTACATTTCATTTTCAGGCATAGTTACGTTTAAAAATGCAACAGCACTTCGTGAAGTTGCCGCTTTAGTTCCTGACGATAAGTTCCTGATTGAAACTGATTCACCTTATTTAGCTCCTGTTCCTCACCGAGGAAAAGAAAACCAACCTGCTTACGTTACTGAAGTAGCAAAACACCTTGCTAGTATTCGTGGTCAATCGCTAGAGGATATTGCAAGACTATCCACGGATAATTTTAATAAACTTTTTAAGTTGTAGTTACTCTATTTAGAGTCATTTTTTATATATTCAAAAAAAAAGCCCAAACACATGTTTGGGCTGAAAATTGACTCAAGGGGTTAGAGCCGGACGCTTTTAAAAAGAAAATTAAACAACAATGTAAAAGTTACTTAACTATAGTGTAAGTTTGTTATTTTGCTAATTTTATTCTCAATGTATTAATATAGTAGTAATCATTTAGGGTAACTCTAGTAAATAAAGGTAGCTTATTCATTAGTTAAATAGAGATTTTTCATGTGAGTAAATTAGTTTTTAAAGCTCAACGATGATTGTGTCTATTTGATTAAACTAAACGTTAAAGCAATAATGGTAGCTTTTACCCTCATTTTTATGTTTAAAACTTTAGCCATTTATTGATTTCATTAAACATAAAGTCACGAATAATTGGCTGAGCTTTTTCATTAGGATGTAAATTATCAGTAAGCATTAAATTTGGTTTTACAGCGATTTCAAGCATAAAATAAGGCATTAAGTAAGCGTTAGTTTTTGCCGTTACCTTGCTGTAGCTTTCAGTAAACATTTTTCGATATCGCTCACCTAGGTTGGGTGGAATTTGAATTTGCATTAATGCGACTTTAGCACCATGCTGTTGACTTTTAGTGACTAGTTGCATAAGGTGATTTTGCAATACTTTGATGGGAAACCCTCGGATCCCATCATTACCACCTAACTCTATTAGAACGTGGCTAGGCTGGTGCGACTCTAACCAAGCGTCGATTTTAAGCAGGGCGTTGTCAGTAGTTTGTCCACTAATGGCAGTATTTATAATAGTAATTGTCCGATTTTCATCCTTATATTTATTTTGTAACAAATGAACCCAATCTTGATCTTGCTCTAAACCATAACCAGCGCTTAAGCTATCGCCAATAAGTAAAATTTTCTCATTAGCAATACTCAGTGCAGAGAAACTTGTAAAAGTTAATATTATTATAATTTTCAGGAAATATTGTGCCATGTCAGTTCATTCTCAATTAAATGTCATTCAAGTATCAGGACTTACCAAGCAAGTAAGTACCTTTGAAGGTGATCTCACTATCCTTAGCGATATTAACTTTTCTGTCAAGTCTGGCGACTCTATTGCAATTGTTGGTGCATCAGGATCAGGTAAGTCAACTTTACTAAGTCTTCTTGCAGGCCTTGATGTTGCCTCTAAAGGTGATGTAATACTTGATGGTCAATCACTCAATGTATTAGATGAGGAGGCTAGGGCAAAAGTTAGAGCAGAAAAGATAGGGTTTGTTTTTCAGTCTTTTATGTTGGTTCAAAGTTTAACTGCACTCGAAAATGTGATGCTCCCGGCGGAATTAGCGGGTGATAAATATGCGAAAGAACAAGCGATAACCTTACTAGATAAAGTTGGTTTATCACATCGTTTAGCCCACTACCCATCGCAATTATCAGGAGGTGAGCAGCAGCGAGTTGCTATAGCACGTGCTTTTATTGGTGCTCCAAAGATTCTCTTTGCAGATGAGCCCTCTGCTAATTTGGATACACAAAATGGTCATTTAATAGAAACTCTTCTTTTCGATTTAAACCAACAAAATGGAACTACTTTAGTGCTGGTGACCCATGATGAGCAACTAGCAAAAAAATGTAATCGTATTATTCATATCG
The DNA here is from genome assembly GCA_042091395.1 of Colwellia sp. Taxonomy (GTDB): domain Bacteria; phylum Pseudomonadota; class Gammaproteobacteria; order Enterobacterales; family Alteromonadaceae; genus Colwellia. Next base: position 49,142 of record JBELHN010000020.1, read on the forward strand.
AGGGTGGTCAACTTGAAAAGATCAGTCAAGGGGTAATCGAAAATGTGGGTTAAATTAGCGTTTAGGCTATTTCTAAGAGAGTTCAAACGCGGTGAACTTACCATTATTTTTGCTGCTATTGCCTTAGCAGTGCTAACAATATTTAGTTTATCTTCAATTACAGAGCGAATTAGCCTTAACATAGAACAAAAAAGCAGTGATTTTATTGCCAGTGATCGTCGTTTATCAAGTAATCATGGTTTTGATGAATCTTTTCTTGAAAAAGCCAAATCAATTGGTTTGCAAACAGCCGAGATGCTTTATTTTGATTCAATGTTGTTTGCAAATGATGAATTAGTTTTAAGCTCTGTCAAAGCCACTACGTCAACTTATCCACTGCGAGGCAAGTTGACCATCAGAGATAGCTTGACTAGCCAAGCTTATGAGGTTGATTCAGGACCTAAGTTAGGTAATATTTGGTTAAGTGAAGGACTTTTTTACAGCTTAAACGTCAATGTTGGTGACAATATTGAATTAGGTGCAGGTAATTTTGTTATTTCTAAAGTTTTGGTTAAAGAGCCTGATGCGCCTTTTTTTTCCTTATCAGGTAATAAGAGAGTTTTATTAAGTTACCAAGATGTTCAGAAAACAAAAGCGGTACAACCTGGTAGTAGAGTCTTTCATCGTTTACTTTTTGCTGGTAAGGAAGCGCAATTAAAAGAGTACTATCAATGGTTAAAACCCCTTCTTAAAAGTAACCAAACATGGCAGGGTATTAAAGATCGTCAATCACCTTTAGGGAATAATTTGAATCGAGCCGAACGTTTCTTACTGCTGGCCGGACTTTTTGGAATAATGTTAGCCGCAGTGGCCATGGCGGTTTCTGCAAAACGTTATTGCGAACGGCAATACGATCCTGTTGCCATGATGAAAACCTTAGGTGGAAGCCGTCAAACTATCCGTAATATATTTCTTTTACACTTAAGCTTAGTTACTACCATTTCTATACTAGTTGGGCTAGCTATTGGTTATGTTTTACAGAGTGTTGGAGCTACTTACCTTGTTAATTTCATGGGTACTGCCTTACCTGAAGCAGGAGGCAGACCTTGGGTTTTATCCATATTAATTGGTGTTATTTGTGCGATGATGTTCTCGCTCAAACCCCTACTTGATCTTTTTGATATTCCACCGCTTAGAGTGTTGAGGCGTAACCTAGGTGACAGATTAGTAGTCAGTAAGTTACATGTTGGTACATCATTTTTAACCATTTTTTTATTAATGTGGATATTTAGTGGTGAAATTACTATCACGCTTATACTGTTCGCTTCGACAATAGTTGTTATTGCAATATTATTTGCATTGTCACGCTTATTATTTGCTGCTGGAAGAAAACTTGGACTTAGTCCAGGCTCAAGTTGGTCGTTAGCCATAGCAACCTTGCAAAAAAGAGCTAATGCTAATGCTATTCAACTGGTTAGTTTCGCGTTGGCCATTAAACTCATGTTGTTTTTGTTAGTGCTTAAAAATGACATTATAAGTGATTGGCAAATGCAAGTACCCGAGGGTGCACCTAACATGTTTATTCTTAATATCAGTGAACGAGAAGTGTCAGCCATTAAACAATTTTTCAGCGACAGAGATATAAATCATGAAGCATTTTATCCAGTATTTAATGGCCGTGTAGATGCCATTAATGGTGAACCTTTTGCTCGACGAGTTTCAAAACAAGAAGGTGAGGAACAGGAAGAAGGTGCGCGTCAAGGTGTTAATCGAGAACCCAATTTAACCTGGTTATCAAACCTTCCTGAAGGTAATGAGATAACAGAAGGGCAATGGTTTAGTGATGGCGATGATATTGAAGTTTCAGTGTTTGAAGGTTGGCAACGTGTATTGGATTTAAAGTTAGGTGATACGATTACCCTGTTAGTCAATGAACAGCCCATTGATGTTAAAGTAACCAGCTTTAGAAAAGTCGATTGGGGTTCACTCAAACCTAATTTTGTTATGATTTTAAGCCCTAACATGGCAGGCAAGGTACCTGTAACCTATTTTAGTGCTGCTGAGTTATTAGAAAAACATACCAAAGATATGAGCCAATTACTCAAACGTTACCCGACAATTAGTATGATTGATATTAAAACTCAAATTGAGCAAGCTCAATCCATCATTGCTCAAGTATCTGTTGCTATTGGTTTTGTATTAATTATTGTTTTGGTGAGTGGTGCTTTAGTACTTATTTCACAAGTTCAAGCAAGTTTGGCTGAACGTATGCAGGAGGTTGTAATTCTTCGCACCTTGGGTGCTAAAGGCAGATTAATTAAGTTGGCAACACTTTACGAGTTTATGTTACTGGGTGCCATTGCGGGAACCGTTGCAGCTATTGTAAGCGATATTGCCTTGTTAGTTATCCAACAACAGTTATTTGATGTAGAAGGACGTATGCACCCTTACATTTGGATTCTAGGACCCGTTAGCGGTGCAATTTTTGTCTCAGCTATCGGCTACCTGATGGTTGCTAACACCATGAGAAAAAATACGCATGGTTTATTAAGAGCACTTGGCTAGCAGTTTTTGAGTATCCTGTAAGTTAAATTGAATTTCACTGTGCGAGATAATTAACTGGCATCGTAACTCCTTTAACTTATAGGTTAAGTATTTTTTTGATTAAAGCCATCAACGTTAATAATATATTGGTGGTTTTTCAACCTACTGGTCTGTTTACTATTCATAGTAAAAGTTGTTTCTTGCCTTGATCGGTTATCGAATATTTTTGCCTCCATCCATAGAAGTTACTTAACCCTTACAAAAGAAAGCTAATAGGTTTCATGCTCTAGTTAACTCTTAATATTTAAGTTATATTGCCAAGTAGTTTTAATTGAATATAACACTGGGCTGTTTAGGTTATCGCATTATCTTGACATCTCAATCTTCACAACAGGGTTTTAAAGGAATATGCACACGTGAATACATCTCAACAAGCAACACCATATTTTGTCGCTGCGGCATCTGTCATTATTATCATTGCTGGTTTGAAAGTCGCTGCCCCGTTAATTGCACAATTTCTTATGGCTCTTTTTATCGCAGTGGTATGTATGCCGTCTATTCGTTGGATGGAAAATCATAAAACACCGCGCTCTCTTGCTATCCTCGTCGTTCTCCTAATTATGTTGCTGCTGGTTTATGGGGTTTTTGCGTTAGTAGGCGACTCTATTAACGCCTTTAACGCCAATAAAGATTTATATATTGAACAACTAGATCATCGTATTTCTGCAACGACTGACTGGGTTGCTGCACAAGGTGTTCCTATTGAAAGTGTTAGCATTGCTACGGCTTTAGAAAAAGCCGATATCATGTCATTAGTAACTCGAGTCGTTGGCGGTGTAGGTGTAATATTTGGAGACTTTTTTGTAATTTTTTTAACGGTTATCTTTATTCTTGCCGAGACCACAAGTTTTCCAACTAAATTTGCCAAAGCCTTTTCGAATGCTCAAGATAAGATGGTTCATGTCAACGATGTACTCATTAAAATTAGGCATTACTTAGCAATAAAAGCAGCTACCAGTGTGTTGACAGGGGTTCTAGTGGCAATATCTTTGTTTGTTATAGGGGTAGATTATCCCTTTTTGTGGGGGATGTTAGCGTTTTTATTAAATTTTATTCCGACAATTGGCTCTCTCATTGCTGCTATTCCTGCTGTCATCTTAGCGTTAATACAAATAGGCCCGGTAGGCGTTTTATGGACAGCTATAAGTTATTTTGCAATTAATAATATTGTAGGTAATTATTTGGAACCTAAATTAATGGGTAAAATGTTAGGTTTATCGGCTTTCGTAGTGTTTTTATCATTAATTTTTTGGGGCTATATTTTTGGTTCTGTGGGGATGTTTTTGTCTGTACCACTGACGATGACCATTAAAATTGTGTTAGACACCCATGAGAAAACCCGTTGGTTGGGAGTATTACTTGGCCCTGAAGATGAAGCGGCTGAAGAGGTTAATGATGTTGGCAGGGATTCAGTTGCAGATATCAATCCCTAGTCTTGATTGTAAAAATGTTGATAGGTTAAACAATCAGCTTATTGAGAGTCTGCAACTTCTGTCTTGATATTTGTTAACAAACTCACTCTGTTTTTACTTAAGGTTACATAACAAGACTTATACGCTACATCAGCACCTAAATCTGGTGATATATTTAAATATTGCCATCGACAGGTGTTTTCCCGGTAAGTAATAAAGCTATTTTGAGAACGCTTAAACATTTTCAATGCTGAATACCGACCATTGACTTGTGACTTTTCCTCTAGATTAAATTGATGTAAATTCACCCAAATCTGCAACTCTCTGTCGACCTGATTAATCACTTTATCAAGACAGCGAGAGATTAATTCGTTGTCCGTTTCTTTAATCATGTTTTTGTAACACTCTGCAACGCTATTTGTAATAGCTTCATTTGAAGTATAAGCCGCAGTGAATCCACTGGCAAAAAGTAAGGCAATGGCAAGGCTTGAGGAGTATGCAGTAATTAATTTCATAGGTTGAGAATTTTTTAGTAAAGTAGGCTTAGGTTTTGATGTCAATAAAAAGTTTATCTTTTATGTGAATGTTCCAGCTGAAAAACTTCGATGATAATTACACGGGTAAAACCTTCTTATAAGGTTTTACAGTAATTTTTTTGTAGACACCGGCTTTAATATAAGGATCTTTGTCTGCCCATGATTGCGCATCTTCAAGGCTTTCAAATTCAGCGACAATGAGAGAGCCTGTGAAACCAGCCTCCCCAGGTTCTTCACAGTCTATAGCTGGACAGGGGCCTGCGAGTAATAACCTACCCTGTGTTTGTAGTGTTTTTAATCGTGCAATATGTTGCTCTCTTACCGATAATCGCGACGCTAACGAGTTGTCACTATCTTCGCCATAAATCATATAAAACATTAATTATCCTTTTTAAAATCCAGTTAAAATATTGGTAATTTGTTTAGTTATTGTTTGACTCATTCTCCAACGTTTCTTTGCTAGATTCATTATCTTCATCAATGGGTAAATACTTGTACAACATTAATACCGAACCAACAGAAAATATCAGCATTAGTGCGGTTAAGCCAAATACTTTAAAACTTACCCAAGTATCGAGAGTGAAGTTAAATGCTACATAATAATTAAGAGCAGCACAGAAAAGAAAAAACATAGCCCATGCAAAGTTAAGTCGGTTCCAGATATTATCAGGCAGCGTAAGCGATTCCCCCAAAAACTCTTTAATAATATTTTTCTTAAATAACATGTTGCTTACTAACAGAGCAATGGCAAAGAAGCTATTAATAATAGTGACTTTCCACTTAAGAAAAGCATCATTTTGCAGGTATATAGTTAATCCTCCAAAAACAACAATGAGGCTGAAGATTATCCATTGCTTAGCGGGAATTTTTTCTTTTTTAATTACATAATAAAAAATTTGTATAAAGGCAGCGACAATAAGGCTGGCTGTTGCCCAATAAATGTCAGCTAAAGCATTCACGATAAAAAAAATAAATAGGGGAAAGTATTCAATAAATAATTGCATAAATGTCCATCAATCTTATAGTAATGCGAAATTAATAATAAAGAAGAGTTTAATCAGAATAGATAATTCTAACCAATACTAGTTTAATAACCAAGCTTATATTTTACTATCAGTTACACAATATACTTAAACGTACACATTTATATCATCCAGATAAAAGGATTTTTTAATTGCTGTACTACGCTAAATAGTCATTCATTGGTAGCGATTTACTCGTTTAACCCTATAATCTTGATATAAACAGAATTAGGGAGTAACGTAATTATGTTTATATCAAAATATTTTATTGGATTAAATTCAATTGCAATTAAAAGGATGTTAAGTCGATACGCATAAATTACCTATCATATCTCATGGCATAAGCTCTTTAATTTTCATGCTAAAACTCTGACTAGGTTTTTTAATGCATTGTGGGGTAAGCTCTTATCAGAGTAATATTTAGATTAAATGTTGATACGATATTTTATGTGGTATTGGATACACAAAACATCAATCACACTTTTTGTAGCAATAAGGCATAAGATTTAAGTTACGATGTTAAGTTGCTGAGGAGGTTACAATTGGTATTTCTTTGCAAAAAACATTGCCTCTGTTGGGGTATTTTTATAGCTAAATAATACATGGCCGATTACCTATTCAATTTTTATTAGCTTTAAAAACGTAAAAAATTAGAAAACAACTTGTTGTAAAACCAATGGCAGAAATTTTTAAATATATTGTCTGTACTAAATTGCACCTTAGTGCAATTTATAGTAAATCAACAAATAAAAGGAAGGGAAGCCTGTGAACAGAAAGTCACTGCACATTACACATACGTTACTTGATGGGTTAGAAGAAGCCTATTGGCAGTGGGACTTAATTGAGCAAGGTGTTTTCTACTCTGCCCAATTAATGTCATTACTTGGTTATAAACATTGTGAACAGATAGCTACCAGCAAATTATGGGAAAAACACATAGAAAGTGATTGCTTAGAAGAATTCTATGAGCAAATAAACCAGCACCTAAAAGGTAATATACAGCGTTTAAATATAACTATTTCGATAATCAATAACAACGGCAAAAAACTGTGGTTACAAGTTATTGGCAAAGTTATTGAACGAATTGATAACCGCGCATCTTTTATGTTTGGTACTGTTAAAAATGTTACTGAAAGTCAAACAATGATGTTGCAGTTAAAACAACAAAATGAATGGCTTATGTTAGCTGAAAAGATCAGTAATTCCGGTCATTGGCGGTTTGATATTGATACTGACAAACTTAATTGGTCAGATGAGGTGTTTAGACTTCATGGATTAAACAATAATTTATCGCCAAATATACATAGTGCAGTGCAAGCTATTGCATCGAAAGATAGGCCACAATTTTTAACGAGCTTTCATAATGCTACTGAGTTTCAGCAGCCCTTTAGTCTTAAAACAACATTGACTCAAACAAATGGTAAAACCGTTAAGGTTGAAATTATTGCTGAAATCGAAACAGATCTGAACGGTAAGGCATCGGCACTATTTGGAGTTTATAAAGATATTACCCGAAGTGAGGAGTTATTCGAGAAATTTAAATTGCTCGCTATGGTAAATTACACAATTAAATTGCCTATATTTTTTATTGACGAATTTGATAATGTTGTTTATCAAGAAATTTCTAATCATAAAGAGTTTATGGCATCAAACTCAACTGCCAGTGCGGTTTTATTTAAATATATTAACTTTAGTATTAGCGAATATTTATCCTTCAAAGCGAAAGCAAAAAAACAGGGGCAAATTAAAGAAAATAAGGTGAGCTTTGACAAATTTTTAACTGTTTTCGATTTATCAGTCACATATGAAGCTGATGAAGGTATTTATATTTGGATTATTGACAATATTACAGAAAAGTTTCGTAAAGAACAGCAACAAGCAATATCTAGCCGTCTAGCTTTGCTAGGTAACACTTTTGGTAATGTATCACATGACATTAATAACGTGTTGGGCGTTGCCTTGGGGTCTATTGAAATGTTGGAACTAAAATTCTCGCGCGGAGAGCAAGATATTTCCCCTTATATTAATCGCGTTAAAAACGCAATCGATAAAGGTAAAGACGTTACCGAGCGATTGCTGGCTTTTACAAAAAAGTCAGATTTAACTATTGTCAGTTTTGATCCTATTCAAGAAATTTATGACAACCAATATTTATTTAAACAGGTATTATCCAACACAGTAAATATAAGCTTCAACTTTGAACCTTTATATTGCACGATTAATTTTCCACAAGGTGAGTTTGTTAATATATTATTGAATTTGGTGCTTAATGCTCAGGATGCTATTTTGGGCCAAGGATTAACTGGTCAGATAGAATTATCTGCCAATTTAGATGACAACAATCAGTTACAAATTCACGTTAAAGACAGTGGGATCGGTATTAAAAAAGAATATCTGACTAAGATATTTGATCCCTTTTATAGTTCCAAGTCTATCAACAAAGGAAATGGTATTGGTTTAGCCAATGTTTACAGTATCATGTATAAACATCATGGTGCTATTCAGGTAGAAGGTCAGTCTGAACTTGGTGGCGCTCACTTTACACTTATTTTTAAATGTGATGTGTTAGCAGAGAAGCATACAAAAATTAATCCTATCAAGTCTAATCTAGGTTATGAAAATACCAATATATTAGTGCTCGATGATGAAGCGAGTATTGCTGAATTTGTGGCTTTGTTTTTAGAAAGTAAGGGCGCGAATGTTGTTGTTGCCCACAACAAAGAGCAACTTGAAGCTTCTCTTAACAAAGGTAATATGTTTGATATATTTATCACTGATATGATTTTGCCAGATTTATCAGGGCAAGAAGCTGTTAAAATTGTCAAGAGTTCATTACCTGATGTGTCGGTTTTTTCAATGAGTGGTTATATCGCTATTGAGGATAAATGTTGGGATTACCCAGTTTTAAGAAAACCTTTTAACTCTCAGGAGCTAGCAAATTTTTTAGCGTTATAAAATAAAGGTCACAATATTTATTAATCGCCGAGTTGTTTTAATAAAGGTTATAAAGATAGCCGAGTTGTACGAACGTTTTAAACCAAAATGTTAAAGTTGACCAAGGTAATTGCATCATTTAATACTATCTGCTTGAGGTTTATGCCATTGAAAGATAAAAACATATCATCTTACTTTATGATTAATCTAACAATCGGATTACTGTTGTTAATGATTTTTTTGCTCGTCGGTTGTTCGCAGACCTTTGCTAAGAAAACTAGTAGTGCATTACACTCTGGTAATATCTCAGGTTATGAGTTTGATGATTATTCAGTACTGCTTAAAAAAGGTGATAAATTATTGACGCAACTTGATAACAATGAACTCGACGTCATTATTTTTTCACCAATAAATAAGCAACTATTTAACAATACTGAGGTTATTATTGACGTACCGGGAGAATATGTTTTGCGGGTATTAATGCCAAGATCCCTAGCTCGTAAACAATCCAGCAAAAAGTATCAATTAATGGTGATGATAAATCAATAACCTTGTTTAAATTTAATTCTGCAAGGTTTAATTCGCTATGTGTTGATTATTGATGGTTGGCACTCATTGACTGAACTACACTTAAGTACTTAATTAAGGTAGACTATTAGTACATCTTTATTGAATTTTTCATTAGCGTTTTATGCGTGTAATCCACACTTCTGATTGGCACCTTGGCCAATATTTTTATGGTAAAAGCCGTGCCAATGAGCATCAAAAATTTCTTACTTGGTTAGTTGAACAGGTTAATCAACAGCAAATTGATGCCATTATTGTCGCTGGCGATATTTTTGATACCTCAACCCCCCCAAGTTATGCCCGTGAGATGTACTTTGATTTTGTGGCTAAATTACAGGGCACTAATTGTCAACTTATTATACTTGCTGGTAATCATGATTCTGTTGCGATGCTCTCTGAAGCTAAACCTGTCTTAGCCAGTTTATCGACTCGAGTTATCACTCATGTTACGCCAATAATGACGTTAGATGGAGATAATCACTTTGTTGATGAGCAAAGCCTGAAACAACAGGTTTTTCCGTTATACGATAAAACCGGCCAAGCTGTGGCTATTATTTGTGCCGTTCCTTTTATTCGGCCAAGAGATGTTATCAAGAGTAAAGCAGGGCAGTCAGCCCAGGATAAACAACAGAGTCTTCAACAAGCAATTAGTGATCATTATAGTAGTTTACACAACTATGCAATGGAGTTGGCTGTAACCCTTAAAATTAATAAAGATAAAACAAATAATTATAAATTACCTATTATCGCAACAGGTCATTTAACAGCCCTTGGTGTATCAATACAGGACAGTAAAAGTGACGCGGTAAGGGATATTTATATTGGATCGTTAGAAGCTTTTCCTGCTTCTAATTTCCCCCCTGCTGACTATATCGCATTAGGGCATATTCATAGATCACAAAAAGTCGCTAATAATAACCACATTAGATACTGTGGTTCGCCTATTGCGTTGAGTTTTGATGAGGCAAAACAACCCAAAAAAATCCTTATCGCTGAGTTTAAATTAGGGAAGCTAGATAGTGTTAAAGAGTCTACAATTCCTTGCTTTCAACCTCTGTATACTATCAATACAACATTAGGGCAACTGCAAGAGGCCTTGCAAGTAACACTGAGGCAATTTGAGTCACATTTGTTAAATACTCCCCTTGTATCAGAAGAGAGCTTTAAGCCTAACGCATGGCTTAATATTGAGCTAGTAGATAGCCAGTATGTAAACGACCTGTCAAACCGTGTCAGTGAACTAGTGGATGATTTTCCTTTTGACGTGTTATTAGTTCGTCGTTGTAAAAATGCTCAACAGCGGCATTCAGCTTTATTAGAACAATCACAATTATCGTTAAGTGAATTATCTTTAGTTGAAGTCTTTGAATCTAGGTTAGCTGAGATTGCTTGGGATAGTGAAGAAGATAAAGCACGAAAATCTAGGTTAAAACAACTATACAAACAATGTTCAAATGAGGTCAAGACAGGAGAAAATATCGCAGACAACTTACCTTAAGGGGCTCCTCATAAATAAATTTCATAGGACTCAATAACTATGCGTTCAAGCCTCAAAATAAGATATAAACCAAGCAAATAACAATATGAAAATTTTAAGTTTACGATTAGAAAATATTAACTCATTGAAAGGGCAATGGAAAATAGATTTCACTAAGGCCCCCTTTGATAGCAGTGCTATTTTTGCGATTACCGGGCCTACTGGCGCAGGAAAAACAACATTGTTGGATGCAATTTGTTTAGCTCTATATCATGAGACGCCTCGCTTATCAGTTTCAAAGAAGCAAAATCAATTGATGACTCGTGATACAAGTTATTGTCTAGCTGAAGTCGAATTTGAAGTAAAAGGCAAAGGCTACAGGGCGTTTTGGAGTCAAAAACGTTCTCGTAATCAACTTGAGGGTAATTTATTAGAACCCACTGCGGAATTAGCAAAACTTGATGGCACCATTATTTCAGATAAATTAAGAGCCGTTCGTGCTGATATATGTGAATTAACAGGTTTAAATTTTTCTCGCTTTACTAAGTCTATGATGCTTTCACAAGGACAGTTTGCGGCTTTTCTGTCGTCTCCCGCAAATGAGCGAGCTCAATTGCTAGAACAATTAACTGGTACTGAAGTTTACGGCGATATTTCAAAACAGGTTTTTGATAAACACCGTAAAGCGTCAGAAGCATTAAAGTTATTAGAAGCCCAAAGGGCCAATATCAAGACATTGAATGACAGTGAGCTTGATGACATTGAAGAGCAAATTGATGTTTTTTATCAACAAGAAATTAAATTGAACAAGGCTTTAAAGCTCGGTTTACAAGTAAAAACATGGTGCACCAATCGAGCTAATAATGCTCTGGCACAAGAAAAATCGCAACAACAGTTGCTAGAGGCAGAACATAAGTCAGTAGCCGTAAAACAAGATGAAGAGGCTTTGAAATTATCAAAGCTGGCAGAGCCATTGCGCCAAATCCATCAAAAAGTTAGCTATTATCGTGAACAAAGCCAAACGTTAACACAAAAAGTAGCCGACTTAACTGAGCAGCTATCTGAAACTGTTAAAACGCTGGCACTGGCTCAATTAGAGTTTGACAGCATAACAGAAAAATTCAACGATGACGCATCAGCACGACAATCACTAGAGAAAGTATTAAATGAAACTATATTACCACTTGAAAATACTATTAAACTGCAAAGCCAAGAATTACTAGAATTAAAAAATCTATTGTCGGATAAACAAAAATCATTGCAGTTGGTAACACAAGAATATAACTCAATTAATATTAAATATCAGTCTCTTAACGATAAAATACAACGACAAAAAAAAACTATTGAAGAGGCCGTATCCTTAGTAACCTTAGTTGAGAAACTCCCGTTGTGGCAGAATCAATATCAGCAGCTGCAACAATATCAACATAACATTAAAGAGTTAACTGAAGAGAGTAATTTGGCTAATGAAAGATTACAGCTTTTAATCTCTCAGCAACAGCAAGAGCAACTTGCGATTGATAAGACAGCAACTGATTTGACAGCATCAAAGCAATCTGTCTCCCTATCAAAGCAGAAAATAAAACAAGTTTTTAACGACAATGATGCCATTGCCGTTATGTTGAGCAATTATCATCAACAAAGTGCTGGTGATACTCCTCTTGAATTTGATAAACCAGAAGAGTTAAGTAACCTCATTGACCTTGTCTTGAACGATAAGAAAACCCAGTTACTTATTTTCAAACAAGCAAGCCAACTTGCTCAACGCCATGAAATATTAATCGGCGAACATGACTCACTCATTACGCATCAGCAGCGTAACCAAGATAAACTTAATGATACTGAATCAGATCTTATCAATCTTCGTCAGCAATACAGCAGCTGCCTTGTTGAGAAAAAAGATGTTGAAACCTTGGTTTTACAAGAGCAAGCAATTATGGCTTTGAGTGAACACAGAGCTAAGCTAGAAAAAGAGCAACCTTGTCCATTATGTGGCTCTAAAGAACACCCAGCGATTTTGACATATAAAAAACTTGACTGTGACGAACAGCAGAATAGATTAGATAAAATAGTTGGCAGGTTAATAGTGCTTGAGAAACAAGGTAAAGCACTTAATCAAGTTCAAACAGAATGTAAAACGTTAATTTCTGGGCATCAAGAACGTCTTATTATAATCAACGAAGAGCTCAATGTATTAGGCAAAAATTGGCAGTCTTTACAGCTTGAAGATCACATACAACAATCAGAAATAAAGCAATTCGCTGAAATGGGTGCAAACACCAAGAGGTATTTATCTTTACAAATTGATGAAATCAGCAATTTCATCGAGTCATTGAGTGACTTTAATCAGGCATTAGCTCTCATCAATACAGATCATCAAATACATATTGACAGTATAATGAGCCTTGAAAAAACACACTTACTACAATCTAATCAACTGCAAATCAGCACTGAGAAAATCGATTCTCAGCATGATATGTTGAGTAAGTTAGAAAAAGATTTGAATAATCAACAGGAAAAATTATCCGTTCTAAACCAAGCTTTATCAACGGATATTACGGAGAATAATTTAGTACTGCCAGACAATAATAAACATCAAAATTTGACGATGATTTGTATAGATCAAAATTGGTTAAAACAGCTTGAAATACAACATCAAGAATACCAATCAATCCTTCATCAATATGAGCTATCACAACAACAAATAAGTGATGTTAAGAATAAGCGTGATTTACTAGCACAAGAAAAAGAACAGCAACAAAAGGAAGTAGCACAATTAACTTCCTCATTTGCGAGTAAAAATCAAACAATCACAAACAATAATAAGTTACGCGTTACCTTATTCCGCGAACATGGTTTTACTGATAGTATAGAGCAAGACTATGTTTTTGTTAAAGAAAAAATATCAAAACAGTATCATGAAGAAAAGTTGGCCTTGGAGACTGCTGGACAAGGGGTTAATGACATTAAATTAATTGAACAAGAGCAAAAAGGTCAATTAAAAACGACAAACGAACAACTCATAAACTTTTCATCAACGTTTACGCAGTTAAATATCGATTGGCAAAATCAACTTGATAGCAGTGTTTTTAGTGATGAAAATGATCTGGTTAGTGCTTTTTTATCACCTGAAATTAAGCAACAATTAATTGATAATATCACGGCAGTATCTGACGAATTAAAAAAAGCACAAATACTTCTTGCTCAAACGAATAAAACAGCACAAGAGTTAGCCGATACTAAAACAATTTTGGCAGAACAAGGTGTGACTGATTTTGAAGCTGAAACGGTTGAAAAAAATCAGCTTAATTTAGCCTCGCAATTAAAAAACATTCAGCAACAATATGGCAAACTTTCTCAACAATTGGCAAATGATCGAGAAAATAAACAGCAACAAAGCCTTTTAAATGAAAATGTAGTGTCTGCAAAAGCTGATTTGGATGACTTAAGCCATTTAAATTCACTTATTGGCTCTGCTGATGGTGCAAAATATAGGCGTTTTGCACAAGGACTGACATTGGCTAATTTGGTAACACTTGCAAATCGACAACTGTTGAAACTCTTCGGTCGTTATCAACTTCAGTGCCAACAAAGTGATAATTTAGCACTTGAAGTTATTGATACTTGGCAGGGTGATAATACCAGAGATATAAAAACCTTGTCTGGTGGCGAAAGCTTTTTAATTAGCCTTGCTTTAGCATTAGCACTATCTGATTTAGTCAGTAATAAACACAGTATCGATTCATTGTTTCTCGATGAGGGATTTGGGACTCTTGATAATACTACTCTAGAGGTTGCTCTTGATACCCTCGATAACTTGAATGCTAGTGGTAAAATGATTGGTATTATCAGTCATGTTGATGCGCTAAAAGAGCGTATAGCGGTGCAAATTAAAGTAAAAAAACTAAGTGGTTTAGGGGTAAGCACTTTAGACAAGCGATATCAATTTCAACCTCCTTCAGGCCAGACAACAAGTCACTGAGTAAAGTGTTATTGGTACTTTAGCAAAATAAAAGCTGTTAGGCATTTCTGATAGGCTATGTGCAGTGTTACTCTATTGCATAAATTTTTACAAGGATATTTTTTGGAAACTTGGGTTTATTTCACATTGTTGGCTGCCTTCATGCAGGCCATCCGCACCGCAGGACAAAAACATTTATCAGGTCAGTTAAATGCCATGGCAACAACAGGGGTAAGGTATTTGTTCGCCCTCCCGTTTGCATGGTTTTATGTCTGGTGGTTACTCGATTATAAAGAAATACAGGTACCATCACTAACACCAGTATTTTTACATTACGCTTTGCTAGCTTGTGTTATGCAAATCTGGGGAACAGTCTGCCTAGTTGCTGCATTTAAGTACCGAAATTTTGCTGTAGCAACTAGCCTTGCGAAAACTGAAGCCATTCAAGTTGCGGTAGTCGGAGCTTTATTGTTTAGTGTTTCTTTGTCTACGATCGGTTGGTTGAGTGTTGTGATTGGTGTTGTTGGTGTGCTTTTGGTGTCAAAAGTTAAGTTTAGGGTCAAAGATTTTATTGGCGACTCTCAAAGTCTTATAGGTTTGGGTTATGGTTTAGCAGCAGGGTTAGGTTTGGCCATCACAACGTTACTAATTAGGGAGTCTAGTTTAGCACTAAACACTAATTTAATGGTTAGTGCTGCTATCACATTAGTGTTTATGGTAAGCGTACAATCTATCATTTCAAGCCTCTACATTTATATTCAAGATAAGTCACAATTTTCCCTGATGTTGACGCATTGGAAAGTATGTTTATTTGTGGGTATAACTAGTTTATTAGGATCAATAGGTTGGTTTACTGGTGCAAGTTATCAAAATGCTGCTTATGTTAAGGCACTCGGGCAAATTGAATTTTTTATTACCTTGGCATTAACCTACCGTATTTTTAAAGAAACTATCACTTTGAAAGAATATATCGGTATGTTTTTAATCGTGTTCAGCGTGACTATTTTACTTTTGCTTGCATAGCATTAACCCGTTTAAGTAATTAATCTTAAATAGTTTTTGTAGTTTTTGTAGTTTTTGTAGTTTTTTTGTTCGCGTACAAATATTATTAACACACTGAATATAGTTATTTTCACTTGAGGATATCTTCAGTGAATTAAATAAAAAGTAACTCTCCAAAATATTCAGGTTGATGAAAGTCTGGCGTGGTTGTAGGTATATTTTGCCAGGCGGCATATTGTGGCTCTATTCTGCCTCCACAGCGATAGAAGTTGGCAAACCACTTTGTGGTGTTGACTTTTTCACCGGTTAGTTGCTCAATAGCGGCAAAGGGCAGGCATATTTCAACTGTCCATTGTTTATCTTCAGCTGTTTCTTGTTTTTCCGTAGAGCTTATACTTGTTTTGCATTGGATGCTGTTAGCAAGATCTTTACTGATATAACAACGATCATTACGATTAGGACCATAGGCTATATGCATTGTTCCACAGCAATTTACCTCAAGGTTAACATAACTACTACCAAGTTTACCTGAAGGACTAAAAAAAAACTCAACACAAGAATCTTCGCATATCAGCATATGATTAAGTTCTGTTTGTTTTGCGAAGCTGTGTTGATCATCGGCGATAACTTGAATAAACAAGGAGTCTTGGTTAGCGCATAGCTTTATCTGTGTGTTTTGTTTGTTGCCACCTTGATACCAAGGGTAGTTATCAATGAAAAGTGATGTTGAACTTAGCCAATCAGGTTGTACCTTTGAGTGAGACTTTGATGTAGCTAAACGGTTAATTTTGTATTGGCTCATGAATTCCTCTCGAAGGTAAACTCTTTTGATAAATTACTTGCTTCATTTAGAGTAAGGTTATTTTATTTTGCTAATTGATAAAACCACAACAGTTGATAAATTTATGACTTGCCATTTAATATTCAAATCGTATAAACACATACCATATTCAGCCGTATCTATGCTTCCACTTTTATAGGCAGGACGGGGGTCTTGTGCTAAAACCTGTTCTATGAAAATTGATAATTGGCTATATTGCTGTTGGTATAATATTAATTGTTTTTTAGCTTGTTGGCTAAAGGTGACTAATAACTTAACCAGGGGTTGCTGAACATAACCAGACTGCGCAGTAGGTATAGCATCTGAGTATGGAATATAAGGTTTGATATCAAAAATAGGCGTGCCATCTAATAAATCTAGACCTGAAATATGTAACGCCACTTGTTGCTTATTAACTGAAATTTTATCAAGTTTAACTGCTGACATACCTACAGGGTTGGGCCTAAAAGGGGAGCGTGTTGATAAAACACCTGTTTTTTTATTACCACCTAACCGAGGTGGTCGCACTAATGGTTTCCAACCTTGTGTTTGTGTACCGTGAAAAACGAAGAGAAGCCATAAATGGCTGAATTGTTCGATATCGCGAATGATATCAATATTATCCTGAAGCCCAGTTAATAAAACTTTACCTTTAGCCGCGGTGACGAGGTTTGCTTGTCTTGGAATAGCAAACTTTTCTTTATAAGGTGATTCGACAATGCCAATGGCATTCATACAAAATTGCTGCGGATGACTTAAATTAGTCATGTTTATTGCCAGTTGAACTAGCTTGATTATCAACTAAATATGCTTTTCCGTAACAGACAAGCTGTGCCACGCACTGTTTAGTTTTAATATCAACACACTGAGTAAAAATAATAGCGTTAGCTTGTTTTGAAAAAGCAAGTTGTCTGGCTTTAGTTCTAGCGTTAATGACATCTGGTGCAGCCAAATACTGTTTTTCTTGGCAGTCTTCGCCTTCTACTAAGCCTATGTAGGTGTAATTTGTTGTAAACTCTGCCTCATCATTATAAATAGTAACTTTACTGGCACTAAAATACTGTTTAGCACTGTCAGCATCAAGATTGCTATCAAAAGTATACCGGCCACTGCAACTGACAATGAATAATGTTATTGTCAGAGCAGCAAAACGAGCAATAACGCTAACTCTAAGGTTACTTTCTGATTTTTTGAAGCCTCTAAACATTATTAACCCCGTGTTGCTGCTAATTGTTAACTAGTGACTGTATTTAAAAGCTTTATATTATTAATACTACACTATTAACATTACGCTGAATTTCAACAAATTGTCTTAAAGCTTTAGCACGACTTTATATTTACAGGCAATTACGTATTTACAAAGTACTAGTTAACAATAGATATTACATAATCTGACCGTTGTACTGACATTTGACACAATACAATGTTAACTACTTAACTCGCATTCCCGCTACTGCACCATCGTCAGGGCTCAAAATCCATAAATCCTTACCACCAGGCCCCGCAGCTAATACCATACCCTCTGATAGACCAAAGCGCATTTTACGGGGAGCTAAGTTGGCCACCATAACGGTATGTTTACCAATCAAGTCTTCTGGTTGATAAGCTGACTTGATACCAGCAAAGACTTGGCGGGTTTCAGTACCGGATTCATTTAAGGCTAAGGTTAATTGTAAAAGCTTATTGGCTTTTTCGACATGTTCCGCATTGACTATTTTAACAATCCTTAAATCAATTTTAGCAAAATCATCAAAGTTGATCTCTTCGGCGATAGGGTCAGCTGCAAGAGGAGCAGTAAGTTCTGCTGTGTTATCGATAATTTTTGCGGACTTACTATTTTTTGTTGCTTTCTTGCTGGTGTCTTGTAGCTTAGAGCTAAGGTTTTCCTTGGCGGCATCAGTCATTGCATTCACTTTATCCATATCAACTCGCTGTAATAACGCTTTAAATTTATTAATTTTATGATCGGTTAATAGTGACTTATGGCCATTCCAAATAAGTTTGTCATTGAGGAAAGTTTCAGTACTTTCAGCAAGCATTGGCAAGACAGGTTTGAGATAAATCATTAACAGGCGAAACATGTTAATGCCTAAGGAGCAGATATCTTGAACCTCTTGTTGTTTACTCTCGTCTTTAACCAGTTGCCAAGGTTCTTTGATTGCAATATATTCGTTAACTTTGTCAGCGAGCGACATGATTTCGCGCATGGCTCGGCCAAAATCACGCGATTCATAATGTGCGGCAATAATATCACCTGCTGTCATTACTTCATCAGCGAGCTCTTGATTATCAATGTTTGTAGATAAGATGCCATCAAAACGTTTCGTAATAAAACTAGCGCATCGTGAGGCGATATTAACTACCTTACCAACAAGGTCGGCATTCACTCGTTGCGCAAAATCCTCAAGGTTAAGGTCTAAATCGTCAATACGGCTAGTTAATTTAGCCGCATAATAATACCGTAAATATTCAGGGTTTAAATGTTCGAGATAGGTACGACCTTTTATAAATGTCCCTTTAGATTTTGACATTTTAGCGCCATTTACGGTAACAAAGCCATGGGCAAATACCGAAGTTGGTTTACGATAACCAGATCCCTCTAATACAGCAGGCCAAAAAAGACTATGAAAATAAATGATATCTTTGCCAATAAAATGATAGAGCTCAGCCTCTGAGTCTTTAGCCCAGAAACTATCAAAATCTATCGCAGTATTTTTACTACAAAGGTTCTTGAAACTGCCCATATAACCTATAGGTGCATCAAGCCATACATAAAAATACTTGCCTGGAGCATCTGGTATTTCAAAGCCAAAATAGGGGGCGTCTCGGCTTATATCCCACTGTTTTAAACCTTGTTCAAACCATTCTGATAGTTTATTAGCCATTTCTTCTTGTAAAGCTCCTGAGTGTATCCACTCTTTGAGCATGCCTTCAAACGCAGGCAAGTCAAAAAAGTAATGTTCGGAGTCTTTGAGGATCGGTGTTGCACCAGATATTACAGAGCGGGGGTTAATGACCTCTGTGGGTGAATAGGTAGCACCACAATTATCACAACTGTCGCCATTTTCATCTTCACTTTTGCATTTAGGGCAAGTGCCTTTAATAAAGCGGTCAGGCAAAAACATGTTTTTTTCTGGGTCATAAAGTTGAGATATAGTGCGGGTCTTAATATGACCATTAGCCTTTAATTTGTTGTAGATATCACTGGCTAATAATTCATTCTCCTCACAATGTGTAGAATGGTAATTATCAAAACTAATATGAAAAGCAGCAAAATCTGCCATATGTTCTTCACGTACACCGCTTATCATAGCCTCAGGTGTAATTCCTAACTCCTGTGCCTTAAGCATGATGGGTGTGCCATGGGCATCATCGGCACAAACAAAGTATGTTTCGTGGCCGCGCATTCGTTGAAATCTGACCCAAATATCGGTTTGGATATGCTCAAGTAAGTGCCCTAAATGAATCGAGCCATTAGCATAGGGCAAAGCACAAGTGACAAGAATTTTACGCTTTGTAGCAGCAGAATTTAATGAAGGTTGCTGTAAAGTAGTATCAGACATGAAAAATAGTTGTTTTTTGATGGTAATAATGTCGGCAATGGTACAGAATTTAACATTGTTTTTCATTAGTTGAGTGCAACTAATTTCGATATTTATTTCATAAAGGTGATTAAACTTATATGTTTGGTAAATTTTTTTCAAAAGCCGAGGCGAAAAATACCATAAAATCAATCTTCAATGAAGATGAAGTAAACGATCTCGTCAATGAGACGCTAAAAGCGTATCAGTCGACTATTTTTCCAAACGGGGTTTTATCGGTGTGTCAGGGAATGAATATAAGTTACGCTGATAATGTATTACCGCCTGACATTACGATAACCTTGATTATGCCTTATGCCTGCCAAGGTGAATTAGACCTTATTGCGCAAACGTTAGCAGAGAGTCTATCGTGTCGAGTTATTATCAATACAGAGTTAATTATCAAACCAGTTCGCCAGTTTTTACTCGGAAAAGAGGGGAAGCAACAAAAGCAAAGTAAGGTGGCAAATATCATAGCTATAGCTTCTGGCAAAGGGGGCGTGGGTAAATCTACCAGTACAATTAACTTAGCATACGCCTTAATGTGTGAAGGTGCGAGGGTAGGGGTGTTAGATGCTGACATTTATGGTCCATCAATTCCTACAATGCTTGGTCTTAAAGGCCAAAAACCTAGCACTAACGACGGTAAGTTAATGACACCGTTAAAAAGCAAAGGGCTTTTTGCTATGTCCATAGGTTTTTTAGTTGCAGACACCGATGCAACAGTTTGGCGAGGACCAATGGCAAGCTCCGCATTTAATCAATTACTCAATGAGACAGATTGGCCAGAACTTGATTATCTACTCATTGATATGCCCCCTGGAACAGGCGACATTCAATTGACCCTTGCGCAAAAAGTTCCTGTCGCTGCAGCAGTTATGATTACAACACCCCAGGACATTGCTTTAGCTGACGCAATAAAAGGAATTGCTATGTTTGACAAAGTTAAAGTACCTGTTTTAGGTATAGTAGAAAATATGAGCTATCACTTATGCGAACACTGCGGTCATAAAAGCCATATATTTGGTGAAGATGGGGGTGATCATATGGCGGAACATTATGAAACTAATTTGTTAGGGAAATTGCCGTTAGATATTACGATCCGACAAGATGCTGATCTGGGAAAATCAGACATTATTGAAAATAGCGCTGGTGAAATTGCTCAACATTACCGTAAAATAGCTCGCAATATCTCAGCACAATTATATTTACAATGTGATATTGCCAGTCCATTAACCGCGTCTTTATCTGTAAAAGATTAGCGCATCGAAGGTAAATAAGGTTAAAAGAGTCATTATGAGATTATGTGATAAAGATATAGAACAATACCTTGATGACGAAGTCATTGTTATTGTACCAAAGCCAGACAGTTCAATGGTTTCAGGTGTAAGTGTTGATATAAGACTGGGCAATGAATTTAGAGTTTTTCAGGATCATACTGCACCTTATATTGATTTGAGTGCGCCAAAACCAGAAGTTCAGCAAGCCATGAATTCAATCATGAGCGATGAAATTCATATTCCCGATGGCGATGCATTTTTTCTTCATCCAGGAGAGTTGGCTCTAGCGGTAACATATGAGTCTGTTACTTTACCAGACAATATTGTTGGCTGGTTAGATGGCCGTTCATCTCTAGCGCGTTTAGGGTTAATGGTGCATGTCACAGCACACCGCATTGATCCGGGTTGGTCTGGTCAAATAGTATTAGAGTTTTACAACAGTGGTAAATTACCATTAGCACTGCGCCCTAAAATGAAAATAGCCGCTTTAAATTTTGAAACAATGTCTGCTAGTGCTTTACGACCCTACAACAAGCGTCAAGATGCTAAATATAGAGATCAAAAAGGAGCTGTTGCAAGTCGTATAAGTGAAGATGATGCTAGTCGTTAATCATGGCTTTTATGGGATCTAATAAGACCAGATTAAGCGAGATGATTGTCTGTAATTCACTGTTGAACTATCCCTTGCCACTTCCGGCAGTGTTAACAAACGACAATCAAAATAAAAAAATCAAAAAGAAAAGTATCGAAAGTAAAAACTAGTGTGAGCGCAATAAATAACGACATTATACTTGATAGTTTAATTGCTTGGGTTAACTGGCTAACTTCTTAGAGTTGATCGACTCAACACAACGAATAAGGGCACCAACTAGTTTTTCATTGTCGTGATGATGAGCAACTTTCGTGTCTGCCAAGTTTTGGCAAAAAACAGATACTTTGGATGAAGTGACGCTGTCATCTTGGCAAATAACGCTATCGATTGGCATACAATCAATATTTGCTTCAATCCAATCGAGCTTTTGATCTATAGTCAACTGCGCTGCTGGACTATTTTCTGCAACAATATTATCGATATATACACAATGTCCTTTGCGGTGATTTATAGCTTCAGAAATACCTCTTACAAGCAGTGGTGGTACGACACTGGTAAGGAAACTACCTGGCCCAAGAATGATAAGGTCTGCATTATTGATAGCTTCAATACATGGTTTTACTGACTTTACCAGCGGTGCTAGCATTAAACTTTTTGGCATGATTGGCATATCATCCACAGAGAGTTCACCCAGTCTACAGCGACCTTCTGGATAAAAAGCCATTAAATCAGTTGGTGTTTCCGACATGGGTAAAACTTGCGTTTTTACCCGAAGCAGGCGTCGAACCAGTTTTATTGAATCCATCGGACTCGATTGAACCTTTTCAAGTCCGTATAAAATTAGGTTGCCTAGATTATGCCCGCCTAGCTCATCATCACCTTCAAAGCGAAAATTAAATAATTGACTGCCAATAGAATCATTATCAACTAATTGAGTTAAGCAGTTTCGTAAGTCACCCCAGGCGATAGTGCTACTTTGTTGTCTTAATCTACCGGTTGAACCCCCGTTATCTGTAGTTGTCACAATACCTGTTAATCTATGCCCCATAAAGGATAGTGTCGACAATACTTTGCCTAAACCATGTCCCCCTCCGATGGCAACGATGTTGAGGTTTTTTAGCTGCATACGAAAACTACTTTTGTTGTTGTGTGTCTAAGTATATAAACCATAACGTTAAAATCAAAAAAGATAAAGGAACAAAAATGTAATGCTTTGTATTGTTAACCAGTAAAGTTCTGTTTAATTTAGAGTAATTTATTTTTTACAACGAAATATGTAGTGTTAAATTAACTCATAGAACGATAAAACTGCAGTTAATCAGCTAAATAAAGGATAAGAATTACCCAGCTTGCTTATTATGTGATCAGTTAGTACTTGCTCGACCAATTTTTTGTTTTTTTTTACAAATAAGGGTTGACAGTTTATCGGCTGCTGCTCATAATGCGCCTCGTTTTCAGCAAGTGTTAGGTCCACGTGTTGAAACATGTTTATTAGCTATTAGGCCAGCGAATAAACAACTTAAGTTTGGGGCTATAGCTCAGCTGGGAGAGCGCTTCGCTGGCAGCGAAGAGGTCTGCGGTTCGATCCCGCATAGCTCCACCAATTTAGTAAAGAATAATAGTAAAGATAGTTTTAGTAATCATAAGTTACTGATGTGTCCCTATCGTCTAGAGGCCTAGGACACCGCCCTTTCACGGCGGTAACAGGGGTTCGAATCCCCTTAGGGATGCCACTATTTATTAACCTAGCTAAATATAGATTTCTGGGTTGATCAAGTTTGCTTATACTTATAAATAAGTGTTATTTTGTTTATATAAGCTGGTTCTGTGTCCCTATCGTCTAGAGGCCTAGGACACCGCCCTTTCACGGCGGTAACA
>JBELHN010000021.1:0-72391 GCA_042091395.1 Colwellia sp.
TAACAGTTTATTCAAAGGAATAATTCCTTGTTTCTACAAACAGAATTTTACCTTTGAATTTTTTTGATTTTATACAGGGTAGCCTATTCTAATAATTGAATCAATTAGTTAAAAAATGGCGACGAACTGGTTGATGTGTGAAAGGAGGAATTATTCCGCCTTTCTTGTAGAAAGAAGGAAAACAGATAAACTGTATACAAAAACAGTGCTCACTGTTTTTATATTTAGAATATTTATGTCGGTAAAGACTGTTTTTTATAACGATTAGTTGATAACAGAATAGTATTCAAATAGTTAAATTTGTTACGATAAGCTTAGGCAATCAAAGCCAGTAAAAAACTCAACAAATGAGGTTTGAGCTTTTCTATGTAAGTTTAACCTTGAAATTGCTTTGTCGATGAATGATAAAAGTAAATAGAGGTTTCAATTTAGTATCTTTTACTTTTTACTTTTTACTTTTTAATTATGCCAGTTAGCAGCAACTCATAAACTTAACTGGCACTTATAGCAATCAACAGTCATGGGTTATGCTTTAAATTACTTCAATTAATACTTCATTATGGCGAAGCCATGGAATAGTAAAAGGCCCATTATAAGCTGCATTAACAGGCTCGCTGATAGCCGTGTAGCCATTTTTCTTTATCCAGCTATTTAATATTTCGGTTTGTGTTTCAACATTACTATCACTGAGCAGCCCACTAAATTTTATTACCACAACTTTATAGTCCTTTACTTCTGTTACCCAAACGTTTGGATTAGTTGGCTTAGGAGTAGTTTGCAACGTAAAATCGGCAGGCATCACAAATGACATCACTTGTTGCTCTGAACGCTCTTTCATAAATACAGGAGCTGTCATCGCAATTTCTGCACCTTTAGTCACAGTGTCTGATTCATTCATCAGAACAGGTGCTGTCATAGCTATCTCTGTAGAGCCTTCATTCTCACCGGTAATATAGCTGAACAAATTCCTAAAAGCGCTATTCATTCCATCGCTTGACATGTCAGAAGACACTAACACCATTGATTCATAGTTACGCACTTCAATTTTCTGTTCCAAATCAGATTTCAGTAATTTATAAGGGGCGTTTGCAACGCCACTGTCTCCAAACAAAGCGCAACCAGACAGAATTAGCGGAGTAAGCAATGAGAAAAGTAATTTCATGGAATTTCCTAATGTTTCATAAACAGTATTTTCTACTGCTAGTGTTCGTAATAAGGACAAATACGTGACACTGAGAAATTAGTTCAATTCAATAGTAAATTTTATCTTTTACAAATAGGTTGGTTTTAGTAAATGCGTGTTGAGTCTCATTGAGTCACAGAATGTCAATATCAGCAGACTCATCTAATCGTAATACATAAAAGGGCGAATCATTGCTGATCCGCCCTTTATCTATAATTTTCTAATGTTGAGCCTGCAACCAGTCACAATCTTAGTTGAAACTAACAATCACTGTCAGTCGGGAATTAAGTTTTTACTGGCCATTATTATATACAAATCAATTAGTTAACGCAATATTGTAATTAAATTTGTGACTCGTACCCATATAGAGCAGATCTATACCAACCAAGACAGTAATTAAGTTTGTTACTAGAGCTTTAGCTCACAAGAAATTCCTTTTCCTTATGAACTCAAGGCAGCTTGGTTGTACTATAGCCGACCGCAAGATCGACTAATCTAAAGACAAGTGTTCCAACAAAGCGCACTTTATATTTATTCAAGTTTTGAATAAATATAAAGTATAGATTCTAACTCGCTTTCGCCCCCAAAGTGAGATATACCCAATTTTATGCAGTACTTAAGACTAGGTTAGTACTACATCTCTCAAATAAGTGAAACAGTTAACAAAAAATCACCAGGCAGCTTACTTCTAGCACAAATATAGCTAAAACCCCAAACAAATGTCACCTATGTGACATCAAAATATCATCAACATTATAAAGTCTTATCATTGCTAGATATTTGGAGCTAATTTATGAGTGCACCTATTGTTAATCGACGAGATATTGAATTCTTTTTATATGAAATGTTCGAAGTAGAAAAACTTACCGAGCGTGAGAAATATCAAGACCATGACCGCGCTACATTTAATGGCGCAATTGATACAGCACAAGCAATCGCAGAGAAATACTATGTGCCTATTCGTCAAAAAGTTGATGCTAATCAGCCAACCTTTGACGGTGAAAAAATACATATTTTACCCGAAATAAAAGAAGGCTTAGATGCGGTATTAGAAGTAGGTTTAAGTTCACCGACGTCTGATTATGAAATGGGCGGCATGCAATTACCTATGGTAGCAGCAAGTGGTGCTTTTGCTTATCTTTCAGCAGCAGCTAGCACTAGTTTAGGCTATATTTCACTGACTCATGCAAATTGTAATTTAATTGAAGCATATGGCACCAAAGCACAAATAAAAAAATGGGTTATACCTCAGCGTGAAGGTCGGTTTTATGGAACCATGGCGATGACCGAGCCTAATGCAGGTTCAGGTTTAGCAGACTTAATCACAAGTGCCGCTCCGCGAGAAGATGGAAGTTATAGAATAACAGGTAATAAAATATGGATATCTGGCGGTGATCATAACCTATCTGAAAATATCGTTCATTTAGTGTTAGCTAGAGTTAAAGGTGCGCCAAAAGGTGTTAAAGGAATTTCTTTATTTATAGTTCCTAAGTTTTTAGTAAATGATGACGGCAGCATAGGTGACAAAAATGAAGTCGCATTAGCAGGCCTGTTTCATAAAATGGGTGGCAGAGGACACACCTCTACTGCTCTTAGTTTTGGTGAAAATGACGGTGCAGTTGGCTACCTAGTTGGAGAAGAGAACAAAGGTCTCATGTACATGTTTCATATGATGAATGAAGCACGTATTTTAGTTGGTACAGGTGCCGCATTAACTGCCCTCACCGGTTTTCAATATTCACTATATTACGCAAAAGAGCGCCCTCAAGGTCGTTTATTATCTTGTAAAGACCCTGAATCACCACCAGTGAACATTATTGAACACCCCGATATAAAAAGAATGCTATTAACACAAAAAGCATATGCAGAAGGCGCATACGCTTTGTGTTTATATGGCCATCAATTAGCAGATGACGAAAAAACAGCATTAACTGAAGAAGAAAGAAAACATGCCTCGCTAGTGCTAGACTTCCTAACGCCTATCATTAAAAGTTGGCCTTCTGAGTTTGGTCCGAAAGCCAATGACCTCGCAATTCAAATACTGGGAGGTCACGGTTACGTTGACGAACATCCTGTTGAAATGTTCTATCGTGATAATCGTTTAAACCCTATACATGAAGGTACAACCGGCATTCAATCACTTGATTTATTGTGCCGAAAAGTTCCAATGAATAAGTTTAAAGGTTACGAAGCTTTTCTTGATGTAATTAGTAACACCGTAACTGAGTGCAAAACTAACAATGAGTTAACTGATTTTGCTCATGCTTTAGAAAAAGCTGTCAGCAATTTAAAACAAGTCACCACAGCGGTGTTAACCGCTGCACAATCACAAAATCCAGATTTAGTTTTCTCAAATTCTGTAAGTTATTTAAATATGTTTGGTCATATAACTATTGCTTGGTTATGGCTAAAACAAGGTGCTATAGCCTCAAATGCTTTAGCACTTGAGCCTCATATTGAAGAGCAAAAATTCTATAAAGGTAAAATTCAAGCAATGAAGTATTTCTTTAATAGCGAACTACCTTTGACTTACCACTGGGGTGAGCTGGTTAAAAACATCGACAGTACTTCATTTGATACACAAGCTGACTGGTTTTAATTGACTAAATTAAACTTTTAAAGAGATAAATATGTTTGAATATAAAGCACCATTGCGTGATTTTAAATTTGCGACTCAAGAGCTATTTAACAGCGAGATTCATTACAACTCGCTTGGTTATAATGATGCGTCGCCGGAAATGATCGAAGCGATATTATCGGAAGCAGCAAAGTTTACCGAACAAGTTATCGCACCAATTAATCAAATAGGCGATCAACAAGGTTGTGATTGGGATAATGGTAAAGTTACCACACCTGATGGGTTTAAAGATGCTTACCAGCAATATATAAAAGGTGGTTGGCCTACGTTATCACAGTCTATAGAATTTGGTGGCCAAGGGTTACCTCACTCACTTAATACAATGATCAGTGAGATGCTTTGCTCGGCAAACCATAGCTTTGCCATGTACCCAGGGTTAAGCCATGGTTGTATGTCGACACTTGAACACCACGGTACTGAACAGCAAAAAAGCATGTTTATGACACACTTAGTTGATGGTTCATGGACTGGCACTATGTGCTTAACGGAGTCTCACTGTGGTACAGATTTAGGTTTACTTAGCACTAAAGCTAGCTTGAACGAAGATGGCACGTATTCACTTAATGGAAGTAAAATTTTTATCTCTGCTGGCGAACATGACCTATCTGAAAATATTGTTCATTTAGTTATCGCTAGAGCGACAGATTCACCAAAAGGTACTAAAGGTATTTCGCTCTTTATCGTGCCAAAATTTAATGTAAATGATAATGGAACGATAAGTGATAAAAATGGCGTAAGTTGCGGCTCTATTGAACACAAAATGGGGATAAATGGTAATGCCACCTGTGTGATCAATTTTGACAATGCCAAAGGGTATTTAATTGGTGAGAAAAACCGTGGTTTAAACTGCATGTTTACCTTTATGAATGGTGCTCGTTTAGGGGTGGCCAATGAGGGTGTTGCAGCATCTGAAGCAGCTTTTCAAGGCTCACTTGCTTATGCCAAAGATAGACTGCAAATGCGCTCTATGACAGGGATTAAAAACCCAGAATGCCCGGCAGATCCAATTATCGTTCACCCTGATGTGAGACGTATGCTGTTGACGCAAAAATCTATAGCTGAAGGCGGTAGAGCTTTAGTTACTTACTTAGGTCAACTAGTAGACATCACGCATGCAGCTAAATCTAAGCAAGACATTGTGGAAGCGAATAATCGCTTAGCCCTACTAACCCCTATTGCTAAAGCATTTTTAACAGAAACTGCGGTAGATAACACCAGTTACGGTATTCAAGTATTAGGTGGCCATGGCTTTATTAAAGAATGGGGCATGGAGCAATTGTTAAGAGATACTAAAATTTGCTGCTTATACGAAGGTACTACGGGCATTCAAGCGCTTGATTTGATAGGTCGTAAAGTACTAGGTAACAAAGGCGAATTACTTAATAGTTTTACCTCTGAAATTATCTCTTTTTGTCAAAAGAACCAAAACGAAAACCTTAGTGAATATTGTGCGACATTACACGAATATGTCGAATTATGGCAAGAAGTCACCAAAGATATTGCAATGAAATCAGCAGTGAATGCTGATGAAATTGGCGCAGCATCAGTTGATTACTTAATGCTTTCTGGTTACATAGTCTTAGCGTTTATGTGGATTCAGTCTGCTAAAACCGCACAACATGCATTGCATGCTCAAACGACAGAAAAAGACTTCTATAAAGCAAAACTCAATACTGCAGAGTTTTATTTCGATCGTATTCTACCTAAAGCCCATGGTCACCTAGCATGCCTACGTAATGGAGCTAAAAGTCTAATGGCTATGTCAGAAGACCAGTTTTGCTTTTAGGGTGAAATTTGTGGCCGATTATTTGAATCAGAGCGTAACAATGAAAACTCGTCCCGTTGGCATGCCGACATTGGATAATTTTTCATTTGAAGAAAATTCAATAAAGAGAAATTCGTTAAAAGATAATCAAATATTAATTAAATTATTATACCTTTCAATCGATCCTTATATGCGTGGTCGAACGAGTTAAGCAAAGTCTTACGCTGAGCCTCTAAAAGAAGGCAAGATAATTACGGGAGAAAGCGTTGGTGTAGTTATTGAATCAAAAAGCAGCAAATATAAAATTGGGCAAACCGTTTGCTCAATGTCAGGCTGGCAGTCTTATCATATTTGTGGTGACCAATCTTACGGACTATATCCTACTTTCACTGATGACATTCCTCTTTCAACATACCTAGGTATTGTCGGTATGCCAGGGCGAACAGCGTATTTGGGTTTTAAACATCGTGCAAAGCCCAAAAAAGGTGAGACTATTGATGTCTCTGCGGCAGCAGGCGCTGTCGGCGCTATTGTAGGACAGTTAGCTAAACAACACAGTTTACACGTTATAGGTTTAGCAGGAAGTAATGAAAAATGTGATTACGTTAAACAGATCCTAGGTTTTGATCGATATTTGAGTTACTTATCAGATGATTTCGAACAAGCATTGAAAGAAGCTTGCCCTAATGGTGTAGATATCTCTTGGGAAGGCGTTGGCGGCCGAACATTGAATGCCGTTGTTACATTATTAAACCAAGGGGCTCGTGTTCCCATCTGTCGTTTTATATCAAATTACAACGATACCCTTGCACCTAAATACACTCCCATGCAAGTTTTTTCTGCATTGAGCCCACCACCAGAACATGGTTTCTTTTTAGTGAGTGAGTGGTTAAGCGAATACCCGCAAACAACAGAATATTTAGCCAAGAGTGTTGCTAATGGTTCTCTTAAGTTTAAAGAATCTATTGCAAAAGGATTAAAAAACGCACCCAGTGCTTTTATCGGAATGTTAAGTGGGGAGAATTTCGGTAAACAAATCGTAAAAGTCAGCAACTAAATTAATTAAAAGTGTCAGATAACCATGATCTTTTACCAATAGCAACGCATGAAATCCTTAAGGAAAATGTCCTGGTTTAGTTAGGTAAAACAGCCTGTTACATGAAAAATCATATCCATCAAACTATCTACTATGAGCTACTAAAGCTAACTCATAAATAGCCACTTAGCTTTGATATTGGCTTTAATCTTAATCCTGCTCTTTTCTCTTTTTAAGGATACCTTTTTCAAAGCCTAAGATTTTCTCATAAGTTTCAGGAAACCATCGGACAATACGATCTAATAACTTAGCATCACCACCGATTAAAATACGGCGTTTCTTTTTATCAATCCCTTGTAAGATAATATTTGCGGCTTGCTCTGATGTGGTTTTTGCTTGCTTATTAAAATCATCCAGTACCTTACTGCGCTCTACATGCGGTGACGATATTTTTGCGCTATTGGTAATGTTGGTTTTTATACCACCAGGGTGAACACAGTGCACAGATACAGTAGTACCCGCCATTTCCATTTTTAACGCTTCGGTAAAGCCTCGGACCGCAAATTTAGATGAGTTATAAGCACTTTGTAAGGGTAATGATAATAAGCCAAATAAGCTTGAAACATTAACTATATGAGCAGCATCTGATTTTGTAAGGTATGGCAGAAAGGCAGTAGTGCCGTGAACGACGCCCCAAAAATTAATATTCATTAACCAATGAAAATCGTCCAATGACTGGTTTTCTACCGAATCAATTAAACTAACACCGGCGTTATTAAATAAGAAATCAACTTGGCCAAATTTTTCAACCACTTCGCCTGCAAACTCGATAAATGCATTGTTGTCTGAAACATCAATATCTTTAATAAAGTATTGCACGCCTAGCGTTTCTAATCGATGCTTTACCTTAGCTAAACCATCAACATTTCTATCAATTAGCGCTAAATTACAGCCTTTTCCTGCGAGCTGCATTGCCAAAGCGTAACCAATTCCTGAGGCTGCACCGGTAATTACTGCCGTTTTATTTTTATATTGAGTCATTTGTGTGCCCAGATTAGTTATAGGTGTTTGAAGAATTAGCTAAATGAGTTTGAATAAACTGAACGATATCTCGAACAATTTTTGGCACTAACTGGCTTGGAAAGTTATGCCCCATATTCGGGTAAATTTTTAATTTACTATTCGGGATCGCCGCTGCAGTCGCTTTACCGCAGTCTACTTTCACCAACATATCCGCATCACCATGTAGCACTAGACTAGGCAGTGTTAATTGGTTTAAAAGTAAGGTTCTATCGTCAGCGCAAATAATTGCTAAGATTTGTCGGGCAGTTCCTTTAGCCGTAATGCCTCTTTTCACCATGCTATTTACATATTCATTGAGCACATCGCTATCCTCTTGGTAAGTGTCACCACCTAGTAATTGCCACTTTTTGGTATGAAACTCCAATCTATCCTGATAGGCATTTGATTTAGGCTTTTTGGCTAGCTCTGCGCCGACTTCTTTATCCATTTTAGGTAAAGCTTTATCACCCGTTGTCGACATTATCGAGGTTAATGTCTCCACTAAATCAGGGTGATGAATCGCTAACAACTGTACAATCATGCCTCCCATAGAAGCACCTACCACGTGTACTTTACTTATCTCTAAGTGTTTAAGTAACGCCACTATATCGTTTTTCATATCGTCTAACTGGTATGGAGGATTAGCAGAGAAGCCAAATTTTTTCTTTGTCAAAAACCAAGCAAAGTTTGGAATATTCAAATGATCCAACAATAGAGATTTACCGATATCACGATTATCAACCAACAGCACTCTAAAGCCTTGTTCAACAAAGCCTGTGACCATATTACTTGGCCAGCCAGTTAACGGGGTGCTTAAGCCATGAATGAGCAAAAGTACTGGATCTTGCTCATTGCCATGGATTTGATAAGCTAATTCAATACCATTAACTTGCGCCGTTGTGTCGATAATACTCATTGGTTATTCCTATGCTTTATTGCTAACGATTAGTTAAGTGACTTACTTATAAACAAATAAGTCATCGTCTAAGTTAACCTTTGGCAGTAATTCTTTTTCAGACCAATAATCTTGTGTGTGCTGCCACTCAGCTTTATTACCACGCTTAGGTAATAAGTGCATTGAGCGCATCATATAGCCTGGATTAAACTCTTCGGTATCTATCCACGGCAATAGCTCCATGTCTTTATCTTCATCACGTAACGTCATGGTGACTTGTTTCACTTGCTTGTCATCCATATGCGTTAATAAGCGACAAATGAAATCACCAATTAAATCGACTCGTAGCGTCCAGCTCGCTCTAAAGTAGCCCATTACCCATGCCATATTAGGTACGCCAGTAAACATTAAGCCGCGATATCCAACGGTTTGTGAAAAGTCGACGGTTTCGTTATCAACGGAAAATTCAATACCACCTAGCACCGATAGATTAAAACCCGTTGCTGAAATAATAATATCCGAATCTAGCTGTTCGCCTGACTTCAAGCGAATACCTGTTTCGTTAAAGTACTCTATTTCGTCAGTCACAATACTGGCTTTTCCTGAACGGATACCTGCAAAAATATCACCGTCAGGTACAACAGCTATACGTTGGCGCCAAGGGTTATATTTAGGGGTGAAATGCTTTTCGACATCAAAGTCATCATCAAGATGTTCTTTAACACCATCGATTAATGCTTTTTTCACTTCAGCTGGATATTTCTGCGCCATTTCAATAAAGCCTGCTTGTTCTTGCAGTATTTGTTGACGGCTAATTTCGTGGATCCAGGCATCATCAATATTCAATGCGCGAAGTTGATCTGCTAATGGGTTTTCATTTTTTTTCGGAAAGAAGTAAGTAGGTGAACGCTGTAATACCATGACATGTTGACTGTCGCTAGCAATTTTAGGAGCTAATGTTGCAGCTGTTGCGCCAGAGCCAATAATAACCACTTTTTTGCCTTTGTAATCTAAGTCTTCGGGCCAGTTTTGTGGGTGTACTAATTTACCTTGATAGTTTTCTGTCCCTTGCCATTTAGGAGTATAGCCTTGTTTATGGTCGTAATAACCTTGGCACATCCATAAAAATTCAGTAGTAAAGGTTTTAGTTTCTTGAGTAAGTTTATTTAAAACAACAACGGTCCACAGTTGCTTTTCATTACACCAATTAGCATGACTTACATGATGGCTATAACGAATATGCGATGATAATTCATGCTCATCGATTACTTCATTCATGTAATTAAGAATTTCTTCACCACTGGCAATTGGTGCGCCTGTCCATGGTTTAAAACGATAACCGAAAGTAAATAAATCACTATCAGAGCGAATACCGGGATATTTATGAGTTAACCAAGTACCACCAAAGCTTTCCATGCCATCTAAAATACAAAAACTTTTATTAGGATGTTGCTCTTTTAAATGCACAGCAGAACCGATGCCAGAAATGCCAGCGCCAATAATTAATACGTCAAAGTGCTCAGTGTTTCCATTAGAATTATTCATAATTTATTACTCTATTTTTCGCAAAGTGACGTTCACTTTGACGACTATGTATTTATCTAACATTTAGTAATTTAGGCACTGCCACGCTATCACCTAAGTGACACACAGTAGTCATTTTCATTCTTTTTCTTTTAGACTGGTTTGTCGTTTTAAAAGAGCGATGTCCTTCACCAAATATTTCTGACCAGAAATAGACAAAATTCCCAGTTGTTCAAATTCTTTCAGCGTCTTATTAACTCGCTGTCTTGACCCTAACGTTAAATCGGCTAGCTCTTGTTGACTCATTTTTTTATTGATCAAAATACCGTCATCAACCTCGCTACCAAAGTTTTGAGCAAACCATACCAATCGCCCTGCTACTCTAGCCTTTAAGGGATAAAACAACATACCACTTAGCAATTCACACATATTCAAGGTACGTTCAGACTGCTCTTGAAATAGGTTTTTATAAACAATCGGATATTGTTCGGCGATTGACTTCACCACAGTTTTAGGAATTTCTACAATGCTAGAGTTTTCTAGAGCTTGCGCCTCAAACATTTTTACCGGTTTATCCGTTAATGAATATTCGCCAAACCAGGCGTTACTAGAAAACTCGGTAAGAGAAAACTCTTGCCCTTGAATACTGCTGATTTTAATGCGAACAAAACCTGATAAAACCGTATAAATAGAATCGGTTTTTTCTTCTAAGCGATACAAATATTTATTACTATCAAAATGTCTTACGCGTGCGTTTTTTTCTAAAGTAGCGAAAGCTGCATCAGGTAAACCTTGAAACCAAGGACATGCTTGAATAATCTGCTTTAGGTCTTTCATCAATTAGTATAAGAAAGAAGGCTTTTATTAACTAAGACTAGAAATTAAAAGCTTCTTTATTTATCGATTAAAAGTAGTTGTAACGAACTTGAATTCCGTATGAAATTGGGTCTGAAAGCTCAGCCGCTTGCATACGAGTTTCAGGAGACGGGGTATTGTAACGAAGCACGTAACGGTCATCTCCGGCATTTTTAACAAACGCAGCAATAACAAAGTTTTCTTCTGGCGATGTCCAAGCAATACGGCCATCTATGCTGTCGTAGCTATCCACTTTGTCAAAGTCATCGCGATTAAATGCTCGCGAATATTGTTCACCTACGAATGAGTAACTGGCTGTAAGCGAAATTACCCCCATATCTTCTAACTCAAAGTATTGTGTACCGGCAATGCTAAATTTGTTCTCAGGTGCCATATTTAACTGATTACCTGAAAGATCTTGAACGCCACATTCACCTAAAACAGTACAAGCTATAGAGTCTTCAGCCATATATTCATCGTATTCTGAATTATTATAGGAATATGTCGCACTCAACAATAAATCATCCGTTACTAAAGCTTGTAGCTCAGCTTCTAAGCCCATGACCGTTGCTTCGGCTGCATTACTTAACACAGAAGTCGTAATACCATTTACAATTTCAGCTGAACGAACGTGTAGGTCTTGGTAATCATAAAAATAAGCAGCCAATGATAAATTTGCTCTGCTATCAAACATTGATTTTTTATAGCCGATTTCAAATGCTGTCAGTTCTTCAGGTTTTACAGTCGCTGGGTTTTCAACCGTTGCACCACCTAAGTTAAAGCCACCAGAGCGATAGCCTGTCGCCACGTAACCATATAATAATGTATCTCTATCCATCTGCCAGTCAGCTTGTAAACGCCAAGTGACCTTACTCCAGTCATCTTTAACTTCATGTTTGGTCTTAGGTAAGGCTAAGTAAACAAATACATCATCCGTACCTTCTTTTTCATCTTCAGAGTAACGTAAACCACCCGTTAGTTTTAACTCATCATTGTATTGATATTGAACCTGACCATATATCGCTGTTGCTGTTGTTTCTAAGTCATTTTGACCGTAGTAAAGGTAACCGCCGTCGTCACCAACCGCTTCATATGGAATATATTCAACTGGAATACCAGCTACGAAACTGGAACCAAGAGCGTAAAGTTCATACAAACTCATTTCCCCTTGACCAAAATAAGTACCTGAAGTCAGCATTCCGCCATAATTAGCTGAGATAGCATCTCCTTGCATTAATCCATAACCACGTTCAACAAAGTCAGTGTATTGACTCTCCTCACTGTTGTAATAATAAAGACCTGCAATAAAGTTAAAGTTTCCATCGTAATTAGAGATAAACTGAAGCTCGTGTGACGATGATTCAACCGATTGAATAGTACTTGCTGTCATATCTGAAGCTAAGGTAATTGGCGCGCCTGTTACTGGATTTGGGAAATAGACTGGATTACCCAAGAATACCCCACTAAATTCGGCATACATCATAGATAAATCGATGCCGCCATAGGCAATATTCGACACGTCACCATCAGCTAACTTGTCATAATCTAAATCGAAGCTGCCAAAGGTGTATTTAACGTCAATATCACCAAAAGTCATGGTATTAGTGAAAATAAAGCGTTCTGTTTTTGAGCTTAAGTGCCCTACTGTATCGATATTAGTTTTACTAACATCACCAACCGCAGGGTTTTCTATGGTATAACCTGATAAATGGTTTACCGCAGCAGCACCTGGGAACATACCTGGGTAGTTTGCTAAACCAAAGCCAATATACTCTGTCGGGTAAGCATCTAATAAGTAACCTGGTGAAGGGTTTTCATCGCGATCTGTGTCGATATAACGAAGTGAACTTGTCCACGTATCACTCCATTCAGCCTTTAACGTACCTGAGATATAAGTACGATCTTCATTGTCTAAGTCAGCAACACCCTCAGCTAAATTTTCTTGTAGTGCATCACGCTCCTTTTTAGAAACAGTAACAATACCGGAGAAAGTATCTCCTAACGGGCCAGTAATTTGTCCTTGAGTTACTAATAAACCATCATTACCAGCTTCTAGGTTTATATAACCACCAAGGTCTCTTTGCGGCTCTTTACTAATAAAGTTAATTGCACCACCAACAGCATTACGACCATAAAGTGTGCCTTGTGGGCCACGAAGAACCTCAATTCGCTCCACATCACAAAAGTTACAATAACTAAAAACACCATTTTCAGTGTTATAAACCCCATCAGTATAAATACCTATACCAGGATCTGAGCCTAAGGCATTATTAGGGCGACCAATACCACGTATTGATACTTTACTTTCAGAGATGATCAAAGAAGGGGAATACTTAACTAAATCCTGCGAGCCTTTTAAGGCAAGTTCTTGAATAGAACCCTCATTATAAGCACTTACCGCCTGTCCTGTTTCCATTAAAGTTGTCGAGCGCTTAGTTGAAGTTACTTCAATAACTTCAATTCCAGTAGCGTCTGCATCGACAACAGAGCCTTCCTGTGCAAGTGATACTCCAGACTGGCTCATCAAAAATAAAGCAGCAGCGATTGGCGACAGTTTAAAGCCAAATTGAACCTTCTTGTTGAAACTCATTTTCTTTCCCCTAATGTCTTGTGACTCTTTTTATAATTAAATTTATTTTTAGTTGAATATGTAACGTTAAGTTGTAATAGGTTTTTATAATTTATGAGCTTTGTTGTGCTGCAAGCTGAGCAGAAATTTCTTCATGCTTCTTTTTATTTAAATCATATTTACTTGCTAAAAATGCAGCGAATAAGTAAATAGCCATTGGCATAGGACCAGCCAATAAACCTAAATTAAAAATTGTTTCAGGGCTTACCACAGAAACATCTACTTGTTTCGGGAATGCGATAACATCCAAGCCAATGCTGGCTAGCAAAGTACCAAGACCAAAGGTCGCTTTTTGCGCGAATGAATTAGCAGCAAAGAACAAACCTTCTTGGCGCTTTTTAGTATTTGTTGCATGTAAATCAGCGATGTCCGCAAGCATTGAACCAATCACAATACCTGCGGCAATAAAGAAGCTATAACCAACCACGTAGGTGCCAAATAAAATAGGCATAATTAATGGAGAACCATTGGCCGGTAACACATCAATTAAACGCAATATAATTGGGCTAAAACTGGTGAATGTCGCAATTAGCAAGCAGCTTACTAAACTAGGCATTTTATCGATGCGCTTAGATAATAAAGGCGCTATGATAGTTGCTGGAATTAAGCCGACAACTATGGTTAATGTTAGCAGTGATATTTCACTTGGGGATAATTCAAAAAAATAGCTCCCAAGGTAAAGCATAAAGGTGGCACCAGCGCCACCAGCCACCATAGTTAAGACTTGAACGATAAAAATTAAACGAAATGGTTTAAGTTTAAGCGCGCCACCAAAGGCTTTGAAGCTTCGCTTAAAATCGACTTTTTTCTGATCTTTTTTCGCTTTAGGTAAAAATGGTACTGTCTTTAACGTGCCTAAAATACAAATAATCATCGCCACAAAGGCAATAACACCAGCTAAAAGACCTAAACTACTGTAGCCAGCAGAATTTAACATACCATTTGGATACTGCTCAGAGGCTTTAAAAAATGAATTTAAAGCAAGAACAGACAGTGCTATACCGCCAACATAACCTAGAAATGTACGGTAACTAACAATTTTTGTGCGCTCTTGATAGTCTTTGCTTAACTCTGCTCCCAGTGCATTATGCGGTACATTAAACATAGTAAGCATAACGCGAACGATAATAGACCAACCTACTAACCATAAAAACAAGCCTTGTTGGTCAAGCCCTGCAGGTGGAGTAAAAAGCATATATAAAGAAAGTGGAAAAGGGATAACGGCTGCAATCATAAACGGGTGTCTACGACCTAGTTTAGAGTGCCAATTATCCGAAATATCTCCCATAAGTGGATCGGTAATAGCATCAACTAACAAAGCAATTAGCGCTGCAAGGCCAGCCATGATGGCCGGCATACCTAGAACCTGACTAAAGTAAAATACGACAAAGGACTGAAACGCTGTATCCTTTACCCCTTGAGACATCTGGCCTGTACCATATGCTATTTTTGTCAAAAACGTTAATTTCAGCATTAAATTTCACTCTTTAATCATCAAGTATTTTGATGATATTAGTTGTTCTAGATCAAAACTTGTAATTTGAACTTACAGTATGAAAATATTTCATGCAAGAATTATTTTACTTTAAACGAAAATAATTGAACAATGAGTATCTTTTTATTCTCAATAGTTTTATCTTGTTATAATAACGCTATTAGTATGTATATAAGATAAATCAAAAGAACATAATAAATGATTGAAAATAAAGAATTTAACAGTTATTACGGAATAAGCTATGCGCAATCAATTATTGGAAAATACCGTTGGTGTGTATCTAGATTGCATTGCAAATATGATAACTCAGACGTATCAGTAGGCTTTATTTCACCGCAAGTAAAACAGGCAAGCTTATTAGCTGAAGAGTCGGGCATTGAGGGTTATGAGGTAATTGAAAATGAACAGTGTTTAAACCTGAATATTTTCACACCTCCCCTTTGTTACCATAATAACAACAATAAAAATAGCGCAAAAAAGCGTCCTGTCATGGTATGGATCCACGGTGGTGGCTTTCAAGTAGGCAGTAACGCATTAGCCGCCTATAACGG
The DNA here is from genome assembly GCA_042091395.1 of Colwellia sp. GTDB lineage: Bacteria > Pseudomonadota > Gammaproteobacteria > Enterobacterales > Alteromonadaceae > Colwellia. Next base: position 15,634 of record JBELHN010000021.1, read on the forward strand.
AAAGAGTCTAGCGCAAAACGCTAATGTGATCGTTGTAACAATAAATTATCGACTAGGTTCTCTAGGTTTTTTACGACTATGTGATGTCACTAATGGTGAAATACCGTCAACGGGAAATGAAGGACTGAGTGATCAAATTACAGCATTGCAATGGCTACAACGCAATATCGAAAAGTTCGGCGGTGATCAGAATAATATTACGTTATTCGGTGAATCAGCCGGTGCAATGAGCATAGCTTGCTTATTAGCGTCTCCAAGGGCTAAGGGTTTATTTCATAAAACGATTTTACAAAGTGGCGCGGGGCATAATTATTCATCAGTAGAGAAAGCAAATAACATAGCTAAAGAATTTATCATTAGTGCAACTGCACTTGGCTACTCAACTCAAGACTTAAAAACTATCACTGCTCAACAACTAATGGCAATACAAGCGCATTTCTTAAAACGACCAGAAGTCTATCAACAATTTGGCATGCTGCCCTTCTCCCCAGTCATAGAAGAATCGCTTCTTCCAATAGCACCTCATATTGCTATTAAACAAGGATGCGCCAAAGGTATTCCAATCTTAGCAGGTACAAATACAGATGAATGGACATTGTTTGCTGCCATGATTGGTCAAAACATTGATTCGCAAGCAGCGATAGATTTTTCATTAGCGCCAATTATGACTAGTGATATAAAAAACGATGTCGTTGAGCTAGCAAAACTCACGTTAAATAAAAGAGATAAAGAAAACTCATATCAAAACATATTAAGCGAAGTATTAGGAAACTATTGGTTTAGTGAACCTTGCCATCGACTTTTAGCCAACCATGCCAGCGCTGGAGGTAAAAGTTATCGCTATCTACTTGGCAGAAAAACGATAATTGAAGCCTTAGGCTGCACTCATGGCACTGATATTGGGTTTGTTTTTGGCACAACTACAGCAACGTTTCATGGCGCGAGTCAACGAGTTGATGAGTTAGTTAATAAAATTCAATCTACTTGGTCAGCTTTTGCTTATTCAGGTTCACCGACAACTGAATCGCTTATTTGGCCCGAGTACTCACCCACAGAACAAACTAATGCTCTCAATGACGTTATCCCCGCTTTTTCATATTTATCTTTAGGTCATCAACAAGAGTTAATTACGCAATGTGCACCTAGCTATATTCAATGCTGGTCACAAATAAGCGATCAGCAGTTGGCAGCCTTTTAATATGACCCAGCAATTTACAGAAAAACGCCCTGAAAACCCCAAGCTAAGAAAGCCTCTTAACAAAAGCGATTTGCCTCCAAGTATATGGCGACTAGCCTGGCCGACAACAATAGCTAACTTATTATTAGCATCAGTAGGCTTTATTCAAATCGTTATGTCGAGTGAATATGGTAGTGATGCAACGGCTGCGATGACGGTAAGTCAAAGAATATTCTTCTTATTGCAATCAGCGCTCTTTGGGCTTTCAGCTGGCGTGTCTGCAATTATTGCTAGGCATATAGGGGCAAATGATAAACATAAAGCTGGTCAAGCCTTTCAAAGTGCAATGTTACTGAGTTTTGCCTTATCGATTATGTTGGCAATTTTTTGTTTTATCTATGCCCATTCCTTAACTCAGGGGTTTGGCTTGAGCAATAATACTCAAACATTAGCCATTACCTTAATTCGTTGGATCTGTGTTTTTAGCCCGATTTATTCCATCAACATCATTATTGCTGGTTCTTTAAGAGCTAGTGGTGATGCGTTACATCCACTGGTACTTGCAATAGTAAGCAGTGTTGGCAATGGATTAGGGTGCTATGCCTTTAGCACCGGAAGTTTCGGTGCGCCAAATTTTGGTGTCGAAGGGTTAGTTATAGGTGGTGTATTTGGCTCGTTAATTTCATTATTTTTTTATGTGTTCATGTGGCGTAAAAACCGGTTATTACTGCCCTTTCCTAAACAAACACAATATAGAAAAAAAACACTTACGCTCATTCGTATCGGAATGCCAAGCGCAATCGAACAAAGCTTAATACAAGTTGGCTTTTTAATATTTACTATTGCTGTAGCAAGTTATGGTGTTGATGTTTTAGCTGCTTATGGTTTGGGCTTAAACGTATTAACATTATTGCTCATTACCTCGTTAGCATTTTCAATGTCAGGCGCGGTCGCTGTGGGTCAATATTTAGGACGAAATGAACCAGATAAAGCATATCAACAAGGCTGGGCAGCATGGCGTATATGCGTGGTTTTCATGGCTATCTTCGGCGTGGTGTTTTTTCTATTTAACCACCAAATTGCGGCTTGGTTAACTGACGATATACATGTCAGAGAATACACGGCAAAATTTTTAATTATTATTGCAGTTTCAATGCCTCTTATTGCTACAGATTTCACCATAGGAGGGGCAATTCGCGGCGCTGGTGATACTACTTACCCGCTCAAGGTTTCATTAGCGACGATGGTATTGGTTAGAGTTTTCTTACCTTTTGTTTTTATCTACTTAGATTTTTCGTATATCAGTTTATTTTTATTAACCGCCTGCGACTTCTTAGTTAAAGCAATTTTTATGGCGTATTACTTTAGATCAAGGCGATGGTTAGATAAAAAAATATGAATATTGTTTTAATTTTTTTTATTTAAAAATACAAATTTGAACTTTAGGTATTTTTATTTACCAAAAAATATTATAAGGTAATTTCATAATGACTAATAAGCAATAAGATTAATATATGGCTTACCCTAAACTTTTAAGCCCGTTAAACCTTGGTTTTACCACATTAAAAAATCGCACGTTAATGGGGTCAATGCACACTAACCTTGAAGAAACACCGGGAGGTTTTGAACGTTTAGCTGCCTTTTATGGTGAGCGAGTTGATGGCGGTGTCGGTTTAATTGTCACCGGCGGTATTGGCCCTAATCCTGAAGGTGCGGTGTCCAAAGGTGCCGCTTTAATGGTAAATGAACAAGATATTGCTCATCACAAAGTTATTACAGAAAGTGTGCATAAAAAAGGTGGTAAAATCTGTATGCAGATATTACATGCCGGACGCTATGCCTATAATCCAGAGTTGGTTGCCCCAAGTGCCATTCAAGCGCCAATCAACCCTTTTACCCCTCGTGAATTAACAGAGCATCAAATAGAACAACAAATTAGAGACTTTGTTCAATGTGCAAAACGTGCCCAACAAGCAGGGTATGATGGCGTAGAGATAATGGGCTCAGAAGGTTATTTAATTAATCAGTTTATTGTTAAACGTACTAACCACAGAAACGACTCATGGGGCGGAAGCTATGAAAATCGCATTCGCTTTCCTATAGAAATTATTAAGAAAATTAGAGCTGAGGTAGGCGAAAAGTTTATCTTAATTTACCGACTATCCATGTTAGACCTTGTTGAAGACGGTAGTTCACAATCAGAAGTTATTCAACTGGCTAAAGCGGTTGAAGATGCTGGCACAACTATAATTAACACAGGTATTGGTTGGCATGAAGCACGAATCCCGACCATTGCTACTTCTGTTCCTAGGGCGTTATTTTCAAACTTATCAAAGCAAATTAAGCAACAATTTAGTATTCCTGTGATCACCAGTAATCGCATTAATACGCCAGAGGTAGCAGAACAGCTTTTAGCAGATGACTGTGCTGATATGGTCTCTATGGCTCGCCCTTTCCTTGCCGATCCAGAATTTGTCAATAAAGCACAAGCAGGTAATAGTGATTCAATAAATACTTGTATCGCATGTAACCAAGCCTGTTTAGATCATACCTTTGACCAAAAAATATCTTCCTGTTTGGTTAACCCTCGTGCCGCAAACGAAACCTTATTAAATTTTCTTCCAGTAAAAACACCTAAGAAAATAGCGGTTGTTGGCGCGGGGCCAGCTGGTATGGCATTTGCCACTTATGCTGCTGAAAAGGGCCATCAATTGACTTTATTTGATAAACAACCAGTGATCGGTGGCCAATTTAATTTAGCCAGACAGATCCCAGGTAAAGAAGAATTTAATGAAACGCTACGCTATTTTGCTAAGCAATTAAATCGCCTCAAGGTTAATTTACAACTTGGTGTTGAAGCGACAACAAACCTTTTGAAAGCTTATGATGAAATTATCTTGGCAACAGGCATTATACCTCGAGTTCCAGAAATTGAAGGTATCGATCATCCGAAAGTTTTTAGCTACATCGATGTGCTCAATAAGTCGGTAACGATTGGTAAGAAAGTTGCCTTAATTGGCGCCGGCGGTATAGGTTTTGATGTTGCCGAATACTTAAGCCATCAAGGTGAGCCGTTAACGCTCAATAAAGAGTCATACGCTAAAGAGTGGGGAATAGATTTAGCTAATAACCAACGTGGTGGACTCACAGATAAACAAATAATTCCAAGCCCTAGAGAAATATACTTATTACAAAGAAAAGCCTCTAAAGTTGGAAAAAACTTAGGAAAAACGACCGGCTGGATCCATCGTGCTAGCCTTAAAAACAAAGACGTAAAAATGCTAGCCAATGTGCAGTACCAACGAATTGACGATCAAGGCTTACATATCTCCATCGATGGTAATGAACAAATGCTTGCCGTTGACCATGTCGTGCTGTGCGCAGGTCAATTGCCAAATAAAGCCTTACTGAATGCGCTACAACAAGCTGGATTAAGCGCGAATATTCATGTCATTGGTGGTGCTGATGTTGCTGCAGAATTAGATGCTAAACGAGCAATAAACCAAGCGGCATGGTTAGCAGCAGAAATTTAATAACACAGAGAGAGTTAGTAGAAAACAGTTAGCGGTAAGAGCTAGTCAGAGATTAACCCTATGCATGACATTGTAATGATTGGTAGCAGTATTTTTGAATTTTGGGGCAAGCCAGAGTTTGGAAAACTCGATATAAAAAATTGTGCAATTAGAAGCACCCAAAGTAAAGATTGGCTCGATAAAAGCTATGATAACTTGCCTGCCGCTAGTCATATTCTTATTTACTGCGGTAGTAACGATCTTATTTATGGCAATACGCCACAGCAAATTGTTAATAATGTCTGCGCTCTGCTCGATAAACTGTCAGCAAAATTTCCTCAAGCTCAACTAGGCTATTTTTCAATAATGCTATGTCCTCAAAAAAAGCAGGCACAGCAACTCGACATCATTGACAGTATTAACAGCAAAATAAAGAGCCATTGCCGTAACAAATTGAGCTTTTTTAACTTTAATGACTTTATTGAGAATGATCCGAAATGGTTTGTCGAAGATGGCTTACATTTAACAGACCAAGCTTATCAAATGTTAAACCACAAACTGACACCAGTTTTAACTCAATGGGTAATCACCAGAACCTGAGTAACTGAGCAGATAGGAAACTGGTTAACAGATAGCGCATTAAACAGGTAACTTATTGAAAATTAGTGATTTATTCTCCGTTAGCGGCAAAGTAGCAATAGTAACAGGCGGCTCATGCGGTATTGGCGAGATGATCACCAAAGGTTTAGTAGAAAACGGCGTTAAAACTTATATCACCGCTAGAAACAGTGAAGAGCTAACTCACACTGCCGTACATCTATCAGTTTTGCCTGATGCAGCACAATGTATTCCTGTTGTCGCTGACTTATCAAGCTATGAAGGTGTTTGTGCATTTGCTGATCATATCAAGGCAAATGAAGAACAAATTGATATCTTAGTTAATAATGCAGGAGCAGCTTGGGGTGAAGATTTTCAGTCATTTCCTGAAAATGGTTGGGACAAAGTAATGGACGTTAATGCTAAAGCACCGTTTTCTTAATTCAGCAACTACTCAATTTATTAAAAAAATCTAGCGCTGAAAACGCCCCAGCCCGAGTAATAAATATCGCTTCAATTAACGCACTCAGTCACCCTAGAATGACCAATTACTCTAATGCAGCCAGCAAAGCGGCAGTCGTTCAAATGACGCGCCATTTAGCAGGAGACTCAGTTAAGCAACATATTAATATTAACGCGATAGCACCTGGCTTTTTCTTAAGTAAAATGACCAAATACTCAGTCGAAAATAAAGATAAAACTTCATTTGCTAAACGAATGGTACCGATGGAACGCTTAGGTAATGAAGATGATATTGCTGGCACGGTCATTTATTTATGCTCTAAAGCAGCTTTTTGCTGACAGGACATACCTTAGTGCTTGATGGCGGTGTTATCGCAAGTAGCGGTGATGGTGACTATAAAGAGTTCACACAAAACTATTAGTCGAAAAAACAAAGACAAACCAAGAACACGTAATTTTGCTCTTGGTTTATTCATTACATATTCCTAGATTCTATTAAAATATAACTTTCCAGTCGTTTTTCATATCCACCAAATACCAACCATTAGCTTTTGCTTGTTCAAGACCTTTGCTTAAATGGCCAATATCTGATTTTTTATCATATGCCCACTCTCGTTTTTCGTCGGTATGATGGATAATCATACTTAGCCTTTCTCCGTCACCATCGCTGGTATATTTCAACATAGGTAAATCGCCGTCAGAATTACCAAAAGCAGCAATAGGCCTTTTGCCAGTATGGCTATTTATCGCAAGCACTTTATTGGCATTATTGTTATAAAAAGTCATTTCTGCTGCTCTTAGAATAACCTTTTTAGCGTCAGCTGAATTTTCAACATTACCCTCAACAGCCCCTTCCATAACTTGGTAACTTCTTTTCATCACGCTACCAATAACTCGCTCACTCGGAATATCATAAACGTCTTGTGAAAAAGCACGGATAAACTCAATACCTCCGCCAGAAACAATAAAAACTTTAAAGTTGTTGCTATGCAAATAATCAATAAGCTCTAGCATTGGTTGGTATGCCATCTGGCTATAAGCTTTGTTATTCGTTGAATGTTTTGCTACTGCAAACCACTCTTTAACTATCTCGGCGTATTCTTCATTTGTCATTCCTGTATTAGCGGCCATCACAATTGCGTTTATTGCGCTTTCTCCGCCACTTAACGCTCCTTTTATATCGCCCTTTAACAACTTAGCAAAAGGCGCTTGGCTTTGCCATTTTGGATTTTTTGGCGCTAATGCAAATATACGCTCGATAGCAAAAACTAATTGAGTATAAAGTGGCTGCTCTGCCCATAAGGTACCGTCATTATCAAATACTGCGATACGATCTTCTGGTTTAACATAGCTTGAAGAGTTTTCTTTGGTGACTTTAGTAACAAAGTTGATAATCGACTGTTTACTTTTTCCCTCATTCCAAGAAGGTAAAATAGCTAAAGTTGATTTAAGTTCTTTCGATGAAACATTGTTAATTTCAGCAAAGCTAAGTGAACTTATACCGATTACACTAAGCATAAAACTGATGTTCAACATAGTTGCCAACTTACTTTTAAGGCTTATCATTATTCTTCCTTTTTCTTGTTTAGCACAAACAAAAAAGGCATAAACATGCGGTTAAGCTGCTTATGCCTTTTATTAGTAAATTGGAAAGTTAAAGTACTTCAAACAAACCTGCAGCACCCATTCCACCACCAACACACATGGTAACGACAACATATTTGGCACCACGTCGTTTACCTTCAATTAAGGCATGGCCTACCATTCTTGCGCCACTCATACCGTATGGGTGACCAATTGAAATAGCGCCACCACTTACATTAAGTTTTTCCATTGGAATTTTTAATGTATCGGCACAATAAAGTACTTGCACAGCAAACGCTTCATTAAGCTCAAATAAACCAATATCATCAACTGTTAAACCATGTTGTTTAAGTAGTTTAGGTACCGCATAAATTGGACCAATACCCATTTCATCTGGTTCACAACCGGCAACAGCGATGCCCATATAACGACCTAAAGGCTCTAAACCGTGCTGTTCAGCAAGCTTAGCTTCCATTAATACCGAGGCTGACGCACCATCAGATAGCTGACTTGCGTTACCTGCGGTAATACAACCACCTTCAATAACTGTTCTTAAGTTGGTAAGACTATCGATAGTTGTCGCGCGAATACCTTCATCACCAGAAAGTGTTACTTCATGATAAGAAATTTCTTTTGTTTCTTTATCCATAACGGCTTTAGTAGTTGTCATTGGTACTATTTCTTTATTGTAATAGCCAGCTTCAGTCGCTGCTGCTGTTCGTTGCTGACTTAATAGACCATATTCATCTTGACGCTCACGGCTAATACCGTATCGCTGCGCAACTATTTCAGCGGTTTGTAGCATCGGCATATAAATATCGTTATGTACTGCTATTAAGTTTTTATCAACAGCTAGATGTGTGTTCATATGTTCGTTTTGAACTAATGAAATAGACTCAATACCTGCACCAATCACGACATCCATACCATCATGAACAATTTGTTTTGCCGCTGTTGCAATAGCCATCAAGCCTGATGAACACTGTCTATCTAAAGTCATTCCGCTGACGCTAACCGGTAAACCTCCAGCTAATGCAGCTTGACGACCAATGTTCATGCTTGTTGTACCTTGTTGCATCGCACAACCCATAATGACATCTTCTACTTCTGCACCGTCAATACCGGCACGCTCAACAGCATGTTTAATAGCATGACCACCTAAAGTAGGTGCAGTAGTTACATTAAAAGCACCGCGATAAGCTTTACCAATAGGTGTTCTTGCGGTTGATACTATGACTGCGTCTCTCATGTTAAAAGCTCCTATGTAGCTGCTAGATTAATGCCAAGAAAGGCTGCTGCTTTAGCAACGTATTTATTGGTTTGCATCCAACCCGCTTTTAGTTCTTCGCTGTTAGACTCGTCCTGTAACTCATCCCATTTGGCTAAAATATTTTCTGGCGTTTGCTGCTGTGGCGATAAGTAAATACCATCAGTTTCTTTAATTATGGCACGTGCGTAACCACCAGCACCACAGCCTAAAATAACGCGGTTAGGCGAATCTTTTGCAACTAGTGCTAATAAACCTGCAGTAACAGAGTCAACCGTCATCATGTTTAACACACGTTGGTCATCTATTAAATTCTCAGTCATTGCGGTATTTGCTGTTGGCGATAGGCAGTTCACTTTAATGCCGTATTTTTCACCTTCGATACATAAGGTATTCATTAAACCAGTAACACCCATTTTAGCGGCGCCATAGTTTGCTTGGCCAAAGTTACCGTAAAGACCAGACGAAGACGTAGTCATTACAATACGGCCGTAACCTTGTTCTTTCATAATTGCCCACACAGCTTTAGCACAATTTGCTGACCCCATTAAGTGAACATCAACCACTAATTGAAAGTCTTCAATTGGCATATTACCAAATGATTTATCACGTAAAATACCAGCATTATTAACTAAGATATCAATGCGCCCCCACTTTTCCATGGTTTGCGCGACCAAAGCCGATACTTGCTCCATACCAGCAACGTTAGCACCATTGGCAATAGCTTCGCCGCCTGCCGCTTCAATTTCTGCAACAACAGCAAGCGAGCCTGCAGACAAAGAGCCATCTTTAGCACCTAAGTCATTTACAACAACTTTCGCGCCTCTTGCTGCTAAAGCTAGCGCATGAGAACGGCCCAAACCTGCGCCGGCACCGGTTACGATAGCTACTTGACCTTGATAATTTACTGACATAAAAACCTCTTTTTTATTAAATCTTGAATCATTTTTAATACTTTAAAGTTACGATGATTCTCAACGCTAAACAGTCACCTTGGTGACACTTGCTCTTCTGATTAACTTTGTTTTATTGTAAGCACGACAAAAATTACTACTGGCTGATCATTGTCATCGTGAGCCACTGCGCAATTAAAGCAGGTTTACTTTCACCCTCTATCTCAACCTCTACATTCCAATTAAAAAGGAATTGGCCAGGTCTCTTTTCAGTAAACTCTGTTAAAGACATTTTCCCTCTAACTTTACTGTTTACTTTTACTAGCTGTAAAAAGCGCACTTTCTCAAAGCCATAATTTAAACCCATGGTCATATTTTCTAACTGCAAGCCTGCTTCATATGAAATTGCAGAGAGTAACGATAATGATAAAAAACCATGTGCAATAGTGCCGCCAAATGGTGTTTCGGCCGCTTTAATAGGTTCAACATGGATAAATTGTTGGTCGTGAGTTGCGTCAGCAAATTTATCTATTTGCGCTTGCGTGATAGTAAACCATGAAGATACACCGACTTCTTTACCGACGTAATCACCAATATTTTTAGCATTAATTGTTGTAGCCATTTGATTGCCTTATTAATTTGAAAATAGTTTGAAAAGCAGCGTTCAGTTCTCGCAAAAGTTTTATTTAGTTACTCGACATACATAGCTTGATACTGTTCTTTAATTGATCTTTTATCGATTTTTCCAGAGCCTAGTCTTGGCAAGCTCTGATCAATAATCCAAACTTTGCTTGGTATTTTGAACTTTGCTAAATGCTCAGCAACAAATGTTTGCAATGCTTGCTCATCAACTTCAGTGCTACTATTTTTGACAAACACCAAAGCACCAACGACTTCCCCAAGACGATCATCAGGTAAAGAAAAAACACAGGCTTCGCTGACTTGAGTATGCTTATAAAGTGCGGATTCTACTTCTAAGCAAGAGATATTTTCACCACCACGGATAATGATATCTTTGGCACGATCAACAATATAAATAAAGCCGTCGTCATCTAAATAGCCTAAATCTCCTGTTTTAAAATAACCATTGCTAAAGGCTGCTTCAGTCGCCTCAGAGTTACGCCAATAACCTAAAATATTAGCGATAGTTTTAATAGCAATTTCGCCTAGCTCACCAACCGGCAAGCTATTTTCTGCTTCATCAAGGATCTTAACTTCAACAATTGGCGGCGTAGGTAAACCAGCACTCGTTGGTTTGTGTACGTAATCAACTGCACCATTCACTGCGCCAAGTGCATTAGTTTCAGTCAGCCCATACCCGCAACTAGGGGTACCGGTTTCAAAAGCATCATAAATTTTTCTGACATGTTCAGGTGGCCTTGCTGCACCACCAGCGCAAACATCGGCTAATGAAGATAAATCATAATTAGCTTTATTAGGGTGATTCATTAACTCCATTGACATAGTTGGCACGCCATTAAAGTAAGTAACATTTTCTTTTTCAATTAAGTTAAGTGCCGTTTCAGCATCCCAATATTCCATCATGACTGTTTTACGACCTGCAACCATAGATAATAAAAATAGCGTATGGCAACCTGTTACATGGAAAAGCGGTACTGTCATTAATGCAGCTGGAGGAGTGGTTGGTAAATCAATACCCAGTGAGGTATTAGCCGCAGCTGCAGACGAACCCAACATTGCCCATGTGTTAATAGCGGTTAAAATACTCTCATGACTTGATACCGCGCCTTTTGGCATTCCAGTTGAGCCTGAGGTATAAAATATCGTTGCAATACTATCTGCTGCTAAATCGACAACAGGCATAGGTTGCCCTTTAAATTGATTCAATAACGATTCAACACTAACCACTTTTTGAGATGATGATGGTCTAGCAACAATCACCGGTAACTGGTTGTCGTTTAAAATACCTTTGAGCAAATCAAAACGCTTGTCATCAACAAGAGCTAGCTTAGCATCGCAGTCAGCAATAACTTGCTTAAACTCTTCTTCCTTCCACCAAGCATTTAATGGCACTGCAATAGCGCTAAGACTAGTTATTGCCATAAATGCAATTATCCATTCAGGATAATTTCGCATCGAAATAGTAATGCGATCCCCTGCTGATACTTGATATTTTTCCTGCAATGCACATGCAAGCTCAGCAGCATTTTGGTACAAAGACGAGAAACTATGCCGCTCGTTTTTATAAATAATAAAGTCTGCATCACCAAAGTTAGTCGCCGCGGTTTGATACATTTCATGTAAATTTTTAGGCAGTTTTGCAAACGCTTTATAAACCACACCTTCGCGCTCTTTTTCAATGACTTCAAACGGTTGAGATTCTTGCACTAATGAATGTAGTACATCTATCACTTGCTTAGTCGGTGCATGATTTATCTTTATATCCTGATTATGTAATACCTGCTCTTGCATCACTTATTCTCATTATTATATTTAGTTGCCTAACATTTTCTTGATAGACAGAATCCACAATAATTCGAACTTACAGTATGTTTTTAATGTATTCAAGTATTTTGCAAAAGAATTTATATGAGAACACCGCCATAAATTTCATAAAAACGTAATACAGCATTTAGTTTCATTGATGTTTTAAACATAAAGCTTTACAATCAACTTCGAACCTTCAGTATAATTACCGTCTAAGAAACAAAAACAGTTAAATAGCTATCTGTAGCGACGTTCTAATTATACTTAGCTCAAAAAAATCAAGTGATAAGCATCTAAAGAAATGACTCAAACTTTTGTTAAAAATAAAATTAGCTCACCTTTCAGTAAAACTCATCAGCACGATCAAAAGTACAAAACCATTTTGTCGGCTGCATCTGAGCTATTTAATATTCACGGGACACGCGGTACAACTTTGTCTCAAATAGCAGAAAAGTTAAAATTAACAAAAACCAGTTTGTACTATTATGTAAAAACCAAAGAAGAATTAACCTATCAGTGTTACTTAAACACTTGTATTGAAATGCAGGCTATGGTTGACCAAGCGTTAGCTGAAAATGGCTCTGCACTAGATAAATTAGTGGTTTTATTTAGGCTCAATTTCGATTGTTGGAACGGCATAATTAAAGGCGAGCGAGGACATTTAGCTGGTTTAACTGAAATAGCTTCATTGTCAGTAAAGCACAGAGAAGACATTTCAACGTATTACCATAACTTTGTTATCACTATCCGTGATTTAATAAAAGAAGGAGTTGCTGATGGTAGCATGCAAGCAAGTTCACCTGGTAAAGCAGCTAATGCTATTTGGGGGAATATCTTCTGGCTTCCAATCTGGCTTTTTGCTGTAAAAGAAGAAAAAAGAGAAGCGTCTTACCAGCAGTTATTAAGCATTATTAAATACGGATTAAAAAATACTGAAACACCATTTAAATTTCAGCCTATATCCTTTAATGAGCATAACATTGCCCCAGCAGGTTTTGACCGTGATGAACAGCGTAAGAAAAAGCAAGAAGCCTTTTTAAAAGTAGGTTCAACTTTTTTTAATCACAAAGGTTTTAAAGGCACCTCACTTGATGAGCTAGCTCAATCACTAGGTGTTACTAAAGGTGCTTTTTATTACCATATTAAAAACAAAGAAGACTTGTTAATTAAATGCCTTAATAGAACCTTTGCCATTGAAAGTGATGCATTAGCTTTAGCAAAGAAACTGGATATCTCAGGTATTGATAAGCTCGCCTTTTCTGCTAGAAAAATGTTTGCTATTCAACTAGGTGATGAAGGCCCATTGGTTCGTTACGGAACAATTTGGTCACTGCCAATTGAAAAACGTCAAGAAATGGAAGTTACCGCTAGTAAACTACGCGATTCATTTGGTGAGCTGATTCAGGCAGGTATTGAAGACGGCAGCATTAGAGTTACTGACTTACTGGTAGCAGAAAACGTTATTGCCGGCGCGATTGAGTCGATTCCAGATATGGCGATATCAGCTGAAGAAACTAATATCCCTAAAGCTTCAATTGAATTCTTTGAAATTTTGTTTAATGGGATAGCTAAGTAATCTATTAAACCTAAAGTGACTTAGCTACTGATGCTCACTATTAGTGTCTGTTACTAAAGCCTGATGTAAGGCCGTGAGCATTGATCCTTCTATTTTTACAGGCTTTTCTGTTTTTCTATCAACAAATACATGCGTCATTGTGCCATAAGCGCAAGCCTCCTCTTGACCTTCTTTAAAAATGGCAACACCATATTCAACAGAAGAATTACCAATTCTATTAACCCGGAATCCTCCTTCTATCTTTTCAGGAAAGGCAATACTCGAATAATAACTACAATCTGATTTAACGATATAGCCAATTTGTGGACTAGTTTGTATGTTAAACCCAGCCTGTTCTATTAAATAGCTATTTGCTATCGTATCGAAATATGAATAGTAGGTAACATTATTAACGTGGCCATAAACATCGTTATCCATCCAACGAGTTGTCAATGGCATTAACGTATAAAAGTAATCTCTCGTTAGTGCTTGTTTAGTCATTACATAGCCCCAAATGCGGATTGATAAATATTAAGGGCATCTTGATAATCAACTTCACGTGGATTGTTCACTAATAACCTTTGCTGCAACATCGCATCTTTTGCCAACATAGGTAGTTGCTCAAGTTTTATACCCATTTCCTGCAGGGTTGCTGGTAAAGATAAACGCTTAATCAATTGTTCAATCGTATTAATTAGTGCTTTGGTCACACTTTCATCAGATTGATTTGTGTCGACATTAGGGCAAATAAAAGGCACTAATTCGCGATAAAGCGATGCGCAACTAGAAGCATTAAAACGCATCACGTGTGGCAAAACTAGTGAATTACTTAAACCATGAGGTAAATGAAAATGACCTCCTAACGGATATGCCAAAGCATGTACTGCTGCTACAGGGGCATTAGCAAAAGCTTGCCCGGCTAAACAAGCGCCTAACAGCATGTTTTGTCTTGCTTCAAGGTTAGCTCCATCATTCCAGGCAGTTTCAATATTACTTGATAACAAGCTTAATGCTTCTTTAGCTAACATATCTGAATAGGGATTTTTCTTAACCTTTGATGTATATGCTTCAATAGCATGCACCATAGCATCGATGCCTGTTGCCGCCGTAATATGTGCTGGTAAGCCAGTTGTAAGCTCCGCATCCAGCAAAGCTATATCAGGAAGTAATTTAGGAGAAACAATCCCTGCTTTCGTTGTTTCGCCAGTCGTTACTATTGCTATAGGAGTAACTTCTGAACCGGTACCTGCAGTAGTAGGAATTAGTATCAAAGGCAACCTATCACCAGTTATTTGTCCTATGCCATATATTGATTGCATCGGTTGGTTGTTGTTAACTAATACAGCGACTATTTTTGCTACATCCATCGAACTACCACCACCAAAACCGATAATGCCATCAACCTTTTCTTGCTGAGCAATTTTTAGCGCATCCAATATAATGTGCTCTTTCGGATCGGCTTCTATCGTATCGTATACGGTAAGATCATACTGGCTAATCATCAGCTGAATAACTTGTGATAATAGACCACATTCCACAATACCTTGATCGGTAATAATCATAGGCTTAGTGATATCAAGAGAGCTACACAGGTCATTTATTCTTTTTAAGCTGCCAATCTCGCTGATAATGGTTTTGGTAGTACTAAAGTCAAAAGGCCCCATTTTAAATCCCTCCCATGCAGAGGTACTTAATTTCTAAATAATCTTCTAAACCGTATTTAGAACCTTCTCTCCCATTCCCTGATTGCTTCATTCCTCCAAAGGGAGCCGCGGCATTAGATATTATGCCTTCATTTATACCTACCATTCCAAAATCAAGCCCTTCTGAAACACGCCAAACGCGGCCAATATCACGGCTATAAAAATAGGCAGCAAGGCCATACAAGGTGTCATTTGCAATAGATAATGCTTCCTGCTCCGTTTTAAAAGACAAAATAGGCGCAACAGGGCCAAATATTTCATTCGACGCTATAGGCATATCATTAGTGACATTAGTTAGTACTGTAGGAGGATAAAAATTTGAATTTTCTACTAATTTTTCTCCTTTATGCAGACTAGCTCCTAACGCTAAAGATGCTTTAACCAAATATTTCACATCTTCTTTAGCTGAAAGCGATATCATAGGCCCTATTTCTGTCGTCGAATTTAGTCCATTACCAAGTTTCAACGCCTTTACTACTTTAGTAAATTTTAATACAAACTCTTCTTCGACTGATTCATGTACTAATATTCGATTTGTACTGACACATGTTTGCCCTGCATTTCTATATTTAGATACTATTGCACCCTCAACAGCAGCATCAATATCTGCATCCTCAAATACTATAAAAGGCGCATTACCGCCAAGCTCCATTGAAACTTTTTTTATTGACGATGCACATTGTTTGATTAATGTTTTTCCTACGTCTGTAGAGCCAGTAAAAGTAAACTTACTGATATCTGGATGAGTCGTTAAAACTTGGCCAATACCACGAGAATCTGTACCTGCCAGCACATTAAAAACACCTGAAGGGATGCCGGCTTGATCTGCTAGCTCTGCTAATGCAAGTGCTGACAAAGGAGTTAAACTTGCTGGTCGAACAACAAAAGTGCAGCCAGCTGCTAATGCCACTGCTGCTTTTCTAGCTATCATAGCGTTTGGGAAGTTCCGAGGGGTGATCGCTGACACCACACCAACAGGTTGTTTAACAACAACGGTACGCTTGTCTGCACTTGGAGCAGGAATCGTATCACCATAAATACGCTTTCCCTCTTCCGCAAACCATTCTACAAATGACGCACCATAATTAATTTCACCTTTCGCCTCAGAAAGCGGCTTGCCTTGCTCTAAGGTAAGGATAATAGCTAGCTGCTCTATGTTTTCAATAATAAGTTCATGCCAACGTTTTAAAAACTTACACCGATCATTTGCGGATAAAGAAGACCACGGCTTTAACGCTTTACTAGCAGCAGTAACAGCTGCCTCAGCGTCTGCCGCTTCAAAGTCTGCCACACTTGCAATTTTTGAATTATCAAATGGATTATTAACTACAAAATTTGATTCAGAACACAACCATTTCCCATCGATGTACGAGCCGAACTTAATGAGAGATAAATTCGAATCTTTAACCTTCATGTTTCTTAAACCTTTAAATTTGAACGTATAGTATGTTTACACTACTATAAAGTAGAAATTATTAAAAGGGAGATATATGATCCTATAGAATAAAAGTTGAAAATAGATCTCACAAATTCGATCTAAGGTGCTTTGTGCCACATAGTGAGGTAAAAAGTTACCCTTTTATATCTATGACGTCTGATTGTAGAATGTTCGCATTCGAGCTTTTAACATTTGTTTATTAAATTTACAAAAATTTATTGTCTAGTTCATAGCTAAATCAAGCCAGCACTAGTAACCAAACGAAAAAGCCAGATTGTCACAAAGTGCCTGTATTCATTATTTGCCCTGCGGGTAGCGCGCACTTTAAGACTTAATAGCTAACACCAGATGCCTGACTACGCAAATAATAAGCAACCTTACTCAAGTTATCATAGCCTTTGCGTATGTACTGCAATGCAGTCATATTGTTAAATCGTTCATTCGTTTTCGACATCCATGAATGAGCCTGCTTAGGGTTGTTAAAAAGCGTATCGAGAAAACGATAGATATTTAAGATAAACGACACACGTATTACTACGCCTTTTCTATCAATAGTACTTTGAAATCTGCCAAAAATGTCTTTTTGATAGCTAGAATCAACGCCCCATAAATAACATATACGATTGGCTGCTTAGATGGCTACATCGTAAAGCTTGTCGTCCACCTGCCCTTCATCAAACGTCTGCGTATTTCAACACAGAGTTATAACGTGAAGTAGGTTTAGATGTTTGCTTTACTTTGCGGCGAGTTTTGCTAAAACAGCCTTGATATTTTTCTTGTTGAAGAATCGAATGTAATTGGCGATAGTATGTCAGCGAAGCATAGTAAGCTAATCCGGTATGCTTTGCTAAAGCTTGATATCTAGCAACCCCTTTACCATATAATTTCAAGACATCGTCTACCATAGGGTGATGAACATATTTCATCGATAACTGCATTGCATTCGAAGATAATAAGTTCAATAGTCGCTTATCATTGCTCGCCGTTAACATACACCATCGAGCTACAACGCTGAGCATGTGTTCACCGTCAAGCGGACTTGGCATAAATGACACTGTCTTATTCATTCCTGCTCTCTCGCTATATATTGACGCATATCTTGCGAATCAATTGGTAAAATAGGCTCGGGCACCCCAAAAGGTGAAGTACTGTTGATGGGAGTAGATTTTGCTTCCTTTTTTCGACGTTTTTCTCGACTTTCCTGTACTTCAGTATTGGTGATACAAATTTGTCCTTGCTCAGTTTTCTCAATTTGCTCTTCAGACCTTGCCTCATTGCCGGTTCGTAAGTTTTTAAGTGCAGGGGCTATGAGGCTAAAATGCCTTTTAAATACTTTTTCCAAACGACTCACATCGTCTGTTTGATATGAAGCAGCCTTTTCAGGGAACTTAGCTCTAAGTTGGCACAAGGTTTAATGGTGTAAGTAAGCTAACCTCGTCATAACTGCTGGAAGACCGCAGCTTAGGTAATGAAACATTGTTGTAAACCCCTCATCAAGCACTTGGCCGTTTGGATAAAGCTGAGGTGTAAAAAGCGCGTCAAACATCTGATTAAAAAAGGAATTAGATAGACTGTAAATAGAAAAACGAAATTCTATGTTGTTGACCAACCGCCTAACCGTAGTAAAGTCCATACGATTTTTATCAACAAATAGAGAGTCCCTTTCTATACTTGTACAAGAAAGAATGACAGGAATACCAAGCTTGTTAAACAAGGACTCCAGTGTAATAAAAGATGGAGCGTCTCACGAGCAAAACGTCGGCTTGTTTTGAGTCATGCTGATATTC
This sequence comes from Colwellia sp., assembly GCA_042091395.1. Lineage (GTDB taxonomy): Bacteria > Pseudomonadota > Gammaproteobacteria > Enterobacterales > Alteromonadaceae > Colwellia. The sequence continues at coordinate 34,057 of JBELHN010000021.1, forward strand.
GGGAGAGACCTGATGGACACATCGGACGGTGGAGTGAAAACAGCTATCCTCAATAAGAGTTCTTGGGCTATGTTCAGCCATTCATTTAAATTTACTTATTAATAAAAAAGGCGAACCATTTCTGGTTCGCCTTTTAAAATTCACCTAAAGTTTCCAACTACAATTTCAGTTTCCAACTTGATGTCACTGGTTTCCAACTTGATCTGTTGTGATCACATCACTATTTAATCTTGATAAGACGAAATCGGTGGGCAGCTACACACTAAATTACGATCTCCGTATACATCATCAATTCGGTTTACTGTTGGCCAAAATTTATTAGCTGCTGCCGCTGCCACAGGAAATACCGCTTCAGCAACCGTGTAATTACGATCCCAAGTATCGGTAATATCTGCTAACGTGTGAGGTGCGTTATGCAATGGATTGTCTGTTTCATTCCACTCATTAGCTTCCACTTTACGTACTTCATCACGAATACAAATCATCGCTTCAATAAAACGATCTAGCTCTACTTTAGATTCAGACTCTGTTGGCTCAATCATAAATGTACCCGCCACTGGAAATGACATAGTAGGTGCATGAAAGCCGTAATCAATTAAACGCTTCGCAATATCAACTTCAGTAATGCCTGAATCAGCTTTAATAGGGCGCAAATCAATAATACACTCATGCGCCACTCGGCCATTTTTACCTGTGTATAAAATAGGGTAATGTTGGCTAAGTTTTTTCGCTAAGTAGTTGGCATTGGTGATAGCGTGTTTAGTGGCATCAGTAACGCCTTGTTTACCCAATAAGGCAATATACAAATATGAAATACACAAAATACCAGCACTGCCATAAGGGGCGGCAGACACAGCACCATTACCTTGAGTTTCACTGTCAACGGTAATTAACGAGTGGTCAGGCAAAAACGGCGCTAAATGAGCTTTTACGCCAATAGGTCCCATACCTGGGCCACCACCACCGTGCGGTATAGCAAAGGTTTTGTGTAGGTTTAAATGCGAGACATCAGCACCAATAAAGCCTGGAGAGGTTAAGCCTACTTGTGCATTCATGTTAGCGCCATCAAGGTATACTTGGCCACCATGCTCGTGAATAATATCACAAATTTCCGCCACTTTAGTTTCATAAACCCCATGAGTTGAGGGGTAGGTAATCATTAAACAGGCGAGGTTATCTGATAACTCAGTGGCTTTTGCCGTTAAATCAGCCATGTCTATGTTACCTTCTTTATCGCAGTCAACCACAACCACTTTCATGCCAACCATTTGTGCAGAGGCTGGATTAGTCCCGTGAGCTGAAGAAGGAATTAAACAAATATTACGATGCGAGTCGCCTCGGCTTTCATGATATTTGTGTATAGCAATTAAACCCGCATATTCGCCTTGAGCGCCGGAGTTTGGTTGCATCGACATTTTGTCGTAACCCGTCAACTCTTCAAGCCATTTAGCCAGTTCATCTATCATTTGCTTGTAACCTTGAGCTTGGTCAACAGGTGCAAACGGATGCATGTTAGCAAACTCGGGCCAAGACACTGGGATCATTTGCGCCGTCGCATTCAATTTCATGGTACACGAACCCAAAGAAATCATTGAATGGTTTAAGGCTAAATCTTTATTTTCAAGTTTTTTGATATAACGAAGCATTTCTGTTTCGCTGTGGTAAGAATTAAATACCGGGTGCGTTAAAATCGCTGATTCACGCACTAATGCCGCAGGAATTGAACTGACGCTAGAGTTTATTACTTGCTCATCAAGCTCACTCACGTCTAAACCATGACCTTCACCCAATAACACAGTGAAGAGTTGCGCAACGTTTTCACGGGTAGTGGTTTCATCTAACGAAATAGAAACTTGGCCATTAACATCGGTACGAAGGTTAATTCCTACATTTAACGCGCGGGCTACTATTTCTTCTTTGTTGCTAACGTTAAATGTGAGCGTATCGAAGTAATGAGCATGCAATGGTGCTAAGCCTTTTGAGCGGGCACCTAGTGCTAAAATATCAGTTAATCGGTGAATACGATTAGCAATAGTTTTTAAGCCCTGCGGGCCATGATATACCGCATAAAAAGCGGCCATGTTAGCCAGTAATACCTGTGCAGTACAAATATTTGAGTTAGCTTTTTCACGACGAATGTGTTGTTCACGTGTTTGCATTGCCATTCGCAGTGCGTTATTACCGCGCGTGTCTTTAGAAACACCAATAATTCGCCCAGGTAATGAACGTTTGTATTTTTCAGAGGTAGTGAAAAACGCAGCATGTGGGCCGCCATACCCCATAGGTACACCAAAACGTTGAGTTGAACCAATAACTGCATCAGCGCCAAGCTCACCTGGTGATTTTAATAACACCAAGCTCATAATATCCGCCGCTACAGCAACAATGGCTTTTTTGTCGTGTAAACTGGCAATAAGCTCACTAATATCAGAGACTTCACCTGAAGCGCTTGGGTATTGAATAAGCGCGCCAAACACATCATGATTAACTGCTTCGTTTGCTGGTGCAACAACAATATCAAAGCCAAACATTTCAGCACGTTGCTTAACTAAGTCAATAGTTTGCGGATAAACATCGTCGCTGATAAAAAAACTATTCGCTTTTTTATTTTTAGACACTCGCTTGGCCAATGCCATGGCTTCTGCTGCTGCAGTTCCTTCATCAAGTAAAGACGCAGAGGCCAGTTCAAGACCAGTGAGGTCTATACACATTTGCTGGTAATTTAATAACGACTCTAATCGACCTTGGGCAATTTCAGGTTGGTAAGGTGTATAGGCAGTGTACCAGCCTGGATTTTCTAACACGTTACGTAAAATAACATTGGGGGTTAGCGTACCGTAGTAACCTAAACCTATGTAGGTATCGTTAACTTTATTTAGGCGAGCAACCGCTTTTAAATCAGCCAGTGCTTTGACTTCTGTTTTGCTGTCATCAATATTAGGCAAGTCAGCCAAACGAATATCACTTGGCACGATCTCATCAATGAGGGCATCAACCGACTCAGCACCAATGTCATTTAGCATGGCTTGCGTTTGTGCTTCACTCGGTCCAATGTGGCGACGAATAAAATCTTGAGTTTGTTCTAACTCGCTTAATGAGTTGACAATTGCTTTTGAGGTCATAACAGTTCACTTAAATAAAGGGTACTAGGTAAATAAAACAAAGCCTAAAACAACGTTTGTTTAAGGCTTAAATACTATCAGTGAGGTTTTAGCGTTGTACAAACCTTAGGCTTGCTCAAAACGCTGATTGATGAAGCTTATATTAAGCTTCGTCAATAGAGTTGGCGTAACCTTCTGCGTCAAGTAAGTTATCTAACTCACCAGCATCATCAAGTTTCACTTTAAATAACCAACCTTCACCAAACGCATCAGAGTTAACAAGCTCTGGTGAGTCTTCTAATTCTTCGTTAACTTCAATAACTGTACCTGAAACAGGTGCGTAGATATCTGAGGCAGCTTTTACTGACTCTGCCACGGCAACATCGTCACCGGTAGAGATGGCGTCATCTACTTCGGGAAGTTCAACAAAAACCATATCGCCTAAAAGTTCTTGCGCATGTTCAGTAATACCTACGGTAACGATATTGTCACCCTCTTCACGAACCCATTCGTGAGATGTGACGTACTTTAATTCTGAAGGGATGTTGCTCATTTTTATTGTTCCTATAATTTATTAATTGGCTTAACGAAGTAAATTTTATAGCACATTGAACTTAAAATTCTACTTTGTGGGCCACTTTATCTTTATTAAAATACTTTTTTGCCGTTACGCACAAAGCTAGGTTTTGTTACCGTGACTTTAACCAGTTTTTTACGCATTTCGACTTCTACCACATCACCCACTTTAACATTGCGCGGAACACGGGCTAAGGCAATACTGTGTTCTAAGGTAGGGGAAAATGTACCAGAGGTGATCACACCATCACCAAACTCAGTTACCACTTTTTGTGCTGAACGAAGCACGCCTTTTGCTTCAAGCACCAAGCCAACAAGTTTAGGTTGATCGGCAGCGGCTTTTTGGGCGGTAAGTACGTCACGACCAATAAATTGACGTTCACTAGGCTCCCAACTAATGGTCCAGGCCATGTTAGCGGCGATGGGCGATACGCTCTCATCCATATCAAGGCCGTATAAATTCATTCCTGCTTCCAAACGCAACGTATCACGAGCGCCTAAACCACAAGGCACAACACCAGCTTCAAGCAGTTTTTGCCAAAATGCTTCTGCCGCATTATCGGGTACAATAATTTCGTAACCTTGTTCACCAGTGTAGCCAGTGGTAGCAATAAACAAATCTCCTACTTGGACACCATAAAATGGCTTCATGCCTGCAACCGCCGCACTTTCTTCAGCAGACAATAAGGTCGCTACTTTGGCAATCGCTTCAGGGCCTTGCACAGCAATCATACCAAACTCAGGGCGCTCGGTAATGGTAATATCAAAACCCGACGATTGTTTGTTCATCCAGGCGAGATCTTTTTCGCGCGTTGCCGAATTGACCACTAAGCGGTAGTTGCTGTCTGAGAAAAAATAAATAATTAAATCATCTATTACACCACCAGCTTCGTTCAACATACCAGTATACAGGGCTTTTCCGGGCGTTGTTAACTTGGCCACATCGTTAATTACTAAACGACGTAAAAATGATTTTGCGTCACTACCTTGCACGTCGACAATAGTCATATGAGAGACATCAAACATACCGGCAGCAGTTCTTACTGCATGATGCTCTTCTATTTGAGAACCATAGTTAATAGGCATTTCCCAGCCATAAAAATCAACCATTTTTGCGCCAGAAGCTAAGTGCTTGGCATGTAATATTGTTTTATTGGTCATTTACTTTACTCAAGAATTAACAAAGTTAGCTAATTATAGCTGCGCAACATCGTTGATTCAACAATAAAAAACACAATTAAAAAATATAAAACCATGTTTTACGTAATAACGGAATTTAATTTTTAAAAATACAGGTTTACAAAATTTTTACTATTATTCACTTGCTGTCTTTGAAGCAGAACAAATAAAAGCCAATAGCAGTATTAGCTTTTATTTTTATCTGTGCTCGTTAAACAAAAAATACTTAACATTAGTCTTTTTGATAAGCCAAGGAAGGTAAATTTGGCTTTATACCCAAAGCTTGCCCAATAAGCTGGTTTTTAGCTGGTTTAAAGTTATCGAGTAGGTTCATACCAACACCACGCAATAACTTGAGGGGAGATTGTTGTGGCTCAAAGGTTTTTTTAATCGCAGCCATTGCCGAGATCATTTCAGTGGCTTCGGCCTTTCGCCATCGAGCAAAGGCTTTTAACTGGCTTGGGCTAAACCAGCGATCAAAAGGTTCATTTAAATCGCTAATGTTGGCAGTTAATGTTTGTGCTAATGCCGCTGCATCAAGTAACCCCAGATTGACACCCTGCCCTGCTAGAGGGTGAATGGTATGCGCAGCATCACCAATTAATACCATGCGTTCTTTCACAAAATCTTGTGCTAAACGCATCGACAACGGAAAAGTGATACGATCACTTTTTAACGTGATGTTACCTAACTTACCATCACTGGCTGCGGTAAGTTCTTTCGAAAATATTTCGGTGTCAACACGACTTAACCGAGCGGCTTCTTCTGGTGAAGTGGAGTAAACAATAGAGCATAAGGCGTTAGCCTCATCATCATTTGCCGACTGAACAGGCAAAAAAGCTAAGGGCCCAGTTGGTAAAAAAACTTGCCAAGCGGTATTTTGATGACCTTGAGTACAATGCACAGTAGCCACAATGGCATGATGGTCGTAATCTTTGAAAATCATGGCCATGTTCATTTGCTCACGCAACCAAGAATTTGCGCCATCAGCACCGACCACCAATTTAGCTAAAACAGGTGGCACAGCGGCTTGTGTGTTATCACCTACAAAGGTGGCAAACACCTCATTATCACCATGACTTAGCGAAGCTAGTTTGTTGTCTGTAAAAAAGTGAATGCCTTCATCTTGTTGAGCTTTTTGCCATAACGCATAACGAATCACAGTGTTTTCAACAATCCAACCAAGTTGCTCTTCAGGCGGGAAGGCTTGCCTGTCTTGTGCACAAAAATCAAGTTTACCTAAACCAGATTTATCCCAAACGTGCATATGTTGATAGGCTTGAGAACGATTTTTTTCAATACTAGGCCACACACCTAAGTTGACAAAAATATTTTTACTAGCAACATTAAGAGCACTCACCTTAGTGCCAATAACTTCATTAGGTTTACTTACAGGTGTGTCATCAACCAAAGCCACACTCAGGTGTGATGAATTACGTATCGCTAAAGCTAACGTTAAGCCAACCATACCTGCGCCAACAATTAATACATCAAATTTTTGCATGGGTTCTGTTTTCCATTTAAATATCGTTGTTTTGGTTACTTTACACCATTACCGATGACCGTCTTGCCTATTAAAATGTTGCCAATTGAAGTAATAGTTTAGTGTCTTGTCTTGTCTTATACTGAATTGAACCGTATATGTTAATGCTCGGGTAAACTGCATGCGTTATTTAACCAAAGCGCTTAATCAAAAGTCATTATAACAACGGTTAATAAAAACCTAATAACCCATGGCTTTTTTCATTAAAACCTTTTTGAGAGATGGCAAGCCATTTAACATGTGCAGCGCAATATTTCGTCCAGCCACCAAAGGTGGTAGGTCGTTAGCAAATAGGGTGACGAGTGAGTCTGTTAACTTGATTATATCATGTTGATCTTGTTGACGATTAACTTGGTATGCTTGTAAGCACGCAAAACCACCAATATCTTGCCCCTTAGCTAAGGCAGCACTGATATTTTCTGCCATAACTTGCACATCACGTAAACTTAAATTAAAACCTTGGCCAGCAATAGGGTGAATAGTATGCGAGGCATTACCAATTAATGCTAAACGATGCCTGGTTTGTTGCTTTGCCTGCAGTAACCTTAATGGAAAAGTTTCTCGCCTACCAACCTGAGTGATTGCGCCAAGGTAACTTCCAAAAGCAACCTCCAAGGCTTGCGCAAACTGTTTATCGTTTAACCTTTGTAACGACTCAGCCTGCTCTTTTGTCATGGTCCAAACGAGTGAGCAACGCGAAGCAGAGGTTAACTCTTGAACTGCACCTGATTTTGCTGATAGTGATATCAAAGGCAACATGGCAAGTGGTCCATTTTTGGTAAACCGTTCAAATGCTTTGTTGCCATGAGGTTTACTGGTTGCCACGTTGGCAATCAGAGCAACTTGTTCATAATCAACCGACTCAACAGCAATGTTAGCCAGCTGACGTACTGGAGATTGAACACCGTCACAAGCTAACAGTAACGACGCTGATATCTGTTGACCTGAGGTTAATGATACGGTCACTTTGGCTAAGTTAGTGCTCTTGATGTCCTCTTCGCTCTTTGCATGCCAATTAATCGTATTAATTGAATCGCCGCTGAACCAATACACATTTTGTGTGTTGTTAAGATGTATATTGTTGTTATGTTTAACCGTGTCGGTGATGTTTTTACTGTTGTTGTAACTTATGTGAATGTTAGCGTCACTACTGGAGTCGTTATTATCTCTGGCATTATTTCCGACATTGCCTGTTGCTGACTCTTGCTTGTTCAAGTGTTCATTGAGTAAGGTTAATTGCGCTTTGCCAAGGTGAGCCATTTCAATTACATAGCCAAGGGCATCAAGCCTATGGGTATGAGCAGATAGCCGCGTTTTACCGTAATGGCCTTGATCAGAAATATCAATATCAGTGATGGGGCACACATGATTTTTTATTAGCGACCAAACACCCAGTTTTTTAAGATATTGAGCACTACCATGAGAAAGTGCTAATACCCGTGCATCGAATAAGTTATTTTTATTACTGGCAGGGGTTGCAGTGATTGCTTGGCTTTCAATAATCGCCATTGTTAACCTTTGCCCATCGGGCTTAGTTAACTTGCTTAGACTCAATGCCATGAGACTGCCTGATAAGCCGCCGCCTGAAATAATGACATCAAAATGTTGGTTATTGTGTTGCATAGCCTTTGTCTTTTTTGCGCTTAACAATGTTGCCGACAGCATTCATAGAGTCACTGAAGCAATCTTACTGAACCTGTCTATTCTATTTAATTAACGGGACAATGTTACTAAAACTAGTTACTAAACCTAATGACTGAAACTAGCAACTAAACCTGAGCATTATAAATGTTGGCAATTATAGTTACTGTTGTTGACTCATTAGGCTCTCAATATCAGCGATAGTTTGTGGTGAATTAACTGATAAATTTTCAAAGCCTGTTGCCGTTACGGCAATATTGTCTTCTATTCTAACACCAATACCACGCCATTTTTCATCAACACTATCATCAGTTAAGGGGATATAAATGCCTGGTTCTATGGTCATTACCATGCCTTCTTGGAAAGGCTGTTGTTGACCTTTTATCGGGTCCATATGGTAATCACCTACGTCATGTACATCAAGACCAAGCCAGTGCCCCAACCCATGAATAAAATATTTTTTTACCGCTTTTTCTTTAACTAAACTAGTGACATCACCCTTCAATATTTTTAAATCAACTAACCCTTGTGTCAAAAAAGCGTTCACTTTTTCATTAAGCTGGGCAAAGTTACTGTTAGGTTTAACCGCTTCAATAGCTAAGTTTTTAGCATCGAGTACCAATTGATAGATAGCGCGTTGTTCTGTTGAAAACTTACCATTGACAGGGAAAGTACGGGTTATATCAGCTGCGTATCCCGCTAATTCAGCGCCTGCATCAATCAGTAGTAACTGATTATTTTTTAATGTGTCATTATTGTCGGTGTAATGCAAAATGTTAGCATTATCCCCACCTGCGACAATACTGGCATAGGCCGGTTGCCGAGCGCCATGTTGAGTAAATGTATGTAAAATATCTGCTTCGATTTGATATTCATATTTACCCACAGCGGCACTTTGCATTGCGCGTTGATGGGCTAATCCTGAGATATAATTTGCTTGGCGCATTAACGCTAACTCATTGGACGTTTTAATTAAACGTAACTGCGCAAGCATGGGATCACTGTCAATTAGGTGTTGCGGTGCATTAATACCTTGACGTATTTTTTTTCTGACCTGGGTTAACCAACTAAATACCTTGCCGGAAAAATGTGTGTCGCTAAAGCCAAACAACACTTGAGTTTTATCGCTAAGTAAATCGACAATCATGATTTCTAATTCAGCAAGCACATAACTTTGATCAAAGCCATAATCTTCAACAGCTTTAACTTGACCTATGCGCCGACCTTGCCAAATTTCATGCAGCGGATCCTTAGGTAATGAGAACAGAATAGAAGTCGCTTGGCCCTGTTCATCTTTTATTAACACTAACAGGGCATCGGGCTCATTAAACCCAGTTAAATAAAAGAAATGTTTATGCTGGCAAAAGGGGTGTTCCGTATCATTACTGCGGGTAAGCTCGCTAGCCGCTGGCATTAAGGCAATGCTATTATTAGGCATTTGAGCACTAAAAGCTGCGCGATGAAGGCTAAAGTCACTTAGTGGTAATGCATTAAGTGTCGGCCCAAGTGTGTTAGTCTTGGCAGCAGTGATATTAGTCATGATAGTGCCTACCTCTAAATATTTTATGGAGTTACTCTTGTCAATATTGCCCAAACACATGTGAAACAGATAATTTAAAAAATTACCTGAGTAGTATCGGTAAAGCGTTCGGCTCAGCTACTAATTAGCTTTAGTGAAGTACTTTGTGATCATCACTACTTTGGCTGTTGGGTGGCGTTGCTAGTTCACTAAAACATAATAAGGCTGATATACGCACGTATTCGGCAATCTCAAAGTAAGCTTGCTCCGTATCTTCGTCCTCATCCATCTCATCAGATAAATTGGCAATTTCCACAAAATCTGTAAGTACTTCTTTTACTTCATCGGAGACGACAGGGGTATCTTTTTGTTGTAAGCCAAAGCCCAAATTAAAACCTTGTACCCACATGCTTAAGGCATGCCCTCTTTCGGCGATAGTGTCATCATCATCAGGCAGTAATAAATTAAAACTGTAATTATCATCTAAAATACTTGCCCACAATTGACTATATAGCGGTTCAAGCATTTTTTTTACATTACCGGGGAAACTGTCACCACTGTTAAATAAATCACTTAACAATGAGAAATATCCACGATCTTCAAACTCAAACCCTGCGCAGATTAAACCTGTTAGCACACCGTGAATTTCACTGGCATGTGAATTAATACCTTCACTGGTTAAAGTGGCTTGTACTGATGCAAAATCCAGTACATTGTTGTCACTGTCGTTATTTGAGGTAAGTTCCGTCATAGTTTACGTTCTGTATTTAATGATTATTAGTTAAGTTATGGTATCACTGCCTAAAATATCAGAAAAGCGAAATAACATAAAATACCAACAAACAATGCTATTTACTTGCATAGCTAGTTCAGCATAGTTATTATTAAATACTTAGTGCTAAATTATGCAATTTAGCTATATGCTTAATAAATATTGGAATTTTTTGTCGATGCCGCAGCGCACAGTAGAAGTCAACATTGTTGATCGAAAACTAAAAGTGGCTTGTCCTATAGGGCAAGAATCTGCCTTATTATCTGCAGCGAGAGAATTAACAGAGCGCTTAGAAAAAACCGAAGCAAGTAAAGCCATTAGCACCCCCGAACAAAATTTAGTGATGACTGCATTAAACCTTGCTAATGATTTGTTACAAACTCAACAAAAACTTAAAATAGAACAACAAGACAACCAAAAAAAAATAGCCCTGTTACAGTCTACTATTGAACAAGCCTTAACCCCCGTGAAGAAAAAAACAGCCTAATCGTTATTAGCATAATGACACTACTTACGTTTGTTTTTTATCCTGTACCCACTATCATTAAATTATAAACTGACTACAACAAGTAAGACATTACCTTAGAATATTAACTTAAAAATAGAAGCCCAAAATGCTAGCAGCCATGAAAAAACACTTACTTTTGTTCACTTTAATTACGTTAAGTGGTTGCTTGGGTATGCCGCAAACTATTCAACCAGTTCAACCATTCGAACTTAATAAATATTTAGGTAAATGGTACGAAATTGCCCGTTTAGACCATTCTTTTGAGCGAGGTTTAACGCAAGTTACCGCACAATACTCAATGCGTGCTGATGGTGGCGTTAAGGTTCTGAACAGAGGCTATGCTAGTGATAAGAACGAATGGAAAGAAGCAGAAGGTAAGGCATACTTTGTTAACGGTGAAAATCAAGGGTATTTAAAAGTTTCATTTTTTGGTCCCTTTTATGGTTCTTATGTAGTGTTTGAACTTGAAAAAGAAAATTATGACTATGCGTTTGTTTCGGGCCCAAATAATGATTACCTATGGCTGCTGTCAAGAAAACCTGAAGTGAGCTCCGCTATTAAAGCTAAATTTGAACAATTAGCAACAGAACATGGTTTCGCCGTTGATCAACTAATTTACGTACAACAGCAATAAAATTTAAATATTTATCTATAAAAAATAAATGTTAAAGAGTAAATGCTAAACTTTACCTTTTATTGCATATATCCTTTCACATACTTTACAACAAATGCCCTGTTATCAGCATTTCCTTCACTTAGTTGATATAAATAGACTCATTTAGCGTAAGCCGTTTTCATTTTCTAACAGCCAAAAGTAGTGTTTTAATTCATTTAAAACTTAAAACTTTATCAAGGGCAATAATCGAGAAAATAGTTGCTTATAACAATCGAATAGGATGATTTTTATTGAAGTTGCAGGTATTGTCTTGCAACGATAAACTCAAATGACATTTCAAATAAGCCTTTACCGTCCACTTCGGCATACCAAGCCCCATGACCTTCGCCCTCTAAGGCAACAAGTTCATTGTGTACATTTGACAGATAATATAACTCTTGCAACTCAGTTGCTTCTGAAAAGCTAGTAGTAGGGTTCTGATCATTGGTGCCATGTGCCATAAATAGCTCTGGATCGTTACTATCATATCGATTTAAGCCATACACCGATTCAAACAATTCTAACTTAATGTTTGAGCCCCAGAAATAAACCATACTTTTTACAGAGTAATTTTCATTTAAGTGGGTGGTAATTAGTGTAGGATCATCAACAGAAGATATTTCATCTCGAAAATCTTCTTGGTCTGAAATACCTAAAGCGATCGTTGAAATAGCACCTGCTGAGGCTCCCCCAACAGTAATAAAATCGGTGTTTATACCGTAATTAATCGCATTAGCGACAATCCAACGAAGCGCCGCTTTAGCATCTCTTTGCGCGGCATACATAGCAATAGACTGTTGCAACTGTTTAGTTGTTTCAACTCCTTGTAAGGCATACTCAATCCAAGCTTGTGGAGCAATTCCGCGGTAATACGTTATCACCTGATCTGTAGTCATGCCTTGGATTTGCCCTAACTCCTCTGTTGTTCTGTAGTCTATAGAAACAAAAACCCAACCCCTTGAAGCATAGTAGTTAGCCATATCAACAATTTCAGGTTTATGTTTGATGCCACCGGTAAAACCACCACCATGAATAAACATAAATACGGGCCTATTAGTGGCGCTATTATCAGGGTAATAAATGTCTAAATTAAGGGGGAGTGCAAAAGGCACTGTGCTTGAGTTATTATGACCAAGGCCTTCAGCGTAAGTGATATTTTCACTGAGCAATACGGGATGAGTCGACTCAGTATTAACGATAGGCATTCCATTATCTTGCGCTGGCTCGCTCATGCCACTGTCTGGGGATATTATTGCTAAAGCTTGGTCGTTATTGTTACTGCCACCGCAGCTTGTTAATAGCAGTAACATAATACATATGGTTGATGTTTTAAGGTTTGTTAACAACATAATTAAAGATCTCAGTAATTAAATTTCTGAAGTGAAGTAAAGGTGACATTTTAATACCTCTATAACTAAGTAGTCACACTGTTACAATTTCGTAAACTATAAGCCTCTTTCAATCTAAATGCGTAGTTAATTTACACATCTTTACTTTGCGTTAAATCATTTTAGCGCATTAAAATAACGAGCTTCACTGTCAAAGATAAGCACTTAACAGGGCTAAAATAGGTGTGCTTTGATATCACTTACCTCAAGAACCGGTTAATTACTCTGCAGTTAATCAAAGTTTGTAAAATAAAGCTTATTTGATGATATTTTTTTAGCTATACTGAAGTTGTCTTCTGGGGTGTTTGTTTGCGAACTATGTCCCTGAGCCGATAAGTTTTACTTTAGGGAATTGATTGCTAGCTATTGTGCAAGCCCGGCTTGAATCGGGAAGCCTACGGTTACTATGATACTCCCGCCCTGAACACACGGTGTTCAGGACTATTGTGAGCTGCGGCACCTTGGAAGCGATCTAAGTTATTTTTGAGCAAAATTGTATTGATTTTTCATCAAAAATCCCCCTACAATTTACCCCGTTCATTATTTACTCGAGTTTAAAATCATTGCTAAACAAGCCAATGGCCACGAAGAACTGTTGTCAATAGCAAATAAAACCCCTGTTTGCTCTGATCCTATTGGGATATTTGACTCGGGCGTCGGTGGTCTTTCTATTGCTAAGTGCATACACCAGCAGCTCCCCCATGAAAATATAATTTATATTGCCGATAGTCTGCACGCACCTTACGGTGAAAAGCCTGTTGAATTCATCATTGAGCGAGTAAATGCTATTGCTCAAATATTACTTGATAAGGGAGTGAAGGCACTTGTGATAGCTTGCAATACTGCTACGGTTTATGCCATTGAACAACTCAGAAATAGAGTATCAATACCCATTATAGGTGTAGAACCTGCGATTAAACCGGCAGCAAAGCAAAGCCTAAGCAAAAAAGTTGCAGTTTTGACAACTCAAGCCACAAGTAAAAATTCAGGTTTCAAAGCGTTAATCAATCTGCACAGTCATGGGACTGAAGTGTTTATTCAACCTTGTCCTGGTTTGGTTGAATTTATTGAACAAGGTCTTCAAAACAGTGATAAGTGTATTAATTTATTAAAGCGTTACATTATCCCTTTAATAAAAGCGGGTGTTGATACCATAGTACTAGGCTGTACCCACTACCCTTTTATAGAACAACAAATCCGCTTAATTGTAGGTGAGCAGGTCACTATTATTGAAACCGCTTACCCCGTCACTCTACAACTTAAAAACCGGCTTACTGAGTTTAATTTAACGGCTTTAAATCACACCAAAGGCAAACTACTCTGTTTTAGCTCAAACGCTACAGTTCAACAAGAAAAAATATTTAGTGACCTGATGTGTTCTAAGCTAACTATCAAAAAATTGAATTAATAATAAAAGTCATAATCTTACAACTTAAATGCTTGCGCAGTTATATTTAGTAACATAAATATAAGAGACGTTTAGCCGTCTAGGCGTAAAAAAGCTAGATAGTTCATTTTAACCTGTGTAGAATTGCCTTATATTTTTTAGTCAAGCTAATTTTGAGGACTTATGTCTAGACACTTTTTTACTTCCGAGTCTGTTTCTGAAGGTCATCCTGATAAAATTGCCGATCAAATTTCTGATGCGGTTTTAGATGCCATTATCGCAAAAGACAAAAACGCCCGAGTTGCATGCGAAACTATGGTGAAAACTGGTGTTGCAATTATTTCAGGGGAAGTCTCAACAGATGCCTGGGTAGATTTAGAAACATTGACTCGTAACGTAATTAGTGACATAGGTTACACCTCTTCAGATGTCGGTTTTGATGGCGAAACTTGTGGTATTATGAATTTAATTGGTCAACAATCCCCAGAAATTGCCCAGGGTGTTGATCGCACTAAACCCGAAGAGCAAGGTGCCGGTGATCAAGGCTTAATGTTTGGTTACGCAACAAATGAAACACCGACTTTAATGCCTGCTCCCTTGTATTACTCGCACCGATTAGTTGAGCGACAAGCAGAAGCTCGTAAATCTGGCGTATTGCCTTGGTTACGCCCTGATGCTAAATCGCAAGTAACTTTTGTTTATGAAAATAACAAACCAGTAGCAATAGACACCGTTGTTCTATCTACTCAACATAACCCTGATATTAAACAGCAAGATTTAGTCGACGCGGTAATGGAAAATATTATCAGGCATGTGCTTCCAGAAGAGTTACTCACAGCAGACACTAAATACCATATTAACCCCACAGGCCGTTTTGTTATCGGTGGCCCTGTTGGTGACTGCGGATTAACAGGTCGTAAAATCATTGTTGATACCTATGGAGGAATGGCTCGTCATGGCGGAGGCGCCTTTTCAGGAAAAGACCCATCAAAAGTTGATCGCAGTGCCGCTTATGCAGGCCGTTATGTAGCCAAAAACATTGTTGCTGCTGGGCTTGCTGAACGCTGTGAAATTCAGGTTTCATACGCTATTGGTGTTGCCGAGCCCACCTCAATCTCAGTTGATACCTTTGGCACGGGTAAAGTATCTGAACAAAAGCTAGTTGAGTTAGTGCGTCAACATTTCGATTTACGCCCTTACGGCATAACAAAAATGCTAGATTTGTTACATCCTATGTATCAACAAACTGCTGCCTATGGTCACTTTGGCCGTGAGCCGTTTGAAATGACTGTAGGGGAAGATACCTTTACAGCATTTAGTTGGGAAAAAACAGATAAAGCCGATAGCTTACGAGCAGCTGCAGGTTTGTAAGTGAGATATTACAGGTTTTAATGGAATTTAAGTTAACGCCCTAGACTTTAACCTGTTTCAAAATTTCTGTATCGCCGGAACTCTATAATGAAACCAGACTTGCAATGGCTTGTTTGGTTTTTTTTTGCTGTAAAATACAAAAGTTCAATGTCGTTTACTTAATAAACTTAATTGTCATAGAGCCTTATGCTTCAAAACTGAACATAGTGATTCATAACGTGAACAGTTTTTTTATCATCAGCCGTATTGTTTTTTAGCTATAACGCCCCACTTCAAACTATAGAATGTAACTTTAAGGCTCACTTATGCGTAATCCAAGAATTTTTCAACAAGGTACTTTTAGCTTAAATGAAAAAGTTCTCTTATCTGAAGATGCTTTTGGTCATGTTATTCGGGTATTACGTTTAAAAGTTGGAGACACTATTACTCTATTTAATGGCCAAGAGCCGTTTCAATATCAAGCTCAACTAGTCAAGGTTTGCAAAAAATCGGCTGAAGTAACTATTTTATCTCAACATGAACATCAAACTGAATCGCCCCTAAATATTCACCTAGGCCAGGGAATATCTCGCGGCGACAGAATGGACTTTACCTTACAAAAATCAGTCGAGCTCGGTGTAAATACCATCACCCCACTATTTACCGAGCGTTGTGGTGTTAAACTCAATGCTGAACGATTAGAAAAAAAACGTCAACAATGGCAAAAAATAGTTATCAGCGCCTGTGAGCAAAGTGGAAGAACATCAGTACCCTTGGTTGCCGAACCTATTTTGCTGAGTGACTGGCTCCAACAAGATACTCGTGCATTAAAAATAAACTTACATCCCAAAGCAAAGCACTCTATTATGACCATACCCATGACAAATACTCGAGTAAGGTTACTCATAGGTCCTGAAGGAGGTTTAAGTGATGAAGAAATATGCCAAGCAAATGAGCATAACTTTCAAGACGTACTCTTGGGGCCAAGAGTGCTTCGTACGGAAACGGCAGCATTAACCGCGATTACCGCATTACAATGTCGTTTTGGTGATTTAAACTAAACAAATACCCTTATTACGTTCACTTTTAGGAATAACAATGGCAACAGTAACTGAAAAAACAACTAACGTGATTAAACTTGGCGTAGTAATGGACCCGATTTCAGCAGTAAACGTCGCAAAAGATTCATCAATGGCGATGATGTTTGAAGCACAAAACCGCGGCTATGAACTCTATTACATGGAAATGAAAGACCTATACCTTGAACAAGGTGAATGCCGTGCAACAACACATAAAGTTGATGTGTTCGATAACGCAGAGCATTGGTATGAGCTATATGATCCGCAAGATATTGCCTTAAGCGAGCTTGATGCAATACTAATGCGCAAAGATCCTCCTTTTGATACTGAATTTATTTATGCTACCTACTTGCTTGAAAGAGCAGAAATTGCTGGTACCTTAATTGTCAACAAGCCGCAAAGTTTGCGTGATTGCAACGAAAAACTATTTACTGCTTGGTTTAACGAATTAACGCCAAAAACCCTCGTTACCCGCAGCAGTGAAAAAATACGTGAATTTTACCAAGCACAACAAGATGTGATTATTAAACCATTAGACGGCATGGGCGGTGCTTCAATATTTAGAATGAAAGCAGGTGATGCAAATATTGGCGTTATTATTGAAACATTGACCAATCATGGTCAACAATATGCCATGGTGCAAGAATTTATGCCTGATATCGCCGACGGTGACAAGCGAATATTAATTGTTAACGGTGAGCCTATGCCCTATTGTTTAGCCCGAATACCTGCCCAAGGGGAAACACGTGGTAATTTAGCGGCAGGTGGCCGAGGTGTTGCGAGGCCCTTATCTGTTAGTGATAAGGCAATTGCTGATGCAATAGCTCCTGAATTAAAAAAACGTGGTCTATACTTTGTTGGACTGGATGTGATCGGTGACAAAATCACCGAAATAAATGTCACAAGCCCTACTTGTATTCGAGAAATTGAAGCGGCTTACCCTATTAATATTAGTGGTAAGCTAATGGATGCTATTGAAGATAACATCAAAAAATAAGGTGGTATTATATGGCTAAGCTACATGTATCTGAACCCAACAGAACCAGTAAAATCGAAGGCAGTATCCAAGAAAAAGTCACAACCATGAATTTAGAAAACCAATTATTAATTGCTATGCCGTCGCTTGATGATTCTTTTTTTAAAAAAACGGTCACCTACATTTGCGAACATAATGAAGAAGGCGCAATGGGCTTAATTATTAATTTACCTATTGAAATAACACTGTGCGATTTACTCAAAAAAATTGAACCAGACATCAATGACAGTGAAAAAGTCAATGAAAAAGGTGGTAATAGCCATGGCTTTGATCAGCATGTCAAAAATACCAATAAAACTATCGGTGATAGCAATAGTGCAACAGATGTTACGCATAGTCTCGAACAACTTGTTTTATCAGGTGGACCAATCGCTAAAGACCGAGGGTTTGTATTACACAGGGCACAACATGGCTGGAGTAGCTCCTTGGCTCTTAGCAAAGAGTTAATGATTACCACGTCTAAAGATATCTTAATGGCGCTAGGCACTGATAAAGCCCCTGAATCATTTATGGTCACTTTAGGTTATGCTGGTTGGGGCCCAGGCCAATTAGAGCAGGAATTACAAGAAAACTCTTGGTTAACCGCCCCTGTTGATATTGATATATTGTTTAATACGCCAATAGAGCAGCGTTGGCAAAAAGCGACAGCAAAATTAGGTATAGACCTAGCTCACCTTTCTTCAGAGGTAGGCCACGCTTAATCCCATTCATAGGCTAGCAGATCATCAAACAGTAATTCTCTTAGCCTATGTATTTGCACATTTACTGTATCTTTCTACTTAACATAATATTTACTCTTTATAGGTTATTTCTGTAATTAATACTATTTAACAATCAACAGCAACGCATAATTAAGACAACACCTAAAATATTGATATATAAGTTAATTTTATTAATATCAGTCGCCTAAAACCCTAATAAAAATGATTGTGCACCACAAGGATATATATTGAAAAAGCATACTCCCCCCTCGGGTCATCGCACTGTGATTGGTTTTGATTTTGGTAAGAAGTACATTGGTGTTGCCGTAGGGCAAGAACTAACAGGAACGGCTTCTCCACTGGGCTCTGTCAAGGCCAACGATGGCATTCCTCATTGGCAGAATTTAGCTAAATTTATTAATGAATGGCAACCTGACTTTATTGTGATTGGTTTACCCTTAAATATGGATGGCACTGAGCAACAACTTACCCTAGATGCCAAAAAATTTGGTAAACGGGTACAGGGCCGATTTGGTATTCAGGTGAAGTTTCAAGATGAGCGATTAACTACTGCTGATGCAAAAGAGCAACTCTTTGCGCGTGGTGGTTATAAAAACCTTTCAAAAGATAACATTGATGCTGAATCGGCAAAACTTATTATTGAAAGTTATTTTGAACAACAATACAGCTGAAGTCGATCACTCCAATTGACTGGCGATATTCAACAAACCTAGTAAGTTAATTGAGTTACATCTCTATGCAAGTTATCTAGTAAGTTAAGTGTCATGTTCATATGTTATAACCCTACATTTATCGATAGATTAATTAAATCCTCTGCCACACAAACAAGTCAATTTAAGTGACCTTTTTGCTGCTTGCCAGCAAACACTTACCGCTTCGCCAGTACCATACATTAACCTGTTCACAGGCTTACACATTGACTTTTGCTTTATCAGTATTAGAATAAAAAGTAGTATGATTTATATGAGTTAACTTTTCATGATATTGAAATCACTGACTAATTTCACTTGTCTGTTATTATTATCACTCACCATAATATTATTAAATGGCTGTAATAACGATACATCAGGGCTAGCTCTGGGTACTTTAGAGCGGGAACGTATAGCTCACACTGCAACCGTAAATGAAATCATCACCGCCTTACCTGTCAAAGCAGGAAGTCAAGTGACTAGGGGCACTGTCTTAGTGCAACTCGATGATACCATTCAACAAGCTGCTCTTGCCAAAGCAAACGCGCAAATGTTACGTGCCAAAGCAAACTTAGTTAAAATTCACAACGGCGCACGGGAAGAAGAAGTCATTAGTGCCTCTGCAGACGTGGCAGGTGCAAAGGCGGCGTTAATAAAAAGCGAAGCGAACTATCAACGCGCACAAACCCTGATGGATAAACAACTAACCAGCCAAGCAACTTTGGACAGTGCCCTAGCATCTAGAGACGAGAGTGCTGCTCGATTACTGAGTTTTGAAGAACAGCTTTTACAGCTTATTAATGGTGCCCGCATCGAAGACTTACAAATAGCTGAAGCGAGCTTAGCCTCAGCGGTTGCTGTTGTCGACAGCGAGGCAAAAAAACTAAAGGATCTGACCATTGTTGCTAAACGTGATGGTATATTAGACAGCTTACCCTGGAACTTAGGTGAGCGAGTTACCTCAGGTAGCCCAGTCGCTATAGTGTTAGCAGGTAAAGCCCCATTCGCTCGTGTCTATGTACCCGAGCCTTATCGAGTTAATATACGTATTGGTGATAAATTAACCGTTTATGTTGATGGCCTTGCTGATCCTATTGTAGGCTCGGTAAG
The DNA here is from genome assembly GCA_042091395.1 of Colwellia sp. GTDB lineage: Bacteria > Pseudomonadota > Gammaproteobacteria > Enterobacterales > Alteromonadaceae > Colwellia. The sequence goes on from JBELHN010000021.1 coordinate 54,312, forward strand.
TTGGATTGCTTCCGAACCTGCTTTTACCCCTTATTACGCTTTAAACCAAGAAGATAGAGCTAATTTGATGTATTTAGCTGAAATACAATTACCTGACACAGCAGCTGATTTACCTATGGGTGTTCCTGCACAAGTGCAAATGCCATGACTATAGCTAGCCAGCAAGAATTCGCTATTCAAGCACGAGGCTTAACTCGCAACTTTGGCAATCTAACAGCTGTTTCAGCGCTTGATCTTGTTGTAGAGAAAAAAGTTATCTATGGCTTTCTCGGCCCAAATGGCTCAGGTAAAACAACAGCCATTCGCCTACTCACTGGCTTATTAAAGCCAAGCACTGGTGAGGTTAACGTTTTGGGCTGTAAACTGCCGCAAGAAGCCAATAAATTGCGCTTAAAAATTGGTTACATGACCCAAAAGTTCTCGCTCTATGATGATTTAACCGTAAAAGAAAACTTGCAATTTATTGCTAGAATTTATGGTTTATCTGCTAACCAACAAAAATATCGCCTTAGCGAATTATTAAGTATTTACCAACTTAATCAGCAAAGCCAGCAACTAGCAGGAAGCATGAGTGGAGGGCAAAAACAACGACTCGCTTTAGCAGCTGCAGTAATCCATAAACCACAACTTTTATTTTTAGATGAACCCACATCTGCTGTTGATCCGCAAAATCGACGAGATTTTTGGGAACAGTTATTCGATCTATGTGACCAAGGCACCACTATTTTAGTGTCTACCCACTATATGGATGAAGCTGAGCGCTGTCACAAATTAACCATTCTAGAAAACGGTATAAAGAGAGCTGATGATTCCCCACAAAGTCTAATGGCGAATATGACAGAGCAAGTCATTGAAATTTCAGCTAACGATTTACGTCACATCAAAACGCAATTAGTGCAATTACCAGAAGTTATTTCAGCCTCACAATTAGGCGCAAGCTTACGAGTTCTTGTCTCTAAATCTGAAAATAACCCTATTTCACTATTACGCAAACAACCTAGTATCAGTGCCACAGACAAACTCGCCATCGTGCGACCAAGCCTTGAAGATGTTTTTGTCAGTGCTACTGGAAAGGAGCTTAGGCGATAATGCTAAAATCTTGGCAACGTATCAGCGCAATTATAATCAAAGAGTTATTACAACTGAGCCGTGATAAAATGACATTTGGCATGGTGATTATGATCCCTTTTGTGCAACTTATCTTATTTGGCTACGCTATCAACACCAACGTAAAAAATATTCCAGTAGGCGTTTTAGATCAAAGCCAAACCTCATTAAGTAGAGCTTTGCAACAAACGCTATCAGCCACCAAGGTGGTTAACTTTACCCAACAATACCATTCATTGTCATCTGCTCAAACCGCGATTGACAGTAATGAGGTGCGTGCGGTGTTAATCATTCCCAATGACGTAAGCCAACGTCTTGTTAGGCACCCTAGTGTCGGTTTTGGCTTACCACCTTCAAGTAAGCAAGACAACAATAGACCAATCGCCCAATGGCTTGTTGATGGTTCAGATATCATGATAGCTGCTAGTATTAAAAGCCTGCGAAATATGCCACTGGCTGAGTTACTTGATAAACCAGCTAATAGAAACACCGCCACCTTTGAAGTAACCTTACTTTACAACCCAGAACAAAAAAGTGTTGTCAATATTGTCCCTGGTTTAGTGGCGGTTATACTGACAATGACCATGATTATGTTTACTTCTGCTGCCATCGTACGTGAGCAAGAACGCAGTAATATGGAGATGCTTATTACAACCCCACTTGCTTCCATGGAGCTAATGGTGGGTAAAATTGTACCTTACATTTTTATTGGCGCCATCCAAGTCGTGATTATTTTAGGGGTAGGCTATTGGTTGTTTCATGTTTCGGTAAATGGTGATTTGTTGCAACTAGTGCTAGCTACCTTTTTATTTATTTGTGCTAGTTTAGTGTTAGGCCTTGTTATTTCAACGCTAGCTAAAAGCCAGTTGCAATCAATGCAAATGACAGTATTTTTGTTGTTGCCGTCTATTTTATTATCGGGTTTTGTCTTTCCCTATGAGGGTATGCCCGTTACTGCTCAGTATATTGCGGAGGCATTCCCCGCCACTCACTTCATTCGATTAATACGTGGCATTGTTTTGCGTGACGCCGAGGTCTTTGATATGAGCTATGACATGATGTGGTTGTTTATATTCACTGTGTTAGGTTTGCTTGTGGCAACGTTGCGCTTTAAGAAAACATTAGACTGATGAGTTAACTTATATTACTTAAGTGATCAATAACCTTATTGAAAACATATAGTAAGTTATACTAATGATTTTAACTACCTATAATCATGCATAGTTTCTTTATGCATGAGTTATAAACGGTAAAACCAAAAACAAATCAAATAAAACAATATAAAAGTTCGTCTTAAAAGGTACTTTGCAGAGATAAGTAAATTAAGCAGACAAAAACCCCATAACGATAAATCTAATGTCAACTAACCAATGAAAAAAAACGCACCCAGTATTTTTATAAAAGCGCAAAGCAATCATAATGCTCTGTTTCTGATACTATTGGCCAGTATTTTATTCATATTCACCTTAGTATTAAGTAAACACTTTTGGCATCAACTTCATCTAGTGCTTACCTTTATTTATCTGGCTGAGTTAGTTGTTTTGATTACTGGTTTGTTAAAATACTTTCAGCCCCAATTTAGCCTTACCTTAACGCCAAATTATATAAAATATCAACATAGGTATGGCCAATGGCAATTAAGTTGGCAAGATATTCAACGTATATCATTAATGAATGAAACATTAGGTGTTAACCAATTGCAATTACCTTTTATTGGTATTCGTTTGACCACTATTACAACACTCGCTACATCGATTTCTCCACGTTTAGCCAATAGGCTTATTCACGAGCAACGGCCGCTACTTGCGATGGCTATTAGGTTACGACTTATTACCTTTGAGCAAAGCCAACTTAATTTTAGTCCTTTCATATTAGCTAACGGTGAAATAATCAAAGGACCACTGGCAGCGTTTTTGCATCATAGTAGCGTTTTACATAATGCTCTGGGGTATCACCTATTTATTCCAGAAAGTGCCCTAGATCGCCAATTAAATGAATTTTGTGTGTTACTAAACCAATGTAAGCAAAGTGCTCGCCAATATACTTAGTTTCGTTAAATCAACTTAAATTTGATGGATACGCAGTTTTAACCGAGTAATAACTATAACCTTTTAGCAAAGCTTATTACATTTCATCTATTGAATAGTCAGGCCGCTTAGCATAAATTGAAGTATATAATTTCGCACAAGACTTATTGATTGATTTATGACCCCTGTTTCCTACTTCCCTCACAAAAACAATGAAATGTATGTTGAAAATGTCGCCGTCCATGATATTGCTAAAACCATTCAAACACCTTTTTATTGTTATTCAACACAAGCCATTAGCACAAGTTTTCAGGACTATCAACAAGCCTTCCGTGACCAAGATTCTTTAATTTGTTTTGCTGTTAAAGCCAACAGTAATCAAGCCGTATTAACCACCTTAGCACAACTTGGTTCAGGTGCAGATGTCGTTTCTATGGGTGAAATTTCGCGAGCAATCGCGGCTGGAATCCCCGCCAACAAGATTGTTTACTCGGGGGTTGCTAAGACACATGAAGAAATTAGCTATGCCCTTGAGCTGGGTATATTACAATTTAATGTTGAGTCAGAGCCCGAGCTTGAACTCATATCAAAAACAGCAACTTCGCTCAATAAAGTGGCCGCTATCGCTTTTCGTGTTAACCCTGATGTGTGTGCGAATACTCATGAAAAAATATCTACTGGTAAAGCTGAGAATAAATTTGGTGTGCCACTTTCTAAAGCAAGAGAGGCTTACCAAAAGGCAGCCATCTTACCCGGTATCAAAGTACAGGGTGTTGATGTACATATTGGATCACAACTAACTAGCTTAGCACCTTTTGAGGAGACCTATAAACGTATTGCACAACTTGTTGAAACACTCAGGGGTGATGGCCATGACATATCGGTAATTGATGTAGGTGGCGGGCTGGGTATAACTTATGACGATGAAGTTATTCCAACCAAGCAAACCTATGCGGACATGGTTAACGCTCAATTAAGCCATCTTAATTGTAAAATAATACTCGAGCCTGGTCGTTCACTTATTGGTAATGCCGGTATTTTAGTATCACGTGTAGTCTTTGTTAAAACGGGTGAAGAGAGACAATTCTTAATGCTGGATGCAGGTATGAACGATCTCATTAGACCCAGTATGTATGAAGCTTACCATCAAATTTTGGCGGTCAATAACAGTAGTAATGAGTTAAGTACTTATGATGTGGTAGGCCCGGTTTGTGAAACAGGTGATACCTTTGCTAAAGCAAGAGCTGTTCATACGTCTGGCGAAGGTGATTTAATTGCTATAATGAGCTGTGGCGCATATGGAGCAGTTATGTCATCGAGCTACAATACCCGTATGTTAGCACCTGAAGTACTGGTTAAAGACAATCAATTTTCTGTTGTTCGCAAACGACCTAGTTACCAGGATATTATTAAACAAGATATTACCCCAGGTTGGCTTCAAGAATAACCTAACGTATTTGGTTAAATTTAATACCTTTCAATACCCTTATTGCTTTGTTGCAAAAAATAAACCTGATGAGTTAGTTTTTATTGAAAAAAGTGCTAACTCTTTTGCTTCACCTTAAAAATAAACTCAGGTGGATTTCCAGTGACTCTATTAAATAACCAAAAAGATAGCCCTATTATTTGATTAAATAAAACTGTAAAGCCCTCAGCTATTCAAGCCTTCAAAATTTAGCCGTTGGCTGTTAAGCTTTTATTTGCTACGATTGCCGACAAAATATCACACGCTCTTATGAATTAATCAATTATCATTTTTTAAGGATGAACATGAAATCTAAGATAGCTCTTGCTTCACTTCTAATACTTCCATTTTCAGCTCAATTCGCCTTAGCTGAAGAAAAACCAGCATTAACTATTTCAGCAGAACTTGGTCTGTTATTTAAAACTGGAAACACCAAAAGTGGTGATATCAAGGCAGGTTTGAATATTAAACATGAGGAAGGTCAATGGCTCAATACTGTTGCTTTTAATGCACTTGCCAAAAAACTTGAAACAGAAAATGTAGACACTGGCAAAGATGAATTTGAAAGCACGGATAACAAATGGGATATTCTTGGACAGTCTAACTATTCCCTTGAAGAAGGCGGTAAAAACTACCTTTATGCCAGTGCTTATTATGAGCAAGACAAATTCAGTGGCTTTGAATACCAAACCTCAGCCTCGTTTGGTTGGGGCCGTCACTGGTGGGAAACTGAAACTAGCTCATTTTTTGCCGATATTGGCCCTGGTGTAAAATATGATGTTATTCGTGCTGTTCCAGCTGATGGTGATACTCCTGCAATTGCTGAAACAAGTGAGACAGCAGGTATTATTCAAGCACAAGCACTTTATACCAATCAAATAAATGATTTTGTTGAATTTAAACAATACTTTGTTGCCAAGCAAGCATTTGAGTCTGACAAAAATAGTGTTTACAAATCAGAAACTTCCCTCACAACCAAACTCATCGAGTCATTACAGTTTAAATTTGCTCTTCGAGTAGATTATGATACCGAAGTTGAAGAAGGTTTTGAGAATACTAATACTGAAACATCGGTGACATTAGTGTATAGCTTCTAACAATTTTTATTTATGAATATTCATAAACAATAATACGAAATAAAAAAACCAGCCTAAAGGCTGGTTTTTTTATTAATTTTTGTAATGATTAACAATTCCAGTTGCGCTTATTAGAACTGATTTGAGGTGTTCTTTTCACCTGCCGCTTTCAGTGCGTTCTCACCAGCGAAATACTCTTTATGATCATCACCCAAATCTGAGCCTGACATATTTTGGTGTTTAACACAGGCAATACCTTGACGGATTTCTTTTCGTTGAACACCCTCAACATAACCAAGCATTGCCGCATCACCAAAGTATTCTTTAGCTAAATTATCTACAGATAATGCCGTTGTATGATAAGTAGGTAAGGTGATCAGGTGATGGAATATACCTGCTTCCCTTGAGGTGTCTGCTTGGAAACTTCTAATTTTATCATCAGCACGTTTTGACAGCTCAGTATCATCATAATCAGCATTCATCAAATCTGTACGAACATAAGCAGAAACATCTTCACCTGCAGCAACCATAGCATCATATGCTTGTTGACGGAAATTTAGGGTCCAATTGAATGATGGGCTATTGTTGTAAACTAACTTAGCATTAGGGATTTCTTTTCTAACCTCGTTCATCATTGCAGTAATATCGGCAACATTAGGGGTAGCGGTTTCTATCCATAATAAATCAGCGCCCGCTTTAATTGCTTCAATACTGTCAAACACACATCGTTCTTCACCTGTACCTTGACGGAATTGGTACAAACCTGAAGGTAAACGTTTAGGACGAACTAATTTTCCGTTACGGTTAAAGCACACATCACCCTCTTGCATATCCGCTACATCAATTTCTTCAACATCGAGGAATGAGTTATATATGTCCCCTTGATCACCTGGCTCTTTTACTACCGCAATTTCTTTAGTAAGGCCGGCACCCTCAGAGTCAGTTCGCGAAACGATAATACCGTTATCAATGCCCAGCTCTAAAAATGCATGACGTAAAGCACGAATCTTCGCGTGAAAATCTGCATGAGGAACCGTGACCTTACCATCTTGATGACCACATTGTTTTTCATCGGCTACTTGGTTTTCGATTTGTAAAGCACAAGCACCTGCTTCAATCATTTGTTTAGCCATCAAATAAGTTGCTTCAGCATTACCAAAACCTGCATCAATATCGGCAATAATAGGGACAACGTGAGTCACATGATTATCAATTTCGTGCTGAATTGCCGCTGCTGCAGTGGCATCCCCCTGTTCATTCGCTGCATCTAAATCGCGAAATAACCCACCTAATTCTCGGGCATCAGCTTGACGAAGAAAGGTGTACAGTTCTTCAACAAGCGCAGCAACTGATGTTTTTTCGTGCATAGATTGATCAGGTAATGGACCAAACTCACTGCGAAGTGCAGCCACCATCCAACCCGACAAGTACAAATAGCGACGCTCAGTGTTGCCAGCAAAATGTTTTTTAATAGAAATCATTTTTTGTTGACCAACAAAGCCATGCCAACAACCCAGTGATTGTGTATATTTTGAACTATCAGCATCATAAGCAGCCATATCTCGGCGCATAATATCAGCAGTGTATTGAGCAATATCTAAGCCTGTTTTAAATTGGTTTTGGGTGCGCATACGAGCAACAGATTCAGGGTTAATAGTATCCCAAGCACTACCTGCTTTTTCTTTGATTGCTTTAACTGCCTCGATTGCACTTTGATAATTAGACATGTAACTCTCCAAAAGTCTTGTAAAATATGAATAGGTTATGCTGCTGATTGGTAATTACTTCAAATTGAGGTTCAACATATTGAGCTTCAACCTCAATACTGAACTTAAAAATGTAAGCTTCCAAACCAGAATACAAAAACAATAACCTACTCGATATGTATTTATGTAATATATAATAACTATTACTACCATTCATCAAATAAATGCATTGTCGTTTTTTATATTATAATAGTGAAGATTATAGTCGTAAAAATGTAAAATTTTATTGAATTAGACTTTAAATTAGCTAATATATAGATAACTTATATTTCTACTGAGAGCCATTAATATTATGAATATTTCTAAAATAGATTTAAATTTATTAATTTATCTAGATGTTTTATTGCGAGAGAAGAATGTCACCAGAGCCGCTAGCCAATTAAATATTACTCAACCAGCAATGAGTAACGGACTAAAACGTCTAAGGACACTTTTTAACGATCCTATATTAGTGAGAACTTCTGATGGCATGGTTCCTACCGAGAGAGCTAGAGCTCTGGCGCCTAGCATACGAAAAATCTTACTTGAGCTAGAAGAAGCTTTACAAGGTGAAGAAGAGTTTAACGAGCTCAACAGCCAACGAGTATTTAGGATTATGGCCAGCGACTATGCAGCTTCCACTTTAATCCCAACGTTGTTAAAGTCGCTGAATAAAGTCGCTCCAAATATTACTTTAGATATTATGACGCCCAGTGATGTAACCTTTCATGATGTTGAAGCAGGTAAAATTGATATGGCTATCAATCGCTTTGACGAATTACCACAATCTTTTCATCAAAAAGCAATCTGGCGCGATTCTTTTTCCTGTTTGCTCAGTGCGGATAGTCCGTTGGTCAGTAAATTTAATTTAAACGCCTATTTAGGCGCCAAACATGTTTGGGTCTCCAAAACTGGCTTTGGGGTTGGTGTCGGTATGGATCCCAAAGATGTTCAAAAATTAGGTTGGGTAGATGAAGCACTAGCGCGATTAGGAAAAAAACGAGATATTAAAGTATTCACCCGTAACTATCATGTTGCAATGCAGCTCGCTTACGAGGATAATCTTGTCGCTACGCTGCCTACAAAAGCTGCACAATTACATAAAAATGATAGTAACTTTACAATTATTAAACCCCCTTTTGAAATACCTGATATAGAATTAAAAATGATATGGAGCCCTTTACTTCATCATGACGCCAGCCATATTTGGTTCCGGCAATTAGTTATTGCTGCCGCATTAAAATGCCAAGAGAACAATTAATTTACTATGACAAATGTGTTTTATACGATTTTTGCTATCAGTACTAGTTTATTGCTGGGTAAACTCATGCACTTGCTTTTAGCTGCCTTACCACCAAGCTTATACGGCATGATTATTTATGCCATTTTTTTACAATTAAATTGGTTTAATGCTACCCGAGTAGCCAAGACTAATCAGTGGTTTGTAAGAAATATGGGGGTATGTTTTGTACCTGCAGGTATTGGAATCATTAACCACTTTGAATTGATAAAACAACATGGTATGGCTTTAATCGCTATTATATTCCTTTCAACATTTATTTTATTGACATTGATTGGCTATCTGAGTGAAAAGCTTTTGATTACATCAAATACGCTTCCTAAGCAGCGAAATCAAGGGCATATGTAATGGTTAACAGTTTTTTGATTAACTGGCCTGTATGGGCAAGTATAACCATTACACTGATAACCATAGCCACTTATCAAATATCAGCTGCAGTTCAACAAAAATGGCAATCAATATGGCTTAACCCTATGTTGATCACTATTACATTACTGGTACCTGCTCTCATAATATCGGAAATAAACTATGATAAATATAGTGACCTAACTCACTTATTAAATCTTATGTTAGAGCCAGCCATTGTGGCTTTAGGTTATCCTCTTTATCAACAGCTAAAACAAATAAGGTTTCATTGGCGAGAAATTGTTGCCACCCTAGTAATAGGCATAATCACAGTAATTTGTGTAAGCTTTATTATGGCAACAATCTTAATAAAAGCCCCTGAAATAGCGATAGCTTTATCACTTAAATCAGTAACGACACCTATTGGCATTACGCTTACTGAGCAGTTACGAGGTGATAGCTCAATTACCACGTTTGCAATTTTATTAGCCGGGTTATTTGGCGGTTTATTGGGCCCAAGTTGGCTTCACTTTATTGGTGTTTCATCAGCTAAGGCTCAAGGCTTAGCTGTGGGCAGTGCAAGTCATGCTATCGGCACTGCAATTATGGTAAGAATCAGTGCCGAACACGGCGCTTACAGTTCACTATCACTCATTTTGTCAGCTTTACTTACTGCATTGATAAGTCCGTGGCTAATTCCTATGCTGCAGCAACTATTAGATACTTAGCACTTTACAGTCAAAATCAAACTGATATTCACAAAATAAATGACAAAAATAACAAAGCACAATAAAACTAATATCGATACTACAAAACCCACTCAAAAAAAAGCAAAAGCCATTTAAATTCAACAACTTAAAATAAAAATATTTATTTTTCCTTAAAAACAACATCTAAAACCAGACAAAAGACGATATTGCCAGTAGTGATAATAAGCCATAGTATTATAATTGATATTTATTATTAGCATCTGAACAGCCACATAAAGCAGGATTTGATGCTAACGTTAAAAGCTTTTAGTAAAGCCAACAGGAAGCTTTACTGCAACCAACTCAAATAAGGTGATGTAAAAATGGCACATAAGATAACAATTGAAAATTTATCAGTAAGCCAATGTCTTTTTGACTTTATAGAACAAGAGGTGTTACCCGAGATTTCAATCAGTTCATCACATTTTTGGCAATCGTTTTCAGCTATTATTGAAGATTTAAGTCCGCAAAATAGAACTCTGCTAGCGACGCGCGACGCCATGCAAACAAGCATTGATAATTATCACCAAGCTAACAAGCCACATAATTTTTCTCATTATAAAAATTTCCTTAAAGAAATTAATTACCTCGAGCCTGTAGTAAAAGATTTCACCATTAACACTGATGGAGTTGATGATGAGCTTGCTGTCATGGCAGGGCCTCAGCTTGTTGTACCAATTATGAATGCTCGATTTGCGTTAAATGCGGTAAATGCACGTTGGGGTAGTTTGTATGATGCGCTTTATGGCACTGATGTTATTAGCAACGACGAAGGTGCTCAATCTGGTGCCAATTACAACCCTATACGCGGTCAAAAAGTAGTAGCTTTTGCCAAGGAATATTTAGATAAAGTTTTACCATTAACCATTGGTAGCCACAAACAGGTCAGCAGTTACCAATTATCAGAACAGTTATTGATAACCCTCGATGATGGAAGGAAAACAAGCTTACAAAATCAGGCAGCTTTTATTGGTTATACCGGCAAACTCAACAATCCATCGTCATTAATGTTTCAACATAACGGCTTACACTTAGAGTTATTATTTGATGATAACAGTGCCATTGGTCAACAAGATTTATCAGGGTTGAGTGATATAAATCTTGAATCAGCATTAACCACTATTATGGATTGTGAAGATTCAGTGGCGGCGGTTGATGGTGAAGACAAGGTTATTGCCTATCGCAATTGGCTAGGCTTAATGACTGGTTCATTGTCAGCAACACTAAACAAAAAAGGTAAAACGATTACCCGCGTAATGCATGATGATATTAAGCTCGCAACCTTGAACGGAGATGAAAAAACCTTGAAAGGTCGCAGCCTAATGTTTGTGCGCAACGTTGGCCACCTAATGACGAATAACGCCATTCTCGATAGTCAGGGCAGAGAAGTACCTGAGGGTATAATTGATGCTATGGTAACCTCACTAATTGCTTTGCATGACATACATGGCAAACATTCATTAAATAACAGCAATTCTGGCTCTATTTACATCGTTAAGCCGAAAATGCATGGCTCTGATGAAGTTGCTTTTGCTGACACCCTTTTCTCTCGAGTTGAAGAGGCTTTAGCATTACCCAAAAACACCATTAAAATGGGAATTATGGATGAAGAAAGGCGCACCAGTATTAACCTTAAGAATTGTATCTATGCTGCTAAAAACCGTGTTGTATTCATTAATACTGGCTTTTTAGATAGAACAGGTGACGAAATTCATACCTCAATGCTCGCTGGTGCTATGGCTAGAAAAGCTGATATTAAACTTACCCCTTGGATAAGTGCCTACGAAGATAATAATGTTGATGTTGGCTTGGCTTGTGGCTTTAGCCAGAAAGCACAAATAGGCAAAGGTATGTGGCCAATACCAGATCAAATGTCAAATATGTTAGCAACCAAAATTAACCATGTTGAAGCGGGTGCTAACACCGCGTGGGTTCCCTCTCCAACCGCAGCAACATTGCATGCTTTGCACTACCACAGAGTTAACGTTTTTGATTTACAAAAACAACTTTCGCTGCGTGAACCAGCTAATGTAGATGATATTTTAACTATTCCATTAGCAGCTGATACTGATTGGAATGGCAATGAAATTGAACAAGAGCTTGATAATAATTGCCAAGGGATTTTAGGCTATGTAGTGCGATGGATTGACCAAGGTGTTGGTTGCTCAAAAGTACCTGACATTAATAATGTTGGCCTGATGGAAGATAGAGCAACCTTGAGAATATCGAGTCAACACATTGCTAACTGGCTGGCTCATAATATTTGTACTGTTGAACAGGTTCAAGCTAGCTTACAAAAAATGGCACGCATTGTTGATAAACAAAATGGAGAAGATCCGAGTTATCAGGCAATGAGTGACAACTTTAGCAACAGCATTGCTTTTAAGGCAGCAGCAGCATTAATTTTCGAAGGTACAAAACAGCCTAATGGTTATACGGAGCCTCTCTTACACCAATACCGACTAGAAAAAAAACGTCAAAACAACAGTGAACTCTAATTTTAAAATGTTATAACAGCCAAAGCCACAAAGCTTTTAATTTAGTTTTGTGGCTAATGTTTGTAGTCTCAACGACCTAATTTATAACATAATTAAATACCCGCCTCCCAGAGTTGTTTTATTGATTTGACTAAATTACTGAGAAGCGAGTGTAAAACCAGTCGAATGTTTACCTGAAGTATAGAGGTAATTTAATAATAACTCTTAAATAGCAATATCATTGCGTTTAAATAGCCAAATTCAAGGATAGCTTCTAGCACCCATTTGCAAGCTGGCGTTAAAAAGTGTTGATGCGGCTTATATTAATCATTTTAACCTAAAAAAAATGTCACTTATCTCATCTACTAAACTGTTTATTAAAAAAGCAAGTAGAATAATAAACGTTCAATTATAAACTGATTATTTATTCATATTATTTATCAAATATAATTGATATGATTAATGTTATATCAGTTAAGTTTTAAAAAGGAGTTTCTACCATGCACCCAGCCAAGCTTTTCTTACTCTCTTTTATTTTTATCTGCTCGTCACTAATAACTGCTCACGCCAACCAAGTAGTACAGAGCAAAAATATTTTTGTCACAAATATCACTAATACTATAAAAAAGCCAAACAATGTTGTGATTACCGTTTCATCTCGACATACTTTACAATTATCCACCAAACGTCGCATAACATCGCCAAGATTTATCTTAACAAACCTACCAAAACAGGAGTCTAAGTCTCTACCTCAAAGCCCTGTTAATAGTTCACCTTCTAACTTTTATACTAGTATGATGATTTTTAATGATAAGTTACATCAGGGCCTTTCTTTTCTTAAAAGCTTAGAACTAAAAATGTTTATTGCTCTATTTAAAACACCCCTAGTGCCATGAAAGTAAGACGTTTACCTACAATCAATACCTCAAGTAGTTGTTTATAACGATACATTGTTATTAATAAGTTTTATTTAAAAACTATGGTTTGTTAGTATTGTTTGGCATACCAAGCAACTAAATACTCTCTGCAATTTTGTATATATATCAACCATGACTATTTATTCTTCGGCTTATCATGAAAATATTTAAAAGAATTCTCTCAGGGTTTTTACTCATCAGTTTGTTAATTCTAGCGACTTTTATCACCTGGTTATACAGTCAAATTGAGAGTTCTTTACCTATTTTAAATGGTAATAAAGCGGTGTTTGGGCTTCAAGCTAGCGCTACTATCAATCGAGATAAACAGGGAATAGCAACTATAAAGGCTGAAAGTCGAAACGATGTCGCGGTGGCATTAGGGTTTGTTCATGCGCAAGAACGTTTTTTTCAGATGGATCTTCTCAGACGAAATGCGGCAGGCGAACTCGCTAGCTTATTTGGCTCTGTGGCTTTGCAACATGATAAATTGATTCGACGCCATCGCTTTCGCGACAGGGCGCGTCTCATTATTGCCCAGTTACCTGATTCAGAGCTAGCTCTTTTGCAAGCCTATACTCGTGGCGTTAACCAAGGGCTCAAATCGTTGAATGCGCCCCCCTTTGAATACTTGGCCATGCGCCAAGCACCCGTTTTATGGAGTGAAGAAGATTCACTGTTAACAGTTTTTAGCATGTATATTGATCTGCAATCACCCGACGGCAAACGTGAGCATACCTTAGGCCTTTTAAAAGCGCATCTAACTCCTGCTGTTTATGCTTTTTTAAACCCTAAAGGTAGTGACTGGGATGCCACTATTGATGATAATCAATTTGTGCCATCACCAATGCCTATAGAACAGCTGTCTAGCAATATATCTCAATCAGACATACCTCATACCCAACCGTGTTTATTGAAAAATACAGGCAGTGATTATCAAGCAGATTTTATGCCTGGCTCCAACAGCTGGGCTGTATCAGGTAGATTAACGAGTTCAGGTCACGCCATTATTGCTAATGATATGCATCTGGGTATCAGGGTGCCAAACACCTGGTATCGCGCCTCTTTTGAATATCCAGCAGACAAAGCCGAATATATTAATAGCCAAACTAGTCTTAACAACACTACAGCGCCAACCATAAAAATTACTGGAGCAACCTTACCTGGTATGCCGAATATGGTTATTGGTAGTAATGGTGTTATTGCTTGGGGCTTCACCAATAGCATGGGTGATTTCAGTGATATTGTTGTCCTTGAAACTAATTCAGACAATAGCCAGTACCTTACCCCACAAGGCTACAAAAACTTTAACCATCGCAAGCAATTGATTGCTGTTAAAGGTCAAAAAGCTGAAGAAATCACGGTAACGGAGACAATTTGGGGCCCCGTAATAGGTAAAAATCATGATGGTGCTTTACTTGCCTACCGATGGGTGGCGCATGATACTCAAGCAATTAACTTACAGGGGGTACATTTAGAGCAGGCGACAACGGTTAACGAAGCTTTTACTATTGCAAACCGGGCTGGCATACCTTCACAAAATTTTCTAGTTGCTGATAAGTGGGGGGATATTGGTTGGACAATCATGGGGCCTATACCAATTAAAAAAGGTGTTATAGGTGAGGTCCCGCAATCATGGGCAACAACCAATAACACTTGGTTAGGGTATTTACCTCCATCTGAGTACCCCCGAATTATCAACCCTAAAAATGACCGTTTATGGACTGCAAACTCGCGAGTTGTTGGCGGTGACATGTTAAAAAAAATAGGTAATGGTGGCTATGCATTAGGCGCAAGGGCACAACAAATCAAAAGTCGCTTATTTGAACGTAATCAATTTGACGAAAAAATATTATTAGCCATAGGCTTAGACGATGAAGCTATTTTTTTAAAACGTTGGCAAAATTTTTTATTAACTAACGTACTTAATGAGCAGTCATTAGCAAACAATCCCTTATTTCAGCAAGTAAAAGAATTATTGCAAAAAAGTACACAACTGTTTGCTAGTACCGACTCAGTGAGCTATCGCATCGTCAGGAATTTTAGAATTAACACGAGAGATAGGGTGTTTGCCCAGTTTAGCCAAGAGTTTAAAGATATTGATGAACAGTTTAATTTTAGAAGCTTACGCCATCAAATAGAGGTGCCATTGTGGCAGCTTGTAAACAAACAACCCAACAATGATAATTTATTGGGTAAACCTTCATGGCAGTTGCTATTTACTAACGCACTTAACGACACACTTAATGACATGACAAGCCAGCAAACACTCGATGATGCCAACTGGGGTCAACAAAACACTACCGCAATAAAACACCCGTTAAGTAATGCATTGCCTTGGTTACGGTATTGGCTTGATATGCCACACACTCCCCTCTCCGGTGATAGCTATATGCCCAAAGTACAAGGTCAATCATTTGGGGCCTCGCAGCGCATGGTTGTGTCTCCTGGTTTTGAAGAAAACGGCATATTTCATATGCCAACAAGTCAAGCTGGCCATCCTTGGAGTCCTTACTATGGCATGGGCCATAGTGATTGGGAACAAGGTAAAGCCTCTGCTTTTTTACCTGGAAAAACGCACTATAGCTTAACTTTAACGAGTTATTAATTGTTTTATGACTACAAAAAACACCTAAAAATACGAGAAACGTTATGACTGTTTTAATTATTTGTTTACTTATTGCCCTAATACTGCCCATTTTGGCGAAAGCCCCTGTCGCTTTTGCTATGTCAAAGCTAGGGGGATACAACAACAACACCCCTAGAGAACAACAGCAAAAGCTGACTGGATTTGGCGCAAGAGCACTTGCCGCTCACCAAAACGCTTTTGAATCGTTAATTATATTTACGCCAGCAATTATTTTGGCTGTTGCCACTAACAACACCCAAATAAGCGTATGTGTGCTAGCCATTGTTCATGTGATATCGAGAGTACTCTATACTCTCTTTTATTTAGCTGATTGGCACCTATTACGATCTATTGTTTGGGCTATCGCTACCTTAGCAAGCTATGCTATCGTAGTTCAATGTCTACCTTGATCATATCACTATAAAAAATCATCTAAAGAAGTAGTTGACACAATTTAGCTAAGCTAGCTAGAGTATCTACTCAAAGCAGTACTTTATAAAATAAAAAGGTAGAACAGTGAGCGCTAAATTAGATTTAAATGAAATACGACAACAAATAACACGTCTAGATCAAGATTTGTTAGCCATGTTTGCCAAAAGGCGTGCCCTAACCCTCAATGTTGCTAAAAGTAAAGTACAACAAATACGCCCAATTAGAGACCAACAACGCGAGCAGGAATTGTTAATTCGCCTCATTAATCATGGCAAAAGCTTAGGTTTAGATGCGCATTATGTCACCAGTGTGTTTCAAACAATTATTGAAGATTCTGTACTCAATCAGCAAGCTTATTTGCAAAACCTAGCAAACCCTAATATTCAAGTACCAATGGTCAGCGTAGCCTTTTTGGGAGATAAAGGGTCATACAGTTATCTCGCTAGCCACAGGTACTTTTCTCGAAGAGCTGAAAAAATAATCGAGTATGGCTGCCAGAACTTCCAAGCAATATTTCAACAAGTAGAGTCAGGGCAAGTTGATTATGGTATGTTACCGATTGAAAATACCAGCTCAGGTAGTATTAATGAAGTCTATGATTTGCTGCAACACACCAGTTTATCTATTGTAGGGGAAATAACTCAACCCATAGAACATTGTCTACTAACCGCAGTAAACACCAGTTTATCTAATATAAAAACTATTTACGCACACGGTCAACCCTTTGCACAATGCAGTAACTTCCTTGACAAACAAAGCGGTATTCGTATTGAGTATTGTGATAGCACTGCCGATGCTATGGCTAAGGTTGCTGAATTACAAGATGAAACTATCGCCGTTATTGGTAGTGAGGAAGGTGGTCAGCTCTATCAATTGCATGCGTTAGAACAATCAATTGCCAACCAAACTGAAAACCATTCACGCTTTATTCTTGTCGCCCGAAAAGGCGTTGACGTTGCCGAGCAAATACCGGCAAAGACAGCCATTATTTTAGCCACAGGTCAAAAAGCAGGTGCCCTAGTTGAGTGTTTGTTAGTGCTAAAAGAAAAAGGCATTAATATGTGTAAACTAGAGTCTCGACCTATTCAAGGGCGCCCTTGGGAAGAAATGTTTTATATTGATGTTGAGGCTAACCTGAAAAGTTTTGCACTACAAGAAGCTATTAGTGAAATAACCCCGCACACTAACTTTATTAAAGTTTTAGGTTGTTACCCTATCGAGCATATAAGCCCAACAAGTGTGCCCAGCGCTGAAATTAGATGATTAACCTTGTTTAAAGGAAAATTAATGTGAGCATAATCATTTAACACAGCAAAATTACATTGATATAGCGGCAACAACTATAAAATGTTATAACATATAATAGACTTTTTATATTCCAGTTTGGTTGGTCAAATGCAGTTCACAAACTTTAAACATAAATCAGAGCCAAAGGCAATGGTCAATTCAACACAAGTTAGCTTTGCTCGTAATTGGCAGCCCTTCAAAAAGCCGAAATATAAACTTGGCGGCTTTACCTTAATAGAAGCCATGGTTACTATTGCTATAGCGGGTATTGCTATAGCAATTGCCATTCCAGGACTAAGTAGTTTTACTTTACAAATGCGTGTCGATAATGAAGTGTCTGAAATACAACGCTTATTAATGACTACCCGCAATGCCGCCATCAATTCTGGTGTGCAGGCTACCTTGTGCCCATTAGCTGCTGATGACAGCTGTGCCGCTGTTAATAATTGGGCGAGCAGAATAGGTGTCGTCACTAGCGATGGTTTAATTAAAGAGAGAGAAGCAATTGAACAAGGCGATGAACTGCA
>JBELHN010000022.1:0-7749 GCA_042091395.1 Colwellia sp.
AACGTATCAAAACAGTTCGTTGGTAAAGGTTTTGGCCTCAAGCCCTTGGAACTGGGGCGCATTGTAGACATATTTCTGTGGAGTGCAAGGGTTATTTGATCATTTATTTCTTTTTGAACACATAGTGAGCAATTAGGTTTAATAATGAACGGGGATTGATCATAATCAAAGATCTTTACTAATATTTTATTTAAAATATGCTAATTATTTTAATAAGATTTAATTTATCGTTAGCTAATTATGCTGAAATGACGACTTATTGTTATAATTTACCTAGCCAAATTAATTACCCAAAAGCAAAAACCGACCATAAGGTCGGTTTTTGTTGCTATTAGCCAATTACTTGCTAAGTTAACCTAAGATCGAAAAATTGATCTTATCAATGTTATTAAAGCATCTTAACAGCAAATTTAACCTTAGGTTTGTTCTCGCGCAATAGCACGATAAGCAATATCTGTTCTGTATTCTACACCTTGCCAACTAATTTGCTGTAACAGTGTATATGCAGCTTTTTGCGCCTCTGTTACTGAGTTACCTAATGCTGTAGCACACAACACACGACCACCATTAGTAATCGTTTCGCCTAGTTCATTTAACTTAGTACCGGCGTGAAAAGTCTTTGCTGATATATTGGTATTATCTGCTAACCCTGAAATAACATCGCCTTTCGGGTAGTTTGCCGGGTATCCTTGTGCCGCAAGAACAACACCAACAGCGGCTCTACTGTCAAATTCAATATCAACTTGATCTAACTCGCTGCGCGTTGCCGCTAAACATAATTGCACTAAGTCAGATTGTAAGCGCATCATAATGGGTTGCGTTTCTGGGTCACCAAATCGACAGTTATATTCAATAACATTTGGAGTGCCATCATTTGCAATCATCAATCCTGCATATAAAAAGCCACTATATGGCGCACCTTCATTAGCCATACCATTGACTGTAGGCATAATAACCTCAGCCATGATGCGGTCGTGAATTTCTGATGTGACTACTGGTGCAGGAGAATAAGCCCCCATACCTCCGGTATTAGGACCTAAATCACCATTTAATGCGCGTTTATGATCTTGGCTTGTCGCCATTGGTAATACATTCTTACCATCAACCATCACAATAAAACTTGCTTCTTCACCTTCGAGAAATTCTTCAATAACCACACGATGACCAGCATCACCAAAAGCATTACCTGCAAGCATATCTTCTATCGCTTCTTCAGCTTCTTGCAAGGTAAGCGCGACAATAACACCTTTGCCTGCAGCTAAACCATCGGCTTTTACTACGATAGGGGCACCCTGCTCTCTTACATAGGCTAATGCTGGAGCTATCTCAGTGAAGTTTGCGTAACTGCCTGTGGGAATATTATTACGCGCCAAAAAATCTTTCGTAAACGATTTTGAACCCTCTAGCTGAGCAGCTTTAGCAGATGGTCCAAATATGGCTAATCCCTTAGCTTGAAAAGCATCAACCACGCCATCAACTAGCGGTTGTTCTGGTCCTACAATAGTTAAGGCGACATCCTCTTTTTCGGCAAACGCTACTAAGGCTGCATTATCAGCAATATCGATAGCAATATTCTCTAACTTTGCTTCTATTGCAGTTCCAGCGTTTCCTGGTGCAACAAATACTTTAGTAACTTGACTTGATTGTGCCGCTTTCCATGCCAATGCATGTTCACGACCACCGCCGCCAATAACTAAGACTTTCATATTTACTTCCTATCTTTTATACCAAGTAAACCAGTAATTATTTTGCCGGTTTAACAAATTTTAATGTCATGCGATCACTTTCACCGATCGCTAAATATTTTTCTTTATCTTTATCACCAAGCGCTAAACGTGGTGGTAATGTCCAAACACCTTTAGGGTAAGTTGCAATATCCTTACTATTGGCATTCACTTCGCTCGCACCACCAAAACTAAAACCGGCTGCTTTTGCTTGTTTAATGGTTTTAACTTCAGACACATAGCCTCTTGCTTTTTCTTCACTCACGCCAATAGGCAACCTATGTTCAACGACACCTAACACGCCACCGGGTTTAAGCGCTGCATAAGCATCTTTGAAAACTTGCTCAACACCAGCATCTTGCCAATTATGCAAGTTTCTGAACGTAAGCACTAAATCAGCAGTACCTGATGGTGCTAATTCACTAGTTTTACGCGGAACAAAATTAGTTAATTCTACTTCACTGAAAATAGGATCTGAAGCAAGCTTCTTCTCTAATCTTTTACGTGAATTACTGTAATAATTATCTTCACCTGTATCAGGGTAATGAGCCCCGTAAAGTTTGCCTTTACCTTTTAATGCTGGCGCAAGGATCTCAGTATACCAGCCCCCACCAGGAGTTATTTCAACCACAGTCATATCTGGTTTAAAACCAAAAAACTCTAATGTTTTAACCGGGTGACGATATTCATCGCGTGCCTTATTTTTTGCAGAGCGGTGATCACCAGCAACGGCTTGTTCAAGCGCGCTAGTTGAAGCAGTATTGGTATGACTATGCGTGTCATGAGCAATAGCTGAAAAGTTAAATGCTCCGCAACTTAATGTAACGGCAATCGCGATTGATTTTAGCCTAGTATGTTTAACTGTCATAACGAGTTCCTTAAAGAATTTTTAAAATTGATGTCAAAATTGTTACCTTAAAAAAGCAGCCAGATAAGATTAGTTAGCTGCAATTTTAGCGTCCGTAACTTAAGATACAATTAGCGCCAGTAGTTATAACAGATCCGCTGCTAATTTCACTAAATAAGTGCGATTAAACAAACAAGCAGTGTTAATTTATTGTAAGAAAATAAATCAACACTGCTTAACGAATCAAACTGAGTATCGGCAAATTTCGACTAGGTGCTGCTAAACGCTCAATACCTAACCAGGCTAATTAACTCGACTTGAGTAAAGTAGCCTCTTGCCTTAGGCTTAATGGCGGAAGTGGCGCATCCCAGTAAATACCATAGCGATGTTGTGCTCATCTGCAGCAGCAATAACTTCATCATCACGCATAGATCCACCTGGCTGAATTACCGCGGTAATACCCGCTGCTGCGGCCGCGTCTAAACCGTCTCTAAATGGAAAAAAGGCATCAGAGGCCATTACTGAGCCTGCAACCTCTAAATTCTCATCAGCCGCTTTAATACCAGCAACTTTGGCTGAATATACACGGCTCATTTGCCCGGCACCAACACCAATAGTGGCGCTGTTTTTCACATAAACAATGGCATTAGATTTAACAAATTTTGCTACCTTCCAACAAAACTGTAAATCGCGCATTTCTTGTTCTGATGGTTGACGCTTGGTTACTACCTTTAAGTCATCGCTGGTTACACGGCCTTGATCTGTATCTTGCACAAGCAAGCCACCATTTACACGTTTAAAATCAAAACCTGTGGTTTTAGCATCCCATTGACCACATTCTAGCAAACGTAAATTGGGTTTAGCTGCAACAATTTGCGCGGCAGCATCAGACACACTTGGGGCAATAATTACTTCAACAAACTGACGGGAAACAATAGCCTCTGCGGTATCGGCATCTAATTCACGGTTAAAAGCGATAATTCCACCAAAGGCCGATGTGGGATCAGTTTTATAAGCACCTTCATAAGCTGCTAAAATATCGTCACCAATAGCAACACCACATGGGTTAGCATGTTTAACAATAACACATGCTGGTTCAGCAAATTCTTTCACACATTCTAATGCTGCATCGGTGTCGGCAATATTGTTATAAGATAAAGCTTTACCTTGCAATTGCTTTGCTGTTGAAACAGAGGCTTCCTCAGGATTAGCTTCTTTATAAAAAGCAGCCGCTTGGTGAGCGTTTTCACCGTATCTCAGGTCTTGGGTTTTAACAAACTGGCTGTTGAAGGTACGAGGGAATTTCGCTTTATTGTCAAATGATGCAGTTGTGTCGCTTGCACCATAAGCAGGTAACATTTTACCAAAGTAATTAGCAATCATGCCATCGTAACTCGCCGTATGTTCGTAAGCAGCAATAGCTAAGTCAAAACGTGTTTGGTAAGTCAACGAATCATTATTACTGTCAAGCTCGGCTAATACTCTGTCGTAGTCGCTAGCATTCACCACAATAGTCACATCTTTATGGTTTTTTGCCGCAGCACGAACCATGGTAGGGCCACCAATATCGATGTTTTCAATAGCGTTCTCTAACGAACAATTTTCATCGCTAACAGCATTGGCAAACGGATATAAATTCACAACGACCATATCAATGGCGCTAATATTGTTGTCTGCCATTACCGCTTCATCAGTACCACGTCTTGCTAAAATACCACCGTGAACTTTAGGGTGTAATGTTTTCACTCGACCGTCCATAATTTCTGGATGGCCCGTATAATCTGACACTTCAGTGACTTTAATACCGCTATCAGCAAGCAGTTTTGCTGTACCACCGGTAGAAAGTAAATCAACACCTTTTTCACTTAAACGACGGGCAAATTCAACAATACCTGATTTATCAGAAACACTTAGCAGTGCGCGTTTAATTGGACGTGGAGTATCCATTTATGTGTATACCTTTTATAAAGTAGTTAATGAGTATGCAGTCATATCAATATGGTTGAATATTTATAAGACGTTTACTACTCATTAAAATAACATAACAATGTCATAGACAATCGTTAACACTAAAAATAAGCTTATCAAAACATAAAAAGCACCCTAAGGTGCTTTTCATTGAAAAATCCGGTTCTAGTTCATACCGTATTTTTTTAATTTTTTACGAAGTGTGCCGCGATTAATGCCCAGCAAGTTTGCTGCACGTGTTTGGTTACCACGAGTGTACATCATCACTTCTTCTAACATAGGAGCTTCAATTTCACTCAAAACAAGGTCATACATATCATCAACATCATTACCATTTAATTGTGATAAATAGTTGCTAATAGCAATTTTAGCTTGGCTGCGTAAAGGAGATGTTTTAGTTTGTGTTTGAATATCGCCAGTAATAAATGGAGAAGAAACATTTTGTTCGAACATATGATATAACTCTTTCTTTTGTTAATTAAATAAAATAAAACGACAACATTGTTACCTGTTCACAGGTGAACACGCTACAAAGCCATCAAAAAACTCGCCTAACGTCGCCAATTGCATTTCGGTAGACGAAAGGCCATTAAATAGTGACCTAAATAATTTTCCTTGATCTATAGTAAATTCAGCGCTAAAACCTTCACTGATTTCAGCTAAGTTATTGATGTACCAAGATACATGTTTGCGAGCAATCATAACGCCTTTAATATCACCATAAAATTGATGTAATGCTGATATATGAGCTAATACAATCGCTCGTACTTCACTTAACACCGGCGCTGTTAACTTAGTACCCGTGTTTAAGAAATGATTAATTTCTCGAAAAATCCATGGTCTACCCTGTGCACCTCGGCCAATCATAATGGCATCTGCGCCAGTGTAACTTAACACCTGCCGCGCTTTATCAGGTGAGGTAATATCACCATTGGCTACCACAGGAATGGTAACCGCGGCTTTAATAGCTTTTATGGTGTTATACTCGGCATTGCCTTTATAAAAGTCATTGCGTGTTCTGCCATGAACTGCCAACGATGCAATACCGTTATTTTCAGCAATATGGGCAATTTCAATACCATTACGGGTGTTTTCACACCAACCAGTACGTATTTTCAACGTCACAGGAATATCAACCGCCTGTACAACCGCTTTTACAATACGCTCAACTTGAGCAGGCTCTCTTAACAGCGCTGAGCCTGCTAGTTTTTTATTTACCTTTTTTGCGGGGCAGCCCATATTAATATCAATAATTTGTGCGCCATTGTCTGCATTAATTTTAGCCGCAAAGGCTAATTCGTCCGGACAACTACCAGCAATTTGTACACTACGAATGCCATCAGCATTGCCATGCACCATTCTTAATTTAGATTTTTCGGTGTTCCATACTTTCGGGTTAGACGAAAGCATTTCTGATACCGCCAAACCCGCACCCAGTTGACAACAGATTTGCCTAAAAGGTTGATCGGTAATACCCGCCATTGGCGCAAGCATTACCTGCGAATTAAGTTGATAATCACCAATTTTCATACTGCTGTTTTTTTGAGCTACCTGTCAAAAGGGCGCTAAGTTTACGCGTTTTCATTGAGTTTTTAAAGCATAGAATTTGAACAATATTAAACTTTTTTTGCTATTTTGATATTGACATTTATCAAAGTATTGATGTGCAGATTATTTGTACAATTTACTAACAAAATAGTTGACATTATAATTAAAAAGCAGGAGTGTAAATACCATAGAGGTATTTTGTTATATGAGATTGAAATCATTACAACAATTTTAAAAGTCCTCTAAACATATCGTTGCTAGCAGTATTTATAATAAGAGCCTTGACCGCCATGCTGAAACTACCAATCACCAACGTGTATGCAAAAGGAGACTATTGCTTAACCTTGCACATTGGTAGTAATAAATCAGCAGTAAATTTATTAATTGATACAGGTAGTAGTACACTCGTAATAAAAAACGATAACTACCAAGCAGATTTTGATAAGAATTTAATCTCAACCAGTATTGTACAGGAAGTTAATTACGGTATTGGTGGTTGGAATGGCCCTGTTGTTTATACTTCGGTTACTGTTCAAGAATATGGCCTTGATACGAAAAATCTTGAGAAATTAACAGCGCAGTCAGCTATTTCAACCCCCCGAGTTCCTATAGCTATAGTCTATTCAAACAAACAAAGCAAAACATTTGGTGATGCGGATGGCATACTAGGTATGGCGTATCACCACTTAAACAAAGGTTTTGATTTTCAACATTACTTTATTGAAAATAACATCAAACCTGAACAGAGCTACCCTTGGCCCTTCAACAAGAAATTAACCGAAGATTTAGCACAATTTAAAACACTGCTTTGGCAGCAGCCTGAACAAGATATTACCCCTTATTTTAGTTTGTTAGCAGAAAAGCATTTAACAGCAGATAAATTTGCTTTGTATACAAAACGCTCATCTATACATATAAACAGTAAACATACTGACAAAACGCCAGCCGCCATACTGCGGCAAGATCCACTCAACCAAGGTTTTTTGATTCTCGGCGGGGGTGAAGAACAAACAGATTTATATCGAGGTAAATTTACTACAATCACGGTTGAGCATGACGTGTATTACAATGTAAACCTTGATTCAATCCAAATCGGTTCAGCCAACCCTATCATGGCTGAGCCATTAGCAGCTAACCACCAAAAAGCGTATTGTAGCAATGCAATAATTGATAGTGGTGCTGGGGTTATTGTGCTAACCGCAAGCTTATATGAGCAAGTAATAAAAGCGCTAATTGCTCATAACCCTGAGTTTGAAAAATTACTAACGCCCTTTAAATCAATGACAGAACAATCAATTGGCATTGCTAGCTCTGCTTTGAAGTTAGCGCAGTGGCCAAACCTTTATTTTAACTTTGTGAATAACTCAAGCCAAAATGAAGAAAAACAGAAGCTAGTACAACTTACTTGTGCACCCAGTACCTATTGGCAAATTAATGCGCCAACATATGGTAAAGCTTGTTTTAAACTATTAAGTCAATTACCCCAGTGGCCTAATCAAAGTATTTTGGGGTTACCCTTACTCAATAATTATTTTGTTGTTTTTGACAGGGGCAAGGGTAAAAAAGGTGAAATTAAATTTGCAAACTCTCAATAATTATTCTTCTCAATTACAGGAAAGGAGTCAAATATAATGAGCTAATAGCAAAAACTAAAGCAAAAAC
>JBELHN010000022.1:7849-28134 GCA_042091395.1 Colwellia sp.
AGCAAAAACTAAAGCAAAAACAATTGATAAATTATGTGTTTACCAACTTTATAATCAGTAACAAGGACAAAAAGATGAATAATATTATATCGGTATTAGAAAAAATGGCCAGTGACTCTGCTTTTAACAATATGGACATAGCTACCTCAGTGTTTGAAATAAATAAGCTTAGTGAAGAAGAAAAAAAATGTTTTTTAAGTAACGACAGTTTTTCCCTGAGTATAATTTCTAAAGATCTACCAGTTATTAAATGCTTTGCTATTCTTCCCGCTGAAGATGATGATTCAAATGATGATTCAAATGATGATTCAAATGATGATTCAAATGATGATTCAACTAAAGACTATCATGCAGAAAACAATAATTTACCTTTAGCTATTAACGGTTAGATTAATCAATTTTGAGAAATATTGTTATTAATATCCCAAAAATAAAGGTTCACGTAAAAGTGTTAACCATGCTATGCCTCATCATTATTTTTGTATTTATCAATAATGGTGAGTCTTTTGCTGTTGAAAATAGCAACTATAAATTAGAACCTAGCGTAATAGAAAAATTAAAACTAGCTGACAAAGTTAAAAGATCAGATCCAAAATTAATGAGAAGCTTAATAGGAGTATTAAAAGAAGAGCAGGAGAAACTGTCTGCTTTTGAGTTAGATTATTTTAAATTACTGTCAGCATACGCTAAAACTTATGCTGGTTTTCACTTACAAGCTGAATTGATTTTAAAAGAATTATTAGCATTATCAAATGATGAATTAATTAAATTCCGAACAAATTACCTACTAGTTTATGTTATGGCCGCACAACAAAAATGGGGGGAAGGCCTTATTTATGTGGGCTTTAATTTAAACTCAATTATAGCAAAAACTAACCCAGAACACCGAATAAGTGCAATCGTCAGTTCTGTGATTTTTTATAATCAAATTGCGCAATATAAGATAGCAAAAACATATTTAGCGCAACTTGACGATTATCAGTTATCGGAAACTCATCATTGTTTTAAACTTCAATTAAAACTGGAAATACATCACCGCTTAATGAATTTGAAGTCTAACAACCCTGCATTTGATGATGGTATAAAATCTTGTAAAGACGATGACTCTAGAATTATGAAATATGTTATATATTCTTATAAAGCACTTACACTAATTAATGAAAATAAATCAAAAGATGCATTAGAACTTTTACTACCTCTTCATCAAGCCATTAACATGACACAATATCCAATGTTAATTGCTGAGATCAACAATATTATTGCGAAAGCCTATTGGCAATTAAATAAAGTAAAAATGGCTAAAAAATTTACAATTGATGCATTAACAAGTAACCCTGAAACTTCAAACCTATTGCAAGGTGTTGAAACCTATGCACTGTTATATAAAATTGCAAAAAAAGAGCAGAATATGTCTTTAGCTCTAAGATACTTAGAAAAATATGCTGCAATAGAAAAATCTCACCTTGAAGGCGAAAAAGCCAAACATCTTGCTTTTCAGCTTGCTAAGCACAAAGCTTATGAGCAAGAAAACCAAATTAAACTACTTAATGAGAAAAATAATGCCTTAGCCGCACAACAAGCCTTAGCTAAAGCCAGGGTTGAAAACATACAATTGTTTATTACCATATTAACCATTGCTATTGCACTATTCCTGCTCTGGGCAGGGCGATTATGGAACAGCCATAAACGTGTTAAACAACTGGCAGAATATGACACCTTAACCGGTATTTTTAGCCGTGGTCATTTTACACAGGTTACCACAAGTGCTCTAAGTTACTGCAAAAATGCTCAGCAGCCTTTAAGTCTTATTATGTTTGATTTAGACTTTTTTAAAAAAGTTAATGACAGCTTTGGACACGCCTGCGGTGATTGGGTATTAAAAGAAGTAGTGCGAGTGTGTCAAGCAACAGGCCGAACAAATGATATTTTTGCACGTGTAGGCGGTGAAGAATTTTGTTTGGTATTACCTAGTTGTCAGATTAACTCCGCCATAGATAGAGCTGAAACTTGTCGGACTGCTATTGAATCAATAAATACATCGGCAACAGGACATAACTTCTCCGTTTCGGCTAGCTTTGGTGTTACTGACGTAAAAAACTCTGGCTACAATATAACTAAACTCTTAGCTGATGCCGATTTAGCAATGTATCGGTCTAAACAAAATGGCCGCAATAAAGTTACTAAATTTCAAGTTAATGATGAGATATTATCGCCAACTGATAAGAAAATATAAAACAATAAAATGACCCATTAACTAATAAACTGATGCCATTTATGATGCACACCTTTTCAACTGAGCGGCTGCTTATCAGACCGTTGATTGCAGATGATGAAATGTTTTTCTGCCAGTTATACACTAACAATAAAGTGATGCGACATACCGGTGGCGCAATAAAATTAGAAGAAGCCAAGGCTAGTTTCAAGCATTGTTTACGAGCTAACCAATATGATTTACATGGAAAAGCAAAAACAGTGTTAACTTGGACTATCGTATGC
Source organism: Colwellia sp. (assembly GCA_042091395.1). Taxonomy (GTDB): domain Bacteria; phylum Pseudomonadota; class Gammaproteobacteria; order Enterobacterales; family Alteromonadaceae; genus Colwellia. Next base: position 10,346 of record JBELHN010000022.1, read on the forward strand.
GGTAATAATGGCAATATCCTTGGCTTGCAAACATTGGCTTTTGTAACTCGCCCTTACAATAAAACTATAATTAATACAGAGAAAAAAGTAGGTATAAAGCAAACCGAAATTGGCATTATTTTAGCAAGAGAAGCCAATGGCAAAAAAATACCTGAAGAAGCGATGCAGGCTCTTATCGATTATGCATTTAATACCTTGCAACTTAATCGCATACATGCTTTTTACAACCGTAAAAATTTTGCCACTAAACGTTTTATAGATAAATTAGGCTTTTCAACAGCAAAGATCATTGTGCAACAAAACAAACAAGACATTGCACACCAATACATAGATCAATTCTAGATTTAACAAAAACGTTATCTTCAAGTGCGTAATTTAATGCTGCATAACTATGTACATAAATAAACCGAATTTACCTTAATAAACGTCAGTAAATAATAGTGTCAAATCTCGCACGGTTTAGACATAATGTTCTTAAACGAAACCAATTTAACAGGTACATTTTATGCCCGGTAGTTTAGTGTGTGTTGGTACAGGAATGACTTTAGGGGCGCATATAAGCCCCATTGCACGCAGCCATATAGAACAGGCTGATATTGTGTTTTCACTAATGGCCAACGGCTTCGCGCAAAAATGGCTTGAAGGCATGAATGCCGAGGTTAGAACGCTCCAGGGCTTTTATGAAGAAGGAAAAAATCGTAACATTACGTACAATGAAATGGTGGATGCTATTTTAGAGGAAGTAAAAACGGGTAAAAAAGTAGTGGCTGCTTTTTATGGCCACCCCGGGGTATTCGCCTGTGTAAGTCATCGAGCCATAAAAAAAGCACGGGCAGAAAACCTACCGGCAGTAATGGAGCCAGGCATTTCCGCTGAAGATTGTTTGTATGCTGATTTAGGCATAGATCCGGGTAAAACTGGTTGCGCACACTTTGAAACCAGCCAATTTATGTTTTACCAACGCACTATTGATACATCGGCCCACTTGATACTATGGCAAGTGGCGTTGGCAGGAGATAAGTCTCTTGGTAAATTTTCTACAGGCAAGGCGTACAGGCAAGTATTGGTTGACTTATTATTGGAACATTACCCACCTGCGCATGAAGTGATTTTGTATGAGGCTAAAGGTATTGCCATCGATCTGATGCGCGCTGAAAAACTTGCTATTACGGCACTTGTTAATGCAGAGCTAAATATGCAAACCACGCTTGTTATTCCACCTTGCACTAAAATGCAAGCCAATGAAAAAATATTAGCTAAACTTGCCGCCATTGATAAGCAAGAATTAAGAGCGAAAAATGCCCCCACTTTGAGCATTGTCCAGTAAAAATTCAATAAACAGTTCAGTAATAAACAGTTCAGTCATAAACAGTTCAGAAAAAAATATTGGCAGCTAAAAGCGCTGCCCATTTAGGCGAACCCATTCTTCTTGTACCGTAAACGGCGCCATATTACACCACTGCCCATAAATTTCTTGCAATGTTTCTGCTTGCTCTTCTAATACGCCAGACAAGGCTAGCAGCCCCTTATTAGCAACAAAATCAATAATAGTAGGCGCTAACTCACGCAATGGCCCTGCTAGTATATTAGCCACCACCACATCGGCTTTTAACGTGGGTTGATCGTTGGGTAAATACAATTCAAGTCGGTCGGCCACATTATTTCGCTGTGCATTGGCGAGGCTTGCTTGCAATGCTTGTGGGTCGATATCAATGCCAATAACTTTTTTAGCGCCAAGCTTAAGAGCAGCTAAAGATAAAATGCCAGATCCACAACCAAAATCAACCACGGTTTTATTGTGTAAATCTAAACCGTCTAACCATGTTAAACACAGTGCTGTGGTTGGGTGTGTTCCTGTTCCAAAGGCTAAACCAGGATCTAACATGACATTTACGGCATCTGGCTCGGGTACTTCGCGCCAGCTTGGGCAAACCCATAAACGTTGCCCAAACTTCATGGGGTGAAAGTTATCCATCCATTCACGTTCCCAATCTTTGTCTTCTAACTGTTCAAGTTTGTATTGCATTTGGGCTTTATCGGGGTGAATACTTTGTAAATAGCCAATGACTTTGTCCATATCATGACTGGCCTCAAATAACCCCATCACTACCGTATTAGACCAGTAAATAACGTCATCACCTGGCAGCGGTTCATAAATAGGTGTGTCTTGCGCATCGATAAAGGTAACCGCCTGCGAGCCACACGCGGAGAGCCAGTCACTGTACTTTTCGGCGTTGTCTTCATTTGCACTTAATCTAAGTTGTATCCAAGGCATTAATTACTCTCTATTGGTCTTTTATTGCGGTTAGTTGATCCTGCCCTCTCTGAAATGACATCAGTGTGAACAATAATAACCAGCATACATAAACATGATAGTAGTTTACCATTCATTACTGCTAGAGTAGTGATAAATTATCCCCAATAAAAACGAGATAAGGAAACACAATGCTTGATTTACTCCCTGATTTGTTTGACGAGTTTGCAGAGCAATTACATTTAGCCACGCAAGCGTTTCAAAATTTTGGTAAAAAATCTATTTTTTATGGCGAAATAGTCACGGTTTCTTGTTTTGAAGATAACTCAAAAGTAAAAGAAATATTAGCGACAAATGGCCAAGGTAAGGTATTGGTGGTTGATGGTAAAGCTAGCATGAATAGAGCCTTGCTTGGTGATTTAATTGCAGAGAATGCCGTGAAAAATCATTGGCAAGCTGTAGTTATTAATGGTTGCATCAGAGACGCAGCTACCATTAACACCTTAAACATTGCCGTTAAAGCCCTTGGATGTAACCCCATAAAAACTGAAAAGCTTGGTGTTGGCGATGTTAATGTTACCGTAAAGTTTGCTGACTTAAATTTTATTCCTGGCTGGTTTATTTACGGTGATGCTAACGGCTTAGCAGTGAGTCAAACACGTTTACCGCTGCCACAAGCCTAAATAGAAGCTTGTTACAACCCTATTGAGCTGAGACTAATTTTGTATAAGCTTGGTTAAGGTTTTATTGGGCAAGCTATGTTATTGTGCTGATACTATGTTTGGTATTAAGTTAGGTTAGGGTTGCGATGAAGTATTTTCCGGTATTTCTTGATGGTGATAAAATTAATGCCATGGTTGTTGGTGGCGGTGATGTTGCCGCCCGTAAAATTGAACTATTGCTTAAAGCGACCACCAATATTACCGTTATGTCGGCCACGGTTTCGAATGGCGTTGCACGGTTAATTAATGAAAATAAACTTAATTGGTTAGCGCATAATTACCAAACAGGTTGTTTAGAAACAATGACCTTAGTCATTGCTGCCACAGACGACACTGCCGTTAATGAGCAAGTGTATCAAGAAGCCGATGCGGTGAAAATTTTAGCCAATGTCGTTGATCAACCTGAACTTTGTACCTATATAACGCCGTCTATTATTGATCGTGCACCCATGCTTATTGCTATTTCTAGTTCAGGCAGCGCCCCTATTTTGGTGCGCATGTTACGCGAACAAATAGAAAAAGTATTACCGCGAGGTTATGGCCGCCTAGCAGACTTCTCATTTAAATTTCGCGACCATGTAAAAGCCCGTGTTAAGGGTATACCTAATCGCAGAGCTTTTTGGGAAAAAATATTACGCGGTGCAATTGGTAAAAATTTACTCGATGGTAAAACCAAACTGGCCGAGCAACAATTAATTGCTAGCTTAAAAGATCAAGTAGCGCCACCAGCAGGGGAGATTACCTTTATCCGAACCCTCGATGGTAATCCTGATAACTTAACGTTAAATGCCCATCGTATCCTGCAATTTGCCGATGCAGTGTTTTATGATCAAGCCGTGAATATTGAATTAATAGAATATGTGCGCCGCGATGCTGAAAAATACCCCCAAGATATTAGTTCAACCATCTTATTAAATTATCAACATGCGCTAGAACTTGCAGAGCAAGGGCAACAAGTTATTTATTTGTTAGCAGGAGACGATGAATTACCGGCTAATGCCGCATTAGTTAAAAGTTCCATTCGAACCAAAGTTATAACAAGCGGCCATTAGTTATACTATGTTTACACATACTTTTTCTTGCTCAATAAAGTAAAAAAGCTTTCTCAAAAGAAAGCTTTTTTGTTAAGCATCAGCGGAAGGATGTTGTAAGGTTAATATAAAATATGATTAAAACTCATTATAATAATCTTTTACGAACATTCGCACCAAAAGCAAGAAATGCTAAACCAAAAATAGCTAGAGAAGTAGGTTCGGGAATTGATTGACCATCAAAGTTAGCCGAGCCTGTAGAAAAGGTAATCCCATCTGCTGATTGAGGGAGGCTAAAAGAAGAAGTAAATGCAATATCTGACCCCATACCCATTGTGTCGGTATCAAAATTACCCGCAGCTGCTCCTCCAATAACATTTAATGCACCACTACCGCCAGCAGTGCCCGCTCCTAAATTTTCACCAGCGTTCAGAGTAGTTTCAGAGCCTATAATAACTGCCCCCTCTAGATCTAGCCATAATAAATTAGCTCCCCCTTCACTACCTGTGTTCAAGTCAGTTAAAGCTAGTGCGTTAAATTGATCGGCATCAGGGGTATTGTCCACATAAAACTTAACCCAACCACCAGTGAAATTGGTTTTTACAGTGGCTATGTCAACTGCTGATGGTGTAAAACCACCAAATTGGAATGTTAATTCACAACCTGGGCAAAACGATAGTGGACCAGTGCCGTTTAACGAAGCAACTGAACCATAACCACTTAATGAACCATCCATCGCTATCATTTGATATATAGCACCTGTTGTACCCTGAAAATCTAAACCCGCATCAGGATCCCACACAACACCACCGACATTAATTAATGATGCTGAGGTAGAAAAGCTTGCAACGACAATTACCATACTAGCCATTATATTTTTAATCATATTCATAATTATTCCTTCAATTTCTGTATATATATTCTGTGTTGACTTGTGAAATGTTTCACTTGCACAATTAATAATCTGCATAGGTCGTACCATGTATAAAAAAGATACTAAATACATAGGCATAGAGGGTATTTATTGAAGTCACCGTTAACGATGTGTAAAAAAAATAGACACTTACACATCACCTGTAAAATAGTAATATTGGGCTATTTCAGCTCAATAACTCATTAATTAATTTAATTAAAAGCATGTTTTACACATTATTAGTGTTATAAATTTACCCTCATGACTTCTAAGTCAACTAACAATTAAGCAAGTAATAATTAAGCAAGTAATAATTAACTAAGTAACAATAATGAAGGGTTATGTATTCACAATGCATTGTCTAGAATCAAAATTAGCAGCATTATTAATGATGTCAGTGGATAATTGTTAATATGACACTTTAAAAAAAATTTAATGCCCCGTTCATGATAACGAGTCGCTGTATTCCTTGAATGCTTCCATTAGTATTACGTTCGTTAACTTTACTTTAAAGTCAATTAATTTCATCTATCCCAGTTGTTAAATATCGACAACATAGACTCATTACTCAACGTAATAATTATGTAAGGAAGTGGGTTTATGAAGAATTATTGAATGAAGCAGAAATTTATAGCACGAGTATAAAAGTTTACCTTTGCATCAATTAAACAAGAAATAGGTTTACTGCTATTGTTAGGCATCTCGGTGCCAAAATCGTTATCATCTTCACTATATCTTCCGATACAGGCAGAATTAACTCGTAAACACGTCAGTTAAAATCTCAGCACTTAACCTAAAAAGGAAACGAGGCAGTAGGTGGTAGCTTAAAAACATGCCCTCACCAAAAACAATCAACTTGCAATAACCAAATACACTACATCAAATATTAGCTTGGGATCGCGGAGTAAGTGAAGTGCTGATTAACTAAGCTAATTTTCACTAATAAAAAATAGAAATATACATTAACTATTTTGAGGGTCAGACTTAGAAACTTTCAAAAATTCGTACACAAGATTTGATTTTTTCTAGCCTAGATTTCAGAATTTTTGCATAGTGAGAATTATTTTGTATTGCATAGTAAGAATTTATTAGTTTTGCAACCGAGTCATTTGATGTGGTTCGAAAGGTTTTCTTAATAGAAAACCTTCCCTAGAAACCGTAATCAATATTATTACTCCCTAGAAAAATTTTCTATGCGCATTGGCACCAAGAGCGAGTAATGCTAAGGCAAAGATAGCTAATGAGGTTGGTTCAGGAATTGATTCCCCGTAGAAATTGGCAGAGCCTGTTGAAAAGCTTCCTGGGCCATCTGGGTTGGGCTTAAATACAGTAAAAGAAGAAGAGAAGCTTATATCAGCAATTTCACCATTTTCCATCACAATACTGTCAGTATCAATGTTATTCATGGCTGCTCCACCAATAATGTTGAAAGCACCGGCCCCAATGGCAGCATTGAAAACAGGTCCTCCCACAAAGGTGGTGTCAACGCCTCTATTCACAGCTCCCTCTAACGCTAACCATAAAAGGTTTGCTCCACCTTCACTACCAGTATTAGCCTCAGTTAACTGTAAAACATCAGTGAGGTTATCTGGGGTGTTATCAACATAATAGTTTACCCAACCTCCTGTATATTCATAATGGCTCGTTAAACCGCCTGAAGGGTCATTTAAAGGGTCTGCACCACCATCAAAGGTTGATAATGTGTAGCCACCAAATTGAAAAGTTAGCTCACAACCCGGACAAAATCCTGCAGCATCTAAGCCATTTAAAGTGGTTATGACACCATAACCACTTAGGTTTCTATCTACGTCAGCATCTTGGTATATAAGCCCTGCGACGCCACTAAAGTCTGAGGCATAATCTGGATCCCAAACAACTCCACCTACATTAATAGGTGATGCTGAAATGGAAACACTTGCTATGATTAAGGCGATAGTCGCCAGTAATTTTCTGATAATATTCATAAGTTGTCCCTCTGGTCAAATCTACAATTAACATATGCATACTTCATGAACGAATTTAGGTTTTCATAACACATCTTGCATACCTCGTACCACATGTATCGAGAACCACTTAAAAAAGTCTCTGCTGAACTTATCATTCATTAAAAATATCTTAGTTACGATCAATGATTCACTTCACTGTACAAAAATTAATGCACAGGCAATCAACATCGAGTAGCTTTTATAGTAGAATTACCTAGATGTAAAACTTAACTAATCTCTTTTTCAATTGAGCTTCATATTAGACAAGAAAATCGATAGAAAGCTTAATAACTGCTGCAAAGATTAATTACTGTGTACTCAAAGTTAATTATCATTTGTTGCTATTAAACTATAAATATTTAACTATGTTCACTAATGCCTTTCTTTACCCATTAACCAAAAATTCACTAAATTTGAAGCAACCAGAGTGCTTCACTTTCCCCTTTCATTATCAAGTGCACCCATTAGCCTTGATTGCCTGTGAATTACTACAAGAAAAGTTACTTATTCTGCATCCGCCCAACCTTGATAAACCTGGTCGAATGTATGGCGTATTGATTGTTCGTGATAAACAAGGTGGTTTAGCCTTTTTAACGGCAACATCAGATAACGTTAATGAACAGACATCTCATGAAAATGTAACAATAAATTTTGTACCTAGCATTTATACTGCTTACAAAGAAAGTCACTATGAACGACAGCAACAAACTTATATTAACCAACTCAATCAAAAAATTGAGCGCCTCAAAAACAGCACATCAATTTCTGAACTATCATCTTTACTCTCGCAAACAACACATGATTGTGAAAAAGAAATGCAAATATTCAGAAAAAAAATGCGTGAAAATAAGCTTATACGCAAGCAAAAGCGACTTTCGCTTAACAATACCGAAATCAGTAAATTTGAGCACAGAGATATCAGCATATCCTTAGCGCGAGCTAGTGTTGAAGACAAAAAAAAGTTAAAAGAAATTAAGAAACAACATCAAATCAAAATTAATGTGATCTCCGAAAAGTTAAATGTATTGACCGCTGAAATAGACCATTTAAGAAAGCAAAGAAAAGTATATTCAGCGAGGTTACAAAAACATATTTTTAAGCAATACAAATTACTCAATATATCAGGGGAAACTAAGAACTTAATTGAAATATTTGCAAATACCACCGCACAAAAACCACCTGCGGGCTCTGGTGACTGTGCAGCTCCTAAATTGTTACAGTTTGCTTTCAAGCACCAGTTAACACCTGTGTGTATGGCTGAATTCTGGTGGGGCAACCAACCAACCTCTGCCATAAGAAAACACAAGCATTTTTATCCTGCCTGCCAAAGTAAATGCCAACCTATATTAGCACATATGCTTTCAGGAATAGCCGTTGATAAAAACCCATTATTGGAAAATCCAGCTAAAAACATTCCTCTTGAGATACTTTTTAGTGATGAACATGTTGTTGTGGTTAATAAACCCGCAGGATTACTCTCCGTTCCCGGAAAGTCCATCAAGGATTCAGTACTCACCCGTATTAAAGCACAATTCCCTAAGGCTTCTGGAGGCATGATTGTGCATCGACTTGATATGGCGACTTCTGGTTTGTTAATGTTAGCACTCAGTGAGAGAGCTCATAAAAATTTACAAAAACAGTTTTTCGAAAAACGTGTTAGCAAACGCTATGTTGCCTGTATTGATGGTATTGTAAAGCAGCAATCAGGAAAAATATGTCTACCCTTAAGGGGTGATTTTGAGGATCGCCCTAAACAAATGGTATGTCACGAACACGGAAAATTTGCTGAAACACATTGGCAATTAATCAGTAATAATGGCCATAGCAGTAAGATATTCTTATACCCAATCACTGGCAGAACCCACCAATTGCGTATGCATTGTGCTCATCCTTTAGGTTTGAATAAGCCAATTATAGGTGATAGCTTATACGGTACTATTGCTAATAGACTTCACCTACACGCCCAGCGTTTATGCTTTAGCCACCCGATAACCAGTGCCGAAATGAATTTTGAGGTAAATGAAGATTTTTAGTTAGGCTAAAGTGAGTGATTTAAGGAATTGCTCCGGCTGTCGATGGCTTAGCACTTCTATGAAGGGTAGATTAGAGTATAGAGCAGCGCTAGACTTTCATTTGCCTCTCTTGTTTCAATATAGACTTAACTTAATAGACCTAACTTAGTAAAACCAAAATTTAACATCATTAAATTACTTGCTCAAAGTGAAGAATACAAATACCTCAAAACATTATAGCCTTGAACTTATTGCCCAATGATCAACGCTCAGACTCAGTACATGATTATTGTTTCGTGTAGCTATGGTGAATTGTCAATGATCAAGACATTATTACAACATTAAACAAAGAGCCCTATGAAGTGATCAGGTTTGTAAAAAGATCCGTACTTTAGACAATACTAGTAAAAAATTTACCCAATCACACACCAGTATAATTTCACGAATTATACGTTTTTTGTATCAATGAGAATTTCATGCTAACAATATTTTATGACGGCAATTGTCCAATGTGCCTTGCAGAAATGAATCATCTTAAAAAATGTGATAAAGAGAATCACATAAACTTGATAAACATTCATCAACAAGGTTTTCAGAAACAATACCCAGAAATCAAAGCTGATGCAGCGATGAAAATACTGCATGGCCTTTACAATGGTCAACTATTATTAGGCTTAGCTGTAACACACAGAGCTTGGACACTTGTAGGTAAAGGCTTTTGGGTAGCTCCCTTGAATTGGCCTATTATTAAAACTATTAGCCACTGGGTATATTTAATTCTAGCTAAATTTCGTCACCCCATTTCGGCAGTACTAGCCAAAATATTTGGCTTACCTAATACTCAGTGCTCATCAGGAACTTGTTATGATAACTCAGCAAACACTCATCGTAGGCGCAAATAGCGAAATTGCGAAAGCGTTAACTGTACAACTAAAGCAACATCCAACTACAGGTGTCATTCTTGTTAGTCGCAGTAATCAACAAATGAACCAAGTGGATAATGTTCAAATAAAATCAATTACACTTGAAAATTACCAAGAGGATCAAATTGATCATGCAATTTCTGAAATTAATTGCTTAGATCATGCCCCTGTTACGCAAGTAATTATTTGCAACGGCATTCTTCATAGCGATTGCATAAAGCCAGAGAAACGGATTGAAGATTTTCAGGCCGAAGCTTTCAATCAAGTTATGAATGCTAATGCCCTCACTCCGATGTTATGGATTAAGAAGTTAATTTCTATTTTATCAGGAAAATCACCCTGTAAAATAGTTGTCTTTAGCGCTCGAGTTGGCAGTATTAGTGACAATCGGTTGGGTGGTTGGTACAGTTACCGTGCTTCAAAATCGGCCTTAAATATGATGCTAAAAACCACATCAATAGAACTTGCTCGCCGTGACAAAAACATTAAATTAGTCGCATTTCATCCAGGTACTACAGATACGCCATTATCAAAGCCTTTTCAAAGAAATGTGCCTGCCAATAAGTTATTTACATGTGAATTTGTTGCTAAGCAGCTACTGTCGATTATTGTGGAAATACCTTTCGATCAACAAGTTAGTTATTTAGATTGGCAAGGTAAAAAAATTAATTGGTAACTTTTACATGTTTGCCATTTCTTAATGATGTAAACCTTACTTTATTTTTTAGCATCGAACTTTAACTTTACAAGAGTAATTAATGAAATATATTTCGCATAAAGACCTTACTAACATGACTTCACGTTATCGAGCACAGATGATCAACAGCTTATCAGGCTTTAAAAGTGCTAACCTCATTGGTACTTGCGGTAAAGACAACGTGAATAACCTTGCCATTTTTAGTTCCGTTGTTCATCTCGGCTCATCGCCCGCTTTAGTTGGCTTTATTACTCGGCCTGATACCGTTGAACGGCATACTTTAGAGAACATTAAATGTACCCAGCGCTATACAATAAACCAAGTTAATGAAAATTTTTGGCGCGAAGCGCATCAAACTTCTGCTCGTTACAAAGTCGACGAATGTGAATTTGAAAAAACGGGGTTAACGGCTGAATATAAGGATAATATCAATGCACCCTTTGTTAAAGAAAGTCGTTTAAAGTATGCACTTGCTTTACAAGAAATTATACCAATAGAGCTCAATGGTACATTATTAGTTGTTGGTGAAATTACTGATATTTTTTGCGATGAGCAAGCAATCAAAGCCGATGGTTACCTTGATTTAGAGAGGTTACACACAGTAGCAATCACAGGGTTAGATAGTTATCATACGAGTAGCCGTCTATCGAGAGTAAGTTATGCTAAACCAGATTGTTTGTTGCAAGCTTTGTCTGTTGATGGAGAATTATAAAGCTTGTCGTAATTTTGATTTGTTCAAGTATTAGGTTAGCTTTTTTTTGATTTCAATAATGGACAATCGGCGCAGAAGTATTGGTTTAATTAATATGAATGGCTGCTTTGATAATTAGTGAAATTTATTGCCAACCAATTTTCCATTGCGTTGGTTTTTTCAATTCTCGCCAATCAATGGCATATTGATTATTTGTCATCACTGCTTCAATAATACATTCAACGACTTTTCTATTATCATCGAATTCTACATTTATGATGACAAAATGTTTTTCTTTGGCTGTAACATTGCAACTAGTCCATTTGCTATTAAGTAGTGTTTTGGGGCTAATTTTATTCATCAAATAATTTATTTCATTAATTTTTTGCTAATAGATAAAAGCTTATAATTCGGCAACATTAAAACTTTTAACAGGGTTTTAGAAGAAGCTGATACTAAAAACACTTAATGAAAAGGGACCTGCTGAATTCTCACTCAACAAAAAACCAGTTTCCAAAATATTCTCAGGTTTTAAAATTTGCGCATTGACTATAGTTTGCCCTTGAAATGAAGCAACAAAATCATCTAACGAAAAAGTGATACGTTGTCGCTTACCTAAGATAGTTTCGAAACTGTGTTTGTAAGCTAGTCGATATTCATTAACTTTCCCCACTAACCTCAGTTGATAGGTCTGACCATCACCCGTAACATCTATAACTACTTTTTTGATGTCTTTAAATAAGGGCTTCATTGGGCGATAAACAGCGCTAAAACCACCCTTTTGTTCTAATGAAATATTTCCTTTAAAAATACCTTGTTGATTGTCAAAACAAATCTCTGCATTAGATCGGCCTCCGTTGTCAGAATCATTTTTGACGGACCATTTATCTGATTCTTGTAAGCGAGTTAAATCAATTATCATAAGCTACCTCTCATGCAAATGTACGATATTTTATTGCTTGGGGATCATAACAGTAATTACAATTTGAATAGAAGTATTTGTTGTGAATTAATACCTTGTGAACTTAACTAACTAGAAGAACGTAAGATTAATATCATTAGAATACATGTGTGAACTAAATGCGTATTTTTTTATTAACATTATTCCTGAGCGCATTGTCTGCGTGCAGTACGAATTACCCAAATCAACAAATCTCTGGCCAGTACTTCCCTTCGGTAAGTGGGCAAACTCTTGAAAAAAACAAGATCAATATTCCTAAAGATTTTAAAAATAAAACCACATTACTTTTGCTGGGTTATACACAAAACTCTCAGTTTGACATTGACCGCTGGTTAATCGCTTTAGATATGACCAAAACCAATGTAGCAACATATGAAATACCTACTATCCAAGGGCTTTTTCCAAGAATGTTTAGTACTACCATTGATAACGGTATGCGTTCCGGCATACCCAAATCATTATGGAAAGGAGTTGTTACTGTGTATAAAGACGGTGGCATTATTCAAGCTTTTACTGGTAACGATGCACCAAATAATGCTCGAGTTATATTGATTAATACCAACGGTAAAATCATATATTTTTACGATCAAGGCTTTTCTGTAGACGCATTAAACAATTTACGAGATAGTCTGCAAACGAATGGCTAAAGGCTAAAAGTATTCAGCATTCTGTCTACAGAATATTTTTAATAATTAACTTACTCAACCATATTTTGAAATAACACCCGCTACATTATTTATAGGAAACTTATGACTACCTGGAAAATCCTTGGCTATGCTGGCTTAATACCATTTGTTAGTTTTTTAGTTTTAGGCACTTATCTCGATAATTCAGCATTTAAAAGCGAGCAATTATTTATTGCTTACAGCGCTATAATTTTAAGTTTTATTGCGGGTAGTCTTTGGCGAGTCAATGAAAAACAAAACCATAAACATCGTCAAGTAGTTAGTAATTTGTTTGCACTCATTGCATTTTGTGCATTATGTACTGACCCATTATTTAGTTTAATCCTGTTGGCGACTAGTTTTCCATTGATATTATTTTGCGAATTTAGGATAGGAACTCAACAGTCACCAAAGCAGATTTATATGACTATGCGTTGCAAACTCACTTTTCTAGTTTTCCTGATGCACATTTTTGCAATTTATTTATGGCATTTTAAAAGTATTAAAGTATCGATTTAATTAATCGAGTTACTTCACATTATTGCTAACTAAAACTTACTTCATAAATAGCGATTGAAAAAGGCCCTGCCTTCTTTTTAGTCATTAAAAAACCAATTTCACGTATTTTATCAGGCGTTAACTTAGGTGCATTAGGTATACTTCTTCCACGAAAAGTCGCCACAAAATCTGATAACTGGTACGTGATGGATTGACGAATATTTTTTCGAGTGGCAACTGCTTTGTTATAGGATATGCGATAGCCATTAATATACATTATCATACGCAACTGATAAGTTTGCCCATCGCCTTGAATGTTTATTGTAACATTCTTAACATTTTCGTTTAGTGATTGGATAGGGGTGAACATAGCACTAAATCCCCCATTATTATCGAGCGAAATATTACCTGTAAATAAACCATGGTCTTGGTTAAGAGTGATGTAACCTTGAGATCTTCCTCCCATAACACCATCGTTGGTAATTCGCCAAACATTAGCGTTTGCCTGATTACCTAAATATACTGTTTGGTTCTCATTAGGCGAACTCATAACGTCTGTTTCATTTTTTCTATCATCAAATAAGACTCGATTAACTTGGCTATAACTTGTATAGCTTGAAATGACTAAAATGCCAATCAATAGCCAGTTACTGTACTTCATTGATACCTGCTAAGCCTACTGAGTTTATGAGGGTAGAGGTAAGTTCTGATAAATTTTGCACTACCAAATGGGCTAAATGTTCATAAGGCAAACTATTACCATAATTAATTAAACAAGACATTGCTTGAGCATTATTAGCGGTTTGTATATCGTACAAGTGATCGCCAACAAAAAGTATATTTTCAGGGGCTTGTTGCCAATAATCAGCAATGAAATATACAGAATCTGGTGCGGGTTTAGCTTTAGAGTTTTCTCTTGTTAAAAGCAATGGAATGTTAATATTGTTATTTTGAATTTTCAGTAAAGCTGCTTTTTTACAGTTTCGAGTAACTATGGCATATGGTATCTGCCTATTATCAAGCAACTTTAGCAAACTCTCTGTGCCTGGTAAAATGGTTGCATCTCGGGCATCTAACATTTCAAAATGTAGAATTTTTTCACGCGCATCCATTTGTCGAGGGTTTGGCAGATTATCCACGAAACCAAGTATATCTTGATCTGACGGACAGCCTATTGCTTGTCGGATTTGAGAAAAATCTAGAGAAGATGACACTAATGTATTATCTAGATCAAAGACAATCCCAGAGACATTATTTGGGAGCAATTTATTTCCTTATATGAAATTAACTAAGTGCTATTAATGCATTAATTTTTTTATAAAATTCGTCAAAGGTGTCAACATTTTCATATTCGACACCTAATTTTCCGTGAAATAACAGAGTAATCGTCAAATCTTTATACGAGAGCCAGCATGTATAACCATCAAAATCATGCCATGCATTCATACCTTGAAATTGATATTTACCATTTGATTTAACTCCTTCAGTTGAAATTAAATCAAATATTTGTAAAAACTCTCTGCTTTTAAGGATGTTGTTTTTCATTTTTAAAAAGTAATCATCTGAGTACACCTGTTTGGGGCATTTGAACCACACATTTCGTCGTAAGCTGTCTGAAACTCCAATACTGCACAGAATATATTTTGAGCCCTCAAATAATTCTTTGCTTCAGTTATTGAACTAAATACTTCATTTTTTTCAGTAGACTCCAAACCAACAAAATTGTTACTTTCATCAACTCGTCCTACTAGATAATGAGTTGAGTCTGCCACACCGATGATTGTTGGAATTGTTGAACTATTCTTTTTGGTAGCAATATTGCTCATTATGTTTCTCCGAAGTTAACCTTAAGATTAATACGAATCATTTTATTGTTAGGATCATAGCTATTGCCTTAAATTTAAAGGGGTCTGCTACGAATACTTAATCAATAACTTCCTGTTAATGATATCAACAAGTTAACTTTAAAGAATAAAAATGTTAAATCATTGTACAAATAACGTAAATGGGGACTGTTACATTGGCGAGTTGAAAAGATAGTGCTTTATGGCGGTACCATTGACAAGTTTAGTATATTGCAAAAATACAGTGTGACAATTATGTCGAATGGTTAGTTGTGGAGTTAACGTCATGATATCGAAATATTTATAGAGGTCAGCAACATTCTATGTGATAAAGCAAAAGAAAAGGTCAACAAATAACAAATGGAGGTAATTCAACTAAGCGGCTACAAGTTTACTCCGACTTAAAGCTTAACTTATGTAAAGTTAAGCTTTATTAACATTGCAAACTGACTATAAAAATTGAACATTGATTACATAGTATTCAATTATCATGATGCATCACTGCGGTGAACTTAGGTAATTAGTTGAAATCGAATTAAATGCGATACGCCAGTTATGGGCGAGGAATAAAACCTACAGCCTGATAAACCTTACCAAGTACTTTACTTGCTCTTAAAGAGGCTTTTTCTGCTCCTTTTCGCATAACTTCATCAAGAAAAGCCTGATCAGCACGATATTGGTGGAATTTCGTTTGAATAGGAGCAAGTAAATCAACAACCGCGTCGGCAACATCACCTTTTAAGTGGCCATACATCTTGTCTTCATAGTTTGGTACTAGATCATCGATAGACTTACCCGTGGCACAAGATAATAACGATAGTAAATTTGACACCCCTGGCTTTTCTTCAAGATTAAAATAAATATTAGCTTGCTCATCTGAATCTGTCACAGCACGCTTAATCTTTTTACTAATTTTCTTCGGATCTTCAAGAAGGCCAATGAAATTACCGGGGTTTGTGTCAGACTTAGACATTTTTTTAGTCGGCTCTAATAAGCTCATTACACGAGCACCGTGTTCAGGTATGAATGGCTCTGGTACATTAAAAATGTCACCATACAAATTATTAAAACGTGTGGCTATATCCCTAGCTAATTCTAAGTGTTGTTTTTGGTCATCGCCGACAGGCACTCGGTTAGCGCCGTAAAGTAAAATATCTGCAGCCATCAAGACTGGGTAAGTAAACAAACCAGAATTCATGTTAGCCTCAGATTTCTGAGACTTATCTTTATACTGAGTCATACGATTTAATTCACCCATTTGCGTATAGCAATTAAGTACCCAACTCAATTGGGCATGCTCAGGGACATGAGATTGGATAAAAATAGTACTTTGTTCTGGATCGACACCACACGCTAAATAGAGTGCAAGGCCATCAAGTGTGGCGTTACGAAGATCATCGGGATTAGGACGAACCGTAATAGCATGTTGGTCGACTAGCATATAATAACACTCGTGCGTTGCTTGCATATTTACCCATTGTTTTAACGCGCCTAGATAATTACCAATAGTGAGCTCCCCTGACGGTTGGCAGCCACTAAGTACAATAGGTTTACTTGTCATTACGTTTTCCTTAAATGCTTTATTACTATTTTGTGAGTGTGTTTACTATTAGAGAGATACTTGGCTTAGTTGCTCACGCATTTCATCAATTGCTATTTTATAGTTTGCTTGTGAGAATATCGCCGAGCCAGCAACAAACATGTCTGCGCCTGCCTCTGCAATTTCTTTAATATTATTGGCTTTAACACCGCCATCAACTTCAAGCCTGATGTCAAAACCACTGTCAATGATCTTCTTCTTTACTAAACGCAACTTATTCAGTGTTGTTGGTATAAAAGACTGTCCGCCAAATCCTGGGTTAACTGACATTAACAAGATGACATCAATCTTATCCATAACAAAATCTAAGTAGTGCAGAGGTGTAGCAGGGTTTAATACTAAACCAGCTTTGCAGCCCTGATCTTTAATTAACTGCAAACTTCTATCAATATGATTGCTTGCCTCAGGGTGAAAAGTAATGATATTGGCTCCTGCTTTGGCAAAGCTTGGAATAAGGGTATCTACGTTATTAACCATTAAATGGACATCGATAGGCGCTTTGATACCAAAGTCTCTTAATGATTTGCAGATCATAGGGCCAAAAGTTAAATTAGGCACAAACTGGTTATCCATTACATCAAAATGAATAACATCAGCGCCTGCTGCTATCACTTTGGCAACATCATCACCCAAACGAGCAAAGTCAGCAGATAGTATAGAAGGGGCAATTAGAAATGGTGTCATACTTATTAGTTCCTCTAAAGTCTGAGGCTATTATACGCATGCAAATTAAAAATGCTAATGAGCCCTTATTATTTATGAAACAAGCACTGCACCTTTATTGAGCAAACTCCTAAACTCTGCACCAGCTTTGCTCGTTTATATCTTTGTAGTACTTGAGTGCAATTGACGACGATTCAAAAAAAACCACTAATACACTGATATAAATGAAAAAATCATATCTTTAAATTTTTTTTGCAATTCGGCATTATGTTTGCTATTTCTAATCCAGACACTTTACACAAAAACTAACTAACTAACTAACTAACTAAC
>JBELHN010000022.1:28234-51572 GCA_042091395.1 Colwellia sp.
AACTAACTAACTAACTAACTAACTAACGAGATTAACTATGAATAAATTAATAACAAGTCTTGCCGTAAGCTCAGTATTAGCAACTTCTGCACTATCTTTTCAAGCTTCTGCAGTTGAAGGTTTATCAGCCAACGTAGCGATGACGTCAAATTACTTATGGCGTGGTGTTACTCAAAACGGTAATGATGCAGCTATTTCTGGCGGTATAGACTATGCTGCAGACAGCGGCTTGTATGTTGGTACTTGGGTATCAAATGCTAGTTGGGCTGACGGTATGTCATACGAATTAGACTTTTACGGTGGTTATTCTGCGAGTATTAACGACAGTATGTCTTATGATGTTGGCTTCATTTACTACGCTTACCCTGATGAAACTTCAGGTGACGCAGACTTTTCAGAAGTTTACGGTAGTTTTTCATTCAGTAATTTAACTCTAGGTGTCTCTGTATTAACTTCTGCTGAAGGTGCTGATGCTGGCGATTCAATTTACGCTAGTGCAGATTACAGCTTAACCCTTGGTAACGATGCTGAAGTTGCTTTTCACCTTGGTTCATACAGTGGTGACTTCTTAGCTGATGATTACATTGATTACGGTGTAAGCTTAAGCAAGGATGGTTTCACTTTAGGTGCATCTGCAACTGATTTAGATGGCGCAGATGGCGATGTTAAGTTTTATGTTGCTTACAGCATGGATATTGATTTATAAATATCAGCTAAAATTTCTAACTTTGCGATGTTAATTTATACAGCTTGATATTATGGTTTACGAGTGAGTAAATTCAACCAACTGAATAATTAACTAAAGACATTAAGGTAAGCCTGTTTTATACTGGTTTACCTTTTTTATTGGATTGAAAAAACATGTCAAAATGGATGATGACAATGACCTATCGCACCCAAATTAAATTAATCACTTTAACCTTCATAACTACCTTAGTTACTGTATTTACTCTCAACGTTTTAATGAGTAATTCGTATTTACTAGACTCACGATCAAATTCGTGCCCTTCAAACCGCTCACACCTTGTTATTAACACCATGGAAAGCGTTTGTCAGCAAAGCGATGTTACTATTAATAGTTGGCTATCTTGGTTGGCTGGGGATAGTCAATCATCCCATCTTCACTTTTTAGATCTGTTGGAGTTATTGCATTACACCTTAAATTAGATTGAGGGTTTTGCTACTATATTGATACAGTCAGATTATTATGTTTGCTTGGTATAAATATATGACCTTCTTTGACGACCTTATCCCTTGGGTTAATAGCAAATCAAAAAGTAGCTTAAAAGATACCCTGAAAAGTGTCGCAGCTGCTTTTTTTGGAGTACAAAGTAATCAGTCAAGGAAGCGCGATTTTAGTCAAGGCAAATTAAGCCTGTTCATCATTGTTGGTATTGTTTATGTCATTTTATTCATTATCGTACTTATGATTACAGTGACGATAGTTATCGATTCGGTTGCTTAGCCTTGGTTTTGGTTCAAACATAAAAAATACTAATTTATGTAATTTTTATTTGTACAGCGCTAAAACTTCTTTAACCTTTACTCGGCCCTTCCCTTGTTGGCTGATTGAACGTTGTACTTGGAAGAATAATTTTTTATCTGCCTCCTTGTAGAGTTGTCTTGTAAACTCTACGTGATGATTAGAAATAACCGTTGGTATTCCCTGTAATTTTGCCTGTAAAGCACAATTAACCAGCCTTTTTTGATCGTCATCAGTAAAAGAGTTCCCTGCATAAGCGGTAAAATTGGCAGTACGATTAATAGGAGAATAAGGCGGGTCGCAATAAACGACGTCATTCGTTTTAATAGCCTCAAAAGCCGTTGCGAAATCTCCCTGTTGAAAAGTGGCTCTTTGCGCTTTTTCAGCAAAATATTGTAATTCAACTTTAGGGAAGTAAGGATGTTTATAGCGCCCAAAGGGGACATTATAGCCGCCACGTTTGTTATACCTGCAAAGCCCATTATAACCATGCCTATTAAGGTACAAGAACAATAACGAACGTTCATAAGTATCACTACTTTCATTAAACCTTTGTCGTAATGAGTAGTATTTTTCAGCCTGATTGTACCTGCCTTCAAAAAAAGAGGCGGCATCGTTGATAAAAACTGAGGGGTTTGCTTTTATTGTATTAAATAACTCTATCAAGTCGTTATTCATATCAATTAGCAAATATTGATCAAAGTCTGTATTTAAAAAAACTGAGCCCCCGCCCACAAAAGGCTCAACCAGCCTTTTCTTATTTTTAATAGGCATTATCTTTAAAATATCATCAATGACACGCTTTTTACCTCCAGCCCACTTTAGGGGAGAGCGCATATTGATGTTTGTTTTACTTTGATTCACGCTAAACCTTTTTAACAATACTTACCTTGGTATGACAGTGTTTTAGAAGATAACAATTACTTAACACCCTCACGAATAAAAAACAAACAAGTTTTCATGCTGAAACTTGATTATTTTTTTATTGTATATGTAAGGAACTCATATAGTATAACTTACTGAATGGTTTGCAGATTGTAGCTTGTATTATTGGTTAAAGGTATTTATTTCCACAATAATGGCTGAAATAGGCTTTATCCAAGGTTTTCTTTGTAATAATGATTCTGGCATGCTGGCAAGTTCTTTATTTGCTGCTGCTGTATTTATAAAGGTGGTCGTAGTTACAATGATATAAACCCTATCATTCACCTTTTTTTTGTACCAATACAACTGATGATCCTTATGTAATGCCAAAAATTGCAGTGCACTTTGCATGTCATTGAAGGCGGCTATTTGCACTACATAGCCGCGCGGGTATTGTTTAGCACTATTAAGATAATACCAACCATTGTCAACAAGTTGTTGCTGCTTAAGGATGGGAATATTTGCTTTGGGTTCGACTATTTTTGGTGGTGTTTTAGCAACCTTGGCCAATGCCTGCAAAATATCATGACTATTAGCTGGTATGGGCTTTTCGATTGGTGATTGTGCATTTAACAGCGCCTGGTAAATTTCATCATTTGAAGCTTGTACTGTAGTGTTTATCAATGTGGAATTAGCAGTACTTATTAACTTATTATCTACGCCGACCTCACTCATGGCTTTACTTTCTTCATTGCTAAGGCTGTTATCGGCTAAACTTTGCTTCACACTTTTTACATTTATAATAGGGTCTTCGTTACTAAACTCTGTTTTTTCGATGTCAGCAACAATAAATAAATATAGTGCGACTAACATTGCAACGAAGAATGTTAATACTGCTGTAAAAACCAATCTATGTTTCTTAGTAAAAGCAGAGATAGGGTTTTTTATTAACATTTTTCTATCGTTCAAACTGATAACCTGCCCTGTTTGACCATCAATCAAGATTACTTTATTGTTGAATATGCTTTTGTTACTGGCAATTTCATGACCGGCATTTGTTAAGCCAAACATAACAAGGTTAACAATTAGCTTTTTCTTTTTTGCCGTATTTACTAATTGGCAGAGCTCATACTTAATTTGTAAAGAAAGTGCATGAGCATGATCAATGACAATTGAAATAGGCTGTTTTTGTTGTTGTGCAAGATTTAAGATACTAACCGCAAGAGACTCTTCTGGGTCAAACAAGGTATTGACGAATAACTGCTCAATCAATCGGCAACGAATTTGAATATTATCTAATTTGTTCGATGCTGAAACAAATGCAACATTATGCTGATTTTCTGTAAGTGTTTTGGTTGTAACATTGTTGGTAATATTGGAGAGGTTTACTAAAAACTCACTAGCAAGCTTTGAGTACTGCTCAGAACTCTGACCCACAACAAATACAGCTTGCTTAGTAAAGCGTAAATTATAGTTAATACGTGCGATAACACTGATATCAGTACTTTTGTTAACATCCATTTTGAGCAAGGTACTATCTGAGGTATTTTTTGAGCGTTCGACAGTTGTATTTACTGAATTAACTCTATGATAATTTTTGGCTTTTTGTATATCGGCTGACATACTTTATCCTTTCTATACTGAGTTACTAGTATAGGTTGAGGCCAATACCAGAAATAATTATAGAATTGCTTGCAGTGTTTCCTGTGTGACATCGTCACGCATTTCAGATTTGCCGATTTCGGTTGGAACAATAAACCTTAACTTACCAGCTATATTTTTCTTATCTCGACGCATATGGCGAACAAATTCAGCTAACCCCATATTCTCAGGTGCTAATATAGGTAAATCAAACGCCAAAATGATGGCTTCTATACGTCGAAGTTCTGACACTTCAAGCAAATTCATTGCTACTGCTAGTTTAGCAGCAAGTACCATGCCAGTAGCAACCGCTTCACCATGCAACCAATTACCATAACCTTGCTCGGCTTCAATAGCATGACCAAACGTGTGCCCGAGATTAAGAAGTGCTCTAATACCTGACTCTTTTTCGTCTTGAGCAACAATATCAGCTTTGCATTGACAGCACCTTTCAATCATTACTGTCAATATCTCCTTATCGCCAGACTTTATCGCTGAAAGATTGTTTTCTAACCACAAGAAAAAACTTTTATCTCCGAGTATGCCATATTTTATAACCTCAGCCATACCGGCATTAAATTCACGGGCAGGTAGGGTCTCAAGGCTATCTATATCAATAAATACTGCTTTGGGTTGATAGAAAGCACCAACCATATTTTTACCCAAAGAATGGTTTACCGCAGTTTTTCCACCAACAGAGGAATCGACTTGAGAGAGAAGTGTCGTAGGAACTTGAATAAAGTCGACACCACGTTGATAACACGCGGCAGAAAACCCAGTAATATCACCAATCACACCACCACCCAGGGCAATAAGCGTGGTATCTCGGCCATGCTCATGGGTAAGTAAATGTGACATAATAACATTAAAATTAGCTAGACTTTTTTCTGCTTCGCCATCAGGTAAGATGACTTGGTCAACAATGAAATCATGCAACTTGTCCTTGAAAGCATCAAGGTATAGCGGTGCTACAATGTCATTGGTTATAACACATACACGTTTTGAACGAATGTAATTTGATAATAGCTTTGTGCTATTAATTAGACCTGAGTCTATATAAATGGGATAACTACGTGAACCCAGTTCGACATTAAGTATAGCCATGTTAATAATGCTGCTTATTTCACAATTAGTATTAAAAATCTAAACGTTCTATAATTTTGTGCGCTACAACTTTTGCACTTTGATCATCTGTTTGCACAATAATATCAGCAATATCTTCATACAGAGGGTTACGCTCTACTGCTAAATTTTCAAGGACAGTTCTTGGTTTTTCTGCCGTTTGCAATAATGGGCGTCGACGATCACGCTGGGTTCTGGCTACTTGTTTGTCTATAGTCGTTTCAAGGTAAACGACTATTCCTCTAGCAGAGAGTCGGTTTCGGACATTAGTACTGATAACAGATCCACCACCAGTAGCTAAAACAATACCTTGTTTTTCGCTTAGATCTTCAATGACAGTCTCTTCTCTTTTACGAAAACCTTCTTCACCTTCTAAATCGAAAACCCAGGCGATATCTGCTCCCGTACGACGTTCTATTTCTTGATCAGAATCAAAAAATTCAAGATGCAATCGGTCTGCTATCTCTCTACCTATAGTACTTTTACCTGCGCCCATAGGGCCTATAAGGAATATATTACGTTTTTCTGCCATTAGATTTACTTAATACTCGTTACGTTTACAGAACAGCCAAAAGCCCAATTCAACAGAAAAATGCTTTTGGCACATAGGAGGTCTCCCTCGGAAATTCAAGGGCGTAATTATCGCAAGTGTTAACTATAAAATGCAAGTAACAAAAGCTTTATCTTCATTAAAAACTTTTATTTCAAAAAAACACCACTAAACCCATAAGTATGAATTTAGTGGCTCTTGTGCGATTGAGCTGTTAAAAGCTTTCAGTAACAATCCGCGGTGTAACAAAAATCAGAAGCTCTTTCTTTTCATTTAGTTGACTGGAAGTTCTAAATAATAAGCCTAAATAAGGAATATCACCCAATAAAGGTATCTTAGAAATTGTACTGACAATTGATTGTTGATAAATACCACCTAACACTATGGTCTCACCATTATTTACTAATACCTGCGTTCCAATTCGCTGTGTATCGATAGCTGGAGCCAAGCCACTCGTTACACTAGATACAGTATCCTGTGTGACTATTAGATCTAATATAATTTTATCATCAGGTGTTATGTGCGGTGTAACAGTTAGGCTTAATACTGCTTTTTTAAATTGAGTTGTTGTAGCACCACTCGAAGCAGCTTCCTGGTAAGGTATTTCCACCCCTTGTTCAATATAAGCTTCTTTTTGATTAGCGGTAGTTATGCGTGGACTAGCAATAACTTCACCTTTATTTTCTTTTTCTAACGCCGACAACTCTAAATCTAAAATTGTACCGTTTGCTAACCTTGCTACCTGAAAAGCAATAGTACCTGCTGGTGATGCCACGGGTAAATTAACATTTAAGCGATCCGTAATTGACGGAACTGAGCCACCTCGAGCAGTATCTACACCCTCAATAGAGCCCGACACAGTGCTTTCGCCGTCTGTGTTTGTTGCTCCCCAGCGAATACCAAGCTCTTCGTTCATATCATCCTTAACAGTAACCATGCGTGCTTCAATAACTACTTGCCTTACCGCAACATCTAAAACGGTAACCATTCTTTTAATATCTTCTATACTTTT
This sequence comes from Colwellia sp., assembly GCA_042091395.1. Taxonomy (GTDB): domain Bacteria; phylum Pseudomonadota; class Gammaproteobacteria; order Enterobacterales; family Alteromonadaceae; genus Colwellia. Next base: position 34,907 of record JBELHN010000022.1, read on the forward strand.
TGCTGTGTCGCGAATGAGTAAAGTATTGGTTCTCTCGTCGACTGAAACACTGCCCCGTGAAGATAAAATACTGGTATCATTATTTTTGATTAATTCAGCAAACTCGGCGGCTTTGGCGTAATTAATTTGTACATATTCAGAGTAGAGTGGTGCCAACTCTTCAACCTGTTGTTTTGCTTGTAAGTTTTGAGTTTCTCTTGCTGCTAACTCCTCACTTGGGGCAACCATTAAAATGTTACCTTGCATACGTTTATCAAGACCTTTGACTTTCAATATAATGCTCAGTGCTTGATCCCAAGGAACACCGTCAAGACGAAGTGTAATGTTACCACTTACAGTATCGCTGATAATTAAATTAAATTCGTTATAGTCAGCAATGATTTGCAAAGCTGTTCGTACGGCAATATTTTGAAAATCTAACGATATATTACGACCATTAAATTCATCTGTTTCACCCAAGTAAGAAGGAGCTTTTACTGGTTTTTCTTTCACTGTCACAACATAAAGGTTACCTTGTTGTTCTTGTGTAAAAATGAAGTCATCTTTTGTATCTATAACTAAACGAGCGTTTCTTCCTTCTTTGAAAGTTTCAATACTCGTCACTAGGGTGCCAAAATCAGTTACATCTAATTTGTACAATAATTCTTCAGTTATTTCAGTATTGTGAAACTCTACATTGAGCTTGCCTAACTTATCATTCACATCGGCGGCCAATATATTATCGTTTAAGTAGACTAATATTTGTCCTTCGTTGTCATCGTTCAGTCTAAAGTCAATAGTCTCAATATTATTGATGAATTCTTTACCTGTAGGGCTAAATTTTTCAACAATTTTAGCTGAGTCACCGTAATTGAAAGTAATAGCAAATTCTTTGTCATTATTAAGGGATACATCGAACACTGCTAGTTTTTCTAGGCTAATAAGCGCCACAACATCACCAGAGCTCGCATCTAGATTAATACTTTCAACACCTGCGTGATTGATTATTGTTTCTTTTAAATCGTTATTAAAAGCATTGGCTTCAAAAGACACCTCAACATAAGCAGGTGTCATAGAGGTTTTGACCTCTGGTAAATTATCTATACTATTAGCAAAACTAAACACCAAAACAATCTGATCATTTTGAATAGTATTATAAGAGATATCAATTAACTCATTATCATTGCTAGAAACGTCTTCATTATTAGCCTTAACTGTTAATGAAAGCATTGTAAATAAACATATTGTCATTATTGAAAAACATTGTTTTTTAAGACAAGTAAAGTTTATAAAATTATTTTTTTTATCAAATACCATGATTATTTCCTTTACCTATTAGACTCTTGAGACTTTATGATACTCAACGTCGCTTCTCTCTCAACCCAACACCCGGCGCCATCTGGGGCTAATTCTGTTATTTTCACTTCACTTTCACTCACTTGTGTAATTCGACCATTGTATAAGCCAAGGTAATTGCCTAACGCAACTCGGTGTAAACTCTCGTCTGATGCTTCTAACAGTGCCCAAAGCATATCAGCATCACCGAGAGTTCCGCGCATAGTTAAATCGCTTAGTGCATATTTTTCTAGTGGTTGTTTACGGCGACTAGTATCGGGACTTAAACAACCAGCCATTTGTTGTATTTTTTGTTGAATCACCTCTGGTTTTGGCAACACGAATGGACTTCGCAACTGCTCGGCAGAATAGGCAATGTGAATAAATGGATTAACCTCAGGCATAGGTTCAATATAATTTGTTGTAGTAGCTTTCACCTCAGCAATATGCGCTTTGATATCGGTAGTATCATCAAAACAACTAGCAACTAAACTCAATGATGTAACACAAACTATTAGTTTTGAGGAGCGCGCGATCAAGTAACTCATTATGATGACTCCTCTTGATAGCGGTATGTTTTCGCTTGTAATTTTAGATTTAAACTCTCATCTTCAGCTTGTGGGATAATTATCTTAAAGTCATGTAGCGTTACAATTCTCGGCAGTCCTGCTATTTTACTGACAAACTGGCCAAATGAGTGGTATCCACCTTCTACTTCGATATCGATTGGTAACTCTATATATATTTCTTTGCTGATCTCAGGTTGCCATTCAAGTTTAACAAAATTTAAACCGCTTGTAGTACCAACAAAAGTTATATCATCAAGCAGGCCAGGTATTTCATGACTATTAGGAAGGCTTCTGAGTTGGTTAGCAAAGGTATCTTCTGCCTCTCCCATTTGAGCTTTAAATAAATCAAGGTTTGCTGCAACATGGTATTTACTGCGATAAGAAGCTTTGAGGGTCTCTTCTTGTTTAAAAGCATTATCAAGAGCCTTCATCTGGTCTTTGATTAATACAATGTATCCTAAAAAGGCAATAGTAACTGCCAAAAAAATAGCCAATAATAATTTCGCCGCTGCAGGCCATTGCCCAATAGTATCAAGCTCTAAATTATCAAACTGGGATGCATCAAACTTCATTTTTCACCGCCTTGGTCAGTATCATCTACTAAACCTTTAATCTTAACTTTCATTTTAAAACTGCTTAGTAATTTGCTTGAACCATCATCGGCAGTGATTGATTCTGGGGTAGCATCAACAAATAACTCAGATAATTCAACTGCACGAATCATATTTGCTAAATGGTTATTAGATTCACTCTTACCTGTTAACTGTAAAGTGTTTCCTTGTTTTTCTAATTCGATAATATATATGCCATTGGGGATGATGTTAGCTATCTCATCGAGTACTTGAGTACCAACATTTCGGCTACGTTGAAGCTGTTCAACAACGTTAATACGCTTCTCTAATGCATCTTTTTTGCTGTTTAAGGTTTTAATCTCAGCAATTTGGATATCAAGCACAGCAATTTCATTCTTTAAGTATTGATTTTTGCTATTTTGTCCATCTATTCTGGCTTGGTAGTAAAAATTTATAGCTAAAACCAGCGCTAGAGTAACAAGTCCTATAGCAGTCAAAACGGTAAAGTACAGTTTTTGTTGAGCTTTCAGGGCCTCTTCGCGCCAAGGGAGTAAATTTATATGTGCCATGAAGTAAAACTCCTTAGTGCTAGACCAGTAGCTACCATTAATTGTGGTGCTACTTTTTCAAGTTGATCTGCGTTAATAGTTTCACCTATCGACATGCTATGGAAGGGATCGGCAATTACGGTATGAATGCCCAATTCATCGGTTAATAAAGTTTCAATGCCCTCTAAAGCTGCTGTCCCCCCTGAAACAAGTAAATAATCAACTTTTTCCTGACCACTCGTGGTAAGAAACATTTGTATGGCTCTGCGTATTTGTTGCATTAGCACGGTATGAAAAGGTGCTAAAACTTCAAAGGTGTAGTTAGGCGGTAAATCATTAGATGTTTTAGCCTCTTCGGCTTGTTCAAATGATTTGTTATAATATGAAACAATCGAGCGGGTATATTGCTCACCACCAAACATTTGATCGCGACTATAAATATGTTTACCGGCATCTGTTGCTGAAAAAAGTGTTACTGTTGAACCAATATCTACGATGGCGACAACTTTATCGGCTGCATCATCCGGTAATTGAGATAAACATAAATCGTAAGATCGCCCAACTGCGTATGATTCAACATCAATAACCTTAGCTTTAAAATCACCCGCATCTAATGCTGCAACCCTTGCCTCAATTGATTCAGTACGAGCGGCACTGAGTAAAACATTCACTTTACTAGGATCTGATTCATTTATGTCTAAGGTTTCAAAATCAAGGCTAACTTCATCTAAAGGAAAAGGGATCAGGCTGTCAGCTTCAATTTCTATTTGGCTGGCAAGCTCTTCCTCAGTTAACGCCACATCCATGTAAACAACTTTTGTAATAACTGTTTGCCCTGACACTGCTGCAGCTGCCTCAGTTGCTTTAGCTGATATATTTTTACGAAGCTTGGCAATGACATTTCCAACCGCTTCTATGTCTTGTATTTCACGATCTACCACAGAACCTCGAGGCATAGGTTCAATAGCGAAATCTTCAATGATATAACCTTCACTTCCTTGGCTTAGCAGCACAGCTTTCGCTGAGTGGGATCCTATATCTATGCCCACCATCATGGAGTTTGGTTTTTTCCAAAGTTTGTTAAACATCACAACCTACAACTTTCATTTTTGTAATTATTTTTTTACGCAAAAACGCATAAATACATTTATTACATGCTTTTACACGATATACTAGTATTATCTTAATTTTTTATCCACTTATTGGGCTTTTGTTGTGCTGTCAATCAAAAATTTACTAAAATTCAGTCTAATACTGCTCATTTTATCCACAGCAGGTGTTTATAGCATTTATCTGTCAATGCGTTCTGACTTACCCAGCGTGCAATCACTAAAAGATTTACAATGGCAAACACCATTACAAATTTTTAGTCATGATGAATTGCTCATTTCACAATTTGGTGAAAAAAAACGTGTCGTTCTTAGCCTTGAAGAAGTGCCTAAAAAACTTATTGAAGCACTGCTCGCAACAGAAGATGACCGATTTTATATGCATTTTGGCGTTGACCCTATCGGCATGGGACGTGCGATTCTTGGAAAGTTAAGAGGTCAACACAAGGGTGGTGCATCAACCATAACTATGCAGGTTGCCCGTAATTTTTTCTTAACACGTGAAGTTACCTACACACGCAAAATAAAAGAAATTTTCCTATCTTTTCACATTGAAAGCCTGCTCAGCAAAGATGAAATTTTAATGTTATACATTAATAAGATTGAGCTTGGGCACCGTTCTTTTGGTTTTGGTGCCGCAGCACAGGTATATTACGGTAAAGACATCAATGAACTTAATCTTGCACAAATTGCCGTCCTCGCAGGTTTACCTAAAGCACCTTCGACTTTAAACCCTATTCGCTCCCCTAAACGTGCAAAAGATCGACGTGCTGTTGTTCTGCAACGCATGTTAGTGAGTGGATACATTAACCAACGTGAATACCAACAGGCTATTTCTGCGCCTATAACAGGTAAAAAGCACGGTGCTGAAATTGCACTTGACGCCCCTTACATTGCTGAAATGGCTCATCAAGAAATGCTTCAACGCTTTGGTAAAGAGCAAGCTTATACAGCTGGTTATAAAGTTTACACAACGGTTACTTCTGCATTACAACAGGCTGCCGAACAAGCCCTTGTTAATAATTTACTTAATTATGATCAACGCCATGGTTATCGCGGCGCATTGCAATCTCTGCGCCCATTAAAGACTAAAGAAAAAGGCCCTAATTCAGATAATGAATTTATACCACTTAGTGAAGAGGAGATAGGCATTGCGCTTGCACAGGTCAAATCATACAAAATGCTAGTCCCTGCTGTCGTCACCAAAGTCAATGAGAAATCCGTATCTATTCAATTAACTAACCAGCAAACTGACAGTATAAATTGGCCAGGACTATCTTGGGCACGTGCTTATATTAACGATAATAAGCAGGGGCGCCCACCAAAAAAAGCCAGTGATATTTTACAGTATGGCGACATCATTTTAGTTAATAAAATGCCAGACAACACATACCGCCTGGGACAGTTGCCAACAGCTAGTGCTGCAATTGTGTCATTATCACCCAACGATGGAGCGATTAAAGCCGCAGTCGGTGGTTTCAGCTTTAAACAAAGCCAGTTTAATCGAGTGACACAAGCAAAACGTCAAGTTGGATCTAACATTAAACCTTTTATTTATTCAGCCGCATTAGAGCATGGCTTCACTTTAGCTTCACTTGTAAACGACGCACCAATAAACCAGTGGGATAAAGGCTCAGGCTCCTTATGGCGACCTAGGAACTCGCCTGAGAAATACGCTGGCCCATTGCGAGTTCGCCGAGCCCTAGCCGAGTCAAAAAACGTTGTTTCGGTACGTTTACTGCAGAGTGTTGGGGTGACAGATACTATTAAACATTTAAGTGCTTTTGGCTTTGAACCTGATGACTTACCTCACACCGAGACCTTAGCACTGGGTTCGGCCTCATTAACACCTCTTTCAGTGGCACGCGGTTTTGCAACCTTTGCAAATGGTGGTTTTTTAATAGACCCATACCTTATTGCTCGAATAGAAGACAGTCAGGGTAATGTTATTTTCAAAGCAAATCCTGCTATAGCTTGTCAACAGTGTATTGATGATATTGCTGCGAGTAGCATAGTAAAGCCTAATGCCGTGGATAAGCAAAACAGTTCCAACTTGTCAGTTAAACAAATGAGTGATGATCAATCAGAAGATATTCAGCAACAAGGCACTCAGCCCCTTGCTCCAAGTATTATTAGCCCGCAAAATGCCTTTTTAATAAACCAAGCGCTCAACTCAGCTATTTGGGGAGCGGATTGGACAACTGAACCTGGTTGGCAAGGCACGGGTTGGCGCGCAAAAAGTCTGAAGCGAAAGGATATCGCCGGTAAAACAGGTACAACAAATGAGTCAAAAGATGCTTGGTTTTCTGGTTTCAATAAGGATTTGGTTACCACCTCTTGGATAGGTTTTGATGATCCCAAATATATGCTAGGTAAAACATTATATAACAGTAACCTAGGCAGAAACCAAATCGTCGGTAAAGAGTTTGGCGCTAGATCGGCACAACCTGCATGGATTGATTTTATGCAAGTTGCACTTGCCAACATTGAACCACAAACACTAGTACCACCGTTAGACATTGTCTCAGTTCGAATTGATAAAGCGACTGGCAAATTAACGACTAAAACAGATAGAACCAGTCGACTAGAGTACTTCAGGGTGGGTAATGTCCCTACTGAATATGTTAATAAAAAAAACGTCGATCAGGTGTTATCTGGCGAAGAGCAAGAGCAAGTTGAAGAGTTGTTTTAAGGGTAGTTTTAGGGTGTAATCACCTAACTGTTGAGATGATTTACTTAATTGCTCAGCGTTTAAATATCTGACTTAACCTTGACTTAATGCTTTGCCAAAAGCGTAAGCAATTATTAAATATCTTTCATAAATACTTTAGAGTTTCGTTGAAAGTTATACATTTGCTTTTTACCCTCGGGTAACTTTTCTAAAGGAGTTTCAATAAAACCTTGTTCTCTAAACCAATGGCCGCTGACGGTAGTAAGTAAAAATAAAGAAGTTAACCCCTGTTTCTTAGCGCTCAGCTCCAGAGCTTTAATAATTCTTTCGCCACGATTACCCTTTCGATAGTCCGGATCAATGACAACACAGGCAACTTCACCTGTTTTTGCTTCTGTATAAGGGTAAAGTGCTGCACAAGCGATAATAACATCTTCTTTTTTAAGTACTGTAAAGCATTCGATTTCCATTTCGAGTAATTCACGTGAACGTTTTACTAAGATACCCTCCTCTTCAAGTGGTTGAATTAAATCTAAAATACCGGCAACATCATCAATACTTGCTGTTGCAATTAATTCTTTATGATCTTTAGCAATTAACGTTCCCGCACCATCTCGGGTAAAAAGCTCTTGCAATAACGCACTGTCACTTTGATAGCTCACACAATGACAACGCTCAACGCCATTTTCACCACTATGAATAATCGACCTAAGAAGAAGTTGACGTACATGACAATCTTTATCGTCAAGTAGAGTTTTTACCGTACGCACACTACAACTTCGAATTAATTTCCCATTTGTATCGATAAGGCCATCATCTTTAGTCAATGCAATGAGCTTATCAGCTTGTAAAGCAATAGCCGTTTGGGTTGCTACATCTTCAAGCGCTAAATTAAAAACTTCTCCCGTAGGTGAATAACCAATAGGGGATAATAAGACAATTGAACCATAATCAAGTTGCATGTTAATGCCGTCTGAATCAATACGGCGAACTTCGCCAGTATATTTATAATCAGTACCATTTTTTACACCCATAGGTTTAGCAATGACAAAGTTGCCGGTGCTCACCCTGATTTGAGAGCCATGCATTGGCGAGTTCACTAGGCCTGTTGAAAGTAATGCTTCAATATGTAAACGCAAGGAGCCTGTTGCATCTTTGACAGCTACTAACGTTTGCGCATCAGTCACTCTAATGTCGTTGACAACGTTATCTGCAATATCTCGCTGCTTTATGCGATCTTCAATCTGTGGTCTAGCGCCGTGAACTACCACTAATTTGACGCCAAGACTGCGAAGTAAAGAAATATCATGAATAATATTAGCAAAATTATTATGGGATACAGCTTCCCCCCCAAACATTAATACCACGGTTTTTCCTCGGTGAGCATTAATATAAGGCGCTGCATTTCTAAACCACTTTACATAGTTTTGATCACTATTATTGATGTTTACCATTATCGCGTTAACCTATTTCATACTTATTCATTACTTAACAGTTAGAATATATTCCATTGCCACTTCGTCATCAGGATCTTTGTGTGGGCTAGGCTTACTGTCTTCAATAATATTTTCTGCTAACGAGCTTTTATCTATATTTGTAAATCCAAGCTGTTTAAAATAATCAGGAATATATGTCAAAACAATGATTTGTTGTAATTCCATTTGATGTGCAAACTCTAATAAATATTGCACTAACGCGGTACCCTGACCTCGCTGTTGGGCGTTAACATCAACAACTACTGAGCGAATTTCAGCAAGCCCAGTTTGATAAATATACAATGAAGCCGTAGCCACGACCTTACCTTCAACTTCTGCGACCACAAAATTCTGAATATCATGAATAATATTATCACGTGTTCGCGGCAGTATTTCGCCTTTGTTAGCCCAAAAATTAACAAGCTTAAAAATATTGTCAACATCGGACATACGTGCCCTACGCACTGACATAGCCGCTGCACGCTGAGCATTCAAGCGCTGCTTAACTTGCTTAAGCGCGCCTTGAATACGTTGTTTTCCTGGCGCACCCACCACTTGCTCATTTAAAATGGTATCATTCCCAGATTGAGTGGTCGCTAAGGCTTTTTCTACTTGCGCCTTTGAGGTCCCTCCTAGGGCTTCACGTTTGTTGAGTGTTGATTCAATCGATAAGTGCTGGTAAACATCTTGTTCTATTTTATTACTAAAACTTTGTAACTGCGTCAACGTTAAGTCTTCAAGTGGTAAGCCTTTTTCAATAGCAGCTAACACGACTTCACCGACAATATGATGTGCCTCACGAAAAGGAATATCTTTACCAACTAAATAATCTGCCAATTCAGTGGCGTTTGCATAACCTTGCTGGGCAGCAGCAAGGGTTCGTGATCGATTTACCTTCAATCCATCAGCCACTAACACCGCCATTTCCATGCACTCTTGCCAAGTATCAAGGGCATCAAACAAACCCTCTTTATCTTCCTGCATGTCTTTGTTGTATGCCAACGCAAGTGCCTTCATAGTAGTCAACATGCCCGTTAAAGAACCGAAAACACGCCCAGCTTTGCCACGAATTAATTCACATGCATCAGGGTTTTTCTTCTGGGGCATCAAAGAAGATCCGGAGCTAACTAAATCGCTCATTTCAACAAAACCCGCTTCGCCAGAATTATAAAATATTAAGTCTTCAGCAAAGCGGGATAAATGCATCATAGAAATACTTGCTGAAGCAAGCAATTCAATCACATGGTCTCGATCAGACACGGCATCTAAGCTATTCATTGTTGCAGATCTAAAGCCCAAACGACTCGCCAATACATTTCTATCAATAGGGTAAGCAGTTCCTGCAAGGGCGCCTGAGCCCAATGGAGAAACATCTAAGCGATATAACGCATCTTTAAGGCGACCTATATCACGATTAAACATCTCCACATAAGCTAAACACCAATGACCAAAGGTTACCGGTTGTGCCCGTTGTAAATGGGTATAGCCAGGTAACACAGTATCTTTTTCACGTTCAGCCAAATTCATCATCGCTTGCTGTAAATTAACCAAGGCAAATAATAAATCAGCACCTGTTTCTTTACACCAAAGTTTTAAGTCAGTGGCAACCTGATCATTTCTGCTGCGACCCGTGTGTAACTTTTTACCGAGATCGCCTGTTTTTTCAATTAACTGAATTTCAACCCAACTATGAATATCTTCAGCATCTGACAATAAAATTTGTTTAGGGTCACTTTCAACAGAGACTTTCAATGCTTCAAGGGCAGCAGTTAAGGTTACTAACTCGTCATCATTAAGTACACCTACTTCATGAATAGCATGTGCCCAAGCAATTGAACCAACAATATCCTGAACCGCCATACGGTAATCTACAGGCAAAGAATCATTAAATTTTTTAAACTGTAAACTTGCTTTCTCTTTAAACCTTCCACCCCATAAAGCCATAACTATTTCTCCTGATCTTTTTGACTTAACGCGGTAATTCGACTTGATAAACTAAATAAACGAATAAAGCCTTCTGCATGTTTTTGGTCATAAACATCATCAGCACCAAAAGTAGCAAACTCTTCAGAGTATAAGCTATTAGGTGAACGACGTTGAATAACCTGAGCCATACCTTTATAGAGTTTAACCACTACATCGCCGGTAAGTTGTTGCGCAAAAGAGGCCGCAGAAGCAAGCTGTGCTTTTGCTAATGGCGTAAACCATCGGCCATCATAAATAACATGAGAAAATTCAAGACCAACAGATTCACGGTATTTAAGCGATTCTTTATCAAGAATGAGGCTTTCTAAGCCTTTGTAAGCAGCCATTAAAATAGTACCACCGGGGGTTTCATAACAACCTCGAGATTTCATACCCACTAAACGGTTTTCGACTATATCAATGCGACCAACACCATGTGCAGCTCCCTTATCATTTAAATACATCAAAGCAGCATAAGCACCAGCTCCCTGTGGAGAAAAGTCTTTGCCATCAACAGCAACTAACTCGCCTTCAACAAAACTCAATTGTACTTTTTCCGGTGTATCAGGTGCATCCATAGGATCAACAGTCATTGTCCAAACTTCTTTGGAAGGTTCGCACCAAGGGTCTTCCAACTCTCCACCTTCATGCGAAATGTGCCAAGCATTGGCATCACGACTGTATATTTTGGTTAATGATGCTGCACATGGGATGTTGCGTTCGGCTAAATAATCCAACAAGTCCTCACGTGAAACCATATCCCACTCACGCCAAGGTGCAATAACGGTTAGCTCTGGTGCTAAAGCGGCAAAACATGATTCAAATCGAACTTGATCATTACCTTTACCAGTGCAACCATGACAAACGGCATCAGCACCAACTTTTAGGGCCACTTCGACATGAGCTTTAGCAATAATAGGGCGAGCCATTGAGGTACCTAATAGGTATTGACCTTCATACACTGAACCCGTCTTTAAAATGGGGTAGATGTAGTCTTTTACATACTCTTCTTTTAAATCAACAACAAAACATTCAGAGGCCCCAGAGGCAATAGCTTTCTCTTTAACACCTTCAAGTTCATCTTCTCCTTGCCCTACATCAGCGCAAAATGCTACCACTTCACAACCATCGTAGTTTTCTTTTAACCAAGGAATAATTGCCGACGTATCTAGGCCTCCAGAATAGGCTAATACAACTTTTTTAATCTTCTTTTTCACTAACGCCATTTTTGTTCTCTCTTAATCGTTTTACTGACTTAATTTGATTATTAACTTAAATTTTTATTACTTACCACATAATAACTACTGTGAAAATAAGCTTACAAGCACTGCATTTTGCGCCCACATTCTATTCTCTGCTTGCTGGAATACTTTGGATAGTGGGCTATCAAATAGTTCAGTGGTAATTTCTTCTTCTAAATGAGCTGGTTGACAATGCAAAACTATATTTGCTTGAGTTTTTGCCATTAGCTGATGGTTTACCTGATAAGGAGCAAACTTTGTTAGTAAGGCACTTTTTTTGCTCGCATCTTCGTCACCCATTGACACCCAGGTATCGGTATAAATAACATCCTGTTTACCAATATTTTCAATGCTATTGGTTAATATAAATGTGGAGCCTGATGCTTTGCAAAACTGCTGTGTTTTTTCGATAAGTTGTACCGATGGTTCGTGACCTTGTGGGCAAACCAAAGTAAAGTCGACACCTAAAATTGCAGCCATAATCATCAATGAATTTGATACGTTATTGCCATCACCCACGTACGCAAGTTTCACCCCATCTAATTTACCATAAATTTCAGTAAGCGTGACAAAATCAGCCAGCGCCTGACAAGGGTGATAAATATCACATAAGGCATTTATTACTGGTACACTGGCGTTTTTTGCCAAGTCCTGAATAGCATCATGGCTAAAGACACGGGCAATAATGGCATCGGCAAAACAGGACAAATTTTTAGCATAATCACTCACTCGCTCACGCTCACCCAGCTTACCATTTTGTTGGCCTAAATAAAGGGCATGGCCACCGAGTTTATTAATCCCCATATCAAAACTTACATGGGTTCTTAATGACGGTTTCTCAAAAATCATAGCCACTGATTTACCCGCTAATACTTGTCTAAAATCAGTGGGTTGTTGTTTGATGGTTATTGCTAATTGAATTAACGCTAACAGTTGGCTTTTGTTTAATTCATCATCAGCTAAAAAATGTTGCAATGATGGGATGTTGTTTATCGACATACAAATTTTTCTCTTAAAATTCTATTCACGGGATTGATGTGTGGTAGTGGCTTTAATGCGGCTGTATTTTGGTGCCGACACCAACACCATCAAGTAATTGGCTAATTTGCTCCGGCGATTGCCAACTGGCAACCGCGATACTTCGTCGTAATTGTTTTGCTGCTTGTAAGGCTGCCTTGACCTTAGCAGTCATACCACCCGCGATAACACCTTTGTTAATTAAGATTTCAGCTTGTTCTGCATCCAAGGATGCTAGGTAATTACCATCATCCCCTTTTACACCATTGACATCGGTCAACAACAATAATTCAGCATTGAGAAGTTGGCAAATAGCAACGGCAGCATCATCTGCATTTACGTTAACAATGTCACCGTTATTAAGGGCGCCAATGGATGAAATGATTGGTAAAAAATGAGCCTTTAATAGACTATCTAATAACTTACTATTATTGGTATGCGGTATACCCACTTGACCCAAGCCTTGCGTTGATAAACTACAACTAATCATGTCGCCATCGTTCAGAGATAGGCCGACACTAGCAATACCAAGTGCATTTGCACTAGCTACAATGGCTTTATTGACCGTACCAGCAAGCGCACCAGAGATTAAGCCAATTTGTGCCTTGGGTGTTACTCGTAACCCGTGTTTCTTTTGTGTACTAAAGCCCGCTTGGGCTAACATTTCATCAACAACACAACCTCCGCCATGAACAAGAACAACTTGTTTATTATGTAGCTGAGAAATCACTGTCAACAACGCCGTTAATGCCGATTCCTTTTCAAGAATGGCGCCACCAATTTTAATTACTAGTGGTTTTAACTCGGGCAAACTCATCTTATATCCTCTACTTACTGGGCACATCGTTGGCTTTTATATCTTTTTCTTGGTTTAGTTTATTGTATGTACTAATGAATATTCACTGGTAAGACCTTGTGCAATATTAAAACATTGTACGGCTTGTGAGGCAGCCCCTTTTAATAAGTTATCGATCGCACAACTCACGACAACAACCTGTTTAGACTCATCATATTGCCAATGTATATCAGCATAAGGCGTATGGGCAACATGGCTAATTTCAGGCCATGAGCTAACCAGTCTCACTAATGGCTTATCGCTATATGCACGATTAAAGGCTGCTGCAACGTCAATTTCTGTTACGGCTTTTTTTAATTGCAAAGTTACCGTTGCTAATAAACCACGCTTAAATGGGGCTATATGTGGATTAAAAATCACCTCGACACCTGATTCTTGAGAAATCTCTGGTTGATGTCTGTGTTTCAGTATATTGTAAGCTTTCAAACTGACTTCATTAAAATTAGTGGCTAACGATGCGTTTCTGCCAGCACCTGTAACACCACTAATGCCGTTTACGGTAATTAGTGAGTTTTCCAACACCAAATCATCATGAGTTAAAGGTTTTAAGCACAAGAGACTGGCGGTTGGATAACAACCAGGAACTGCAATCAATGAAGTACTAGCAATATCACCGTGCTGCCACTCCGCTAAACCGTATTTAGCGCTAGCTAATGCAGCCGTGTTAGCATGTTCAAATCCATAATATTTGGGATAATCACTGGCTTTTTTTAATCTAAAGCCACCGGACAAATCAAAGACTTGTACACCGGCATCGACAAAACCTTGCGCCCACTCTGCACTGAAATCGTGAGGAGTAGCGAAGAATACCACATCAATGTTACTAACGTTTTGATCAAACCATGCGGCAGAAAAGGACACGAGTGGTAAATCACACTCGCCCTTGAAACGACCATGTAAGTCACTGAATAATTTACCTTCTGAATGGCTATTTTCAGAGACAATCAGATGTTCAATGACAACCTTACTGTGCTTGGCAAGTAAACCAACGAGCTCTGCCCCTGCATAACCACTCGCACCTATAATGGCAACTTTTTGAGGAGTGGTATTGGAGTGAGATATAGCCTTTGTCATGAAAAATGTGCCCTGTTTAGATAGGTTATTTATATAAAAAAATGAAAATACCACAACAAGGGTAGTTATGCAATTTATTAGCATAACTATTTAAATATTTATCCTTTTTAAAGTTGGCAATATGCTATGTGTGCTTTAAGACCCTCAAATCCAATGACAATATTGCACTGTTTCTGTAAATGTGTAATTTATGTTTAGCTGGTGATGCTTTAGCCACTTTATAAAGCCCCATTCAGCAATAAAATACTGACTAAAAATAAAAATTGTGAATATTGTAAGCTAGTGTGAGTTATCATTATTTGATGACATGTGTTTTTGATAATTAAGGAAGAGCATTCAAAACAATAATTTAGAGTCAAAGTCATTAATGTTTAATGATCAATGTTAGTACTCACTTTTACTGTTATTCACTCATCTTAGGGTAGATAGTAAAACTAAAAGGTTAAAACTCATTAACGCTAAAATACAAAAAAGGCTTATAAAATATTTATAAGCCTTTTTAAAGTAATATATTAGTTATTAAAAAAGTTGATAACTTAATTAATAACTCTGCAATTTAGCATTAGAAACTGCCACGAATACCCAAACTAAAATTGCGTCCTGGTAGAGGTGCAAGATTTTTCAAGAATGATGAATGCACTCGTGCATTCTCATTAGCAAGGTTTTGGCCTTTCAGGTAAATGATTAAGTCATCACCAATGCCATCAATGTAATAATTTACATGAGCATCGACCATAGTGTAGCTATCTGTAGTGGTTTCTAGGTCTGCAACATCATCTTGCTCAAAGTAATGATTAACACTCAGTTCACCATCAAAATTTTCAGCTTGATAGTTAACAATAGCCCCAAGTCGCATAGGCGGTATTCTCGGTAAACTATCATTACCATTTTTATCAACTAAGCTAGTACGAATATAATCAGCGATTAAACTGGTCTTAAACTCAGAGGTTAGCTGATAAACAAATTGTGCTTCAGCACCATACATTTCAACATCATCTTGCTGAAAAATGAGTATTGGCAAACCTTCTTCGCCTTCATGCTCACCTTCTCCACCGTGCGCATGATCTGCTGAATACATTAACCCAGTATCTTGTTGGTAGTAATAGTCATCAATATTATTGTAAAAAGCACTCACCACGTAACCAAAGTCACCGTTAAATTTACGGAAAGTTAGGTCTAAGTTAAATGAAGTTTCGACTGTTGGGGCTTCTTCTGCAGCCTCAATATGTATTTCATCTCCTTCTTGGTGAACTTCAAACATAGCCCCTATCTCAAAGGTATTAGTACCAATATGAGGACCAAACGAAAATAATTCTGAGGCCGAAGCGGCACGTTGTGACAAGGCTACTGATAAACCAATATTATATCCTGGTTGATAATCCCAGACTAAACCTGCAGACGCACTGATTGGGGTAAATGACTGCTTACCAAAGGACGCTAAAAATTCTGTCGCTTCATGCTCATCATGATGGTCGTCGTGATCATCATGGTGTTCGTCATGATCATCATGCCCCTCGTGACCTTCATGCTCATCGTGCTCTTCATGTTCGTCATCAAAGCCAATAATCGTATCGTCGGCAGTCATTTCAACTTGCTCTATTCTCGCACCTAACTGAAACAACACCGGTCCAAAATGCTTTTCTTCTAACCAAGCGAAAGCAATACTCTCTGTTTTGGATGGCGGCGTAAATGCCTCTTCTCCAAGTGCACTAAAGTCTGACGATTTGTAATGTAAAGTCCAAGCACCCTTCCAGCCATGAGTTGTTGCATGCAAAAGGTCTATGCGTGCTTCAACGCTCTCATTACTGAAGGTTGTGCCTATCATATCAGCTTCAACTTCTTGATGTTCGTAGTCACTGTAAGAGAATTTACCTGCAACTTTAGTGAGAAATTGTTGCTCAAAATTATACTCACTTAGTACCTGAAGCCTATCTACTTTCATCTTGGCATAAACACCTTCATCACTATGTTCTTCATGCTCAGGATCGTCATGCTCATCTGGATGATCTCCGCTTTCATGATCTCCTTCATGTTCATCATGATGGCCACCATGTCCTGCATGACTATGACCGGGAATACCATATTCTCGGTTCATTGTGCCATAAGAAAAGCCAGCAAAACCTTGGTCAAATAAATAACTTAATCCAACATTTACACCATCTGCAGAAACAGCACTGTTCGCTAAACGAGAACTATCGCTTTCTTGGTGATCATCACCATGGTCGTCGTGGTCACCATCATGGTCGCCATGATCT
>JBELHN010000022.1:51672-69658 GCA_042091395.1 Colwellia sp.
TCGTGGTCATCATGCTCTTCATGAAGTTCTGCTTCACCGGCGAGTTTATAATCTTTGCCATCTCGCCAAAAAGCATCCAGGTGAAAAGCAATATTCTCAGTGCCTGTTTGAATATTAACTGCTGCCTGTTTTTCATCAGCCACATCGTTATACTGTAACAAATAGTCTACTTGATCTTCACTGCTAGTTGGCACTCTGTCATCAACCACATTCACAACGCCGCCAATGGCACCACTACCGTAAAAAAGTGTGGCCGGTCCACGTAATACCTCAATTTGTGTTGCTGTACTTGTTTCAGTAGCAACAACATGATCGGGTCCTACACGCGAAGCATCGCCAACATCTAAGCCATTTTGAGTTATCAGAACACGAGGACCATCTAATCCCCTAATTATTGGTGAACTTGCCACGGGCCCATAGTAGCTTGAGTGAACACCTACTTCATTTTTAAGTGTTTCACCCAATGTTGCTGATTGTTTCATTTTTAATTCATCAGCACTTAATACATTAATTGGTAATGCTGACTCAATTGATGAGGCATGTAACGGAGTTGCATGCACATCAATGATTTCCATTACTGATGATGGCAGCGTTATATTTATATCGCTAACATCGTTTTCACCAACAACAACCTGTTTATTCGTATGGCTATAATTTTTAGCACTGACGTGCAGTTCGAAAGAACCAGAGTTAATGTCAGTGAGAGTGAATATGCCCTGATCATTCGTTCGTGTTTTTTGAGGTGAGCCATTCAACTGAATTAATGCATCGTTGATAGGTTGACCATTTTTGTCGAGGACAACTCCCGACAAATCTTGAGCAAGGGTGTTACCACTAAAAAGAAACAACGAACTCATAGAAGAAAGTGCTACGAGTTTAGCTATTTTTTTTAGAGGGAATTTTAAATGAGTTTTAATACTCTTTTGTTCAGAAGAAAAATACATATATAAGTTTCCAATAATTTTCACGTTAAGGTGATAACTGCAAGAGGCTAACAGCCATAGGGTGAGCAATAAAGGTTTCAAATTAATGAATTCTTTAGTGCCCTAATAAAAAATTTGTAACCAAAAGTTTATCTGTTAAAAATGGGGGGAGCTCGCAAAGGGGGGTATACGTATGCAGGCAAAACTACTGGTTGATCAGATATTTGAAATTGCTTCTCTGTTAATAATGCAACTGAGGTAGGAAAAATATCAAAATGGTTAGGTAACGAGTCTAAAACTTGTTGACAGAAATAACATTCATGCAATTCCGATGTAACAGAAGTTTCAGGCAAAACTTGACGATAATGCTCGCTATGGGCAAAAAAAGCGGCACAAAAAACCAAGAGTAAAAATATACCTCGATAAGTTTTTTGTTTTTGTATTGTCTGGGGAAACGGTATAAAACTCATGAATGTTATAATATAACAAGTAATAGACTATTACAATCGTCCACATATCGCCAAAATAGCGAGTTATGCTTTTTAATTAAATGGTTATCTACTATGGATGAGTTGTCTTTTTACTAAAACAATAGGCGAGTGAAGATAAATGAGAAAGGGGTGTTTCAAAGTTAACATATTGATAAAAATATTTTTTAAGTAGTAGCAATTTAAATAGAGGCTAGTAATTGACTTCACCAAAAAGTGTTGTGAATGTAGGACTGAAATGAAAATAATAACTACTTAACAATGAGCAAGGTTCATGCTTGAAAATCCAGTTAAACAATTATTTCTTCGAAACGCTTTATTAACAAATCAACCAACAAATTAAAGTACAAACAATTGTTAATTAAAAATATTATAAATAAAAACACCACCGATGAAAATTTTTAAAGGTGGTGTATTAAAAGCTGCATCTACAATTTAAAGTAATTAGTAAACACTTTATATAACTCTGTACCTTGGTTAACACTAGCTGAAGCAAAATGCAGTATTGGAATAGCAGTCTGATCTACTGAAACATAATGTAATGCTTCTCCATCACCATAATTATCCATACACAATATTCTCGCTAGAGGCTCACCAGCAGCGATAGGTTGACCAAATTCAGCTAAATAATCAACCATTCCACCCATCGGAGAGTACAAGGCTTTATAGTCTCTCAAATAGCAAGCAAAGCGTGTCATTTTTTGTGGTTGATATTCTTGGTTGCCAATAACACCCTGATAACTTAAATACGACAAAATACTCTTCGCATCTTCTTTAGCTACCTCTAGGTCAATTTGCTCCTGCGAGCCCAGCTCAACAGTAAAACTTTCACGTTTAAAGGCACCTTGCCCCATGGAACAATCTCGACCCAATGAGTGCATAGCTTGCTGCAAACTCCACCAAGGACAAAAAGTTGCCTCATCCATTGCACCATCAAATGCATTGTCAATTAAAATAGTGTGTTCAATATCAAAAAATTGAGCACTTTCTTTTGCATACTCAGGGCAATACAGATGTTTACTTGAAATAGGCCCTGTATGTAAGTCTAAAACAATATCTGCTTGATGTGCTAATCGCTGAAGTTGATAAGCTATCCGCTGGCCAGTTGTTATCCCCCATATGTTGTGTTCTAACTTTTTATCTATTTCACTAACCAATAATTGTTCAAATTTGTGTTTTATTTGTTCATCGCTGGCTTCAACATGGTGTTGGGCAAAATCATTAACGATTTGTTGATTGAAATGATACATACGATTCCAATTGACCCCTGTAATAGGGTCAAATCTACCTAAGGTATACTCACCATTTTTATGGTTACAGCCAACGGGATTAGCGTATGGAACCAAGGTAATATTAGCATTTAAATCACAATACTGGAGTAGCTCAAGCAACTGAAAAATAACTGCATTTCCTTGAACTTCAGCACCATGCATATTGGCTTGAATATAAACTTTAGGTGCTGCATGCTGCTGTTGTGATTTAAAGCTATACACAGGTACAGTTAATTTGACACCACTGGCCATTTCACCAACTGACATAACCTCTTTAATAAATAGATTCATTGTTAGCCTTAATTATACCAAGTAAGATGCAGCAGACTGTGCAGCTCGTACTTCAATCAATTGACCATTTTCATAAATATACTCCGCTGCAAGCTGGTGACATAAAAAAAATGGCATACTTTCGGTAAACCCATAGGCACCACAATAACCAAATACCAATTGCTCACCCACTGCAATGTTTTCAGGTAAACTTAATTTTCCTAACTTATCCATGCTAGTACACAAGGGGCCATGTAAATCATATGTCTGCATTGCTTGATTATCTGGTGAATCACTTGGACGTAATACTTGCGCGGGAAAAGGTTGGTCCGTTATGGCCGGACGTAATAAGTGATTAATCCCTGCGGCCAAAACCAACTGCTCTTGATCATAATTAATTTTTCGATCGACAATAGGTACAACATAATAGCCACAGTCTGCTACAGCAAAACGACCTAACTCTAACCACAGCTCTTTAACGCCTGCTTGTTGTTTAATGATATCAAGATCTGTTATCACCTTAGACCAAGACAAACTCTGACCTTCCAGTAAATAGTCAATACCTAGACCTCCACCTAAATCAAGAACCTCCATCCTCATTCCAATGTTAGAAGCTAAATCCAAAAGTGGTGAGATCATTTGTGACCATAACGAAAACATTTTCTCATTGCACAGCATATTACCCCACTGAAAAATATGCAGGCCACAAATATCTAGATCGGGGTAGTCACTCACATGAATATTTTGCCACTCAGACACCGATAAACCAAATGGTGTTAGGCTATTTCCCCCTAGTGGGTTTTTTTCTCCTTCATGCCATTGCAACTGAACTCTAAGCAGCACTTTTGGTTTTACTACATTACCTGTGGCTGCTTGTTCAATAACAGCCTCATTAAGCCAGGTCAGTTGATTTCTGCTCTCCACAACAAAGGTATTCACACCTTTTGCAACAAAACTTAATAACTGTTTTTTTGATTTCGCTGGTCCAGTATTTAATACACGTCTAGGGTCAATGCCTTGCTTTAAAACTTGTGATAATTCTCCTTCACTCGCCACATCAAAATCAAAACCCTGCCCGTTAAGTGATTGTATTATATTAGATAAAGGGTTAGCTTTTACTGCATACCACAATTTAATAACATCTTGCTGCTGCAGTCTTTGTAAATGCTCTTTGAGTCCATCTAAATGGTATACAAAATAGCCGTGTTCGTTTTCAGGGGATTGATGAGTCATCAATGTATTTGCAATATCGGCATTAAACCAAGTGGTTTTAGTCATGATTTTTTCTTTAAAATGGGAGGCCTATAAACTTAAGCCTTAAAGATTATGTTTTATGTCAGCATACAAAACTAAGCAGTGAAGTGTATATTAACCTTAAAATCACTCGGCAATGAAAATATAACGCCACCAAGTGTGTTCAAGTTAAGGCGAGAGTATGCTGTTCTGTTTTAAATACCCACTACCTGAGTATTGCTTCTAATTCTAATGAAGCATCACTTTTCTCGTCACGATACTTAACAATTAGGGCACAAGCCATATTTAACCCTTGTGCTTCTGCCCATTCACCTTTGACTGGACGAGTACCTGGGACAACAATTGCACGTTCAGGGATTTCAGCCCCTTTTTCACGCATAACTTGATTAACACAATCATAAACAGGTACAGATTTAGACAAGGATACACCGGGCGCTAATACGGCGCCTTTCTTAACAACAATTCCCTCAACTACAACAACACCTGCACTTAAAAAAGCATCGTCTTCAATTATAACCGGGCTCGCACCAACAGGCTCCAACACTCCTCCCAACTGAACTGCCGCAGAAACATGAACATTTCTACCGACTTGCGCACATGAACCGATTAAAGCATGACTGTCAACCATAGTACCGCTGTCAACAAAAGCACCTACATTAATATAAGCAGGAGGCATAATAATCACTCCCTCTGCAACATAAGCTCCAGCGCGCACTGATGAACCACCGGGGACTAACCTTACACCATCTTGTGGTAAAAATTGACGAGCAGGTAAATTATGTTTATCGACAAAGCCTTGATAATTATTATCAAAAGCAATATTTTTACCTGCCTTGAAAGCTGCTAAAATTCCCTGTTTAACGTCAATGTTAGCATGCCAGTTTCCTGATTCATCTTGATTTGCTGCTCTCAAACTACCTGATTCTAATTGCGCTATTACATCTTGCCAATGCATTTTTTACTCCGCTTATCTAAACAATATCTATTATAAACATGGGTTGAGCATGATTAGTCCGACAATTAACTTACCGTAAAAATGCTCATTAAAGACAAGCGGAAACAAGGCGATTACAAAGAAGAGCAATAAACTGCATGGCAGCGATTGAGCAAAGTGCAAAGGCCAGAAGCTCCCCACTTGAATAACCCTTAAAATTATTCTTAAAGTGACAGTTGCCGGGATTCAGCCCAAGACTTTAACGAATTAAAGTAAACAACCGATAACTAATCAATCAAATGAACAGCTATCTCGGCATTAATCCCCCTCATTATCGTTAACAGAGTTTGATCTCTGTTGTAAATATAAAAACAACGATAACTACCTGGTTAATGCTCCTCTTCTGACCCCAATTAAAAATGCGTGGCATTAGAGTATCCACTCAAATTTAATTAGGATTCTGGCTATTTAAGCATTTTTTTTAATTCGGTACAAATAACTCGCTCGAAATAAGGCTATTCCCTTATATCAATTTACCGTAGAATATAACAATAATCCCTCCAATGTTTTGAACATGTCACTAACTAATCCGAGCCAAGCTTTATTGCGAAATACTGAACTCTTGACAGCTCAAAGCCCTTTATTGATTAACTTGCCTGAAGATGGGTTTATTGATCATTATATTGATGCTTGCCAACCAAGCTCAATAAGTTGCTTTAATACCAATTTTATTGACCATCAAGCAATTAAGACAAAACACATTAAAAATCAAAAAATTAAGATCTCAAGTGAATTCTCCAGCGTTTACAGAGTCAACACTTGTCATGACTTAGTGATCATCATGTTTCCAAAAAGTAAAGCTGAGTTAAACTTTACTCTCGCAATGATTGCTCACTGCCTTGATGAAAACTCAAAGATTGTATTTGTTGGTGAAAAAAAAGGCGGTATTCAGTCCATAGCTAAGGTCACTAAAGATGTACTAGCTAGCTGTCAAAAAGTTGATGCTGCTCGTCACTGTATGGTTTTTCTCGGATCATTAAAGCCACATAAATTAATTGAAGTTTTTAATTTAAAAGAATGGTTTACAATTTACGAGGTTGCCATTGCAGATATTAATATAAAAATCGCTTCACTTCCTGGTGTATTTAGTCAAAACAAAATTGATATTGGTACCAAACTTTTACTAACGAATTTACCCAATCAAATGACAGGTAATATATTAGATTTTGGTTGTGGTGCAGGCGTCATCAGCTGCTTTATTGGTAAAAGGTTTAAAACGACTCTATTATCTTTGGTAGATGTTAACGCGTTAGCAATAACTTCAGCAGAGAAAAGCTTGGCTCTTAATGAGCTGCAAGGCGAAGTCTATGCCTCTAACAGTCTTTCCAATGTCCATGCAAGCTATAATCATGTGGTCTCTAATCCTCCTTTTCATCAAGGTTTAAAAACCCATTATCAGGCCAGTGAGTCTTTTTTATCTAATATAGGCAAACATTTAAAGAAAGATGCTTGTGTATCAATTGTCGCTAACAGTTTTCTTCGCTATCAACCCATAATGCAAGATAATATAGGGAGAACTGAAGTAATTACCAAAGACAAGGGGTTTACTATTTACCGTGCTAAGTTATTATCACATACTTAATCTTGTAAATTCAGAGCCGAATGATAAAAGTAACCCCTAGTATTTCACTTCATAGCCGCATAATGCAGAATATTGTAGCCTTGTCTACAATTGTCCTACTAGCGGTATCCGTTATACTAATACTCATTGTAAACAAGCAATTAAATGAAAACCTCGCGAATCAAACTATCGCATGGGCTAATAACTTAGCTAAGCATAGTGAAAAATTTCTCCTTAGTGAGGATGATAACAGTCAAAATCAACTTAAAGATGAACTTAAAACATTAAGCACTTCAACGATTATTAACCGAGTCCATGTTTACCTTATAAAATCCGATAGTAGCACTGTCTTCTTTAGTAGCTATAACAGGAATGATAAATTTCCTGCAATTAACCATACCATTTCCGAAATTGCAGCACTTAAAAACATTCAAGTGCACGAAACAAACCTCGAATTTATCGTTAATATAGAAAAAGATGGTGTGCTTTTAGGCTATTTATTTATTCAAACTAGTCGATTAGAAAAACAAGCACTAATCACTAAACTATCTTTTGTGTTGCTAGGTTTTATGTTTTTAACCGTTTTTATTTCAATAGCTCTGGCGCAGCGCTTGTTCAATAGAATTAACGGGCCACTCACAACACTCATTGAAGACGTTGGGGTCATACCCCAAAATAAGAGTTATAAACTGTCGTTGGCAAAACAACCATACAAAGAATTAGATTTCCTTGTTAAAACGATTAATATTTTTTTGGCAAAAACAGACAAGCACATTATTAAATTAATTGATGAGCACCAGCACAGTTTATCAAAAACCAGAGCATTAGAGGAAAGGTTAAGTGCCCGAACGAATGCCTTAAAAGATTCAAATCATGAACTTTTATCAACACTCGAAAAGTTACATGAATTCCAAAGCCAATTGGTTGAAACTGAAAAAATGGCTTCACTCGGCGACATGGTTGCAGGCATTGCACATGAAGTGAATACGCCTATAGGCCTTGGCGTGACGGCCTCTAGCCTATTATCCGATAAATTAGAAGAAATTACCTATGCCTTTGAACATAAAACATTAAAATCAAGCCAGTTAAAAAAGTTTTTAGCTGACAGTGATGAAAGTGTTTCCATAATATTTCGGAATCTTGAACGTGCTGCAAAATTAATTTCCAGTTTTAAAAAAGTCGCTGTTGATCAATCTAGTGCTGAAAATAGAACATTTAATGTCAACGACTTGCTTGATGAGGTGGTGGTGACCTTGTCCGCTAAATTAGATGCTAACAAAGTCAATTTATCAATCAGTTGCCCTAAAGGTTTTATTATTAATAGTAAACCTGGTCCGATTAATCAGATATTAATTAATTTAATTCTTAATTCTATTCATCATGCTTTTGAAGGTAAAGAGAATCGTAATATTACTATTGTTGTCATGAACTTAAGTGATCAGTTGCATATTAACTACACAGATAATGGCTCAGGTATTGACGAATCTATCAAAGAAAAAATATTTGACCCTTTTACAACGACCAAGCGCGGTAGTGGTGGCAGTGGTTTAGGCATGCATCTAGTATACAATTTAGTAACGCAAGCATTAGATGGCCATATCACACTTGAGGATAATTCTAATCAAGGCGTAAGTTTTGATATAACATTTCCTGTAGAATTAGAAGCAAGTTAATGAAATAATAGTCCTTTAAAATTGTTTTTTTACTATCCGTTGACTAAAATAGTTAAATAAATGTAAATAGAAATAATAGTACGGTAGTTCAATTAACATTAGTTATTAACATATTTAGGTAAAGTCCACCATGCAAACATATCAAATTCTTGTTGTCGAAGATGAAGAAGTAACCCGCTTTAACTTACGTAATTTATTTGAAGCAGAAGGTTATATTGTTTTCGAAGCAGTTGATGGAGATGGTATGGCTCAGCAACTTAAAGAGCACGCTATTAATCTTGTTATAATGGATATAAACCTTCCCGGTAAAAATGGTCTGTTGTTAGCAAGAGAATTGACCGACAATAAAGACTTAGGCTTAATTTTTCTGACGGGTCGGGATAGTGATATAGATAAAATCCTTGGCCTTGAAATTGGTGCTGATGATTATTTAACTAAACCATTCAATCCGCGTGAATTAACCATTAGAGCCCGCAACATTCTCAGCAGAATTGGCCAAAGTCACACTGAAACAGTAGAGAGTATCGTTAGCTTTAATCAATGGAAGCTCGATGGTAACTCACGACAAATGACAAGTCCAAACGGTGATATTGTCGCTATACCTCGCGGTGAATACAGAGCACTTAGCTTATTAATTAAAAACGCAGGTAAGATTATTACTCGCCAAGAGCTTATCAAAGAAATGACTGGTAGAGAGCTTCGCTCTAATGATAGGACGGTGGATGTTACCATTAGAAGGCTAAGAAAGCATTTTGAACTTAACCCTAATACGCCGGAGTTAATAAACACTATACACGGAGAAGGATACCGATTTGTAGGCACTTTAGATTAATTAAGTTCTTTGCAAACTTACTCCATCAGAAATTAATTCAATTGAGCACAGTAATAGAAGATAATTTGTCACTGTGCCAGCTGTAACCAGCTTCTAAAAGCTGCAATAGATTGATCATTCTGCCTCTTTAAATCAATAGTTAACCTTGCGCCATTAAGTTCTGAAAGATCTATTGTTTCTAACTTTTTCAATGTTTCACTTAATACTGTCAAGCCAACACTTCCAGCTGCACCCTTCATTTTATGACAATGATGTCGCCATTCAGTGATGCACTTGTCAGCACTAGCTTTTTCGATATCTGCCATGTATAGAGTTACTTGCTGACAATACAAGTCAAACATTTGCTCAACCACGGCCCTACCTAGGCTATTTAAATAGTGTTCCAACAATACTAAATCTAAGTAATCACTGGTTGAACGCAAACTCATAACTAGATCCTTTATTTACCCACAGTCAATAATTCTAACACAGTATTTTCTTATTAAAAGTTAAACAAACTCCGTAAACACTGAACAAAAGTGGTTTTAATACAATATTTTTCTTATATAGGTAATAACGCTAATGATAACACCAAAAAAATAAGCTAGAATATGCGCCCTTAGTAGTGCTCTTCTATTTTTTCTAAAATTATTGAAGATTAACTGAACATTATCGTTTTAATGTGGAGTCGAAATGACGACATCAATGCCTGATATTGCTAACCATACGACCGCTCAAACTGAAGGTACACTTGACTGGGTCGGTATGAGCAATATCGAAATGCCTGTAATGGTAGCCTCACAAGGTGAAAGTGAACGTATGGTTTCTGCGCATATTGATGCATTTGTAAACCTTAAAGAAGCTCAAGCTAAAGGCATTCACATGTCTAGGCTTTATTTACTCATCGATGAACTGTCTACTGAAAATACTTTTAATTATCAGAGTTTAGTCACCTTGCTTGATGGCTTTATAAGTAGTCACCAAGATTTAAGTGATCAAGCAAAAGTACAATTTAGTTTTGACTATCATTTACGCAGAAAATCTTTAATTAGTGGTAAAGAAGGCTGGAAAGCATACCCTGTTGTTATTACTGGGCTTCTGAATAAAGGCCAATTAAGTATTGAGCTGAGGCTTGATATTCCTTATTCATCTACATGCCCATGTTCTGCTGCGCTAGCTAGACAGTTGATTCAGAAGGCTTTCAAAGATAAATTTTCTCAGCAAAATGAGTTGGATATAAATGACGTCCATAATTGGCTAGGGACAACTGAAGGAGTTGTTGCAACACCTCATTCACAGCGGTCAGTTGCTGAAGTTAAAGTTAAACTTAATGAAAATTTGAATGCGTTTCCAATTACTGAACTGGTTGATTTAATTGAAAACTCGTTACAGACCCCTGTTCAAGCGGCAGTTAAACGTGAAGATGAACAAGAATTTGCTCGGCTCAATGGTCAAAACCTGATGTTTTGTGAAGATGCTGCCCGTCGCTTGCAATATAGTTTAAACAAAGCTGAACATTTTGACGATTTTTGGCTTCGTATTAATCACCTTGAATCATTACACGCCCATGATGCGGTAAGCCTAACAACAAAGGGAATTAAAGGTGGGTATCAACCTTAATTTAACCTAATCAACTAATAACGACTAAAAAGCCAATAGCGGAAACGCTATTGGCTTTTTTTTTCTAACGTTATCCGCACTGCAATTACAACCCTATACCTTGAATAAATAATGAATATTCATAATTCTCATCAATTTGGCTGCAATGTAGTTTTATTTCAAATAATAAATATTGTTAAAATAAAAAAACTAGACACTAAAATTAAAACCATTTAATTCAATACTTTAATTTTTAATATTTTTTTAAATATTATGAATACTTTCATTAATGTAAATTTATTACGAGTAAAAGCTCTATTATTATTGACGTCAGCTAAATTTCTAGGTAATGTTAATGGTCCAACTTTCTCAATAAGAGCCTTATTTATGCATTTTTTCCATGCATTTATTCCTCTTAGACTGTCCTGTTAAGTAAGTTGGTTTATTATTAGGAGAAGAAAATGCAGCTTTATGATCATAGCGTCCAAAAAGATAACTGTGGCTTTGGTTTAATCGCTCACCAACAAGGTGAAACTAGTCACAAATTAATTAAGACCGCTATTTCCGCTTTAGATCGTATGCAACATCGTGGTGGTATCGCTAGCGATGGTAAAACAGGTGACGGTTGTGGTTTGTTATTACAAAAGCCAGACAGTTTTTTTCGAGCCATTGCTAATGATAACAATTGGAAACTAGGGAAAAAATATGCCGTAGGTATGATTTTTTTAAGCCCTGACCCTATCGAAGCTGCACTATCAAAAAAAATTCTAGAGGAAGAGCTAACAAGTGAGAGTCTTACCTTAGTTGGATGGCGCACAGTACCCACTGACACTTCTGTCTTAGGTGAAATAGCTATTGGCAATTTGCCAACGATTGAACAAGTATTTGTCGATGCACCGCCAGGTTGGAGAAATCTCGAGCTAGAGCGCCGTCTGTATATGGCTCGTCGTCGTGCTGAAAAACGTATTACTGATGAACGATTTTATGTTGCAAGTCTCTCCTGTTTAGTAACTATCTACAAAGGCCTAATGATGCCAGTAGATTTACCCAACTTTTACTTAGATTTAGCTGATATCCGCATGCGAAGCGCTATTTGTGTATTTCATCAGCGTTTTTCTACTAATACATCCCCTCAATGGCACTTGGCCCAGCCATTTCGTTATTTGGCTCATAACGGCGAAATCAACACCATTAATGGTAATCGCCAATGGAGTAGAGCGAGGACTCACCGCTTTAAATCCCCACTATTACCAGACTTACATGATGCTGCTCCTTTTGTTGGTCAAACAGGTTCTGACTCATCTTCGTTAGATAACATGCTTGAATTGTTTTTAGCTGGTGGTATGGATTTGTATCGAGCAATGCGCTTATTAATGCCACCTGCCTGGCAAAATAGTCCGTTGATGGATGATGATTTAAGGGCATTTTATGAATTTAACTCGATGCACATGGAACCTTGGGATGGTCCTGCTGGTGTTGTAATGACTAATGGTCGTCATGTCGCTTGTAATTTAGACCGTAATGGCTTAAGGCCAGCACGCTATGTATTAACTCGTAATGGCTTTATTACTCTCGCCTCCGAAGTAGGGATATGGGACTACGGTGAAGATGAGGTGGTAGAAAAAGGTCGCGTCGGCCCCGGTGAAATGCTTGCTATAGACACTTACACCGGCAAAATATCACACTCTTCAGATATAGATAATGACCTAAAAGACCGACATCCATACCGAGAGTGGTTAAACAATAATATTCGTCATTTAGTTCCTTTTGATGAACTTGAAGCTAACTTAATCGGTCAAAGAGCTTTTACTGATCTTCAAATGAATCAGTATCATAAAATTTTTAACTATAGCTACGAAGAAATTCAACAAGTTATTCGAACACTCGCTGAGAATGGTCAAGAAGCAACAGGTTCAATGGGTGACGATACTCCTATGGCTGTGCTCTCAAGCCAATCACGTACCTTATATGACTATTTCCGCCAACAGTTTGCTCAGGTAACTAACCCACCCATTGATCCTTTACGGGAACGTTATGTGATGTCTCTTGGCACCTGTATAGGTCGTGAACATAATGT
The DNA here is from genome assembly GCA_042091395.1 of Colwellia sp. Classification (GTDB taxonomy): domain Bacteria; phylum Pseudomonadota; class Gammaproteobacteria; order Enterobacterales; family Alteromonadaceae; genus Colwellia. The sequence goes on from JBELHN010000022.1 coordinate 64,594, forward strand.
CTTTAATGAGACATCTGGTCACGCTGACCGTATGTTGTTTTCTACGCCAATCTTAATGTACACAGGTCTAAAGCAACTTCGTGATTTAGATCCCGAACATTATCGCAGTGATACAATTTCACTCAATTATGTTAATGAAGAAGGTTTAGAAGCAGCGGTAAGACGTATTTGTAACGAAGCTGAGACATTAGTTCGAGACAACCGCACTGTTATTTTGGTCTTATCTGACAAAGGCATTAAAAAAAATCAACTTGTCATACCAGCAGCAATGGCTGTTGGTGCGGTTCAAAAAAGGCTAGTAGACCAACAACTTCGTTGTGATTCAAATATTATTGTTGAAACGGGTTCTGTTCGCGACTCACATCACTTTGCTGTATTACTTGGTCTAGGTGCTACCGCAATATACCCTTACCTAGCTTTTGAAACTATTGAGCAACTTGTTGAGCAAGGGCAAATCGATCTATCCGCGCGTGATGCTATTGTTAATTACCGCGAAGGTATCAACAAGGGATTATTAAAAATACTCTCTAAAATGGGTATCTCTACTATTGCAAGTTACCGCTGTGCTGGCTTATTTGAAGTTATTGGTTTAAACGATGATATTATGTCCCTATGTTTTAGTGACTTACCTAGCCGAATTAAAGGGGCTAATTTTGCAGATATCCAGCAAGATGGCATAAACTCATCTAGAAAAGCTTTTCTTCCTCATCAAAAAGTTAACCACGGCGGTTTATTAAAGTATGTTCATGGTGGCGAATACCATGCATTTAACCCTAATGTTGTTAATTACTTACAGCGCGCAGTACAAAATGGTAATTATGATGATTACCGTACTTTTGTCAAAGAAGTTGATGAACGACCTGTTGCAACTATTCGTGATTTACTCACCTTTAAAACTGATTGCCAGGCAATTGAAGTTGAACAAGTTGAACCTGAAAGTGAAATGTTTAAACGCTTTGACAGTGCAGCTATGTCAATAGGTGCACTCAGCCCAGAAGCTCACGAAGCACTTGCTATAGCAATGAATAGGCTGGGTGGCTTCTCAAACTCTGGTGAAGGTGGTGAAGACGAGCGCCGTTTCGGAACCGTTAAAAACTCTCGTATCAAACAAGTTGCCTCAGGACGCTTTGGTGTTACACCGCATTACTTAGTTAATGCTGATGTATTACAAATTAAGGTAGCACAAGGTGCAAAACCTGGAGAAGGTGGTCAATTACCTGGTGATAAAGTATCACCACTCATTGCAAAACTTCGCTATTCAGTACCCGGTGTGACCTTAATTTCTCCACCACCCCACCACGATATTTACTCAATAGAAGATTTAGCTCAACTTATATTCGATTTAAAACAAGTTAATCCAAAAGCCGTAATTTCAGTTAAATTAGTATCAGGTCCAGGGGTTGGAACTATCGCTTCAGGTGTTGCTAAAGCTTATGCCGACTTTATCACTATTTCTGGTTACGATGGTGGTACAGCCGCGAGCCCATTAACATCAGTGAAATATGCTGGATGTCCATGGGAGCTTGGCTTAGCAGAAGCTCACCAATCTCTTGTTACCAATGGCTTAAGACACAAAGTGCGCTTACAAGTTGATGGTGGTTTAAAATCCGGCGTTGATATAGTCAAAGCCGCTATTTTAGGTGCTGAAAGTTTTGGTTTTGGCACCGCCCCTATGGTTGCATTAGGTTGCAAATTCTTACGTATTTGTCATTTGAACAATTGTGCTACCGGTGTTGCGACACAGGATGACGTACTGAGAGAACAATTTTTTAAAGGCTTACCTGAACAAGTCATGAATTACTTCAAGTTCATTGCCCGCGATGTGCGAGAAATTCTCGCTAGCCTCGGTGTTGAGAGCCTCACTGCTATTATTGGTAGAACTGATTTATTAGTGCAAGTCGATGGACTTACTGCCAAGCAAAGTAAACTGGATTTATCACCTATCATTGCACCAGTTGTTGCTGATGAAAACACTGCTCTTCATCAAACTGAAGAAAATACTACCTTTGACAAAGGCCAGCTCAATCAAAAAATTCTAGCAACAACCAGTGACTCAGTAACACACAGCAAAGGTGGTGATTATCGTTTTGCTATCCAAAATACTGATCGTTCCGTTGGCGCATCTTTATCAGGCGAAATTGCCCGCCATCATGGTGATCAAGGAATGGCTGCTTCCCCAATTACACTGCGTTTTTCAGGTACTGCTGGGCAAAGTTTTGGGGTTTGGAATGCGGGAGGCCTAAACATGATCCTTACCGGTGATGCCAATGATTATGTAGGTAAAGGTATGGCAGGAGGTAAGTTAACCATTAAGCCACCTGTCGGTGTTGAATATGCTAGCCATCAAACAATGATCATGGGTAATACCTGTTTATACGGCTCAACAGGCGGTAAACTCTTTGCTTGTGGGCGAGCGGGTGAACGTTTCGCTGTTCGCAACTCTGGTTGTCACGCTGTTGTAGAGGGCACAGGCGATCATGCTTGTGAATATATGACAGGAGGTATTGTTACTATACTAGGTGATATTGGTGTGAACTTTGGCGCTGGAATGACTGGTGGTTTTGCTTACATTCTTGATGAGGCAAACGATCTTGATACACGCCTAAATAAAGAATCTATTGAAATGATTGCCATTGCGGAACTGACAATTCACCAAGAACACTTACGCGGTATTATTAATCAACATTTAGAGGAAACCGGCAGTTTGCGTGCTCAACAAATTCTCCAAGATTTTGATAGTTATGCCCCATTATTTAAATTAATTAAGCCTACGGCAACTGATGTAAAAACTTTATTAGGTCATCGAAGTCGTTCTAGTGCTGAGCTACGTGTCCAAGCACAATAATTGGTAAGGTTTGAGGAAAAGATAATGAGTAAAAATGTTTATCAATTTATGGATGTAAAGCGAATAGATCCAGCAAAAAAATCCATAGAAGAGCGTAAAATTAACTTTGTAGAAATCTATCAACCACTGGGCAGTGAGCAAAGTGTAGGTCAAGCAGATCGCTGTTTAGACTGTGGTAATCCTTATTGTGAATTTAAATGTCCTGTACATAATTATATTCCACAATGGTTAGAACTTGTCACAGAGGATCGTATTTTTGAAGCAGCCGACCTTTGTCATGAGACCAATAGTCTACCAGAGATGTGTGGCCGTGTATGTCCACAAGATAGGTTATGCGAGTCAGCCTGTACCTTGAATGATGAATTTGGCGCAGTAACTATTGGTAATATCGAAAAACATATTACTGATACAGCAATTGCACAAGGTTGGAAACCTGATTTATCACATGTGGTTAAAACTGGAAAGCGAGTTGCTGTTATCGGCGCTGGACCCGCTGGAATAGCCTGCGCTGATGTACTTACCCGTAATGGCGTTGATACTGTGGTTTATGATCGCCATGCACAAATTGGGGGGCTCCTGACTTTTGGCATCCCTGCCTTTAAATTAGAAAAAGAGGTTATCCAAACGCGTCGCGAAATATTGGAAGGTATGGGTATAGAGTTTCGTTTAAATACCCACGTCGGTAAAGACGTTAATTTTAAAGAAATTAGTGATGAATATGATGCCGTATTTTTAGCTTTAGGCACTTATAAAGATATGACTGGTGGTTTTGCTAATGAAACCGCCAAAGGTGTTTATAACGCTTTAGATTTCTTAATCGGCAATACTCAACACATAATGGGCCTTAGCTCCGAAGATACAGCTAATATTAAGCCTTATATTAGTTTCGCAGATAAAAGAGTTGTTGTTCTTGGTGGTGGTGATACTGCAATGGATTGTGTTCGCTCATCAATCAGACAACAAGCAGCCAGTGTTACTTGTGCTTACCGTAGAGACGAAGCCAATATGCCAGGCTCACCCCGTGAAGTGCTCAATGCTAAAGAAGAAGGGGTCGATTTCCAATTTAACCTGCAACCATTAGACATTTCAGTTGATGAAAAAGGCAATGCAAACGGTGTTAAGTTTGTTAAAACTCAACTTGGCTCACCTGATGCCAATGGAAGACGTCATCCTGAGCCCATTGAAGGTAGTGAATTTGTCATGGACGCTGATGCTGTTGTTATTGCATTTGGCTTCTTACCTAGCCCACCAAAATGGATGATCGATGCTGGTGTTGAATTAGATTCACGTGGACGTGTGGTTGCCGTTGATAGTTCAGATTTTGCCCTACAAACCACCAAACAAAATGTATTTGCCGGTGGTGATATGGTACTAGGTTCTGATTTAGTGGTTACTGCCATAGATCAAGGCAGAAAAGCTGCCATGGGTATACTTGATTACGTAACACAATAAAAAATAACTTGTTTTTTAAATTACTGTGTTGAATAAAAAAGCTGCATCGATAATAATCGAGCAGCTTTTTTTATAGGACAAATAAAATAGAGTCGCTTAACAATAACAGAGCTACCAATAAAATAGACTAGTTAACATTACGCTCATAAACACAGAAATCTAAGGGATAAATATTTTTCTCATCAGTTAACCGCCGCTCACTATTTACCTTTAGCCAAGTACCGTCATAAAAATCAGGAAACTGAGTATCTCCTTCAATATTCGCTTCGATATGAGTCACATAGAGTCGATCAGCCTTGGCTAAACAATGACTATAAATAGCACCGCCGCCAATCACCATGATTTCATCAACAGCGGCATTTTCATCACTACCATCCACTAATGCTAATGCTTGCTCAACAGAATTAACCACATCAATACCAACACCTTGATAATGCTCATCTCGGGAAATAACTATGTTTCGTCTACCAGGCAGAGGCCTGCCAATTGATTCAAAAGTTTTACGGCCCATAATGATTGGTTTACCTAAGGTAACTTTTTTAAAATAGGCTAAATCGGCGGGTAAGTGCCAAGGCATATCGTTATTTCTGCCAATAATGTTATTTTTGGCCATCGCGACGATCATTGACAAAATTGTCATATAAAGCTCTCAAAAAATTTGTAGTAAGCAAATGCCAACATAATTAAGCAGCACTGGTTAATAAAGTTAAGCTGCTTATGCCATTAGCAATCAAGGGCGGTATTCAACTTCAACATCATAGTCGTCTT
>JBELHN010000023.1:0-53465 GCA_042091395.1 Colwellia sp.
ACCTGGCTACGAACCAGGCGGTCGCAGGTTCGACTCCTGCCGCGTCCGCCACTTTCTTAAAGTGGTAAAATATAAGAGTAGCTCATGTAGAGGCTAGCAAAAGAAGTTTACATACCGCGGACGCGTAGCTCAGCTGGATAGAGTACCTGGCTACGAACCAGGCGGTCGCAGGTTCGACTCCTGCCGCGTCCGCCACATCTGAAAACCCACTTTAACAAGTGGGTTTTTTTTTGTTAAATTTTAATAGATATTCCCTCAAGCATCATTGTGGCTAGGTTAGTAGCTTATCTCTCCACAAAGTAGCTAAATATTCTTCAACAAGCTTGCCAAATAAGCCAACAATATAAATAAGCTTAATATAATGAAGTAGTCATGAACGGGTGCTTTTTTTGACCAGTGTGTATATTTAATTTTCTTGATAAAGCTAAACCTGAAAAGCACTTAATATTACCAATGTAGGGAATGCAACTTATTGGTTAGTAGAGTCAGATGGTGTAATGTTTTTCGTATAGCTATTCGTTATTATGTGTGAATTGTTTTTTTTAGAATACTGTATACGATGTTGGTTTATCATTTTGCAATAGCCTATATTCATGCATTTGATAATGTATACAATATTTAAAGCGCATAAGATTGACTGCATAAATAGACAAAATTAGTGAATAAATGATAAAAACGGGGTTGACGTTTAATTATTTTTGTGAAACTTGATAATATTGTTTGCAATCTAGGTATTGGAGTGATTATTCTAATCTGCATAAGTTAGCGCAAACCTATAGCGGGAAAAATAATGGATAATATGCAACAACAGTTTTTTGAAGCAGGAACATTAATGTTAGCAGGCATGGTGTTTGTTTTTGTTTTTTTGAGTATATTAATTGTGTTCATTAATACTGTTTTAGCAAAACTTGCTATTAAGTTTCCAGATGCTGCGGTGCAGTCACCACCTATTAGTACTAAAAAAAACAAGAATAAGTTAGATGGCAGTATATCGCCATCTGTGGTCGCGGCAATTAGTGGTGCTGTGCAACGCTTCCGCTCTGAGCACGTTAAAAAACAGTAGTTTCATCTATTAGTCAGTAATATTCCTTAATAAATATAAACCTTAGATAAAAAGGGTCGAAAAATGAGCAAGCCATTAGGTATCACAGAAGTTGTCTTGAGAGACGGGCACCAATCAATTTTAGCCACTAGGCTTCGCTTAGAGGATATGTTGCCTATTGCCGCTACGCTTGACGAGGTTGGGTATTGGTCAATTGAGTCGTGGGGTGGTGCAACGTTCGATTCTTGTATTCGCTACCTAGGTGAAGATCCTTGGGAACGTATACGTGCTCTTAAAAAAGCCATGCCTAAGACTAAGCAACAAATGTTATTTCGAGGCCAAAACATTCTAGGGTACCGTCATTACGCTGATGATGTTGTAGAAAAATTTGTAGAGCGCGCCCACGTCAATGGCGTAGATGTTTTCCGAATTTTTGATGCCATGAATGATGTTCGTAACTTGCAAACCTCTATACAAGCCGCAGTAAAAGTTGGCGCGCATGCGCAAGGAACTTTGAGTTATACCGAAAGCCCCGTGCATACATTAGAAGGTTGGTTAACCATGGCCAAACAACTTGAAGACATGGGTGCGCATTCTTTATGTATTAAAGATATGTCTGGATTATTGAAGCCATACGATGCCGCTGAGCTAATCGGTAAGTTAAAAGAGACAGTATCATTACCCATTGCTTTACATTGTCACTCAACAACAGGCCTAAGTGTTGGCACTCAAATGAAGGCTATTGACAGTGATGTTGATGTCATTGACACGTCTATTTCATCAATGAGCATGACTTACGGTCACTCACCAACAGAAACTATTGCAGCAATCGTTGAAGGCAGCCCCAGAGCTACGGGCCTTAATGTTGAAAAAATGGCTGAAGTTGCTGCATATTTCCGCGATGTTCGTGAAAAATATGCTGAGTTTGAAGGTAGCCTTAAAGGTGTAGACGCCCGTATTTTAACAGCACAAGTCCCTGGCGGCATGTTAACAAATATGGAAAACCAATTGAAAGAACAAGGTGCTGCAGACAAATTTGATGAAGTATTAACGGAAATACCGAAAGTACGAAAAGATCTGGGTTATATCCCTCTTGTCACCCCAACCTCTCAAATTGTTGGCACACAATCAGTATTAAATGTGTTAACTGGCGAACGTTACAAGTCTATTACTAAGGAAACGGAAGGGGTATTAAAGGGAGAATATGGCGCCACAGCAGCACCTGTCAATGCTGAATTACAAGCACGTGTTTTAGATGGAAAAGAAGCTATTACTTGTCGTCCAGCGGATTTATTAAATCCTGAAGTAGATAAGCTTTCTGATGAACTACAAACTTTAGCTAAAGAAAAGAATATTGCACTGGCAGATGAGGCAATTGATGATGTGTTGACTTATGCTTTGTTTCCACAAATCGGCTTGAAATTCTTAGAAAACCGCAATAACCCAAGTGCATTTGAACCGATACCAACTAAATCAAACCCTGCTGCTACAACCTCTACTGACAATAGTAAGAGCAGTGTCGCTGAAAATTACGCGGTAAGTGTTGATGGAAAAGTTTTTGATGTTGTTGTTGCACCGGGGGGCTCTATCGAATCGATAACGCATCCTGCGGGTGATGATGCTATGAAACAGTCAGCATCTATTTCTGCCGAAGAGACGCTCAATGCTCCATTAGCTGGCAATATATTTAAAGTGCTAGTTAGAGAAGGCGACAATGTTGAAGCTGGCGATGTGGTAATTATAATGGAAGCGATGAAAATGGAAACAGAAATTCGCGCTGTGACCTCAGGTGAAATTGTTTCGTTATTTACCAAAGAGGGCGACTCTGTTGCTGTTGGTGATGCATTACTTAGCTTTTCATAAGGCTTATAGGAACTGTTATGGAATCATTAACTAAATTATGGCTTTCGACTGGCTTAGCTAACTTTGAGTCAGGTCAGGTTATTATGATGCTAGTCGGTTGTGGTCTTTTATATTTGGCCATTGCCCGAAATTTTGAACCTTTGCTTTTACTGCCTATGGGGTTTGGCTCAATATTAACCAATATCCCCCTCGCTGGGTTTTCAGAGGTAGGAGGCTTACTGCATTACATTTATTATGCAGGAATTGATACTGGCATATTCCCGTTATTAATTTTTATGGGTGTTGGTGCCATGACTGATTTCGGCGCTTTAATTGCAAACCCTAAAACTTTATTGCTGGGGGCTGCTGCTCAATTTGGAATTTTTGCCACCTTGTTTGGGGCTATTGCTCTAAATTATGTGCCGGGTATTGAATTTACTTTAAAAGATGCTTCGGCTATTGCCATTATTGGCGGTGCTGACGGTCCTACAGCAATTTTCTTAGCGTCACAATTGGCGCCTGAATTACTTGGTGCTATTGCTGTTGCAGCTTATTCGTATATGGCATTAGTACCGATTATTCAACCACCTATTATGAAGGCTTTTACTACTGAAGAAGAGCGCAAAATTGAAATGGCTCAGCTAAGGACTGTGACTAAAATTGAGAAGATTATTTTTCCCTTAGGTGTATTGTTAATGACTATTTTCTTTTTACCCGCTGCTACACCTCTCGTGGGTATGTTTTGTTTAGGTAACTTAATGAAAGAGTGCGGTGTGGTTGATCGTCTTAGCTCAACGGCACAAAATGAATTAATTAATATCACGACTATTTTCTTGGGTTTAGGGGTTGGTTCAAAGCTTAGTGCTGAAGCCTTTTTAAATGTAGAAACACTTGGGATTTTAGCGTTAGGTGCTGTGGCGTTTTCAATTGGTACCGCTTCAGGTGTTCTTATGGCTAAAACCATGAACAAGTTTTCTAAAGACCCAATTAACCCTCTAATTGGCGCTGCGGGTGTATCAGCTGTCCCTATGGCTGCACGTGTAGCTAATAAGGTTGGACTACAAGCTAACCCACACAATTTTTTACTAATGCATGCTATGGGACCAAATGTCGCTGGTGTACTTGGTTCAGCTGTTGCGGCTGGGGTATTATTAGCACTTGTGGGTGCATAAATTACTCTAGATATACATTGTAAACCAATACAAAAAAACCGAGCTTTGCTCGGTTTTTTTGTATTGGTTTAAAGTAATGAAAGATTCATACTTCTAAAGAAGATGTCAGCAATTGGACTAAATCTAAAAAATCTATATCAAGAATTATAAAGTGGTTTTGCAGGTTATTTATTACTTACAACTTTATTTAAAATACTCTTATAAAGAGCCTTAAATCTAATAATATATAGACTAACTCGTTCATTATGGGTTTAATTTGAACTGTTGCCATACGTCATTTTCTAGTTTGTAACATAATCGGTCGTGAAGTCTGTTAGTTCGACCTTGCCAAAACTCAAAGGCGTGCGGTTTTATTCTCCACCCTCCCCAAAAGTCTGGATGGGGTACCTCCCCATCAGCAAATTTTTGCTGGTAATGTCGCATTCGATCGTGCAGCTCGTCGTCATATTTCAATTTTTGACTTTGCTTGGATGCCCATGCACCGACTTGACTACCTTTACCACGGCTGTGAAAGTAATCAGCCGATTCTTTTGACGAAATCTTTTCAACTTTACCTTCAATTCTAACTTGCCTTTGCAATACCCCCCAGTGGAATAATAACGCGACTTTATTGTTATTAATCAATTCACTACTTTTTCGGCTTGTGTAGTTAGTAAAAAACACAAAACCTTGCTCGTCATAGTCTTTAAGAAGGACCATGCGCGAGCTAGGTTGGCCATCATCGCTACAAGTGCTTACTGACATTGCTTCGGGTAGCAACACACCGGATTTAGTGGCGTCTTCAAACCAAATTTGGAATAATTTTGTGGGGGTGCTACCTGCAGGTATTTCTGGCAGAGGCAAGGCTACGCCTTGGCCAAAGGTGAGTAAACAACGAAGTTTTTCAAATAGAGTCATAAGCGGTCAATTGAGTAAAGCTAAAATTAATATTTCGGTGCATTATACGGTACGTTTGTCTTGGTAGTTACCTCAAGTTTATAATTACTTACTACCAATCTTCACTGTCGTCTAATAAATCTTTTAGACGTTTTTTTTCTTTTAATTCATCAATACGTTTACGGGCAATAATATTCTTTTTGGCCTGCTCACGATTACGTTTTTCAGTTATGCTGATTCCTCCTAAACTATTGCTATCTTTCGTTGATTCGGAATCCATGAACGATGATTCGTCATTGATATAAGTCGACTCATCAGCACTGGAATTTTCAAAAAGACTATTGTTAACATCGTTTTTCATTCGTCATACCTCTAGTTTACATTGAGTATATTGATTAACATAGGTAATCAATTGTTGTTTTTCAATGACAGTTTTACAGAAGATTATATTAATTTAGAATATTGTTATTAGAATTATTTGTTAAAATAATCACTGGAAATTGCACAGGCTCCAAATTTTGGCTATTTGAAACGTCATTCACATTTATTGTAACTATTCAAAGTTAGTTAATAATTTAATGTACTATGCAATTGCTTGATAAGATCATTTATCAGAAATATTTTATCGCAATCAGTTAACTGATGTTTGCGCAATATTTAACTCCAATAGGGTTAAGTTGTCATAATGTTTAATCTCAATATAAAATATCGTTTTGACTGCTTAGCCTGTCACTCAAACTGACTGTATTGTGTTTTTCGTCGTAATAAGGAATTTGAACGCATGCAAGTTCAACTATTTTTATCTTGGTTTAATGCATTAATCAAAGAGCTTGAGTTTACTAATGAACGTCGTTTAATTATCCTCTCAGGACGAGAAAGTTGGTCACATTCACTGTTAAATGCCGTTACAAAAATTAATCGAGTTTTATCTTCTAACGAGCAGGGAGAGTATGTTGTTGATTCTTCTGAGCAATGTCTTATTTACGGTGACAGTTCAACTTTTCCTGCTAACGTAAATTACCAAAGATATTCAGATATACTGGGTGGCGAAACCGAATTTATTATTTTTTCAGACACTAGGTTCAATACAGATGCACTTGCCGCACTTTCGGGTACACTAAGAGCAGGTGGAGTGTTTTTTTTAGTGATGCCCGAATTGAATAAACAATGCCAACTAAGCTTTTTTATTCAACGCTTTTACGACCTTGTCAACAACAGCAATCATCATACTATTATCCAAGAATGTAACGACACTCCGCCGCAACCGATAGAACAAAACCGCAAGTATTTTCGTCATCACAGTTCAAAAACTCAACCCCTCTTTCCAATGAACTGTAAAACATCAGAACAACACAAGGCGGTTGAGGCTATTATGAAAGTGGTTACGGGCCATCGCAACAGGCCGCTAGTATTGACTGCTGACAGAGGTAGAGGTAAGTCTTCAGCACTGGCTATTGCTAGTGCTATGTTATTAAGTGAACGAAAAAATATCCCCTTCAAAATCATTGTCACTGCGCCAGTTATTGGCGCACTATCAGTTTTTTTTAAGCAATTATCCAGCCTGTTACCTGAAGCAGATTATCAGGGTAACTCTTTAGTTTTTGGTAAAGCCAGTCTGTATTTTTGCCCTGTTGATCAGCTTCTTATTAAGCCGGAAAGTTCAAATCTATTGATTGTTGATGAAGCTGCAGGTATTCCAGTCTACTTATTAGCACAATTATTAAATTATTATCACCGAATGGTCTTTTCCAGTACTGTGCATGGTTATGAAGGGGCTGGGCGGGGGTTTTCAATTAATTTTCTCAAGATTTTAAAACATCGATACTCACAATTGGTCAGTATGCAATTGCATGAGCCGATAAGGTGGCGCCATGGAGACCCTTTAGAAGCATTGGTGTTTGATTCTTGTTTGTTAGGAGCAGAGTTACCAAAACTTGCCATTGAACATTTGCCACGGCAATCAAATGAACATATTACACACCCCTTGTTGAATTATGTTGAATTTAAGCGGTATAGCTCAGCAGAGCTAATAAATAATGAGTGTCTGTTAACAGAAATTTTTGCTGTGTTAGTCACTGCTCACTATCAAACCAAACCCAGTGATTTAAAATTAATGTTAGATAATTCACAAGTTGAAGTTGTATGTCTTGTGTTGACTAGGGGGTTAAATAGTCTATCCAGTGATAGTTTAGATAGTCACAACAACAAGCAACTAAACAATCGGGTAGCAGCAGTTGCTCTTGTTATGCACGAGGGTAAAGGTTTAGGTGTCAATGCTGACGATATTGAGGCAATAAAAAGTGCTAAACGACGTTTGCGTAATCACTTTTTACCACAATCTCTGCTAAGCCATTGTGGTGACCAGCTTGCGTTTAATTTTCATTACCTACGAATAATGCGTATTGCTGTTCACCCTGAAATTCAGCAACAAGGTCTTGGATTAAGGTTCATGTCAGAGTTGAAGAAAATGGCAAGTGAACAAGGTGTTGATTTTATTGGCGCAAGCTTCGGTGTAAATTATTCATTATTGAAATTTTGGCTCAAAGCAAATTTTTCATTAGTAAGAGTTGGCTTTACTAAGGACAAGGCAAGTGGCGAACATTCAGCTTTGATGGTGTGTGGTTTGACAGGGGAAACCAAAAACAAGCAGCTTTTCCTTCAAAAGCAGTTTTATCGCAGTTTTGATTACCTGTTATTAGATGAATATCGACTCCTGGATAGTCAACTTGTGCGTTTAATATGTGCTGGTAATCATGCACTAAAGCAACAGCAACTATCTGAACAGGATATTAGTAATGTTATTGCTTATGCAAAAGGTGAGCGCCAATACAGTGACTGTGTTTACAGTCTTTATATTTGGTTTAAGCATGAATTATTAAAAAAACATACAGCCCTGTCTGTAGAGCACTCATTAGTGTTAGTTGCTTGTTTGCTACAAAAACAAAATGGTTCGCAAGTGTGTCATGCATATGGCTTTACAGGTAAAAAAATGCTCAACCAGCATATTAAAGATTATATCATATCGAGGCTTTCACTAAGTTAAGCAGGTAACCTCAAAGGCTTTTAAGCGAAAAAGTTAATAAAGGTGACAATTGGGTATTATTTTTTTACTGCATGCCAGTGCCAAAAACGTTGCATGACAAGATATTCACAACGTTTTTCTCCACAAAAAAATATATCGTCATGTTCTAACAATTTATTTAAATAATAGTTAATTGTTTTTGCTAAGCCCCGACTTGGGTTCTTTTTATAGGTATGAATTAACATGACTAGCCAATTTTCAATATAATTAAATTCATTGGATGTTTTAAGACACATAATACCTACCTTAAATACCATCGCAATTAGTACTACTGGCAAGTAATGTGTGCCAAATGACCGACTTCGCATTAGCATTTAAACATTTGCAGTCCCCACAATGCAGTAGACCTGAGTCAAGTAGGTGAGTTAGCAAGTGGCTTGATATTTCGACTTGAACTTTATCGGTATCTTTGCTTGTAATATTATTCATATTAATCCTCCCATTTAAATAAAGAATAAACAAACAAACCAAACAATGCAAATGATAGTTATTATCATTTGTATTGTTTGGTAGAAGTTATTGAAAGTTATATTTTTTGTTTTTACTCGGTTGTTTCAGTAGTACAATAAAGAGGCATAGAAAATAGCTTAGGATAAAAACATGACCATAGCGATTAGCGTAAAATCATTGTGTAAACAATACGATGATATTTGTGCGATAGATAACATCAGTTTTGAAGTACAACAAGGTCACTGTTTTGGTTTGCTGGGCCCCAACGGTGCAGGTAAGACAACTACTATTGAAATAATGGAAGGTATTATTTCTGCTTCATCTGGTGACATATTGTATCAAGGTCAGCAAGTTGACCAACAAATATCACAAAAGATAGGCATACAATTTCAACACACAGCATTACAAGACTTTTTGACAGTCAAAGAAACTTTGGATTTATTTTCTTCATTTTACCAAACGACTATCAAGCACGAAAAATTAATTGAAATGTGTGATCTTTGTAACTTTGTCAATCGTGATAATAGGCTATTATCAGGAGGGCAGAGGCAACGATTGTTACTGGCATTAGCCCTAATAAATGATCCACAAATTATATTTCTTGATGAACCCACTACCGGCCTAGACCCTCAAGCAAGAAGAAACTTTTGGCAATTAATCCAGAATATAAAAGCAGATAACAAAACTATTATTCTTACAACGCACTATATGGATGAAGCTGAACAGCTTTGTGATGATATTGTCATTATGAACCAAGGTAAAATCATTGCGGCAGGTACCCCAAGAGATTTATTAATTGAAAATTTTAAAGAGGTATTTATTTATTTGCCTGAGTCGCAAGTACCAGAAAAACTTGTCAACCAATACCAATGGAATAAGCGGAGTGGCGGCATTGAAATCATTAGTAAAAATGTTGAACAAACACTATCTTTACTCATAAGTTTGGGTATTTCACTACAAGGCTTGCAAGTTAAATCTGCTAATTTAGATGATCTATTTTTAAAGTTAACTGGACATACATTGCAGGGAAGTTAGACCTTAGCTATTCCAATTTAGAGAATTTTTATGAATTTAAAACGTTTTTTTGCTGTTTTTAAAGCACGAAATATAGAATTTTTTCGTGACAAGTCATCGCTAGCTTGGAATTTATTTTTTCCAGTATTACTTCTTGTTGGTTTCTCAGTGATCTTTTCTGGTGATGCTAAGCCAGAATATAAGGTCGGTTTATATAAAGGTCAGGAGACAAAAACAGTTCACCACCAAAGTGAGTTTGAGCAGATTAAATTTATTGAGTTTGTTAACTACGATAATTTAGGCCAAGCCAAGCAAAAATTGGCTCGTCATTCCCTAGATATATTAATTGATTTTAATAGTCAGCGATATTGGGTTAATGATGAGTCGCCAAAAAGTTATTTAATAGAGCAAATTTTTTTGAGTAAACAAATAGGCTTTGAACGTTTGCTTAACAGCGGCAAATCGATTCGCTACGTTGATTGGGTCCTACCTGGTATTCTTGCCATGAATATGATGTTTAGCTCTTTGTTTGGTGTCGGTTATGTAATTGTTAGGTATAGAAAAAACGCGGTGTTAAAGCGTTTGAAGGCAACTCCTTTATCGGCATTTGAATTTGTTTCAGCGCAACTGCTGTCTCGGTTATTTATTGTTATGTTCATGTCAACGGTAGTGTATACCGGCTGTAACTTGTTTTTTGATTTTTATATGTTGGGTAGTTATTTTGACTTGTTTATAGTTGGTTGTTTGGGCGCTATTTGTTTAATAAGCCTAGGCCTCTTAGTTGCTAGTCGAAGTAAAAGTGAGGAGCTTATTGGCGGACTGTTAAACTTATCAGCTTGGCCTATGATGTTGCTCTCTGGTGTATGGTTCAGCTTGGAGGGATCTCCGCAAGCTTTGCAGCTTATGTCAAATTTCATGCCACTCACTCATTTAGTTGCTGGTGCCCGAGCAATTATTACAGAGGGGGCATCCCTGAGTGATATCAGCTTTCATTTAACGGTATTGGCCTTTATGAGTAGCATTTTCCTTGGTTTAGGATCTTATCTATTTAGTTGGAATGCTAAACGATAAAAGATAATGCCAGACTTTCTTTGATATAGCTGCTGGACTATATATATTAAAGTACTTACCTCATGATGTGTTGCTTGTGTAATAAGTAAACGGGTATAAGCCTCATGGACATGAGGGTAAACAATCAGTGTGTGGTAATTGATCAATCATATCAGTATACTTGCTGCAGAATTAGTAGTAACAGAAACTGCTGATGTTTTATCCTTTTATTGAGAGACCTATTATGGCTGTTGTGATAAGCGGAACGGGTTTGTATACCCCTTCGCAGAGTATTTCAAATGATGAGTTAGTAACTTGTTTTAATCAATATGTAGATAAATTTAATCACACTCATCAACAAGAAATTACTGAGGGTACGATACTCCCTCTATCTTATTCAGATAGCAGCTTTATTGAAAAAGCTTCAGGTATTAAAAGTCGTTATGTTATGGCTAAAGAAGACATATTAAATGTTGATATTATGTCACCACGGTATATTGAACGCGATAATAATGAACTTTCCATGCAAGCAGAAATTGGTGTTGCAGCAGCTAAAAAAGCTCTGTTGGCTGCCAATAAAACACCGGCCGATATTGATCTAATTATTGTTGCTTGTGCCTATACTCAGCGATCTTATCCTGCTATGGCTATTGAAATTCAGCAAGCTTTGGGCTGCAAAGGCTGGGGTTTTGATATGCTGGTAGCTTGCTCGGCAGCAACTTTTGGTATAATTAACGCAGCTAATGCAGTACGAAGTGGGACCGCCAAAACAGTATTAGTCATTAATCCGGAGATACTATCTCCTCAAATTAATTACCGAGATCGAGACAGTCACTTTATTTTTGGAGACGTGGCCACTGCTTCAATTATTGAAGATGAAAGCACTGCTAATGCTGATCATATTTTTAAAATTATTAGCGAGCAACCTATTACAAGCTTTTCCAATAATATTAGAAGTAATATTGGTTATATGAATAAATGTAGTCCTGAACAAGCTGACGATATTGATAAACTTTTTATCCAACAGGGGCGAAAAGTGTTTAAAGAAGTGCTGCCTATGGTGTCTCATTTGATTACTTCTCAAATGGATAAAATGAATTTAGGGCCTGATGACATTAAACGACTTTATTTACATCAGGCAAACATTAATATGAATAACTTTATCGCTAAAAAAGTACTCGGCAGGGATCCCGATAGTAGTGAAGCACCAATTATACTAGATGAATACGCTAATACGAGTTCAGCCGGATGCATCATTGCATTGCATAAATATAAACAAGATTTAAATTCAGGGGACAAAACTGTTTTATGTTCCTTTGGGGCTGGTTATTCAGCTTGCTGTTTGTTATTAGAATATGTGTAAAATATCGATATGACTGAATCCAGCCTTTGGCATTCACCCTCAGAGAGTGGTAATTTTGCAGAACTCTGCAATGCCCTTTATCAACGTGAGGTTGGTCTTATAGCCAAAGGTCATTTTGTCAGTAAGCAAGCAATTCAGGCTCGTTTGAAAAGCTTAACTTATTACGTAACTAGAACAGCTCATGCCATGGCAGAAGTCGTTGCCAAGGACTACTCACCGTTATCGTTAGATATTCAAAATGCAAGTTGGTCAGCAAAGCAATCTAATACAATGCCAATGGCAATGCAGAAAAGTCTTGATGGTGAGTCAGACGCGCTGAATTGGTATTTAAAAACAGAAATTACTGTGGGTTTAGTGGTACCGGTAATGGTGGATGAGCATATCATTATTGACTGTATCGATCGTATTGATAATGAAAATAAACGTTTGCATACCAATGTTGGAGGCTGGTTTTCTTTAGTAACGGTAAATACTTTTGCTCAGAACAATAAACAAATACCTAGTAAGTTTTTGTTAAAACCCACGCGAGCAATTATGGCTTCAGCATGTGCTGGCCACAATTGGCAAAGAAACACTAAACAATTGCCTATTATTCCGAGCCTTCGCGAATTATTGTTGTCTTGCGCTATTAATTGGAAGAACCTCAAAAAGCCTTTATCTATTTAACTCTCTCGCTATATAGGTATAATAAATGCAAAATTTTTGCATTTTGTTATGTCATGCTGCTAGGTTTTTATGCGCATATTTACAGCTGTTCTACTGATATTGTTATTGTTATTACAATACCGACTTTGGTTTGGTAAAAATAGTGTGCCTGATTATCTAGCCCTGAAACAACGTTTACTTGAACAAAAGGAGGCTAATGAAAAACTTAAGCAACGCAATAAGTTGCTTTTTGTTGATACAGACGATTTGAAATTAGGCCTTGAAGCCATTGAAGAAAGAGCAAGAAATGAGTTAGGCATGATAAAAGAAAACGAAACTTTCTTCCGTCTAATTCCCAGTGATAATGTGCCATTAAACGATGATAATTAAATGCAAACCAAGGTAGTGTATTGATGAATCCAACAACTTTTCCTGTTATTGTGCCTGCTGCAGGTGTTGGTAAACGTATGCAAGCAGATTGTCCAAAACAATACCTACTTATTAATAATCAAACTGTTTTGTCGCATACTGTAATGGCCTTGTTGAGTCACCCTAAAATAAGCCAAGTAGTATTAGTATTAAGTAAAACTGATCGGTACTTCTCTGAGTTAGCACTCGCACAGCAAGAAAAGGTATTGCGAGTCAATGGTGGTAAAGAACGTGTAAACTCTGTACTTAATGGTTTAAAAGCAGTTGACCATACAAAATACCCATGGGTCTTAGTGCATGATGCAGCTCGCCCCTGTGTGACCCATTCCGATATTGATAAATTAATTAGTAGTTGTTTAACTCATAATTCTGGTGGTGTTCTAGCTACTCCAGTACGAGATACGATGAAACGCAGTAAATCATCTGAGTGCGCTTATGACCATATTAAAAATACAGTTGAACGTGAAGACTTATGGCATGCATTAACCCCACAATTTTATAAAACTCAAGAATTAACCCATGCTATTGAACAAGGTCTTGCAGAGGGGCTAAATATCACTGATGAGTCTTCAGCTATTGAATATGCCAATTTGCCAAGTTTATTGGTGCCAGGTAATAGTGATAATATAAAGATTACTCATCCTAATGATTTGGTGTTAGCCAAATTTTATCTCAATAAAGAACTCGGTTATGAAACAAAAGGATAACTGCATGCGAATCGGTCATGGTTATGACGTACATAAGTTTGGCGGTGAAGGGCCCCTCATATTAGGCGGTGTTTCTATTCCATATAAACAGGGGTTTATTGCACATTCTGATGGTGATGTTGCTATTCATGCATTATGTGATGCTCTGTTGGGTGCTCTATGCTTGGCGGATATCGGTAATCATTTTCCTGATACTGATGGTCAATATAAAGATATCTCTAGCCGTATTTTGCTTCGTCATGTAGTTTCATTAATGACAGAAAAAGGCTTTCAGCTGGGCAATGCTGATATTACTATAATCGCTCAAGCGCCTAAAATGGCACCACATTTAAAGGCGATGCGCCAATGTCTTAGTGAAGATATGCAGACCGATATTAACCAGGTTAATGTTAAAGCAACCACTACTGAAACATTAGGTTTTACTGGCCGTAAAGAAGGCATATCAGTGCATGCTGTTGTGCTGCTAATACCGTTAATTACTTAAAAATTTTAAGCGCTCTTTACCTTTTTTATTAACAATTGTATTTATTCCGTTGAGAACATTATATCGATGCTAGCAGACAACGCCTACCTTTACGGTAAACCACAATCGTGTGGTTTACTTCGCAGTAAAATGAGTGATTTTAAAGTATTTGAAAAGCTGCCCTTTGAGCCCTGTGGTGAAGGTGAGCACTTATTAGTGCATATCCGAAAAACGGGTACTAACACCTTATTTGTCGCTAGACAGCTAGCTAAATATTTTAATGTTAAAGAACAGCTTGTATCTTATGCTGGGTTAAAAGATCGGTTTGCGGTTACTGAACAGTGGTTTGGGGTTCACCTTCCAGGAAAAGAAGTATTTGACCTGAGTGATTTAGTGATTGAAGGTGTTGATATACTGAGTTATCAACGACACAACAAGAAACTTCGCACAGGCACTTTAACCGGTAATCACTTCGAAATTATTTTGCGAGAAGTTACTGCAATTAAAGCATTTACTGAACGCTGGCATAATATAGTGACAGGGGGAGTGCCTAACTATTTTGGAGAGCAACGTTTTGGTATTGATAGTGGTAATATTGAAAAAGCTATCGCTTTATTCTCTGGTTATAAGGTAAAAGATAAGAAAAAACGTGGTATTTACCTCTCAGCAGCGCGTTCTAGTATTTTTAATCAAGTCATTAACAAACGAATCCTTGAGCGATCTTTTGACCAGCTGTTAAGTGGTGATGTGTTAATGCTATCCGGCACTCAATCAGTTTTTTTAGTCGATGAAATTAGCGATGAGTTAGAACAACGTTTCCGGGAAAAAGATGTTGATATCACTGCCCCCATGTGGGGCGCAGGAGAGCTAATGACATCGCTAGAACCTTTGGCAATAGAGCAAAAAGTGGCTAATGATAATTCAGTATTAAGTCTAGGTTTGCCGCGTTTTGGCCTTAAGCAGGAGCGAAGGCGCATTCGTCTGAGTGTTTCAGATACTGATATTGAATTAATAAATGCTGATACTGATTCTCACAGCGTTAAGGTAAAATTCTTTCTACCTCCCGGTTGTTATGCCACTACAGTATTACGAGAGTTACTTGTATATCAAGATATGACGGCACGTATTGATAAAAGAGCACTGACTGATGATAATAAGCGTGTTTAAATTAAATCAACTTTTTGAGTGTCACGACCAATGAGCACAATGAAAATATTACTCAGCAATGATGATGGTGTTCACGCTCCGGGTATCAAAGTACTGTATGAAGAGCTTAACAAATTATTTACAGTCCATGTTGTCGCGCCTGATAGAGACTGTAGCGGTGCGAGTAATTCTTTGACATTATTAAACCCACTGAGGGCTGAAAAAATAGCAAGCGGCTTTACAGCAGTCAATGGTACGCCAACAGATTCAGTCCATGTTGGTATAAGCCAACTGTATCCGGACTGCGATTTAGTGGTAGCAGGTATCAATAGAGGGCCTAACCTAGGGGATGACACCCTCTATTCAGGCACTGTTGCTGCAGCAACTGAAGGGCGCCATATGGGAATGCCAGCTGTTGCTGTCTCGTTAGCTGGTAAAAATGAAACCCATTATAAAACAGCCGCCGTCGTAACTTCCAAAATAATTCAACGGTTGATCAGTCACCCGTTACCAGCCGACCAAATCCTTAACGTCAATGTCCCTGATATTCCATTAAGTGAGTTAAAAGGTATTAAAGTCACTCGGCTAGGACATCGGCACAAGGCAGAAAGTATGAAAAAGCTTAAAGATCCCTGGCAACGGGATATATATTGGTATGGTTTGCTTGGACAAGAGCTTGATGGGGGAGAAGGTACAGACTTTCATGCTGTTGCTAGCGGTTTTGCCTCGGTGACGCCATTAACAGTAGATATGACAGCTTATTGCAGTATTGATAGCGTAAAGCACTGGCTAACTGAACTGAACTTAACAGATTAACCTGAGCTTTATTTTATGATATCAAAGACTATAGGACGGAAATCAAAACGCAGTGGCGAGTTGCTTGCTCAAAAGCTGAAAAACGAGGGTATCAGTAATCTTGATGTATTAAATGCAATAGCCCAATCACCTCGACATATATTTGTACCTGAAATACTGTCTCACAAGGCTTATGATAATACCGCATTACCCATTGGCCAGGGGCAAACTATTTCTCAACCGTACATAGTGGCTAAGATGTCTGAGTTGCTGTTAAATCATGGTAAGCCTCAAAATATTTTGGAGATAGGTACAGGCTCTGGTTATCAAACTTCTATTTTGGCGCAATTAATTGATAATGTTTTTTCTGTAGAAAGAATTAAGTCGTTGCAATGGCAAGCAACACGGTGTTTAAGAGCTATGGACCTTCATAATGTATCAATGAAACATGGTGATGGTTGGCAAGGATGGCAAAGTAAAGCGCCTTTTGAGGCCATTATCGTCACTGCCGCACCCAGTGAAATTCCACCTGTTTTGCTAAATCAGCTTGCTGATGGTGGGCAATTAATTATACCTGTGGGTGATGAAACCCAAATTTTGAAAATAATTACTCGTGACGGTGATAGTTACCATGAACAACAAATAGAAGCTGTTCGCTTTGTTCCCTTAATCCCAGGAGCTTTATCGTAATGAAGATTTTTACCAATTTGTATAAATGGACTTTGCATTGGGCTGAGCATCAATTCGCACCAAGGTACCTCGCTGCGTTGACATTCGCCGAATCCATTTTTTTTCCTGTTCCTCCTGATGTTTTATTAGCACCCATGGTGTTAGCAAAGCCAGAAAAAGCTTGGTTTTTTGCTACGTTAACGACAGTGGCATCGGTTATAGGTGGAGCTGTAGGCTACTGGCTAGGATACTTAATGTTTGAACCTTGGGTTCAACCATTAATAGTTGAGTTCGGCTACCAAGAACGTTTTGATACTGCAATGCAGTGGTTTAGCCAATGGGGAGTTTGGGTGGTATTCATTGCCGGTTTTTCACCTATACCGTATAAGCTTTTTACGGTGGGCGCCGGCTTCTTGCAGATGGCATTTTTACCTTTTTTTATTGTTTCTGCTATTGGCAGAGGTTTAAGGTTTTTTTTAGTTGCAGGTTTAATTAAGTGGGGTGGGGAAACAATGGAGACAAAACTGCGACAGTGGGTTGATGTAATAGGTTGGTCAATAGTGATAATTATTGTTGTTGGGTATTTGCTTTTAGGATAGGTGAAAATTTATTTTATGCTCCAGTGATTTAGTAATATACTCTAATAAATACTGTATATTACAAATTATGAAGGAATAATATTGAACTTACTTTGTTCAAAAAAATACACAGTATGCTTTGCTTTATGTATGGTGATTTTATCTGCCTGTTCGAGCAGGCATATACCTGCACCAGTATCTAATATTACTACATATAGTGAGGCTGGACAGCGTAATAAAAGTAAAATAACATCACCTAAATATACGGTCAAGAAAGGAGATACTCTTTACTCAATTGCTTGGCGAGCCAATACTCAGGTTCGTAGTATTGCAGAACTCAACAATATTTCATCACCTTACAGAATTTACCCCAAACAAGTATTATTTTTGCTCCCCCCCGGTAGGAATAAAACAGACAAAGTCAATAATAGTAAGGTTTCCGTAAAAAAATTGACTAAAAACTCTACCTCTACAGCTAATAAAAGCTCAAAAAATACACTTGCATCTACTAAAAAGCAGGCGTATGGTAAAAATGAAGTTGTTCAAAAATCAACCCAAAAAATAGAGCAGTCATCGACAAATACCTCAAAAAAAGTGAGTCAATGGCAGTGGCCTGTTGAAGGGAAGATAATTGAATATTTTTCAAACAGTAAGCAAGGAAATAAAGGCATTGATTTAGCTGGAAGCAGAGGTACTAAAATAAGAGCTTCAGCTTCAGGGAAAGTGGTTTACGCCGGGAATGCATTGAGAGGTTACGGTAAGTTAATTATTATTAAACACAATGATGATTACCTGAGTGCATATGCTCACAATGATCAAATATTAGTTAAGGAGCAACAATTTATTAATGGTGGTGATTACATTGCCAAAATGGGAGATACAGATGCCAATAAAGTAATGCTTCACTTTGAGATACGCTTTCGAGGTAAATCTGTTAACCCAATGAGATACTTACCAAAAAAATAACAGTAGTAAAGGCTCACTAGTACAATATAGCAAAATAAAAACTAAATAATCGGAGTTATCGTGAAAATTTGAACTTAAATACAAGCTTTGCATATATGGGAGAATCGCATGGTTACACTCAAAGAAGAAAATAATACTGTAGAATCAAAGGAAGATGTGCCGTCAAACTTAGACGCTACACAGATTTATTTAAGCGAAATAGGTTTCTCACCTCTTCTAACTGCAGAGGAAGAGGTATATTTTTCTAGATTGTCTTTAAAAGGTGACGAACCTTCTAGAAAGCGAATGATTGAAAGTAATTTACGCTTAGTGGTTAAAATTGCTAGAAGATACAATAACCGCGGTTTACCGCTGTTAGATTTAATTGAAGAAGGTAATTTAGGCTTAATAAGGGCTGTTGAAAAATTTGACCCTGAAAGAGGCTTTAGATTTTCTACCTATGCGACATGGTGGATTAGACAAACTATCGAACGGGCGATAATGAACCAAACTCGCACCATCAGATTACCCATACACGTAGTTAAAGAACTCAACATTTATTTACGTGCCTCTCGCGAACTAATCCAAACACTTGATCATGAACCCAGTGCAGAAGAAATTGCAGAACACCTTGATAAACCAGTCAATGATGTTAACAAAATGCTTCGTTTAAATGAACGTATTGCCTCTGTCGATACTCCATTTGCAGGTGACTCTGAAAAAGCATTACTTGACGTTATTGCTGATGAAAAGAGTGCTGGCCCTGAAAACGATTTACAATCTGATGATATGAGTAACAACATTGTTCATTGGTTAAACGAGTTAAATACTAAGCAAAGAGAAGTACTCGCTAGACGTTTCGGTTTGCTTGGATATGAACCGGCAACTTTAGAAGATGTCGGCAGTGAAATAGGCTTAACTCGTGAGCGTGTGCGTCAAATACAAGTTGAGGCTTTAAAGAGGCTACGAGATATTCTATCTCAACAAAATTTATCTATAGAAGCTATTTTTCAAATTTAACCAATATTGGAAGATTTTTCCTAACATAAATTGTTAGCTAAGGAAAACATCAGATAATAATCATTAAAACGTATAATAGTGAAAAGCTTTATAGTGTTTAGCTGACCATATTATAAAGCTTTTTTATAAAATAATTAGTGGTTTACATTATGACTAAAAATTACTAATGGCAATTATTAAGTGTGCTGAAAGTAATCATGTTATTTTATTTGTTGGCCTAGCATACTTGTTATAGGGCTATAATATCGGCTCATAGTTGAAAATTGATTTGTATTACATTTAGTTATTGTCGACAGTTAGCAGTTGCTTAACGAAAATAATTAACGTTAATAGTAATTAATAAAGTAAGTAATCATAAATTAAGCAAATATATTCAACCTGTAGCCAACAAAAATAATAATCTATGTGATGTATAGTTTTGATTATTAATATTTATTATCACAATATTTACTTTTAAGTTACGTTCTAGTTTCAAACCTGTTCTGATCGATTCAATTTTAGTTTGGTTTTTTTGTTTGAATTTTCAACAAAACCCAGTTCAAAATCAAAATACTAGGCTAAAGTCTAATGAAAACTTCTTAATGCCCGTAGAATAAAAACCTCATTTTATGGTATAATCGCGCCAGAAAATTTTAACTTAGAGCCAGTGGGTATTTTTATTTAGTGGAAACACTGAAATTAATATTCACTGAAATACACAGAAACTTAGCAACATTATTTTATCTAGTTGATACTAAAGATTTAAGAATATGTTAATTCAGTTCTCTGATCTTTTTGTCAAACAAATAATTTAATTAGCTAACTTTCTACTCCCATCAAAAGTAGTGCAAGTGTTTA
Source organism: Colwellia sp. (assembly GCA_042091395.1). Lineage (GTDB taxonomy): Bacteria > Pseudomonadota > Gammaproteobacteria > Enterobacterales > Alteromonadaceae > Colwellia. Next base: position 20,126 of record JBELHN010000023.1, read on the forward strand.
TGATTACAATAAAGAAAGGCTTGGATGTTCCCGTTAGTGGTTCTCCTCAGCAGGTAATCCATGATGGTCCGTCCATCAAAACCGTTGCGACACTCGGTGAAGAGTTTGTGGGTATGCGTCCAACCATGTTTGTAAAAGTGGGTGACCGCGTAAAAAAAGGTCAAGTGATTTTTGAAGATAAAAAGAATCCTGGCGTTAAATTCACAGCTCAAGCTGCCGGTGTTGTTAAAGAAATTAATCGTGGCGAAAAACGCGTTTTACAATCTGTTGTTATCGATGTTGATGGCACAGACCAAGAAAAATTTGCCACATACCCAAGTAGCCAATTTGCCTCTATAGCTCGTGAAGATGTAGTTAAAAATCTTGTCGACTCAGGTTTATGGACAGCTTTTAGAACTCGTCCGTTTAGCAAAATTCCTGCTGTTGATAGTGTTCCAGCTGCAATATTTATCAGTGCTATGGATACTAACCCATTAGCTGCAAACCCAGAAGTTATTATCAATGAGCAAGCACAGGCTTTTCAACAGGGGTTAACTTTATTGTCACGTTTAACTGACGGTGAAGTATTTGTTGGTAAAGCGCCTGGTACAAATATCCCTGTTGATGATAAAGCTATAGTAACTGAATTTGCTGGTAAGCATCCAGCAGGATTAGTGGGTACCCATATTCACTTTTTAAAAGCAGCCAATGCAGAGCGATTTGTCTGGCACATTGGGTATCAAGATGTCATTGCGATCTCTAATTTATTTACTTCTGGCGAACTCGACAACCAACGTGTCATTTCACTTGCTGGTCCAGCAGCTAAAAATCCACGTTTAGTGAAAACTATACTTGGTGCAAGTACTGCTGAATTATCGGCGGGTGAAGCAGTAGATGGTGAATTACGGGTTGTCTCTGGCTCATTACTTATGGGCTCAACAGCTGCGGCTGTGCATGGTTATTTAGGGCGTTATAATGTGCAAGTGTCTTTGATTCTTGAAGGCAGAGAAAAGGAGTTCATGGGTTATATGTACCCAGGACCGAACAAATTCTCTGTTACCAGAGCGTTTATGTCACATTTCTTCCCTAGTAAACTGTTCAATATGACCACGACGACTAATGGTAGCTCACGCGCCATGGTACCAATTGGTAACTTTGAACGTGTTATGCCGTTAGATATTTTACCCACCTTGTTTTTACGTGATATTTGTTCTGGAGATACAGATAGTGCGCAACAACTCGGTGCTTTAGAACTAGACGAAGAAGATTTAGCACTATGCACATTTGTTTGCCCTGGCAAAACAGATTATGGTGTGATTCTTCGTGATTGCCTAACCACAATAGAGAAGGAGGGGTAGTCATGGGCTTGAAAAAGTACATTGAAGACATAGAACCACATTTTGAAAAGGGTGGTAAACACGAAAAGTGGTTTGCACTTTATGAAGCGGTAGCCACAGGGTTATTCACACCTGGCTACGTAAATAAGGGTAAAACTCACGTCCGTGATAGTATCGACTTAAAACGTATTATGATAACCGTATGGTTAGCCGTTTTTCCAGCCATGTTTTTTGGTATGTATAATATCGGTTATCAGGCTGTTGATGCGTTGGCAGCAGGGTATGCTTTACCGCAATCCTGGCAGGTAGACTTATTTACCTTTTTAGGCGGTTCGCTAAGTGCCGGGTCAAGTTGGTTTACTATGATGCTTTATGGCGCCTGCTTCTTCCTACCTATTTACGCTGTTACTTTTGTAGTTGGTGGTTTTTGGGAAATTTTATTTGCAGCCGTTCGCAAGCACGAAGTTAATGAAGGTTTTTTCGTTTCTTCTATCTTGTTTGCCTTAATATTGCCTGCCAGCATTCCTCTATGGCAAGTAGCAGTTGGTATTACTTTTGGTATCGTTGTCGCTAAAGAAATTTTTGGTGGAACGGGTAAAAACTTTTTAAACCCAGCACTAGCGGGTCGAGCTTTCCTCTTTTTTGCTTATCCAGCACAACTTTCTGGTGACGCTGTTTGGGTAGCTGTTGACGGTTATTCTGGGGCAACTTTATTAAGTGCGGCCAACCAAGGCATGATTGATTACTCTATCAATGCTAGCTGGTGGAACTCATTCTGGGGCTTTATTCCTGGCTCCGTCGGTGAAGTCTCTACATTCGCCATTTTGCTTGGTGGTGCTTATATTCTTTACAAGGGTATTGCTTCATGGCGCATTGTTTTAAGTGTTTTTGCAGGCATGGTTGTTACTTCATTATTGTTTAATGTCATAGGAAGTGAAACGAATGCAATGTTTGCTATGCCATGGCATTGGCACTTTGTTTTAGGCGGTTTTGCTTTTGGTATGATGTTTATGGCAACGGATCCGGTAACTATGTCATTTACAAATACAGGTAAGTATTGGTTCGGTGCTTTAGTGGGTGCCATGGTAGTCCTTATCCGTGTTGTAAACCCAGCCTACCCTGAGGGCATCATGTTAGCCATATTATTCGCTAACCTATTTGCACCATTGTTTGATTATTTTGTTGTTAAAAACAATGTAAAACGGAGGCTTGCTCGCAATGTCTAGTAATAAAGAAACATTCGGCAAAACAGTCGGCTTTGTTCTTGTGGTATGTTTAGTTTGTGCTGCATTAGTATCTATTGCAGCTGTTCAGCTTAAGCCACTTCAAACAGAAAATAAGCTTTTAGATAAGCAAACTAAAATTTTAGAGGCCGCCGGTTTAATGGAAAAAACTGATGGTTCATCTAAGTCAATTAAAGATGTCTACAACAAACTTGTTGAAGCTAAAATTATTGATTTAGATTCGGGTAACTATATTGAAGGTAATCCGGATTTATTTGATGAACGTCGAAATTCACGTGATGTCACTAAGTCTGAAAAGCCTAAACATGATATCGCTGGTATTAATCGTCGTTCCCACGATGCTGTAGTCTATTTGGTTCGAGATGAATCAGGAAAAGTTGAAACTGTTGTTTTCCCTATGGTCGGTTCAGGACTTTGGGATCTTATGTATGCTTATGTTGGAGTTGAAGCAGACTTAAATACAGTACGAAATGTAATTTATAGTGCTGAGATGAAAGAAACTCCGGGTCTAGGTGCGGAAGTACTTAACCCTAAATGGCAAGCCTTATGGCCAGGTAAGAAAATTTTTGACGAAAGTAACCAAGTACGTGTTGAACTCGTCAAAGGTGGTGTTAAACCTGGTAACCCGAACGAATCGTACCAAGTTGATGGATTGTCTGGTGCAACGTTAACGGCAAACGGTGTTACTAAAACTTTTCAATTCTGGTTTGGTGAAGAGGGTTATGTACCATTCATTAAGAAAAATCGTGGAGGACTGAAATAATGTCTGCTGACGCTAAAAAAGTTTTAACGGGTCCTATTGTTGATAATAATCCGATTGCATTACAAGTACTGGGTATCTGTTCTGCACTCGCTGTAACAAGTTCGATGAAAAATGCATTAGTTATGACCCTAGCAGTAGTGTTTGTAACAGCTTTTTCTAACTTATTTATTTCAATTATTCGTAATCATATTCCATCTAGCGTGCGTATAATCGTTCAGATGGCTATTATTGCTTCTTTGGTAATTGTAGTAGACCAAGTGCTCAAAGCATTTTCTTATGCACTTTCCCAGGAGCTTTCGGTGTTTGTTGGTTTGATCATCACTAACTGTATCGTTATGGGCCGTGCTGAGGCATTTGCCATGAAAGAAAAGCCTGGTGTTAGTTTTATGGACGGTATCGGTAATGGCTTAGGTTATGGTTTTATTTTAATGACAGTTGCTTTTGTTCGTGAGTTATTAGGTTTTGGTACTGTTTTTGGTTTTGAAATTTTACCATTGATCCAAAATGGTGGTTGGTACCAAGCAAACGGTTTATTGGTTCTACCATTTAGCTCATTCTTCATTATCGGTTTCATTATTTGGACAATTCGTCAATGGAAACCTGAACAAGTAGAGAAGGATTAATAGCAATGGAACATTATTTAAGTTTACTCGTTAAAACCATTTTTATTGAAAATATTGCACTGTCCTTTTTCTTAGGTATGTGTACCTTTTTAGCGGTATCCAAAAAAGTTGATACTGCTCTTGGCTTAGGTATTGCCGTTGTTGTGGTACTTGGTATTGCTGTACCTGTAAACCAAATTATTTATCAAGCTATTTTGGCTCCAGGTGCGCTAGACAGCATTCTTGGTATTACAGATCCTACAGAATCAGTTGATTTGAGCTTCTTGTCATTTATTACCTTTATAGGTGTCATTGCGGCCTTAGTTCAGATTTTAGAAATGGTATTAGACAAATATTTCCCTGCTTTATATCAAGCACTTGGTATTTTCTTACCACTGATAACTGTAAACTGTGCCATTTTTGGAGCGGTTTCTTTTATGGTAGCTAAAAACCTTACTTTTACTGAGAGCGTTGTTTACGGTATTGGCTCTGGTATAGGTTGGGCACTTGCTATTGTATTATTAGCTGGATTGCGCGAAAAGATGAAATATTCTGATGTCCCAGATGGTTTGAAAGGTTTAGGAATCACATTTATCTCGACTGGATTGATGGCTTTTGGCTTTCTTTCTTTCGGTGGTATTGCCCTGTAATTTTGGCTGGTGTAATACCATGTAAAAGGTATTGCACCCATAGAGATGTTTAAGGAAAGGTCGATGGAAATTATTCTCGGCGTATCGATGTTTACTACAATAGTTACCGCCTTGGTATTAGTGATTTTATTTGCTAAATCTAAGTTAGTTTCAAGTGGTGACGTAAGAATTAATATTAATGGTGACCCTGAAAAAGCGGTTACTACAGCTGCAGGTGGCAAATTGTTAGGTGCTTTGGCTGATCAGGGTATTTTCATCCCATCAGCATGTGGTGGCGGTGGTACTTGCGGCCAATGTCGTGTTGATGTTCACTCAGGTGGTGGTGATATTTTACCAACTGAAGAAGGCCATATCACTAAACGTGAAGCTAAAGCTGGTTGTCGTTTAGCTTGTCAGGTAGCAGTTAAACAAGATATGGATATTGAAGTTGAAGATGAAATCTTTGGTGTTCAGCAATGGGAATGTGAGGTTATTTCAAATGATAACAAGGCAACCTTCATTAAAGAGCTGAAGCTAAAAATTCCAAATGGTGAATCAGTGCCGTTTAAAGCGGGTGGTTATATTCAAATTGAAGCTCCCGCTCACCATGTAAAATACAGCGATTTTGACATTGACGATCAATATCGTGGCGATTGGAATCATTTTGGTTTCTTTGACGTAGAATCTAAAGTTGATACAGACACATTACGTGCTTATTCGATGGCTAACTATCCAGAGGAAGAAGGTATTATTATGCTTAATGTGCGTATTGCTACCCCGCCTCCAGGTCGTTTACATTTACCTGCGGGTAAAATGTCATCATTTATTTTTAGCCTAAAAGCTGGAGATAAAGTCACTATTTCGGGTCCATTTGGTGAATTCTTCGCCAAAGAAACAGATAACGAAATGGTATTTATAGGTGGTGGTGCTGGTATGGCGCCAATGCGTTCTCATATTTTTGATCAGCTTAAGCGTCTGAAATCAAAGCGTAAGATGAGCTTCTGGTATGGCGCACGTTCACTTCGAGAAATGTTTTACGAAGATGATTATAATGGCTTAGCTGCTGATAATGATAATTTTGAGTGGCATGTAGCCTTATCTGACCCGCAGCCTGAAGATAATTGGGATGGCTTAACGGGTTTCATTCATAACGTGCTTTTCGAAGAGTACTTGAAAGACCATGAAGCACCAGAAGATTGTGAATACTACATGTGTGGTCCACCAATGATGAATGCTGCTGTTATCGGTATGCTTAAAGACCTTGGTGTAGAAGACGAGAACATCATGTTGGATGACTTCGGCGGCTAATTGTTTGTTAAGTCTGCTCAGTAGAGTTTGGCTTGCACAGTTTAAATCGAAAATCATTTTAAATAAAGACGGCTCCGGTCGTCTTTATTATTTTACGAGAGTGGTTTGTAGTCTTGTTATTTATATCTTTATATTTTTAACGAAAATATAAAGATATAAATAATCATTTGGAACGCTAATGAAGAAAATTAAATTATTATTGTTAGTCACTTTAGTACTAACGTTGATCGCTTGTTTTCCAAGTAATACCTCAACTGAAACAGAGGTATTGTTGCAAGGTCGTACGATGGGTACAACCTATAATATTAAGGTTGTTGCAACTGAAACACAGCTAAAAGCGAAAGATTTACAGCTAAAAATTGATGAGTTACTCGTTAAAGTTAACCAGTCAATGTCAACGTATCAACCTGATTCAGAAATATCAAAATTTAATCAAAGTGTTTCTACTGAGCCGGTAACAATCACTTCAAGTTTTGCCCGCGTAGTTAAAGAATCAATATACCTTGGAAACCTGACTGAAGGGAAGTTAGATGTCACTGTCGGACCTTTAGTTAACTTGTGGGGGTTTGGCCCAGATCAACGGCCGGAAATAGTTCCAACGGCTGAGGATTTATCACTAACTAAAAAGCGCGTTGGCTTACATCATTTGACTTTAGATGGTAATCAGTTGTCAAAAAAAATTCCAAACTTATATTTAGATTTATCAACAATTGCTAAGGGTTATGCTGTTGATTTAGTTGCTGAATTAATCGAAAAGAATGGCTTTAACCATTATTTGGTGGAAATTGGTGGTGAAATAAAAACTAGGGGCTTTAAGCATACTGGCGAGCTTTGGGTTATGGCTATTGAAAAACCAATTTATGACCCTCTAGGCGAATCTCGTAGTGTTCATCAAATTATTATTCCAAAAGATAATGCTATTGCCACTTCGGGGGATTATCGTAATTACTTTGAAGCAGACGGTATTCGATTTTCACATATTATAGACCCTAGTACTGGTAAGCCAATTAATCATAACCTTGTTTCGGTAACTGTCATTCACCCTAGTTCAATGACTGCTGATGGGCTATCAACCGCATTGATGGTTATGGGCCTAGAGGAAGGGATGGTCTTTGCGCAAAAACATGACATTGCCGCTTTATTTATTTATAAAACAGAAAATGGCTTTGGTGAACAATTTACGGTAAAATTCAAACAATTTTTAAAGTAGATTGATTTGGTTTCATATTGTTTTGGCGAGTTGTTATAGTTTTACTGCATAGGTCCAGTGTAGTAATTGACCTCAAACAGCTAGCACTCGTCAAACTAAGTTAAGTAAATTGAGAGCAACGTATTATGATGATTTTTTTTATTACTTTTGGTTTTTTTCTGTTAGTTGGTTCGGCGATGGCTGTAGGTTATATTTTCCAAAATCGTACCTTAGCTGGAAGTTGTGGGGGCTTAGCCAGTGTTGGCATTGATAAGGAATGTAACTGTGATAATCCCTGTGAAAAGCGGCAAGAGCGGGAAAAGAAATCGGCACTTGCAGCTAATTTAAAAAATAAGATTGATGTTACAAATTTATAATCATAGCCAGTGATTCACTGTATCAACAATATTGTGGCTATAGAAAAATAAAAAAGGATAATGAGTGAACTCATTATCCTTTTTTATTGCGGCATATGTGAGAAATTAATGTATAAATTTATTAATCTTGGTAATTATACCTTGAGCATCTAAAAGCAGTTCGTGGTGTATTTCCGGTTGTGTACCATGTTTTACGAAATGATCATCAACACCAATATTAAGAATTTTGATTGCTTTGCCTTGAGCGAGCAGACACTCATTAACAGCTGAACCCGCACCTCCGGCAATTGCATTGTCTTCAATAGTAACAATTACATCATGCTTATCGAATACTAGGTCGATGGTTGACTGATCGAGTGGCTTTACAAAACGCATATCTATTAAGGTGGCCTTTAATTCTGTGGCTGCTATTTTAGCTTCTGCTAACATAGTTCCAAAGCTTAGTATGGCAATTTTCTGACCATTTAATATTTGTTTTGCCTTGCCTATTGCAATGGTTTCGTTAACGTTTGGTAAGTCTGCACCGATACCGTTGCCACGAGGATAACGGACTATGCTTGGGCCATTATGTTGAAAGCCTGTGTTAAGCATTAACTGGCATTCTCGTTCATCTGAGGGTGCCATGATCACAGTATTTGGAATGCAGCGTAAAAAGCTTAAATCAAATACCCCTTGATGGGTAGCACCGTCAGCACCCACAATACCTGCTCGGTCTACAGCAAACATGACAGGTAAGTTTTGAATAGCAACATCATGAATAAATTGATCGTAGCCGCGTTGGAGGAAGCTTGAATAAATAGCAACTACCGGCTTTAGACCGCCAATTGCTAAACCAGCAGCATAAGTTACCGCATGTTGCTCTGCTATAGCTACATCAAAATATTGCTCAGGGAAACGTTGGCTAAATTCAACCATGCCAGAGCCTTCAGCCATTGCTGGGGTTACAGCAACCAACTTATCATCAATTTCAGCTGTTTTACATAACCAATCACCAAAGATCTTTGAATAACTGGGTAAACTAGGCTTGGATTTGGGTAATTTTGTATCTTCAGGATTAAATTTTGGTACGGCATGATATTTTATGGGGTCTTGTTCTGCTGCTTCGTAGCCTTTACCTTTAGTCGTTGCAATATGTAAAATTTGCGGACCTTTTAGGTTACGCATATTGCTGATTGTATTAACTAAGCCATTCACATCATGGCCATCAATCGGGCCAATATAATTAAAGCCTAACTCTTCAAAAAAAGTACTTGGGACTACCATACCTTTAAGGTGCTCTTCGGCGCGACTGGCGAGCTCTTTTATAGGAGGGATATTACCTAATATTTTTTTACTGCCTTCACGAAGACCTGTATAAAAACTACCAGAAAGCATTTTAGCCAAATGATTATTTAATGCACCAACATTTTGAGAAATCGACATTTCATTATCATTCAAGATAATAAGCATATCTTTATTAATGTCACCTGCATGGTTAAGGGCTTCAAAAGCCATACCCGCTGTCATAGCGCCATCACCAATCACAGCCACTGTTTTTCGATTTTTTCCTTCTTTCTCGGCAGCAACAGACAAGCCTAAGGCTGCAGATATAGAAGTACTGGAATGACCAACGCTTAGTACATCATATTCACTTTCTTCTCGCCAAGGAAAAGGGTGGAGGCCATTTTTTTGTCTGATAGTATGAAGTTGGTCACGTCGTCCAGTGATAATTTTATGGGGGTAGGCTTGATGGCCAACATCCCAGATTAAATGGTCAAAAGGTGTGTCGTATACATAATGCAATGCCACCGTAAGCTCTATGGTCCCTAAACCTGAGGCAAAATGACCACTACTTTTACTGACAGAATTTAGTAAAAACCGTCGAAGCTCTTCACTAAACGCAGCTAAACTGTGTTGCGACATACTGCGCAGATCTTTTGGGGTATTAACCTGAGAAAGTAAAGGGTAATTAGTAAGATTAGTCGTCATATTGTGTCTATTGGTAATTATTTAATAACGTAAAGTATATTTTTCATAACGAAACAACAGAAAAATTAATGGCTTCGCTTTACAATAAAGGTAGCAAAATTTTCTAGGGATTGCGTATTGTAAGGCAATCTAGCCAAAGCTTGAAGTGCTTGTTGTAATAAGTTTTCGGCTTTTTGTTGAGCACCCTGTAAACCGAGAAGTGAAGGGTATGTGCTTTTATTGGCCGCCAGATCTGAGCCTGAAGGCTTTCCTAGCTCCTCGTCACTTGAGGTTAAATCAATAATATCATCTTGAACTTGATAAGCTAAACCAATAAGTTGCGAAAATTCTGTTAGTATTGTTCTATGTTCTGCTGATACTTTATCGGAGCATAGGCTTGGCATGATAACGGCGGCTTTCAGCAAAGCACCGGTCTTAAGTGAATGAAGACGCTTAAGTTGTGCTAAGGGAATTGAGTGGCCAGTTGCTGCCAAGTCAAGAGCTTGACCACCACACATTCCCTGATAACCAGAAGCATTAACTAATTGTTGAATAAGTTTGATCTGAATGTTGGCAGCAGCGCTTGCTTGGTTTGGTGAAAATCTGTGGTTAGCAAGTATATCAAAAGCCAGTGTTTGCAATGCATCACCTGCTAAAATCGCTGTTGCCTCATCAAAGGCTTTATGACAAGTAGGCTTACCACGTCGTAAATCATCATCATCCATTGCTGGTAGGTCATCATGCAATAGTGAGTAGGCGTGAATACATTCAATTGCACCGGCAACTGCATCAATATCAGTCATTTCAGCAGATATCGCTTCACCAGTAATATAAGCCAAATAAGGACGCATTCGTTTACCACCAATGAGTAAACCATAACGCATAGCGTCGATAAGCTTACTATCATTAACTTCAAGTTTATCAAGTTTGTCCGTTAAAAAATTATTTATGCGTTGTTGATAAAATGCATATGACGTCAATGCCAACATTAATGTTCGCCTAAATTATTTGTAAAATCAGTTAGTTCACTGTTGCCATTTTTATCAAGTAAAATGTTTACTTTTTGCTCGGCGGCTTTGAGTTTAACTTGGCTTAATTGACTCAAGTTTAAACCACGCTCAAACACAGCCATCGACTCTTCAAGGCTTAAATCACCTTGTTCTAGGCTTTGCACTATGGTGTCGAGCTCATTTAACGACTCTTCAAAAGTCATGTTTTCTAATTTTTTTTTGGCCATAACATTCACTCTGTAACTCTAATGATTTGGTATTTGGGTAAACTTTTTATCGTTTAACTGATGTCATTTAAGGTTCTTTAAAACCATCACAATAAATATTTTATCATTAGTGTTAAGTTATTGACACTGCGGGCGATAATATACTTAGACGCAATTGAAGATATTGACGTACTTGATCATGGCGAATAGCCTACAGTTATTGTAGTATTCTTTAGTGTGACTTGGTCAGCAAGCGTAATTTATTGATGGTTTAGGAGAGTTCTGTGGATTTAGCTACGTTAATTGGTATTGTTGGGGCTATCGGTTTATTGGCTATGGCAATGGTGTTATCTGGGGACATCATGATGTTTGCTGATACACAATCTGTTATTATCGTTTTTGGTGGATCAATATTTATTGCGCTAGCAAATTATAACATGGGCCAATTTTTTGGTATTGGTAAAATTATTGCTAAAGCTTTCATGTTTAAACTTGAAAAACCTGAAGAATTAATTGAAAAAGCAGTTGATATGGCTGATGCAGCCCGTAAAGGTGGTTTTTTAGCATTAGAAGAGGCAGAAATAAATAACCCTTTTATGCAAAAAGGGGTTGATATGCTTGTTGATGGCCATGACGCAGACGTGGTTAGAGCAACCTTACAAAAAGATATTAACTTAACTACGGAGCGCCATGAAATGGGCTCTGAAATGATGATGTCTATAGCCAATGTAGCACCTGCAATGGGGATGATTGGCACCTTGATTGGTTTGGTGGCTATGCTTTCAAACATGGATGATCCAAAGTCTATTGGCCCTGCGATGGCGGTTGCCTTGTTAACAACCTTATATGGCGCATTTCTCGCTAATGTTATTGCTACTCCTATTGCTGCTAAGCTTAAATTGCGTATGGCAGAAGAAAAAATGAATCAAGAGTTAGTCCTTGATGCAGTTCTTGGTATTCAGGATGGTCAGAACCCCAGAGTTATTGAAGGCTTACTCAGAAACTACCTTTCTGAAGGTAAAAGAAAAATTAACACGGTAGAAAATTAGGAATTATTTATGGCAGACAAAGACTGTAAATGCCCACCTCCAGGTTTGCCGCCATGGATGGGAACTTTTGCTGATTTGATGGCATTATTAATGTGCTTTTTTGTGTTGTTGTTATCATTCTCTGAAATGGATGTCTTAAAATTTAAACAAATTGCTGGCTCAATGAAATTCGCTTTTGGCGTGCAAAATAAAATTGAAGTTAAAGATATTCCCAAAGGTACCAGTATTATTGCCCAAGAATTTCGCCCCGGTAAACCAGAGCCAACGCCGATCGAGCTCATTCAACAACAAACCATGGAAATAACACAACAAATGCTTGAGTTTCAGGCAGGTGATGACACTTCTGCAGGCGGACGACAAGAACAACGAGGTACCGAGCGAGGTGGTCAATCACAAAATACTGAAGATGCCATGTCACAACAGGCCATAGAGCAAGCCATGCAAGATATGGAAAATGCAGCGCAAGAACAAGTGAATGACTTAGTAAAAAAAATAGCGGAACAATTGGAAGAACAAATTCAAGATGGTGCTATTGAGTTAGAATCCTTAGGTCAACAGGTTATTATTCGTATCCGTGAAAATGGTTCATTTCCATCAGGCTCAGCATTTTTGCAGCCAAAATTTAAACCCATTATGCGAGAAATAGGTGAGTTACTTAATACCGTTCCCGGTGAAATAATGGTATCAGGTAATACTGATAATATTAGTGTCAATTCAGAGTTGTTTAGTTCTAATTGGGACTTATCTAGCCAACGTGCTGTCGCAATAGCGCATGAGCTAGTTGAAGTACCCGGTTTTCAGCGGGATCGTTTAGTCGTTGCTGGTCATGCTGATACTCGCCCTATTGTACCTAATACCAATGCTTTGAATCGGCGCCGTAATCGTCGCGTAGAAATTGCCATTAACCAGGGTAAAGCTAAGGAAACAGAGCGTATCGGTATCACCCAACAGTAGCACATAGGGCACCACTGTTCTGTGTTTGCGCCAACACTTAAAAAAACGACGAAATAGTGTATAATGCGCGCCACTATTATATGTCCTTAGGTTATGCTCGATGAAATTTATCGTTAAGCTCCCGGCTGAGATTACCATCAAATCTCGCCCTGTTCGTAAGCGCTTCACTAAAATATTAGATACTAATATTAAAAACGTATTGAGTAGAATTGATGCGGGAATCACCACCAGTATGAACTGGGATAACATTGACGTTAATGCAAGTGATAACTCTCTGCAAAACCGTCAACGTTTAATTGACGCATTAAGATGTATTCCTGGAATACCTACTTTCCTAGAAGCACAACAAACAAAACTTGTTGATTTACAAGATATCCTCGATAAAACCTTAAAGGTTCACACCAAAACTATTGAAAATAAAACATTTTGTGTAAGAGCTAAGCGCAACGGTGTTCATGATTTTAGCTCCTTAGATGTTGAGCGCTTTGTTGGTGGTGGTTTAAATCAAGCAGTTGCAACAGCTAGTGTTAAATTAAAGCAACCTGATGTGATTATTCATATTGAAATTAAAAATAAAGATTTATTCATTGTAAGTAAGCGGCATGAAGGTTTAGGTGGTTTTCCCATAGCTACCCAAGAAGACGTATTATCTTTGATGTCTGGTGGTTTTGACTCTGGTGTTTCTAGCTATCAAATGATTAAAAAGGGTTCACGTACTCACTTTTGTTTCTTTAATTTGGGAGGCTCTGCTCACGAAGTGGGTGTGAAACAAGTGAGTCACTATTTATGGAATAAATATGGCTCATCACATAGAGTGAAGTTTTTTTCCGTTAATTTTGAAGCTGTCGTGGCTGAAATATTAGAAAATGTTGAAAACAGTCAAATGGGCGTTGTGTTAAAGCGAATGATGATGCGCGCTGCCAGTAAAATCGCCAACAAAGGCAATTTGCAAGCATTAGTGACAGGTGAAAGTTTAGGGCAAGTCTCTAGCCAAACCTTGACTAATTTAAATATTATTAACCAAGTTACTGATAATTTAATATTGCGCCCATTAGTTGCTTATGACAAGCAAGATATTATCGATATTGCCCGTGAAATTGGTACTGAAGAATTTGCTAAAACGATTCCAGAATACTGCGGTGTTATTTCAAAGAAACCTACCGTAAGAGCTGTGCTTTCAGAGATTGAGGCTGAAGAAAGTAAATTTAATTTTGCTATTTTAGAACAAGCCATTAAAGAAACACAGATGTATGATATCCGTGACATCGGTACAGCAAGCGAAGAAGATATTCACGCCGTCGAATTACTCGAAGACATTCCTGAGAATGCCATTGTTATTGATATTAGAAGCCCTGAAGAAGAAGAAGAAACCCCCCTTATTCTCGATAATGTGGTTGTTAAGCATATTGCATTTTACAAGCTAGCAACGCAGTTTGCCGACCTAGATATGACCAAAGAGTATTTGTTGTATTGTGATCATGGCGTAATGAGTAAACTACAAGCTTTGTACCTTATCGATAATGGTTTCAATAACGTAAAAGTTTATCGCCCTTAACACTAACATACACTATTAGCTGGTTTAATGTTTAGGGTGAGTTAACGCCCTAACTTGTCGCCACAACTGAGTATTTTCAGACGTATTAATTTGGTTAGATTCTCCTAATAAGTGAATGTAACCATTAATATAATCTATTTCAGTGACTGCACCTGATAAAATATCGCTGCGCATTGATGAACAATTTGTAGCAGTTGCCCGGGCAACTTCTTTAACAACCTTTTGCAAGCCAATGAGTGTAAAGTGTATACCTTGACTTCGACTTACCTCAATTACCTCTGTTAAGATGTTGGTAATTTGAACGCTAAATTTTTCATTTAACAATGCACCATTGTCAATATTATGAATAGCGGTTAAGGGGTTTATTACACAATTCACCGCTAATTTTAGCCACTGCTTTTCCTTAATATTTTTATGGAAAACCACCTCTGGTAATGATTCTTGTAACTGGTTAGCAAGTTGACTTCTTTGTATTAAGGGTAACTTACCTGCCAGTAATCCTAGGTCATTTTTGCCCAAGCCAGTATGTTTAATCGATAAAGGGCTTTGACGAAAACAGCCATGTGTTGTTAACAGGGTAACAATGACTTGTTGTTTACCTAACAGGTCGACTACCTCCTCAAAAACACCAAGGCCATTATGAGCTAAAATAACAATACAGTTGGCTTTGATTCTTTGAGCAATTCTTTTCACTGTGTCGGCAATATGCACTGATTTTAGGCACAGCATAATAATATCAGCACAAGCGATATCTTGTTCCTTGCTGTAAATAAGTGGGTAAGAATAACGTGCATTTTGTTGGTAAGCACAAAACTCATAATCAACATGCGTTTCTTGTTGCTCGACTAGAAGTGACTGATTAGAAGCGAGTAGGCTGATGTTTTCAAAACTATTTGTACTGAAGGATTGTGATAAATGATGGTACCAAAGTAAGCCCATAGCTCCTTGGCCGGCAATAACAATATTATTGTATTTAATTGTCATTATTTTCATTCTCAGTGGTATTGGATGTGTTTTTGTTGGTACTTTTGTTGGCTGTTTTCACATAATAACGATATAGAAACTTGGTTGCTACAAACAACAATATGCCAATAACATCGGCAAAGAAGTCGTCAAATTGCCCACTTCTAAAACTCAAAAAGGACTGACCAATCTCTGTTAAGCCAGCATAGAAGGTGAGTAAAAAGATACAAAACAAAAGCGGCAGCTTGATGATTGAATGGCAGACCCAAGTCAAAATAAAAAAACTCGTAAGGTGGCCAATAGTATCTATTGCCGGAAATTGAAAAATATTACGTCTCAAGTTATTGGGGAGAAATTCATGGGCAAAGAACAACAAGAGTAAGGTAAGAATAACCAGAACAAAAAAATAATAATGTTGACGAGCTTTCAAGGGATGTCTGCTACTAACTCAAAAGATAAACTCACTTTACCACGAATTTATTGATATTACTTACTAAGCTTTTATTTAGTTTACGTTTTCAATTAATCTAACGTTTTAGCCTCTGTTATTTGCTTGGCAACTGAGTCGCGGTATACTATGTTCATTAGCATACACAAACAAGGTTTTGGAAAAATTATGCCATCAATGGATATTGTATCAGAAACTAATTTAGAAGAAGTAAGAAACGCCGTCGATAATGCCAACCGTGAAGTAAGTACACGTTTTGATTTTCGAGGTGTTGAAGCAAGTTTTGAGTGGAAAAAACCGAACGTAACACTTAAAGCTGAGGGAGATTTTCAGCTAAAACAAATGTGTGACATGTTACGTAGCCAGTTAACTAAAAGAAATGTTGATGCCAAGGCGATGAATGTCGGAGAGCCTAGCGCTACAGGTAAAAACTGGGGTCAACAAGTGACTTTTAAAGAAGGCATCGAACAAGACGTAGCCAAAAAAGTTGTCAAGCTTATTAAAGCTGAAAAACTTAAGGTTCAAGCGGCCATTCAAGGGGAGCAGGTTAGAGTAACCGGTAAAAAACGTGATGACTTACAAGCTGTGATGCATTTAGTTAAAAGTGCAGAATTAGAACAGTCGTTTCAGTTTACAAATTTCAAAGACTAATCTCGCAATGCCTGTGCTATTGAACCGTTGCTTAGATATACCTGACCTATTCTTTTAACTTTATAATTTTAGCGAATTATCGAAAAGCCATAACAACTGTTATGGCTTTTTATATTGCTAAGTAAATAGCATTAAATACTCGTTATTATAAACTTACCTTAGTATTGCAGAATACGCTTAAGCTGATTATTTAGTTATAGACGTCTATACGTTTAGAAGTTGACATATCTAGCAATCTAAGTAACATTGTTAACTTATATTTAAGTCTTTTGTTTTGCTGTTAGGTTTCATCATGCCCATTAAAATTCCTGATCAATTGCCCGCTTTGTCTGTGCTAGATAACGAAAATATTTTTGTTATGTCTGAGCATCGTGCTGCTAATCAAGAGATCCGCCCTATGCAAGTGGCTATTTTAAATTTGATGCCGAATAAAATTGAAACGGAAGTACAAATTTTAAGAATGTTATCGAACACGCCATTACAAATTAATGTCGAGTTTGTTCGCATTCATGCTAATGAATCTAAAAATACCCCAACCGAACACTTAGAAAACTTTTATTGTTTATTTGATGATATCAAACACAAACAATATGATGGCCTCATTATTACCGGTGCACCGTTGGCGCTTCTTGATTATTCTGAAGTCAGTTTTTGGGATAAAATTTGTGAAGTATTTGACTGGGCTGAGAATAATGTTACTTCCACGATGTTTTCATGTTGGGCTGCCCATGCTGCTCTCTATCATCATTACGGTTTAAATAGACATCTTCGTCAAAAAAAGTTATCTGGTATTTACCGGCATTATCCACTCGACAACAAAGAAGCATTAACGCGCGGTTTTGATGAACAATTTAATGTGCCACATTCTCGTTATGGCTATATTGAAGAAGTTGACTATCAAGGTGTTGAGGTGCTTAATATTCTCGCAAAATCAGATGATTCTGGCGTATATTTAGTGGCGAGTAAAAATAAACGTCAAGTATACCTTACTGGCCACCCTGAATATGACACATCGACATTGCATGAAGAGTTTATGCGCGATAGTAAAAAAGATGTTAATACGCCAATGCCCACTAATTATTATCAAAATGATGATATTAACCAAAAACCAGAAGGATCTTGGCGTAGTCATGGTAGCTTACTTTTTACTAACTGGCTTAACTATTATGTTTATCAAATTACGCCTTACCAATTAGATGCTGATCATATCAATGCTAACTTGATGAAATAGCAAATAAATATTTTTTACACTGAGTTAATCCTGGACTTAAAAATGAAAAAACACCCTGCTTTTGCTTTATTTGAACAACAATTAGCAAAAAATATCCTTATTCTTGATGGTGCCATGGGGACCATGATCCAAGCATATAAATTTGAAGAACAGGACTTCAGAGCAGAACGATTTGCAGATTGGCATACCGATGTGAAGGGTAATAACGATATGTTAGTGCTTACCCAGCCAGAGGTTATTAAAGCGATTCATTTAGAATACCTCGAAGCTGGCGCTGATATATTAGAAACCAATACCTTTAATGCGACTACTATTGCCATGGCTGACTACGACATGGAAGAATACAGTCGAGAGATTAACTTGGTCGCAGCTCAAATTGCCCGAGCAGCAGCAGATGAATATAATAAAAAAACACCTGAAAAGCCGCGTTTTGTTGCTGGTGTATTAGGACCTACCAACCGGACATGTTCGATCTCTCCAGATGTTAATGACCCTGCTTATCGAAACGTGACTTTCGATGAGCTCAAAGACGCGTATATTGAATCAACCACCGCCTTAATTGAAGGTGGTAGCGATATTATTTTAATTGAAACCATCTTTGATACGTTAAATGCCAAAGCGGCGATATTTGCTGTTGAAACGGTATTTGAACAACTAGGCCAACGTTTACCTGTAATGATCTCTGGTACTATTACAGATGCATCAGGCAGAACACTTTCCGGACAGACTACAGAAGCTTTTTATAATTCACTTCGCCATGCTAAACCTGTTTCATTTGGGCTTAACTGTGCACTTGGGCCGGTAGAATTGCGTCAATATGTTGAAGAGTTAAGTCGTATTTGTGATGTCGCCGTTTCTGCTCACCCCAATGCGGGTTTGCCTAATGCCTTTGGCGAATATGATTTTACTGTAGAGGATATGAATAGCCATATACAAGAGTGGGCTAGTGCTAGTTTTTTAAATATTATTGGTGGTTGTTGTGGTACTACGCCTGCGCACATAAAAGGTATGGCTGAAACTGTAGCTAACATTCGTCCTCGTTTAATCGAGCCGCGTGAAATAGCTTGTCGTTTATCCGGTCTAGAAGCGCTAACTATTAAAGCAGATAGCCTCTTTGTTAACGTTGGTGAACGGACCAATGTTACTGGCTCAGCAATGTTTAAGCGTCTGATCAAGGAAGAGAATTATGATCAGGCAATCGCTGTTGCTTTGCAGCAAGTTGAAAATGGCGCACAAATTATTGACATCAACATGGATGAAGGCATGTTGGATTCTAAAAAGGCCATGGTGCGCTTTTTAAATCTTATTGCTGGTGAGCCTGATATTGCCAAAGTACCTGTGATGATTGATTCCTCTAAGTGGGATATCTTAGAGGCCGGTCTGCAATGTATTCAAGGTAAAGGTATTGTTAACTCTATCAGCTTAAAAGAAGGTGAGGAAAACTTTCGTCAGCAAGCGGAATTATTACGACGCTATGGCGCTGCTGTTATTGTCATGGCGTTTGATGAAGAAGGTCAGGCTGATACCCGTGAACGCAAATATGAGATTTGTCATCGTGCCTACCATATTTTGGTTGATGAAATAGGTTACCCTGCAGAAGATATTATCTTTGATCCAAATATTTTTGCGGTAGCTACTGGTATTGAGGAGCACAATAATTACGCGGTAGATTTTATTGAAGCGGTTGATGATATTAAGAAAAACCTACCGTACGCAATGATTTCGGGAGGCGTATCAAACGTTTCATTTTCATTTCGAGGCAATAACCCAGTCCGAGAAGCTATTCATGCGGTATTTTTATATTATGCCATTAAAAATGGTATGGATATGGGTATTGTCAATGCAGGACAGTTGGCGATTTATTCAGACTTACCTGAAAAGCTTAAAAATGCAGTAGAAGATGTCATTCAAAATAGTGATGATGGTGCAACAGAGCGTTTATTAGATATTGCTCAAGAATACCACGGACAAGCAGGAGGGCAGGCAGCTAAAATCGATCTTGCTTGGCGAGACTTACCGATTAAAGAGCGTTTATCGCATGCTTTGGTTAAAGGTATTAATGAGTTTATTGTTGAAGATACTGAAGAAGCTCGTTTAGTAGCAGATCGGCCACTCGATGTGATTGAGGGGCCATTAATGGATGGTATGAATACTGTTGGCGATTTATTTGGTGCTGGTGAAATGTTTTTACCGCAAGTGGTTAAATCAGCTCGAGTCATGAAACAAGCTGTTGCTTACCTTAACCCTTTTATTGAAGCTGAAAAAACTGAAGCGAGGTCGAACGGTAAAATCTTGCTAGCAACGGTTAAAGGTGATGTTCATGATATTGGTAAAAATATTGTCGGTGTTGTTTTACAATGTAATAACTATGAAATAATTGACTTAGGCGTTATGGTTTCCTGTGATGATATTTTACGTGTCGCTAAAGAAGAAAATGTTGATATTATCGGCTTATCTGGCTTGATCACGCCATCGTTAGATGAAATGGTGCACGTGGCCAAAGAGATGCAGCGTCAGGAGTTTACTTTACCACTGCTTATCGGGGGGGCGACAACATCAAAAGCTCATACCGCCGTTAAAATTGAGCCTCAGTATCAACAGCCTGTGGTATATGTTTCTAATGCATCACGTTCAGTGTCTGTGGTGAGCAATTTATTGTCCGATGAATTACGAACCAACTTCATGGCGAGACAGCAAGATGAGTATGAGCGAGTTCGAGCCCGTCATTATAAAAAAGGTCCTCGTTCTAGTTTAATTAGTCTAGAAGATGCTCGGGCTAATGCCACACAAATTAATTTTGCTGATTACACACCGAAAAAACCGAATAAATTAGGGGTGACGGTATTAGATGATTTAGATTTAAATGAAGTGAGAAACTACATTGATTGGACGCCATTTTTTATGACATGGCAATTATCAGGAAAATATCCACTGATTTTAAAGCACGAAGTTGTGGGTGAAGAAGCCACTAAACTATTTAATGATGCCAATGCGATGCTTGATGATGTTATTGGTAACAAAAAAATCACTGCTAAAGCGGTCTTTGGTTTATTCCCAGCTAACAGTGATATTGATGATATTCGTGTTTATACTGATGAAAGCCGGAATGAGCAACTGATGAAATTACAACAACTTCGTCAACAAAGCAAAAAACCAGCAGGGCAATTTAACCGTTGTTTATCGGATTACCTCGCACCACAAGGCTCGGGTATTGAAGATTATATTGGTGCCTTTGCTGTTTCAGCGGGCTTTGGCGCTGATGAACTGGTAAAAGTCTATGATGCTGAACACGATGCGTATAATTCAATCTTACTGAAAGCGGTTGCTGATAGGTTGGCTGAGGCAAGTGCGGAATACTTGCATGAAAAAGTACGTAAAGAGTATTGGGGTTATGCACCTGAAGAAGCCCTAGATAATGATGCCCTAATCCGAGAAAGTTACCAAGGTATTAGGCCTGCACCCGGATATCCTGCCTGTCCTGAACATACCGAGAAGGGTTTGCTTTGGCAGCTACTTAATGTAGAAGAAAATATTGGCATGGAACTCACCTCAAGTTATGCCATGTGGCCAGGTGCCGCGGTAAGTGGTTGGTATTTCTCACACCCAGAATCTAAATATTTTGCTGTTGCCAAGTTAGCGAAAGATCAGGTACTTGATTATGCAGCCCGCAAAGGTATGACTATAGAACAAGCGGAGCGTTGGTTATCGGCAAATTTGGATTATGAACCAGAATAAATTAAACATAGTGTTTTAGACAGATTAGGTGATAGATTTAGGCTTATGTTGTGTTGTGGTTTTATATAAGTTGATTTATTTTAAGAAATTTGTCTTGAGATAGTAAACCTCATTAAAGCTATATTTTTATTAAAGCTATATTTTTGCCAGTCAATTAAAGTGATAAGCCCTCATTTACTTAGTGTCTTAAACTTAAAAAACCACCAGAACATAATGCTTTGGTGGTTTTGAGTTTAAATAAACTGATTAACGTTTTGCAGCACAAAAAATAATATTATGCTGAATGGTATAGGTCTGTTTGGGGTACAACAAACTTATCATTAAATCTGGCAGATAAAACACCTTTGCGTCTCGCTAAGGCAACTTGCAGCTTTTTAGCAACTTTGGCAATGGCCACATATAATTGTTTGTCAGAAGCATTAACGGTAACTTTTTCTCCTTCATACAAGGTTGTTACTTCCAGCTTTTGTAGATGTGGCTCTACAGTTATTGTTGAATTTAACGTCATAATAGACGGATAATGCTTTGAGATTTTCGCAAACTTATTTTCGATAGATTGCTTGATACCTTCGGTGATTTCGACATGGTGTCCAGAAATTTTAATCTTCATAATCTTACCTCTCATTGTTATCTTCATTATTCATAATCCTCCTTAAAAGCTAAAAATGCAATAAAAAAATAATGCTTATTGGGAATTAAATTCACGATGATAATTACTGTGGTTAGGCATGAAAAATGCTTGTTTATTGATGTGAGTATTTCGCTATTGAACCTTCAATAAGTGCCTACTAAAGGACTGGTTATCGGCAAAACATCTGATTTTTAATCACAAAAAAGGCAAGTAATTGCGATTACTTGCCCCTCTATTTAAGATCACAGAACAACGCCTGTGCGTTTGATATTTACTTAAAATGTCTGTCGAAAAAACTCATAATACTTGTATTTAAGTGCACCTTAACTTTTTTACCGCGCATACTGTGTTTACTACCTGGGTATGTCATCAATTCAAACAATTTACCTTCATCTTGTAATGTTTTCATTAACTTGGTGGTATTGGTAAATAATACATTATCATCTGCCATACCATGATAAACCATTAGTGGTCCAGATAGTCCAGAGACGTAAGGAAAAACACTGCTTTTTTGATAACCTTGTGCATTAACGTTTGGGTGGTTTAAATAACGCTCTGTATAGTGCGTGTCGTACAACAGCCAATCGGTTACCGGTGCACCACTGACACCAGCTTTAAAATAATTGCCAGCTTTGAACATAGTCATTAATGCCATATAGCCGCCATAAGAGTGACCATAAATACCAATACGTTCTTTATCAACATAAGGCAGGGTATGTAAGTACTTTACCCCAGTAATTTGGTCATTGACTTCAATATTACCAAGTTCCTCATAAATAGGAAATTCAAAGTCGGTACCGCGATAATTAGAGCCACGGTTATCAAGTTGGTAAACAATATAACCTTGTTGCAACATATACTGGGTCATGTCAGCACCTTGCCAACTATTAGTAACTCGCTGAGCATGAGGCCCACCGTACACTCTAACAATTACCGGGTACTTTTTACCTGGCTGCATATTTTTAGGCTTATATAGTTTATAAAACAAATTCGTTTTGCCATCATCAGCAGTTAACGAGCCAAACTCAGGCATAACTAGATCATCATAATAAGGCGCAACTGGGTGTTCTGGCTCAACTGCATTCTCTGCTAACCAAGTAATGTGCTCACCGTTAGCTGCGTTTAAACTGACTTGTGTTGGTGTGTTTATATTCGAGAAACTATCAATATATGTGTCACTTTTCTTGCTAAAGCGGATGCTGTGAAAACCATTTCGTTGGGTAATACGTTGGACTTGTTGTGGCGATTTACCACTCATAGGAACTCTGTATAAATGACGTTCTAGCGGAGTGTCAGCGCGACCAGTAAAATACAACCAACCATTCTTTTCGTCAACATTGGCAATGGAGTCAACTACCCAGTTGCCTTGGGTAAGTTGTGCGATAAGTGTACCGTTCAGGTTATAGTGATAAAGGTGTTTGAAACCATCGCGCTCAGATGCCCAGATAAACGTTTTATTGTCGTTTAAAAAAACGAGGTCTTTGTGTAGGTTTATCCAATGCTCTGAAGTTTCAGATACCAGCGTAGTTTGACGACGTTTTTTAAGGTGATAGGCTTTTAAGGTTAACTGCTTTTGGTCACGGCTTTGTAACTGGTAGGAAAGATGACTGCTATCATTAAACCATTTAACTCGGGGTATATAAATGTCTTTGTTGTCACCGATATCAATGAAACGAGTTTTTTTGCCTTTAACATCAGTAATTGCCAGTTGAATGTGTACATTGTTGGTTCCAGTGGCAGGGTAGCGCTGTTCAATTAACTCAATTTTTTCAGCATAAATTTCATTGCGAATAACCGTTTGTACTGGCGATTCGTCAACACGTAAGAAAGCGATATGCTTTTCATCAGGAGACCACCAGTAGCCAGTCATTCTTGACATTTCTTCTTGAGCAACAAATTCACTCATGCCATTTTTAATCGTGCCTGCGCCATCTTTTGTTAATTGCTGTTCATCCCCTGATTCAACATTGAGTACATATATATTTTGTTCACGAATGTAGGAAACAAAACTTCCTTTTGGTGAAAACTTTACATCGGTTTCGAAACCTTCAGTGTCAGTTAAACGCTTTGCTGACTTATCTGCCAAATTGTAGTAATAAATATCACCATTTAATGGAAAAAGTAGAGCACTGCCATCTTGTGAGAATTGATACTCCATAATACCAACGCCATAAATACGTTGACGCTCACGTCGTGCCTTTTCTTCGTCAGATAAGTTTTCTGGGCCACTAAAGAGTGTTTGAGAGTCTACCAGCAATTTGTGTTGTTTAGTGCCTAAGTTGTACTCCCACAAATCATAGCGGTATAAATCTTCCACTTTACCTTTTAAGTAGGTAACGCGACTACCGTCGGGTGAAAATTTCAGTGATTTAGGTGCTTGTCCGTTGAGTGATGGTGAACTGTAAATACGATCTATAGTCAACGCTTGTGATGACTTCGCGACAGGTTGATTATTTTGCGTGTCACTTTTAGCTTGGGTAAGCAAACTGATGGGCAAACAACATGAAAAAGTTAACACTAAAAGTGCTTTGTTAAAAGTAAATTTCATAGGGAGTTATCTTATTAATTTGTATGACTAATTTATATTATTAATGTGTTGTTAATGGTTTCGCTTTTTTAGTATTAAGCTGCACAAAATTCACGAATAGGATGTGGAGTTATCACTTGGCTTATAGAAATAATGAACTATGAAACCAATTAACTATATAACTAATAAACTATATAACCAATAATGCCAGAGCATAATTAACTTAAGCAGCATAAGTAAAAATATCATGAATATTTACTCTAATACTCATTTCTAGTTTCACGATGAACAGCACTTTAACAAACGTTGTCACGTTAAACTAGGCCTGCTAACAATATTTATAATATTGAGAAAAATTGTTACTCATTTGATAGCTAGTGAATAATCCGAATTGTATTAGTACCAACCATAGAAACAAAGAATATAGTTCAAATGAGGACAGCGCAAATGCTGAGAGATAGTGGCATACACCGGAAATTAAAGCTTTTAAGTTGTTTATTTATGTAATCAAACTCATTAGTTCGTGAATCGTTTTAATGGCTTTAATATTAGCACCTAAGCCTTCCATCGATTTATGGTAATTGCGATAAGGAATATAAATTTCAGTAAAACCATGTTGCGCGGCTTCTTTCACACGAGGTACGCCACTATCTATAGGTCTAACGTCACCATTTAAACTTAACTCTCCCATAATACAGGTGTTACGGGGTATAACAAAATCATTGAGACTACTGAGTAATGCAGATACCAGAGCAAGATCAATACAGGTTTCAGATTCATCTATTTTTAAGCCACCGACAATATTGAAAAAGGTATCGTGAAATATTTTAGTTTTTGTGTGTTTACGTAATATTCCCGTTAACATTTTTATACGATTCATGTTTAATCCTACACAGACTCGTTGGGGGAACTCAGCCTCTGTTTCAGTGGTCAAACATTGAATTTCTAATAAAAGATTTCTATTGCCCTTACGAATACAGGTAATGGTAGAACCAGGCGACTCGGTACTTGACCCAGACAAGAAAATTTCACTGGGGTTATCAACACTGAGCATGCCACGCTCACACATTTTGAATATACCAACCGTATCAATATCACCAAAACGGTTTTTATTGGCTCTTAACGTACGGATTTGACCATCATTGGTATCTATATGTAGTAAAGCATCAACGATATGAACTAAGGTTTGTGGTCCGGCAATTTCGTTATTTTTATTGACGTGTGCTATGAGAAACATAGTCACATTATTTTGTTTACAATATTGAGTTAATGCTTGTGCGCTACTTTTAACTTGTGAAGGTGAGCCAGGACTACCATTGGCATTATCAGTAACAACTGCTTGGATGGAGTCAATAACGGCAAATTTAATTTTATGCGTGTCAAGCTCTTCAATAATGGACTCGACACTGGTTTCGGCCAGCAAGTATAAGTTATCTTCGTTGTAGGTTAACTTGAGTCGGTGTACACGGTTTTTAAATTGAGAAAGTGATTCTTCAGCAGTACAGTACAATGCCGCACTGTGCTCAGACATACGGGCTATAAGGTCTGACAGTAAAGTGGTTTTACCGGCACCCGGATCGCCTGAGATAATATTCACCGAGCCATTGGTAACACCGCCACTAAGCACGCGATCAAGCTCACCAATACCCGTTATCTTTTTTTCCGCTTCCGTTGCTTCTATTTCGTTGATCTTTTTTGAACCACCGCTCATCAAACCAGCATAACCAGTATTATTACCTGTACGCATGTGAGTGTTATTAGCTGATGATTTAGGTATTTTCATTTCAACTAAAGTATTCCAAGCTCCACACTTGCATTGCCCTTGCCATTGATTAAAGTTCATACCACAGTCAGTACACACAAACTGTACTTTTGCTGATTTTGCCATTAAGCGTTACCCGATTTTGAATGATAAGTTGCTTATAATGACTGTCTTCATATAAGCTATAAGTTGATAAAATATCACTAATTATACTACGTAGTTAGTGTTAATTTAGAGTAAAATTTTGTACAGTTGAGTTATAGTTTATAGGCATAAATATTGCTTACTTTATTTTTGGGGTGGTTGTGTCGGTTCCCTTAATTATACCTTGAGTGATAATTTAGTTTCATTTGGTAATTTTACCTTTAATTAGTTCAATAATGTATTTCACAGTCGATAATTTTAAGAATAAGAGACGTTAACAGTAACGCTATGGATAAAGATTTTAGTAAACACCAACAAATAATTGATGATTTTCGCGGTGTCGTTAACAAAGCTAATTTCGATGATCGCTTTAGTGCTGCAACTAAGCAATTAAGCAACAACGAAAGATTTTTGTTGAAAATGGAATTAAAGCGTTTGGCTGGGAATTGCATGCGTGCCATTGATTTAAGAGGCCTAGTTGATGGTGAGTGCCAGTTATTTGACTTTGAGGGGCAAAGTCATTTTTTAGATGATGTTGCCATTGAAGCTTTTAAGGAAAGTGTGGCGCTTTATGGTGGCTACACTTTTGGTGTTTACGAGTCAGTTAAAGATGCCAAAAATAGCTTTCGTAACATCTATAAAAATGAACAAACAACGACCAAAAACATCAAAAAACCTAGCGTCGAAAAACTACAATACCCAGCAAAATTATCATGTTTAACTAATTACCCAAATCGCGTTTCAGAGCGCATGAATTTCTCTATCATATTAACTTTGACGTTAGCAAATAATCAAATACTAACAACAAACAGTATCGATATTAGTGTTAAGGGTATTAAGTTTAAACTGATTAACGAAGCAGAGTTAGTTAAAGGTGACAATATTACTATTGCCTTTACTGGCTTGGAGCAAGAGTTTCAGTTTACTAAAAATGAATTACTGGTGTATCAGGTTAAAAATACTTTCCGTGATCAAGAGACTCAAATTATTGGCTGTGAACGTATCAACATTCCTAAAAAAGATGGCTTTGAACGATTTTTGACAGGTTATATCCAAGGTAATAAACGGCGTTATAAAATCAATTTAGATAACAGTTTAAATGCCCTGCAGGCAAGATCTTTAGAGCAATATGCGCTTGTTAAAATTAATGAGTTAGTTATTTTTTTAGCGCATAATATTAAAAGTGAGCGTATTGATATATCCCCTCGCTACGTCCTAACAACTGCAAACAATCAAGCACTTTACCACTATTGGCGAGATAAAAATAACCGCTCTACACTGCATTACTTACTTGATAATGCCAGACTTAAGCGTTTGTATAATGAACATAAAAAAGACAAAAAACTACTGGTGTTTAGTTTTGTTCATCAAACTCAAGAAAATGATTACCTTTACATCTTCGATGAAGAGCAACTTAAAGATGACAGCCATTTTTTTCATCAGTGTTTAGGCTTTGCTGCCAATCAAGCTTCATTTATGGTGTCTTCGTTAAGCCTTTGTGGTTTAAAAAAAGAACAAGCTTATTCGCCTTATACCCTCTCTAATGCGATGACAAAACAACAAAGCTATTTTAACCCTCCACTTTCAGAGGAAGTGAATAACATTATTGAAAAGTTACCTTATGCGGTAACCATTAACGATATTACTTCTGCCTCACAAGTGATTGATTATCAATCTTTAGACTATGAGGGTATCGACTTAAATCGTTTGAAAAAGTTTGGTCGAAAGCAGGGGAAAAATAAAAAACGTGTTGACGAAATTGCCCTGGCTTTTGGTCACCAACGTCAGGAAATGCGTTTTAAATATATTACGCCAGTTAATGTTGAATGCGAGGGTATTAACAGTTCAGGAAAGTCAGCAGACTTCTCAGTATCTGGTTTAAAAGTCAACTTAGACAGTCCTGCATTACTCAGCACTGGTGATATTGTTTATTGCAGTTTTCCACATTTACAAAAAATCACTTCAAGTTTTGATTTAAAACTATTGCCCTATAAGGTGATAAAAATTAATAAAGATCAAAATGTTATTAATTTAAGAGTTTCAGTTAAAGAGCATCAACATATAGGGCGATCATTTTTTAAATTATTGATTGATAAAAACCAGGGTAAATTAACGCCTGATGAATATGCCATGCTAACACCTGGTTTATCTGGAGCGCTGAGAACATTATATGCGGTCAACATGGCTACCCCATCAGCTATTGTGCAATCAAGTGGCAGTCGTTATAAATTTGAAAAATTGGTGGTTGGAGAATACAGTCAACCAGAACGCAATTCGCTACTTAACGCTATGCAACGTTTAAGTGAACGAAATGGCTATTATAATCTTTACCCTCTTCTGGGTAACCTTAAAATTAGTCATATTTTTGATCAGCACATTAAAAAGTTATTAGCCAGCGACTTGGCTGCTGAAGAATTAATCTATGTTGCAATTAATTGGAGCAAAAAAGAAGTTGATAAATCGGTCATTATCAGAAAAGCGAGTGAGTTAAATACACCGGAAATCACTAATTTTTTCATTAAAAAATCGTTAAAACAAGGTGAGTTTTACAGCTTACAATTAAAATTGTCTCGCAGTGATGAGCCCCACATGCCGCATTTAGCGCCTGAATTAGCTTATATTAGTGCCTATGCCATTCATCGGGGGAAGCAATTAGAGCAAGAAATCTTCAGTGTGGCTGGCCTTGTGCAAATTATTGACGTAACCCAAGAAACCCTACTCAGGTACGGATTAAAAAACTAAGTAAATTTAATACTTTAGGTTTGTCTGCAGTGCTTTGCTGCAATATCATCATAACTGGCTATTGCATATGTGTATTAGCATTGCGCCTATTGTGTTGCTTTGCCGCCATTAAACTTAATGATAATAGTGCATAGAAACCAGTGAGAAGCCAGAGGTGTAGGCGAATATTAATGAGGTTGTCAAAATTGTCACCCATCTGATTTAAACGTAAAAAGCCATTAATGGCCGGTGTTGATGGAAAGAGTTGCGCAACTGTATTAATAACTGCCGGAATGTTGGTTGTTGGCCAAATAAAACCCGCACAAAAAACTAAGGGTAGCGATAATAATAAGACGATCAAGGTGGCTAATTCTTTGCGCGGAATAAGTAAACCAATCATAATACCTAAGAAAATAACTGACAATAAAAAGGGGATAGTCAACCCTAATAAATCAACCATATTGGCGTTTCTACTAATACCATAATACTCAAAACTGAAACCAAAATAATAACAACTCAACAGCAAATAAATACCTAACATGATGGCGCTACGAGCCAGTAAAATTTGCCAGGCGGGAAAAATAAGCCAATAGTGCTTATTGCTTTTTGTCGGAGGTTGCTGCCAAAATTTTTGTTCAAATTGTCCGGCGGTTAACAGGCCCGCTGCTATTAATAATGTTTGATGTAAAATTAAAATGAATACAGCAGGTACAATATAGTTAATGTATCCCAAACTAGGATTAAAGGTAGGTTTGAGGTTTAAGCCGATGGGCGTATATTGCGATGCAGCAAGTGCAATGCTCTCCCCACTCATCACCATTTTACTGACTTTAACTTCAGCAACCACGGTCGACGCTGATCGCACTAAGCCCTCAATAATTGTGCCATAGACAAGAAAATAAGCAGCATTTCCAGCAAAGACAAGATGCGGGCTTTTTTTCAAGAGTAGGTCTTTATAAAAATTTTCAGGGATCAATAAAAAACCACTGATATCTCCTTTGATTAGTGAGGCTTTGGCTTGTTCAATAGTAAATTGTTGCTCACTGATATTAACCTGCGGTGTGGCGTTGACCATGCGTTCAATTTTTCGACTAATAGGGCTATTATCTAAATTAATTATCGCAATATTTTGTTTGGTTGGGGTTTGATTAATATAGGGTAGGGGATAGAGAAACGAATAAATGAAAATGCCACCGAAAACGGTTACCAGCAAAGGAATATTACTAAAAATGCTACGTAATTCGTAGTTAAAAAGCTTTTTCCAGTGCATTAGCCTGGCCTTTTGTTGTCGTTAGATGTTGACTCGACTATTACATTTAACGGCTGTTGTTTAAGTGCTTTTTGACGTTTACTCAGTATTATCTTGCTCACATAAAAGCAGCCTACAAAAGCAATTAATGCCAAGTAATGTGCAATACTAGCCGTTAATGACGTGGCATAATTTACTTGTTGAATTTGAATGCTAATATAGTGACTTATTGGTAACAGTGAACGCCACAATTGTGCGATAAATGGCATATCTGTGCTGGGGAACGTTACGCCCATAAAAGCAAATGCAGGCGCAGTTAAGCCGGCGACTAAACTCATTGCACGGGTAACATCTAACGTGATAAAAAAAATTAATGTTGCCACCGCAGCGCATGCTAAAACTAACAAGAATTGCCCCATGATAAGTAACACCCAGCTACCGTGCATAGGCCAGGCTAATAGCCCATAAAATACACTGACAAAAGTGATACCTTGTAACCAAAATATTAACAGGTACAGACTCAACCTTTTTATTAAGGTAGTCATATTCAAATCAATAAGCCAACGGTTGCTTTGATCAGCACGCATGGGTGTAGCAATAACAATAACCAGGGTAGCAATAATTAAAATTTGCCACATGGCAGGTATTACTGCTGCAACTAAAAACTGACCATAGTGGCTATTCGCATTAAATAATGGGGTGATTTGATAAGCAATAGGTACAGCTTCGGCAATCGCTTCACTTAATTGACCATGACTATCAACTAAGTCTTTGAGTGTATCTAATTGAGCAACATAAAAGCTATGGGCGCCCAATAATGCTGAACTAACCAGCTTACCTATCAGGATAAATTGACTATTATAAAAAGCGGTTACTTGCGGTGATTTACCTAAAAGCGTGTCTCTTTCTAGCCCTTCGGGAATAATAACATAGGCGTATATGCTACCTTCTTTTAGAGCAAAGCTGGCGGTTTTTGTTGAATTGAAGTGCTCCTTAATTTGTAAGCTTGGTGTTGCATCGTAAGCTCTGACTAAGCCACGAGAAATGACACTGTTGTCATGATCAACAACGCCGACGGGTAAATCGCTTGCAATACCTTTTGAAAAAACCGCCCACATGAGAACGGTCAGTAATATGGGTATGCCAAACAATAGCGCTTTGAGCCATTGACTTTGGGTAATGAGATGCCACTCTGCTTTGATGTGGTGTGCAAAGGTCATAAGTTTTAGTCAACAATGCGATCAAAAAGAACCGTCATGCCAACCCTAAGCGATGGAATTTGGCTAATGGGGCGAGCTTCTACTGCAAACGTTTTCATATCAAAACCTTGGGTAGTATCGGTTGCTCGCCAGGTAGCAAAGTCACCCATTACGGCAATATGGGCAATTTTAAAGGTAAAAATTTCATCACCCAACGCAGGAATGGTGACCGCAATTTTTTGGCCGGTCGGAAAATCTTTTAAACGATCTTCTCTGATATGGAAAATAGCCCAAGCATCATTAATATCTACCAAGGTTACTACCGGGAAACCCTGCGGCGCAAGCTCACCCTGATGCAATAACACTTGACTTACCTCACCATTATACCAACTGGTTATTTTAGTATCTGCAAGATAAGCCTCAACTTCGGCAACAGCACCTGCGGCCATATTTTCTTTTGCTTTGGCAGCGCGTTTTACCTCTGCACGCGCCCCTTCGTTAGCCATAGTGTAAACTTGGTAAGCGGCGCGTTCGTTGTACTTTGCCGCTTGCCATTTTGTATACACTTCATCTCTTTTTTGCTCAGCAATAATGCCCTCGTTATAGAGGTTATCAATACGTTGATAGGTTTTTGCCATTAACTCATCTGCAGCTTTGGCTTTTTGCCATTGTGTTTTGGCCGCATCGACTTCTTGCACTCTAGCGCCTGCTTCTGCTTGCTCTGCTAAAGCTGTTGCTGCATCATTAGCGGCTTCTGCTTGTTGTAATTTGGCTTCGATCTCTGGGCTCAATAAAGTAAATACCATCTGCCCTTTGGATACACTATCGCCTTTTTTAACCAGCACTTGTTCAATTCTACCCGGTACTTTTGATGAAATATTATAATGTTGCGCTTCAATTTGCCCCTGCAGCCTAAAGGGAGCAGGTTGGTATGCCTGATAAAAACTGTAGCTAAGCCATCCAATTAACAATAAAACTAAAAGGGTTACAGGCCAATTTATCTTTAAACTTTTCAGAGTGCTCATGGTTATTTAACCTCGATACCTTGGGAAGATTGGTAATGCTTAAATGAATTAATTTCTGAGCTTAGGGTAAGAAGCTTAGAGAGCGATATGAGATATTGGTAGGCAGCGACAAAGCGTTGGGTTTCAATACTGGCCACGTATAATTGCGCATCTACTACGTCAACAGAGGTTGATATACCCTGAGTAAAGGCCTTTTTTCTGAGCCTTAAGTTTTCAGTAGACAAGGTTAAACTCGACTCTAGCCCATGGAACTCCTCTAACGATTGATTCGCTTCTCGATAGGTTTTTTCAACCAGAACGGACAAATCTTGTATTGCTTGCGCTTGCAAATGACTGACCTGCATCACTGTGCTGTGTGCAGCTTTAGTTTTGCCAGAGCGGCCTGAACTGTTAAGAATAGGCACCCTTAAACCTATGCCAATTTCCCAGTCTGGGGCAACTTTTGAGGCTAAATCATCTTCTTCGTATAAATTGTAATTACCGTACAAATAAACTTCAGGGTAATATTTACCTTGCTCTAATTCAATTAAACCTTTTGCTTGTGTTTTTTTGCTGTCTAACATTTTTAACGCCGGGAACTGAGACAGCGTTTTATCCATAAAAAGAGGCATTTTTGGTAAGTCTTGGTTAATAAATAATGCTGATGTAGGCTCTACTTTTTCTGAAATTTTTAATAACCTCGACAAGGCTACCTGAGCAATCTCTGCATCTCTTAATGATTTTTTTAACTCTACTTGCGCCTTGTTTAACGAGACTTGCGCTTGCAGCCGCTCTAGCTTATTAATTTGGCCTTGTTGTTCAAGTTTCAGCGCATTATCATAGTGTTGACGAAGGCCTAGTTCGACACTCTTTCTCGTTTTTAACACTTGTTTGGATAACACGACTGCAAAATAATATTTAACTAA
>JBELHN010000023.1:53565-56144 GCA_042091395.1 Colwellia sp.
TGTTATGTTGAAAGGGCGACAACCTTGATGTACGTGTGCGGATTTACATCTTTAGCTTTGGCAAGTTCTTCAGTAATAAGTCCTTTTTCAGTACCCATCACTATATTGTGTAATTCACCCATTATTCTGAAACTCCATTTTGCGCTACGACGATTAACTGATTAATAAACTGATGTATTTCTGCCACTTTCAATAGGGTATTTTCCAAATCTACATAACTGACAAGCACGTTAATGGTGACCGCAGGGTTATAATCAAACCTCACCTTGCATTGCACCCTAGCTAACTCTTTTTTGTTCATCTTGGCTACATCGGGATTCATCTCAAGAAATAAACAACTTATATAAAAAGGTAACTCAGCTTTATCGCCAAGATTATAGAAACGTAAATGACTCATTCCTGCAGAAGGTTTTTCCTCTTCATTAAAAGATATTTTGTCTAAATAAGTAGGCAAACCGAGGTAGTTATTAAATAACTTGACGTCACGTTTTTCTGAAGAAATTTGACTGCCAATAAATCGTGCTGTAAAGCTAGTATCAGGATTATGCCCCTCGCTGAAATAAATAGTCCGACCTCTTAACCAGCTTTCATGATCCTCTTCGATGCTAATCTTCATTTTCCCTTGATTTCCTGAGTTATAGCCATGATAGCTTATGTTTTTAGCTGCCTTAAAAACGTAGCCATTGCACTGCCCCTCTTCAATAAAGTTCCCTCGATCTTCTTTATCAAAGGTGTCATTATAAATACATACATAATTATCTGGCTGGCAAGCAGTCAGCGCCAACAAACAAAAAATGGCCAACAAAGAACACATATTTCTTAGGGTAATTATTTTCATTATTATTTCTTCCTTCCAGGAAACATCTTAGAAAACTGATTCGGCCATATCTATTTTAATACTTTCCATAACGTCGCTGCTTAATGCTTCGGCATTAGCGCCAATAGCACCCAGCATTGCCGAGTCATTTAAAAAGTCTAATGCAGCTGTTCCTGCGATAGTATCACCATCTGCAACTCCTCTTGCCCAGCCAGCATAAGCGTAACCATTAGCTTCATACATCACTGTATAAAAATCACTAATTTCACCGTTATCAAGGTATATTTGATATGATTTTAATACTTCCAACGAGAGTGCGTTAGCCATGAAATTTCCTTTTAATTTTATTAGTTTATTAAGCCTGAGGCTTGTTGATTACTATCAACCTCAAAACCATAGATTAAGTTACTGACCGATTGTTGAATTTTTTGCCAATGAGGGAGCAGGCCTTTACGATAACTAATCCTAATATTAGCCTTCATTCTTGGGTTTAAACTGAAGTACTGCTGGCACCGTGCCGCTGCATGAGTTCTATTACTGCATGTTATAAAAGTGGTGACATGCCCAGCTTTATTTTGAATAAAATAAATATTTTTATCTCTCATGTCAGTTCCGCGGCCATAGTTAATGCTTCTTTTTTCAACATCAACACCAGAGCCTGTTGGGGTATAGCCCGTCAATCCATAAGTTTCATTAGGCAAAGGATGATAAATAAAACACTTTGAAAAGCATCGCCGTGTCGAATTAATATAATACTCTTTTTTGTTATCCAAATAATTTTCAATACCATAGAATTCACCCGTATTAATCCCCACTCGCAGCCACATTGTGGTACGGATATTTTTCTCTTCTTTAGTTTGTATTTTGACTGAAGCCATATCTGGGTAGCGCACTTCAAAACCAAAACTACGCAGTTTGGACTGATACGCAGGGTCAACGCTTGTTCCTATTTTTTTGTCCATAAAGTGCGGCTCCTTGTTGTACTCAACAAAACGGGCATAATCATTAGGGATTTCAACTGGTACACCGCCCAAATCCCCTATTACAGGGCTATTGTGATTTTTTAGTAGGGCACTTCCGATAAAGTACAGGCTATTTAAAAAAGATACGAAAACTACAACCGCTAATAAGGTTGTAAACACTAATAATATTTTTTTTAATGCTTTCACTTAATCCCCTCGAATTGTTGATTTATAAAAACAGTAGTATTGTGTAATCCGTCCAAAAAAGTTTCAATTTAGGTTAAAATCAGCCTCTAATGATATCGAAATCAACCATTAAGAAATGAGTTGATTGATTTACTTTTCATCTTCGCGGAAACGCCCTAGAAAACTGATTCGGCCATATCTAATGCTGCCTGCTACTGTTTGTTTTTTAGACCTTGCACTTTAGCCAACAACATTAGCGCTCACCAACACTTTCATCGGCTTTACGCATCAACGGCGACAAGACAAACTCAATTAATTTACGTTTACCGGTTTTAACTTCGGCCATGACTGACATGCCCGGTAATAAGTCAACCTTTCGGCCATCAATAACCATGCTTTTTTGTTTCATTTTTAAGCGAAGTTTATACACTAAGCCTTTCGCTTCATCAGCAATAGCATCGGCGGTTACGCCAATTACTTCTGCATCAATAGAGCCGTATTTGGTAAAATTGAGGCGATTAATTTATATCGCGGCTCTTTGCCCTTAATATACAAAAGCGATGTTGTTGTTTTCTAATTACCGCTTCTGCCTTTAGGCAATTGTTATGAGGTAA
>JBELHN010000023.1:56244-59085 GCA_042091395.1 Colwellia sp.
CTGTTAATTGCCTAGCTCGGTTATGAATGGCTAAGCCAGCTGACTATGCTAGCCAATGGAGCAAACAATCTAAGCCTTGTTGATTAATTGTGCTATCAGCTTGCTCAAGCACAATAGGTTTGGCATGAAACGCGACACCAAAACTAGCGGCTGCCATCATCACTAAATCATTAGCACCATCACCCATAGCAACGGTTTGATTTTTGGGGATCTGGTATTCCTTGCTTAATATAGCCAGTGAATCTGCTTTAACTTGGGCATCAACAACATCGCCTAAAACCTTACCGGTTAGTTTGCCATCGATAATTTCAAGGGTATTGGCAAAGGCCGCATCTAGCTTGAGTTTGTCTTTTAAATGATCGGCGAAGTATGTAAAACCACCCGAGGCAATGGCGATACGCCAGTGGTGTTTTTTAAGTTCTGTAATTAAGTTTTCTAAACCAGCCATCAGGGGGATATTTTTTGCCACATCACTTAATATGCTCTCAGGAGAATCTGCTAGGGTGGCAACGCGTTGATGCAAGCTTTGCGCAAAGTCTAACTCGCCTTGCATAGCGCGTTCAGTAACTTCAGCGACTTGTGCACCAACACCGGCAAGTTTGGCTATTTCATCAATGCACTCAATTTCTATGGTGGTAGAGTCCATATCCATCACTAATAAGCCGGGTTCATTTAATGTGGGTACTTGCGTTAATAAAGCCGCCTCAATACCATTTTCTAAAGCATACTTTGCCACTGCTTTTCTTGATTGGGTAAAGTCATTTGCATGTACTTGAAAACGAAAACTGGTTTGCTGATTACGATAGTTAATAGTTGTTAATGCAATAATTGTAACGTGGGCATAGCCTTGTAATGCGAGTAATTGTTGCAAGGTAAGTTGTGAAAACACCACCAATTCTACAACCTTATCATGTGCTAGTTTTTCAACATCAAGGGAGGCCATGTTAAGCTGCTGCTCAGTGAGTGAAAACGTGGCAGGTAACTTGTCGTTAACAGGGTGCTGAGCACAATATTGCTCTAGCGATAAGGGTAATAAGTGGGCGATATTAGACACGTTAACTCTCTAGGTATTGGTATGCATGTAAATAATAAACTTCACATCGGTAGATAATCTAATTATAGTAGTCTTATGATTAGGCTAAAATAATAATTAGTGTTCTATGAAGCAAAATGAACAGCCTTTATACCCTAAATTATCCCCAATTTATAATAAAATTCTGCAATTAATTAGTGCAATTTTACTTATCATAGCGCTGTTAAGTATTTTACATGCGATAGCGTTAAAAAAAGAAAACGATTTAACTGAGCATTTTATCTTCATCGGTAAACAACAACTGCAACAAGCGATAGCTGGCGCCGCGGTAATTTTTGAATTAGAGAGCGTCAATCAAGCAAAGCAAAAACGTTTAATGCAACAATATCTAGATGGCTTAACCCGTGTTAATTATGTTAAAGAAGCGCATCTATATGACGCGACAGGCTTATTACTGGTATCAAGTGCTGAAGTTAAGTTTGATCAACAAAATAACCTTGTAGCGCCATTAACCGCGTTAAGTATTAATGAGCTTTACGGAATCAATCGAGATAAAGACAGTGTTACAAGCTCATTACAAGGGCAATCGCTGAGCCCTTTTATTGGTGAAGTTCCGCTCAGTGATGGTACTAATGATACGTTACATGGCTATTTGCGCCTAACGATTGAACCTTCATTCTTAACTAATGTATTAGCTAAAGCGGATGAAGAGCAGGCCTCGTTAAACCGATTAATGCTGTTGTTTGCCGGTTTTGTTGGCTTTTTATTAACGCGTGGTCTTAATCGTTTCAGTCGCAGAGGTTACCGACTCCATTCCGCTAAATCATAATAGTGAGTGTTGAAAAAATAGCTGCTCAATGTTTTCTTCAAGCTGATGAGCTATTTGTTCTGCCGACTCTGCTCGTAACTGATTTAGCACAGCAAACACCTGCTTTATATTCACTGGCGAGTTGGCTGGGGCAGGTAAATGCGTGTTGACTTCAGTGCTTAACGCAGACGAAGTAAGCACTTCTTTACTTAAAGGCATTGATGGTGCATCAGTTTCTAATACCAAACTGCTCAGTGGTAGGCGCTTAATTGTGTTTATTGTTTTTTTTGCACGTGAATAGGTTATGGTGCCACCTACCCCTAATTTGAAACCTAAATCAAGGTAGGCTTTGGCTTGCTGATAGCTACCAGAAAAACCATGAATAATACCGGTACGCGCTAATTGAAACTTTTTTAAAAAGGGGATGATTTTATCGTGTGACTGTCTATGGTGGATAATAACCGGTAAATCATGTTGTTGCGCTAGATTAAGTTGATAATCAAAAAAGTACATTTGCTGGTTATAGTTTTGCTCTGACGTTTGTCCATACTGGGCTGCATTTTTGGCAATAGCGCCATCTAAGCCAATTTCGCCAATGGCAATAATTTGCGATTTGTGTTGTTCGACTTTTAACGCCAATTGTTTGAGATGGTACTCAGTTAAGTTTTCTAAAAACCAAGGATGAATGCCTAAACATGGGAATATGCTTACAGACTCAGCGGTATTCATATTTTGATGGTTTTTACTTAAATTAAGCACGTTGTCGAAGTTTTTTGGGGCAATGCTAGGAACAATAATACGGTGAACGCCAACCTGCAGGCATTGCTCAAGTAATGCGGGTAAGATTTTGTTAAAAGCAGTGTCATCGAGGTGGCAATGACTGTCGGTAAATTTCATTCGTTACTCGTATTGTCTCTATTGCAACTCAGTTTATCGTTTAGCTTGAAAATCATAAAATCATAAAATCATAAAATCATAAAATCATAAAATCATAAAATCA
>JBELHN010000023.1:59185-62886 GCA_042091395.1 Colwellia sp.
AAAATCATAAAATCATAAAATCATAAAATCATAAAATCATAAAATCATAAAATCACTGAAAAACTCATTACACAATTAAGCAAAACGATAATAAACAACCTTCAACAAAAAAGCACGTGAACCCTGGTGTGGCTAACGTGCTTCTCGTCTTTTAGGATAAAATTATAGCCGTAACGGTTAACGAATCAGCTTCATTACATACGGTCCATAACGTCAATACCGAGAATATCTAGCCCTTGTTTTAAGGTATTCGCGATCACTTGGCATAGAGCTAAACGTGATGCTTTAACGTCATCACTAATGCCTTCTTTGAGAATAGGGCAGGCTTCATAAAAACTCATGTAAAGGCTAGCTAATTCGTAAAGGTAGTTACACAACAAGTTAGGCGTGCATTCACTAATTACCGCATCAACAACATCTTCAAGTTGCAATAATTTCAGTGCTAATGCTTTTTCTTGTGGTTCAATAATAGTAATACTGGCATGACTTACTAAGGTATTGGTTTGAGCACTGTCTTTAGAGAATATGCTTTGAATACGCGAATAAGCATATTGTAAATACGGCGCGGTTGCGCCTTCAAAACTCAGCATGGTTTTCCAGTTAAAGATATAGTCACTGGTACGGTTTTTTGAAAGGTCGGCAAATTTAACTGCGCCAATACCAACTTTTTCCGAGATAACTTTTAAATCCGCAGCATTAATTTCAGGGTTTTTCTCTTTAATTAACTCTGCTGCGCGAACCACGGCTTCATCAAGTAGCTCAGCCAGTTTAATTGTGCCGCCGGTACGGGTTTTAAATGGCTTACCATCATCGCCCATCATCATACCAAACGGGCAATGTTGGTAACCAACGTTGTCAGGCAAAAAACCTGCTTTGCGGGCAACAATTTCTACCTGCTTAAAATGCAATGCTTGACGAGCATCAGTGAAAATAACAATACGATCAGCCGCTAATTTACCACTACGGTAACGACAGGCCGATAAATCAGTGGTTGCATATAAGAAACCACCACCAGATTTTTGTACAATAAATACCGATGGATCGCCGTCTTTATTAGCCATTTCGTCAATGAAAACAACTTTTGCCCCTTGATCTTCAACAGCAATTTCTTTGGCCATTAACTCATCAATAACATTGTTTAAATCATCGTTATAGGCACTTTCACCCATAATATCTGAACGTTTTAGAGAGACATTTAATTTAGCGTAAATTTCTTCAGAGTGACTAATCGAGATATCAATAAACTGTTGCCATAACTTAGCACAAGCTGCATCACCACTTTGCAGTTTAACCACATCTGCGCGGGCTCTGTCAGCAAAACCTTCTTCCTCATCAAAGCGCACTTTGGCTTCACGGTAGAAGTTTTCTAAATCGGCAAGTGCGGTTTCTGCGACTTGGTTACTGGCCAATTTATCGCTTAAATGGGCAATTAACATTCCAAACTGTGTACCCCAGTCGCCCATATGGTTTTGACGAATAACCTTATCGCCACGGAATTCTAGGGCACGCACTACCGCATCACCAATAATGGTTGAACGTAAGTGACCAACGTGCATTTCTTTAGCCAGGTTTGGCGCTGAATAATCAACTACAACCGTTTGCTGGTTATCGCCCGCAACCGTTCCGCGTTGTGTAACCCCTATGTGTGCATCTTGAGCAACAGTATTTAACTGGCTTGCCAACCAGTTTTCACACAAATGAATATTGATAAAACCAGGCCCAGCTAATTCAACTTTACTGGCAATACCTGTTAAATCTAAGTTTTCAACAACCTTAGTCGCTAACTCACGTGGGTTAGTTTTTAATTTTTTAGCCGCACCCATAACACCATTGGCTTGATAGTCACCAAAGTTCGGACGATTTGATAGACTTATTGCTGGGTTAGTACCTTCTGGCAAGCCCGCCACAACCATAGCCGCACTCACTTTAGTACTTAAAATATTTTTAATATTCATCGTTATTTCATTCTCTTTGTTATTTGGCTCATTTTCATAGAACAACTTTACACATTAATATGAGTGAATAGCGCCTATTTTTGCTTTGAACCAATTAACTGCGAAAAACACGCTATTACGCAGTCAGTAACTTAATTGGTTTGTTGGCTGATGCTGACGCAAGTCAACATCCGAAAAAATATATTCCTGCGTTTGGCTAACTAGCAAGCCAAACTAATGTTCACGGGTAGAGTGGAACTGTATATCAGGATGACGCTCCTGCGCTAACGATAAATTCACCATAGTGGGGGCAATATAGGTTAGGTTATCGCCACCATCTAATGCCAAGTTATCACCCGCTTTCTTTTTAAATTGTTCAAGTGTTCGTTCGTCATCACAAGTACACCATCGTGCCGTCGCTACGCTAATTGCTTCATAAATAGCATCAACCTTGTATTCAGTTTTTAAACGTTGCACAACCACTTCAAACTGCAATACACCGACAGCCCCAACAATCATATCGTTATTAATAAAAGGTCTAAACACTTGTACTGCGCCTTCTTCAGATAACTGAATTAAACCTTTTTGCAATTGTTTGGCTTTTAAGGGATCTTTTAAGCGAATACGGCGGAACATTTCAGGAGCAAAGTTTGGAATACCACTAAATTTGATCATTTCACCTGCGGTAAAACTGTCGCCAATTTGAATACTACCGTGGTTATGTAAGCCAATAATATCGCCGGCATAGGCTTCTTCAACGTTAGATCGGTCTCCTGCCATAAAGGTAACGGCATCGGCTATTTTTACATCTTTACCCAGACGTACTTGTTTCATTTTCATGCCTTTTTCATATTTGCCTGAACAAATACGCATGAAGGCGATACGGTCACGATGCTTTGGATCCATGTTAGCTTGAATTTTGAAAACA
Source organism: Colwellia sp. (assembly GCA_042091395.1). Taxonomy (GTDB): domain Bacteria; phylum Pseudomonadota; class Gammaproteobacteria; order Enterobacterales; family Alteromonadaceae; genus Colwellia. The sequence goes on from JBELHN010000023.1 coordinate 62,048, forward strand.
AAACCTGAAAACTTTTCTTCACTAGCGATAACTTCTCGCTTGTCGGTTAAACGAGGTAATGGCTTAGGTGCCCATTTCGTTAAACCATCAAGCATGTGGTCAACACCAAAATTACCCAATGCGGTACCAAAAAATACTGGGGTTAATTTGCCGGTTAAAAATTCTTCTAAATCAAATTCATGAGAGGCGCCTTGCACAAGTTCTAACTCTTCACGTAAATCCTCAGCATAACTACCAACGGCTTGATCAAGCTCTGGATTGTCTATACCTTTAATAACGCGAACTTCTTGAATGGTATGACCTTGACCAGATTGGTATAAGAAGGTTTCATTAGTAACTAAGTTGTAAACCCCCTTAAATTCTTTACCCATGCCTATTGGCCAAGTAATCGGCGCACATTTTATTTTTAGGACTTCTTCCACTTCGTCCATAACTTCCATTGGATCGCGCACATCACGATCCATTTTGTTCATGAAGGTAATGATGGGCGTATCACGAAGGCGTGTTACTTCCATTAATTTAACGGTACGTGCTTCAACACCTTTAGCAACATCAATAACCATTAAACATGAATCAACCGCGGTAAGAGTACGGTAGGTATCTTCCGAGAAGTCTTCGTGTCCAGGGGTATCAAGTAAGTTGACTAAACAATCATTGTAAGGGAATTGCATAACAGAGGTGGTTATTGAAATACCACGATCTTTTTCCATTTCCATCCAGTCTGACTTGGCATGTTGGCCTGATTTTTTACCTTTTACAGTCCCTGCTTTTTGTAAGGCTTGGCCGAACAAAAGTACTTTTTCAGTAATGGTAGTTTTACCTGCATCGGGGTGAGAGAT
>JBELHN010000024.1:0-19668 GCA_042091395.1 Colwellia sp.
CAAGTTAAGTATTTTTTAAAGTTGAACGTGTCTTATCTTTATGTGGCACCTAAATTAATGTTTAAGCTATTGTACTTAAAGCTTTAATTTTTTCTCGTTGTAATACTTTTTTATTAGGGTGTCTCACTTTAGTTGTGTGAAAATTATCAGAATAGACTCTTTTACCTAATCATTAGTTGAATGTATTAAGTAGATATTTTATTAATTAGAGATATTCGCTATGTTCAAACTATTGCTATTATGAGCCAAAAATTCATGAAATGTGTTGGTATACTTTATGTTGAGCTTAGGTAAGTAAAAAGCATGAAATAGATGTTATGCTCACATTGGCTTTGTTGAAAACCCCACTTAAAGTCGATTTAATGGACAAGATACGTTGACTATATCTTTGGTTATTGTCTGAACCCCAAGAATACTCGGCGTAAAAAATATAAATAGTAAATGTCACTGAAGACAACTATCTAAGAATAAACCATTGGGGGGCCTAATAAATGATTCAGTTAATTGTAGGTTATTAGCTAGTAATCATCAGCGCATGTTTTCTGTACTGGGATGGCGTTTGACCTGCATCTAATTTAAACAAACGATTAAAACTACTTTTACTGTTATAACCAGCAAGAAAAGCTAATTCAATAATGGATTGATCAGCCATGGCAGGGTTAGCCAAATGCTGCTTCACTTCTTTTAAACGATGGTTATTAACATACTCGAAAAAATTCACATTAAACTCTCTATTGATTAAGTTGGATAATGCTTTTGGTGATAATGACACACGTTGTGCAAGATCATCAATTTTGAGTTGATTATCTAAGAATGGCTTGTTTTTTTCCATGTAATTACTCACCCGTGAAACTTGTTCTGCCGAATAATTAACTTGAGTTGAGGGTAAATTGATACTTTCAAACGTCTCTTTGTTAATGCGAGGTATTTTGCGAGAGTCAGACAAGGCAAAAAACAGTAGAGCCGAAGTTAGGATCAGTTGTCCATAGTTTGATAACACGCCGAGTAAATCAAAATTAATTGTTGCAATCGTGTTTGCAGCCATAAATTTTGATACTAAGGTATAGACTAATAGGTAAAATTCATCCCATGATCTTAAAATAATAAAACCTATGACAAGTAATTTTAACCAAGCATAATCTATGGGCTCAGGGTTAGAATATGCTGAACTCATTTTAGATTGGTAGGATTGAATAGTAAAAAAAGCCCAAAAACCAAAAGCAGCACGCACAATATTTCTTACATGTTCATAGTATTGAATATTGTCTGATCTAAGGAAGAGTAAAAAATCTGCTCCATGCATTGCTTCAAAGTGAAGTGTGGAATAAACAACAACACCTATATAGAACAATAGGGGCAATATTAGAAAAAAATCACGCCTTTTAAAATACACTTTTTGGTAGATTGCCGATCGGGTATATAACAGTAAGAGAGGGCCCTCAATCCAAAAAGAAAGTTCTAATATTGCAAAGGCTGAGGGCATGTTTTGTAAAGCCCAAAAGTGAAAGCCTGCACCATATAAGCATAAAATATAGGCAGATAAGCCTGCTTGCGATAGTAGAAATGCACTCAGCCATAAATAGGTTGGGTTGGGTCGAGTTGTCATTATTAATAACGAAAACAATAAACAAATATAAAAAACTACCAATAATGTTATATCGTGCGTATTAAAAATTACCGTTGTCATTGTTTAAAAACCATCACAGTTAATTGCATTACTATGTAAATATCACCTGAAATCATTGGCTTTAAATCAACACTCGACTCACTATTATGTTGAAAAGAATTGATAGCACTTTCTATAATCAGTTTTTGCATGCTAGGACCTAACCCTATAAATTTAATCTTTGTTTCTATTTCATACTTTTTGGATTTTTAATGCTTGATCAAAAGTTAGCTAAGGGCATTGTGTTTTTGTAACTGTTCTTTTCTAAACTGTGTTGGTGTTACCCCGACAAGTTTCTTGAAGAAGGTATTAAACGTCGCCTTACTGTTAAAGCCAACCTTAGCCATTATGTCGATAATAGTGACTTTTTCATTATCTTTATTGGCTAATAGTTGTTTTGCCTCATCTATGCGGTAGCCATTAATAAATTCAAAGAAGTTTTTTTCGAAGTGACGGTTTATCAATTGTGATAATTGTCTTGCTGGAATACGAGATTTGGCCGCTAAACTATCTAGAGTTAGCAGAGGGTCTAAATAAGGTTTCTGATTTGTCATATGGGCAGTTAAAATATTAACTTGCTCAGGTGCCACACCATGTTTCTCTGAAGATTCAGCTTTTGTACTGTTAATTCCATAGAAGAGCTTGGAAACACCGAGACTAAAAAAGATTAACAAACTAATTAGGCACATCACCATAAAGTTCGACAATTGGCCGATCACTGCGTAATTAATACTGACACTTAAATCAATAGAGGTCATGTAACCTAGGGTTATTAATACAGCAACTACTTTTATTATAAGAAAACCAATAGTTAATATTTTTAACCAGGTGAGATCCACTTCTTCAATATCGGCAAAGTTATCTTTAATTTTCTTTTGATAACGACGAATTTCTATGACACATAAAATACCGCAAAGTGTTCGAAAGCACTCCCGAAATAGATTAATAAAGCGAGTGTAGAAGGGCTCTTCTTCTATTTGATAACCAGTAAGAATAGCTTTCTTAGTATTATAATCTAACAAATACCAAGCATTGGTTTCATAGACAAAATACAAAATAAAAGGCAGTAAATACAAAAAATCAGTCTTTTTGAAGGCAAAATCACTGTATATGAGAGAACGCACGTAGAACAACAGAAAAACGGCTTCAAGCCAATAAGCCATTCCAAAAACGTAAAAAATATTAGGTGAAAAATCAATGGCAAACTGGCGGAACTCGGCACCAAAGTTTATAAGTGTGTCTAATGGTATGGCAACATAGCAAAACAGAAACAAAGCTAATAACATATTACTTTGCCGCTTCCCTTTTTTTATGAGGAGTATAAAAAAAATAAAGAGAACACATTGGTATATAGTAAATAGAAGAGCCAGATCGAGCGTATTAAAAAGGATTTTACTCATAAATTTATTATTATTCTTATTTAATTAGAGTGTGGTATGCCACTAAGAAAAACACTTCAGGTAATGAAGCTTAACTGCATCTGTGAAGTGATTATTAACAACACCTAATATATTGTACAACAAAATTTACAGTGCTAATCATAACTATTTTGTCTATACACTGACATTAACGCCTAAGTGCGTGCTGGTCAACCATGTCAGGTTTATTTTTAACTGTCGGTAATTTTTATGAATAAGTTACTACTCTTTTGTCTTTAATTTTATTAAAATATTTACTGAAATTACATTCACGAGCACTGTTGTAATTCCCTTGTAAATCACCTTTTATTAATTATTAAATGGCCACCGATGAAATTTAGCCCTCTAGTTCAAGAGTTAATCGACGCATTAAAATGTTTACCTGGCGTTGGTGCGAAATCTGCACAACGTATGGCTTTTCAGTTACTAGAGCGAAATCGTCGAGGCGGGGTAAAATTAGGGCAAACCTTAACTCGGGCAATGCAAGATATAGGTCATTGTAAGCAATGCCGAAATTTTACAGAAGAAGAGTTATGTGAGATTTGCTTATCACCTAAAAGACAACTCGCAACAACGCTTTGTATTGTTGAAAGTCCTGGTGATGTTATAGCTATAGAGCAAACAGCTGAGTTTAATGGCCGCTATTTTGTGTTAATGGGACACTTATCACCAATCGATGGCATTGGCCCTGATGACCTAGGTTTAGATTTACTTTCTACACAATTTGCCAGTGGTCAATTTACTGAAGTAATCTTGGCTACTAACCCAACAATAGAAGGTGAAGCTACGGCTCACTTCATTGCCGAACTAGCGCAACAACACAACATCAGAATTTCTCGAATTGCGCATGGCGTTCCCGTGGGTGGGGAATTAGAGTATGTCGATGGCAATACCTTATCGCACGCATTAATTGGCAGAAAAAGCTTCCAAGTTTAGTGGACTTTATGATTGAGATATTTACAAGTTTATTACCTGTCAATTAACCACCAATAAACTTCACTTTAAAGCCTTTTTTTTCTAACACTTGTTTAATAACTTCACGATTATCACCCTGTATCTCTATTGTTTCATCGACTACGGAGCCTCCGGTACCACAGGTTTTTTTTAGTTGTTTAGCGAGTGCTTTTAGTGCTTTGTTGTCTAAACCTAGCCCAGCTATAACCAAAACACCCTTGCCTTTTCTGCCTTTAGTTTCTCGTCTTACCCGAGCATAACCATCACTGGGGGTTACAACTTTTTGTTTTGATGCTGAAATGCGGCCCTTATCGGTAGAATAAACTAGCGTGTCATTGTTACTGGGTGTAATGTTTTCTGGTTTGATAGGCGCTTTGCCAAATGCCGCAGCTAAATCACTTAAACTGGTTAAATTATTTTTCATTAAAGGGTAGCCTTACAAGACGAATTAACAATAATTATAACTGAATAGAGATAACTTTTTTGGTATTTAGACCTATGAGGTAAAAAACCACGCTAAAAACAAATAAAATATTTCTTTTTAGCGTGGTTGTAATATAACAATGAATAAATAAGCATTAAAGCAGATTTAAAAAGGAGGCTTATGTTGAGTTACAGCTTACTTTCTAATTCAGGTAATGCATCAAATAAGTCAGCAACAACGCCATAATCAGCAACTTGAAATATAGGCGCTTCTGGGTCTTTATTGATCGCTACAATAACTTTTGAGTCTTTCATACCGGCTAAATGCTGAATAGCACCACTAATACCAATCGCCATGTATAAGTCAGGTGCAACAATTTTACCTGTTTGTCCTACTTGCATATCGTTAGGGACGAAACCAGCATCTACCGCTGCTCGTGATGCGCCAATTGCGGCACCAAGCTTATCGGCAATGCCATCGAGTAATTTAAAGTTATCACCGTTTTGCATTCCTCGGCCACCCGAAATAACTACGCCAGCAGCACCTAGATCGGGGCGTTCAGATTCAGTAAGCTCATCGCTTATGTGACTTGATATGCCCGCATCAGTAGAAATATCTAGTGTAACTATTTCAGCGTTACCATCTGTTGGCACAGCATCAAAACCTGTAGTGCGTACAGTGATGACTTTTTTGTTATCAAGGCTTTGCACGGTGGCAATTGCGTTACCCGCATAAATCGGCCTAACAAAAGTATCATCGTTTTCGACATCGATAATATCAGATATTTGTGCGACGTCTAAAAGTGCTGCAACGCGAGGCATAAAGTTTTTACCTGTGGTTAAAGCTGTTGCTAATATATGGTCGTAATCTGCAGCTAACTCAACCACTAAGGTACTAATATTTTCTGCTAACTGGTGTTCGTAAGCTGGGTTATCACAGGCTATGACTTTACTGACACTGTTTACCTTAGCTGCTTCATCAACTACCTCTTGACAATTAAACCCTGCTACAAGCAAAGTGATATCGCCACCTATTTTTTGAGCTGCATTGACTGTTTTAAGGGTCTCTGCCTTTAAACTAGTATTGTCATGTTCAACGATTACTAAAATACTCATGAGATCACCTTGGCTTCATTTTTTAGTTTATCAATCAATTCATCAACAGTTTCCAACATAATACCTGCCTCTCTTTGGGCTGGCGGCGTTACTTTTAATAATTTAGTTCGAGCAGATAGGTCAACAGAAAAATCATTAGCAGGTTTTATAGCCAGTGGTTTACGTTTAGCTTTCATTATGTTGGGAAGTGACGCGTAACGGGGTTCATTTAACCGTAAATCAGTCGTAACAATAGCTGGTAATTTAAGGGCTAATGTTTGTAAGCCACCATCAATTTCCCGGGTAACATGAACTGAGTCACCTTCCAACTTTACTTCTGAGGCAAAGGTACCTTGTGGCATACCTGTTAATGCTGCAAGCATTTGACCTGTTTGGTTGTTGTCGCTATCGATGGATTGTTTGCCTAATATTACAAGTTGTGGTTGTTCTTCTTCGACTATTTTTTGCAGTAACTTGGCAATGTTAAGCGCATCTAAGCTTTGCTCAGTGTCGATTTGAATTGCGCGATCTGCACCCAGTGCTAAGGCAGTTCTCAATTGTTCTTGGCAAGACTTATCACCAATTGATACTGCTATTATTTCAGTCGCTGTACCAGCTTCTTTCAGACGAACAGCTTCTTCCACTGCAATTTCGCAAAAAGGGTTGATGGCCATTTTAGTATTGGCCAGATCTACATCTGAATTATCGGGTTTAACACGTACTTTGACGTTGTAGTCAATAACACGTTTAATTGGTACTAATACTTTCATTGTAGCCTCTAAGAAAGGTTATTAATTTATGTGAGTGTATAAAAGATACTCTTGCTTTACGTAAACGTCAACGTAATCTTGGTGAAAACTTTTAAAGTGATATACAATCTATTAAATGCTCATGACACTGTGTTGATTGAGTATCTATTATAAGATATTATCAAACACATGTTTGAATATCAAACACATGTTTGAATCTAGGTAAAACCACTAAAAAAGCTAAAACAATTACTATTTGGAGACTTTATGGAACGCGAATCGATGGAATTTGATGTTGTTATCGTTGGAGCTGGCCCTGCTGGATTATCAACTGCTTGTCGATTAATGCAATTAGCTCAAGATAAACAGCAAGAGTTAATGGTTTGTGTTGTTGAAAAAGGCTCTGAGGTGGGTGCCCACATACTTTCTGGAGCAGTTTTTGAGCCAAGGGCTTTAGACGAACTTTTTCCTGAGTGGCAAGAGAAAAATGCCCCACTAAATACCAAAGTTAGCAGTGATGACATTTATTTTTTAAACAATGAAAATTCGGGCATAAAGTTACCCCATTTTTCTGTACCAAAGACAATGCATAATGATGGCAATTATATTGTTAGCATGGGCAATGTTTGTCGCTGGCTAGCAGAGCAAGCTGAGCAGCTCGGTGTTGAAATATTTCCAGGGTTTCCAGCACAGAGTATTATTTATAATGATGATGGCAGCGTTGCCGGCATTATAACTGGTGATATGGGATTAGATACCGATGGTAAGGAAAAAGATTCATTTATGCCCGGCATGGAGTTACGTGCAAAATACACGGTGTTTGCTGAAGGCTGTCGAGGCCATTTGGGTAAAGAGTTAATAGAAAGGTTTGAATTAGATAAAAACAGCTCACCTCAACACTACGGTTTAGGTTTCAAAGAAATTTGGGATATTGATCCTCAGAAACACCAAGAGGGTCTGGTTGTGCATACTGCGGGTTGGCCTCTTGATAAAAACACAAATGGGGGTGGTTATCTTTACCATGCAGAAAACAATCAGGTGTTTGTAGGGCTGATTGTTGATTTGAGCTATGAAAACCCTCATTTGAGCCCTTTTGATGAATTTCAGCGTTACAAACATCACCCTAAAATCAGTCAATACTTATCAGGTGGCAAAAGAGTCTCCTATGGTGCGAGAGCCTTAGCTAAAGGAGGATTTAATTCTTTACCTAAAATGACCATGCCAGGAGCATTGTTGATTGGGTGTGATGCTGGCACTATTAATTATGCCAAAATTAAGGGGAATCATACAGCGATGAAATCAGGCATGATTGCCGCTGAGGCAATTGCGCAGGCATTAATTTTTGATGATTGTATTGCCGAGAAAGGTGGTCAGGAGCTTAGTCATTTTAGCCAACTATTTAAAGAATCTTGGTTATACAGTGAGCTTTATGGGACTCGGAATTTTGGACCTGTTATGCACAAATTTGGGACTACGCTAGGTGGAGCCTACAACACCCTAGATCAAAACCTATTTTCTGGTAAGTTACCTTTTAACTTCAAAGACGATAGTTTTGACTATGCGCAACTTAAACCAGCTGAAAAAATGCCCGTTATTGCTTACCCCAAACCTGATAACAAGTTGAGTTTTGACAAGTTATCGTCTGTATTTTTATCAAATACTAACCATGAAGAAGAGCAGCCTTGCCATTTGAAACTTACCGATAGTGATATTCCTATTGAGGTAAATTTAGTTCAATATAATGAACCAGCTCAACGTTATTGTCCTGCAGGTGTTTACGAAGTTGAAAAAACTGAGCAAGGAAACCAGTTTATTATTAATGCGCAAAACTGTATCCATTGTAAAACCTGTGACATTAAAGATCCAAGTCAAAACATAACGTGGGTAACACCCGAAGGAACAGGTGGCCCAAACTATCCCAATATGTAATTTACTGCATTGTACATAGATTCCTTTGGCTCTATGTACAATTGTTAAAGTGTATTCGGTAAAGTCAATTTTTTATGGTATTTTCACATTACTCTGTTGATATTTCTATGATATTGAAACCTGAAATTTCTGGTATGGCTATATGAAGCTTGTCTTCAATTTCATTAAGTTTTTTTAGTTGTTTGCAAAATAATGATATTCTGTCGTCAAGTGCTTTTGCCTTGTGATTTTTGGTTAGGATAAAATCCTTATTCATGTTTGTTAATTTGGGATCTAAGGTATTAACCCTCACTTCACTACCGTATTCGTTGCTGTTATTGTCACTTAACAATGATTGGCCAACAGTTTCTAAAATTGTACCAATTGAACCTGAAATCATAGATTCGATTTCTTGTTCAAACTCACCTGTTAAGATTTCATCAAAATCAGTTAAATCTTGCGGGGCTATGTAATAATTGTTGGTACTTTGATTGAAACGAGCGCGTATTCGCCATTTCAATTCTTCAAACTTTGTTCGAATCTTTTGCTGTTCCTCACTATTTTCACCAGTTAAGCCAACCACGAGTTGGTTAACGGCTTTGAAACTTACATCAACACCTTCAATGGCAATCGAGACAATTTCAGGTATTTGTTGACGAATACCCAAGCTAAAGGTTTCTAAAAGTTTTGTCTGTTGAGAAGACAAAATGATTTCCCTACCACCAATAAATAATTGTTTAGATTCATTTATTTGTAATTGTGTTTTGCTTTTTTCAACTATACGAATATTATTTGGGTCAATAATAACGCCATAGTTAAGGTGAATAGAACATTGTTGAGCATGAGAAACTTGAGCAAACAAAAAACAAATGACAATAGCAAGTAAATTAATACCACAGGATTTAAATATACTCATACTTAAGAATTGACTATGGGTTGGATAATTATTTTTCGCTCGCAATAAATCATTTTACTGGGGCCATATTCACGTCGTGATCTGTCATTAAAGTCTCCAACGATCATTTCTACACCATGATAAAGTTTATCAGTTGCCTCAATGTAGATACTTGCCATGTAGGATTGTAATTCTTGTTCAGCCGAGGTTTTACTGTTGAGTGTCTCACCTAATTCTTTGGCATGATGTTGATAGGTCGGAATAATTTTTGCTAATAATTCAGGTTTTGCTTTCTCTTTGGGTAAATTTTTAAGCTTGTTAATAGCGGCTTTGAGTTCGTTAGTTTTATCTGATTCGGTTTTGAGTAACTCGTCTATTTGATTAATACTTTCTTTAAAGCTCAATATTTTGTGTTCAAAATTTATAATCGTGTTACTGCCAGCGGTAGCGCCAATAATGCCAGCATGAACAGAGGTGCCAACTTTGCTGTAACCACCAATTAGCTTACCATTAGCTTGCTCAACTTTACCAATCCAAAGTCTTCCTTTGATATCCATAATACTGTGCAGTAATTGGTTTTCAATACGTACATCTTGACCACAAGTGATTTGCGAATATTGTCCGTATTTAGCGAAAATGTTGCCCTTGGCTTTAATATTAACACTCATGGCAACATCTGTAATGGCCGTTTTTTCTATATCATGCTTTCTACCAATAATCCCCCCTGATATAGTAATATCACCACCAGATTGTAAAGTAGCTGACTCAACAAATCCGCCTACGGTAATATCACCAGAAGCAACAACCTTCATGCCTTCTGTTACATCACCATCAATGATGACGCTGCCAGTAAAAACAATGTTGCCAGTCGCTACGTTGACCTCTTTGACTTTGTATACTTCATCAACTTCCATACCATTATCAATGACTTTAGGCAGTCCCACTTTATTAGAGATGAGTATGTTTTTATTACTGGGGCTAATTGAAGTGCCTTCGCCTACTTCAAGTTCAACATCATTACCCGGTGTTGGGTGTAGGGGGGAAGCCAAAACAGTATAGCCAATTGTACCTTGTGTTAAAGGGACTTTTTCAGCCAGTGCGTCACCAACTTTGACACAAACAATATCACCGAGATCGCGCATATCAACACTACCGTCATCGAGCTTTTTAGGTCGTAAAATGCGAGCTTGCGCACTTTCAACAAGAGGTTTAATAAATGCATCTTTGCCATTAATAGCAGGTTTTCCAATAGCAATTTGCATATTTATTTGATTGTTTGGCAGTTCTTTGGCGGCAAGTTGAGCAAGTTTAATCAAGTGTTCTTTACTAAAGCCTTTTTTTACGCCTACTTCCTGTGCCGCATTGAGAATGGCTTTTGGGGTTAGATGTTTGCCCCCTTGAGCACTAATAATTTCTGCTGTGGCGGTCATTTCATCGTCATCAACTTTGATCTGAATAGATGCATCAACACGCTCTAAAACCTCATAAATTATTTGTCGGCCAGTTTGTTTTTCACTCAAGTCTTTTAATACGTCATTTAATTCGGCAATGGCATTTTTAATATTATTTTCATTTAATTTTAAGTGTTTAAATTCAGATGCCTTAACCAACTCGTTAATACTTAATGATGAAACACTATTACCACCTTTGGTAGGCTCCAATATTAAGTCTATATTATTACTTTTATTACAAACTAAACTGGCTTTTGTCATTTATAAAATCCCACTAAAATATTAAGTACGGCAGAGCTAAATAATGTGAGGTACTGTGCTTATTTTAACTGTACATTTGTTTTTTGCTAAAGTTTTATAAGTACTGACTTTGATGAACTTTTATGAAACTTTTGGTTCCTTCTTTACTGTAATCGATTTTGTACTCAACACCATCAAGTGCCTGCACAAACAGTAGTGTCTTTTCTTCACCAAATAGCTCAGTTGATGCTAAATCGACAATATCTTGATAGGCTTTTTTCGCTAGGGAACGTTTTGCAGGTATTGGCCCTTTGTATATACCTATACCTCTGTGGCTAATAATAATGACAGATTTATCACCGTTAAGTACCAGTAAATCGAATTTTTTCACTTTGTGTATTAGGGTATTTCGACCGCTGGTTATGAAATTCTTTTCTATCAAAATATACTCCTGAGCCTATTTCATTTTTAGTATTAGCTAATCTACTAATATATAAATTTTTAAGACACTAAGCAATCATTAAGCGAGCTATTCAAAGTGTAATGAATCGAGGGCGCTTAAGCCATTTTGATATGTTAAATCTGTTGTTCAATATTATGACCTCGCTCAATTATATAATTGGGAGTAGAACTAAGGTTTTGTTGATACCTTCTTAATAAATCTATGCCTATTGCGGCAACATAATGTTGAAATCTCACTCTATCATAGGGTAATAATAAACATTGTGTTTGAATGTTTTCAATATCACCCCAAGCAAACCATACAGTGCCAGTGGGTTTTTGCACTGAACCTCCCTTGGGGCCTGCAATCCCTGAAACAGCGATGGCTAAGTTTGCGTTGGATTTTAATAAGGCGCCTTTTGCCATAGCGATTACGACAGCTTCACTTACCGCACCATGTTGTTGTAATGTTTCATTAGGCACACCCAATATTTTGTGTTTCATAAGGTTGCTGTATGTCACAAACCCAGCAGAGAAACAAGCCGAAGCACCATCTATTGCTGTTAATTTACTGGCAATAAGTCCGCCAGTGCACGATTCTGCAGTAGTTAAACTTATGTTTTTGTGTCGAAGGTTCTCCAAAAGATGTTCAGCAAGTGTTAGCGCTTTACCTTTAATCTCAGCAATAAAATGATCACCAAGTACCTGAACAAGTTTATCTAGCCAGGTTGATTTTAACTGAATGCCTTGGCTTGAGTTAGCCGTCAGTTTGACCTCAAGTAATGGGTTGCCCGCACGAAAGCCAAGTTCAAGTTCAGCTGGCCACAAAGGCAGTTGATCATTGATTAACGTTTGTAAACTTGATTCGCCAATACCAAAAACTTGTAAACGAGTAACATCCGAAACTAGGTTATGGGGTAAATCTTCACGGATAATCGGAATGATTTGTTCTGCAAGCATGGTTTTTAGTTCACTGGGTACACCCGGTGTACAAAAAATATTACAATCCATATAGCGAATAGAAAAACCAACAGCACTGCCCGTTTTGTTGGCAATTATTCGACAATCTGAAGGTAAAAGCGCTTGTTTGGTGTTTGCTGCATTTAACGCTAGGGCTCTTTTTTTGCACCAATCAGTGACATGTGCAAGTGCAATAGGGTTTTGTTCTAAGCTAGTATCTGTGGCTAATGCTAGGGCTTGCGCGGTTAGGTCATCAACGGTAGGCCCTAAACCTCCATTAATAATTAAGATATCGCTACTATGCGCAATATCCCTAATTTCATTGACTAACAAGGGTAAATCATCTGCGACAGTGACTTTGCGGCTAACACGGAGACCTATTTCTTGAAATATTTGAGCCATCATTGCAGAATTACTGTCAACAATATCGCCGGTCATTAACTCATTGCCGGTTAGTAGTATTTGAAGCGTTGGAGATGGCATTAATGTTTCCTTCTTTAAGTTGATAACTGCTATATTAAAAGGTTAAATGTTAACGCTATTTAGCATTAAGAGCGAGATAGAATCTAGTTGTTTTGTATAATGGGAATTTTTTGTCTTATTGTTGCTCAGCAATTCATATCTTAATCATTATAGCCCCTAGGCAATCATTAATAAGCAATAACTAATAACTAATAAGTCTATTTTAATATCTCTATCATCAGGAGTTTTTTTGTGAACAAACCAAGTTACTCAAGGTCATTACTTTTTGGCCGCTGGTATCGAAATGAAATTAATGCCAAAGGTGAGGAAACGCTTGAATATGCCCAATTTAGTAGTGATGGTAGTTTTGAGTTTACCTTTATAACCCTTGATAACAAAGGAGAAATAGTTGAACAAGTGGTTGAGTTGGGCGATTGGGGTTTAGTTGCCGGGATACATTTTACTCTCACTAAAGATGAGCTAATTAATGAGCAACTTTTCAGTGCCGACTTAAATAATGAAGATAATTATCACGCTTACCATGTGAAAACGTTAAATCACAAAACCTTTTGTTATCAACATGCCTTAACTAACGAAGAATATATTATGCGACGGGTTGTTGACTCTGCAGGTCATTGTTAGAATAATGCGCAACAATTTCAGATTTCCTCATGCTATATAAATATTAGAGATCATTAATGAAGCGATTAAGATCAGCAAGTTTAATTACTGCAATAAAAACCCCTTACACCAACAATGGTGATGTTTGTTTAGCAACATACGATGCCCTTATTGAGCAGCAGATAGCCGCTGGTGTTGATGGAATTGTTGTTGGTGGCACAACAGGAGAAGGGCACTTGCTAAGCTGGGAAGAGCATTTAATGTTAATCGCCCATTGTGTTCATAATTTTAGTGAAAAACTCATTATCATTGGTAATACCGGCAGTAATAATACCCGAGAAGCAATTAAGGCTACGGAAAATGGTTTTGCTATTGGCATGGATGCAGCACTGCAAATTAATCCTTATTATGGGCGGACGTCACCCAGAGGGGTTACTGAGCATTTTAAGCGAGTTTTAGATATTGGTCCCGCTTTTATTTACAACGTGCCGGGTCGTACAGGTCAGGATTTAACTCCTGATATTATTGAACCTTTATCAAGCCACAAAAACTTTATCGGTGTTAAAGAGTGTACGGGTAATGAGCGTATTGCTTATTATGAAAAACAGGGAATAGCCTGTTGGTCTGGTAATGATGATGAAAGTTATGTTGGGCGACATGAATTTGGTTCACATGGTGTTATCTCTGTTAGCTCTAATATTATTCCAGGTTTAATGCGCCAGTTAATGGATAAAGATAATATTTCACAAACAACTATACTGAACCAGCAATTACAAAGCCTTATGTCATGGTTATTTTGTGAACCAAACCCCATTGCGATTAATACGGCGTTAATGATGACCAATGCCGTAGCGAAAAATTTTAGGTTGCCTTATCAAGCGTTAACCCTTGAACAGCGTCAACAAGGTTTTAACTTGTTAAAAGCGTTGGCGCCAAGTGATTTAGTTGGAAATGACTTAAAGCTACTTAGCGATGATGAATTTAATTATTGTGCATAAATATTAGGTATGAGTCACCGTTGTTGACTTCACTCATGATAGTTAATTAAGTTAGTTAATTAAGTTAAAACTGCTGGTAACAACTCATTTGAGTAGTTAAAAAACACTAAGACCTCAATGATAATTGAGGTCTTAGTGTTTCCGGCACCTCAAAAGACATTGGTTTTGTGTCTATAACATCATCAGAATTGATCTGTTTTAATTGCTTAATAGGACAATAAAAGCGTAAATTAACGGCGCACAGTTGTAAGTTTAATGCTTCATTCTCATCCGCTATTCCATGTAACCTATCACCGACAACAGGCATGCCAATACTGGCAGCATGTATACGTATTTGATGTTTTCTACCACTGGAAATACTTACCTTAACCAATGATCGATTACTATCTTTATCAAAATCAATACAAGTAAATTGACTGCATGCTGATTTATTAGCTATTTCAGTGGTTATGATATCTGGCTGAGGCCTTTGTTGATGGTTACCATGAACCACAATATGATAGATTTTTTCAAGTTGATGTTGTTCAAACATTTTTGATAGTGTTCGTGCTATTTTTTTCGAATGGGCAATCAAAATTAACCCCGTAGCAGCACGATCTAAACGATGCACGATAAAAGCAGGGCGCTCCACCGGTAAATGTTGTTGAGCATAACGAGCAATAGTGCAGTGGTCACTCCATTTTGAGCCTTGTGACAGCATACCGTAGGGCTTATACCAGACGCTGTAACCAACAAGATCAGCAATTAATTTAGCCTCAGGTACAGTGCATGAGAGTACATCTCGGTTATAATAAAAATGCAGCTCATCGCCAACAGCCAGTTGCTTTTTAATACGGCGTAGACGTTGAGTACGTTTTTTATTAACGAGCGGAGTTAGCCATAAAGCCCCTTTGTTAACCGCTTGTTTTAATGCTGTTTTAGAAATCACAATATTGTGCTCATCAGCATAACGTTCTAACACCGCAATGGGGGTTGTGTTTGGCTCATTATTACTGATGGTAATATGCCATTCAAATAATGCCGATGTTTGATCTTCCGATCTATCATTTTGGTTAAGTGAATTGCTAGGCATGGTATTTATGTTAGTGAGAAGTTTGTTTTATTTTACTAGGTTTCTTTGCTTAGCAAAGCTAAAATAACAGTTAATTGTAGTTATCATAGAATATGACTAGCTAAAACATACCTAATGAGAGTAATCATGACACGTGATTTAACACTTTTTCCTGAAGATGAAATTGGTAACACACTCTGGCAAATGCACACTAACGATGACGATTTAACACATGAGCGTGAAATTGAGTTTGCAGTGTTGTTTGCAAGCCAATCACTTGCCCTACAATTTGGTAAACTGTTATTAGAAAACAATCAAAAACTGTCATTAACAAGTGCTAATACAAACCCAGCAATGCCATGGGAAATTACTGCTTATCCTCTTATGTCTGCTACCTATGAAAATATTAGCGATTATCGAGATCTATTGGTTTCTTCTAGTACACAGTTTGAAGGGGTGTTTGATGGGGTATATTTTATTAATTAGTGACTTTATCAGGTACCTTGTCACTTTATTTTATTAGAATAATTGGTCACAACGCATTATGACAATTGATTTAAAAAAATTTTCAGCGCTACAGAAAAGTAGTAAGGCATCATTTTTTGCTCAACAAAAATTAGTTAAACAACTCATGTCAGGCAAAACAGTGCTCTGCTCGCAATGTAACAAACCATTAAGAATATTTACACCTGCACAACTAGAACCAACAGGTATACGTTGCCAGAGAGGCTGCACCGATATATCGTTAGATTTCATCTAGCTTAATAATTCAGTGTTGAAAAAATTTACCATCAGCTTAGTTTTTAATGAGTGTACAAAAAAGCCGAGTGAATAACTCGGCTTTTTAAGGCTACTAGGTCAGCTTTTATTGACTAGTAGTTAAATACTAGCCAATAAAAGCTCGAGCATTTCTGAACATACGAACCCAAGGTGAATCTTCACCCCAGCTATCTGGATGCCATGAATTAGCCACTGTTCTAAACACTCTTTCTGGGTGCGGCATCATAATTGTTACGCGACCATCAGTAGAGGTTAATGCAGTGATACCATCAACAGAGCCATTTGGATTGGCAGGGTAAGTTTCAGTTACGTCACCGTAGTTGTTAACGTAGCGCATTGCTACTGTGCCAGAATTGTTGGCGGCTTCCACAGCAGCTTGCGAGGCAAACTCGGTGTGCCCTTCACCATGTGATACTGCAATAGGCATGCGAGAACCTGTCATACCCTTGAGTAATACCGATGGGCTTTCTTGAATTTCAACAAGCGAAAAACGTGCTTCAAAACGCTCCGAGGTGTTTTGTACAAAACGCGGCCAGTGCTCAGAGCCTGGAATGATGTCTTTCAAATTAGACAACATCTGGCAACCGTTACATACACCTAAAGTAAATGTATCGGTGCGAGCGAAGAATTTTTTAAACATGGCTCTGGCGTTGGCATTAAAGAGTATTGATTTCGCCCAGCCTTCACCAGCACCTAAGACATCGCCATAAGAGAAACCACCACAAGCCACTAGGCCACTAAAGTTAGCTAAGTCAGTACGACCAGATAATATATCTGACATATGTACATCTTCGGCAATAAAACCTGCTCGGTCAAAGGCTGCCGCCATTTCAACATGCGAATTAACACCTTGTTCACGCAAGATAGCAATACGTGGATTTGTGTCGTTGAGTGCGTCTTTTGCGATTAGGTCAGCAACAATATCTTCGTTAATATTAAAAGATAGTTTGGTGTTTAAACCAGGATCTTCAGTATCAAATTTAACATCATGCTCTTGCTGAGCACATTCAGGGTTATCACGCAATGATTGCATTTTATAGGTAGTTTGTGCCCACATTGTACGATAATAAGTACGTGAGTTTTCTAATATAACCTCACCATTTCGGCTAAAACGGATACAATCTTCATTGTTTAAACAACCAATGCTGGTGCTGTTTTCAGCAATACCAAACTGCACAAAAATAGCATTGATCGCTTCAATATCATCTTCTTTAACTTGGATAACGGCGCCGAGCTCTTCATTAAATAATGTGGCTAAGTCATCTGCAGCACCAGATGAGAGTTGACTAATATCTATGTCAACACCGGTATGGCCGGCAAATGCCATTTCACTGATTGTCGTAAATAAACCACCATCTGAAATGTCATGATAGGCGATGACCAACTCTTTGCGAACTAGGGCTTGCATTGCATTGAAAAAACCTTTTAAGGTTTCTGCACTATCCACATCAGGTGTTTCATTTCCCAATTGTTTATATACTTGCGCTAAACACGAACCGCCTAGACGTTTCTTACCTGGTGATAAGTGAAGAGCCATTAGGCGAGTATCACCTTTGTCTGTTCTTAATTCAGGTGTTACGGTTTTACGTATATCTTCAACGACACCAAAAGCGGTAATGACTAATGACAGTGGTGAGGTTACTGACTTTTCTTGGCCATCATCTTGCCATTGCGTTTTCATTGACATTGAATCTTTACCAACAGGTATGGTTAACCCCAAGGCTGGACATAGCTCCTCGCCAATGGCTTTAACTGCTTCATAAAGACCCGCATCTTCACCTGGGTGGCCTGCAGGAGACATCCAGTTGGCAGAAAGTTTAATACGGTTTAGGTCGCCAATATCAGTACCAGCAATATTAGTAAGTGATTCTGCTACGGCTAGGCGGGCAGAGGCACCATAATTTAGCAAGGCTACAGGAGTTCTTTCACCTAATGACATGGCTTCACCATGGTACGAATCCAGTGCTGAAGCCGTAACTCCACAGTCAGCTACTGGCACTTGCCAGGGGCCAACCATTTGATCGCGATTAACCATGCCTGTTACCGAACGATCGCCAATGGTAATTAAAAAGGTTTTCTCTGCGACGGTTGGCAGGCTAAGAATCCTGTCTGCAGCGTCGGCTAACGATACATTGGCTAGATTTAGTTCATCCCCAGCACATGCCACAGATTTTACGTCTTTAATGATTTTTGGGGTCTTGCCTAATAATACATCGAGAGGGAGGTCGATAGGCGTATTCAGTTTTTCATTACCAGCAAAGTGCGCATCAGTCACAGTTAACTGTTCTTCTTCTGTGGCACGACCAACAATGGCATATGGTGCACGTTCACGGGCACATATTTGTTCAAAGGCCGCTAAATTTTCATCGGCAACGGCAATAACATAACGCTCTTGTGACTCGTTACACCAAATCTCATGGGGCGCCATACTGCGCTCATCGTTAGGAACATTGCGTAATTCAAAGATACCACCGCGACCACCGTCAGAGACAAGCTCAGGAAAAGCATTAGATAAACCACCGGCACCAACATCATGAATGAAAGCAATAGGGTTTTGTTCGCCGCGCTGCCAACACTTATCAATAACTTCTTGGCAACGACGTTCCATTTCAGGGTTTTCACGTTGTACGGAGGCAAAATCTAAATTTTCAGCAGATTGGCCCGAAGCCATTGAAGAAGCAGCACCACCACCTAAACCAATATTCATGGCTGGCCCCCCTAGCGCAATTAGGTTGGCACCAACAACAATTTCACGTTTTTGTACATGTTCATCACGAATATTACCTAAACCACCGGCTAACATAATTGGTTTGTGGTAACCTCGAACCTCAACGCCATTAAAAGAGTTAACTTCTTCTTCATAGGTACGAAAATAACCTAGTATGGCAGGGCGACCAAACTCATTGTTAAAAGCGGCACCACCTAATGGCCCCTCAACCATAATATCCAAAGCATTGACTATTCTACTTGGTTTACCAAAATCAGTTTCCCAAGGTTGAACAAAGTCTGGAATACGGAGGTTAGACACTGAAAAACCCACTAATCCAGCTTTTGGTTTTGAGCCAATACCGGTAGCACCCTCGTCACGAATTTCGCCACCCGATCCTGTTGCTGCACCAGGGTAGGGTGATATTGCTGTAGGATGGTTATGGGTTTCAACCTTCATTAATACCTGAATATCTTCATGGTGATAACGGTATTCATTGGTATCAGGGTCAGGGAAGAAACGCCCACCTTTATTACCTACCATTACGGCAGCATTATCTTTATAGGCACTCAGAACGAAATCACCGTTAAGCTCGTGCGTGTTACGAATCATTTTGAAGAGAGACTTTTCTTGCTTAACGCCGTCTATAGTCCAGTCAGCATTAAATATTTTATGACGACAGTGCTCTGAGTTTGCTTGTGCGAACATGTACAATTCAATGTCGTGGGGATTACGCCCTAATTTTGTAAAGTTTTCGAATAAGTAATTAACTTCATCTTCAGCAAGAGCTAAACCTAACTCAATATTGGCGTTAACAAGGGCTGCTTTACCGCCATGCTCAATATCTAT
>JBELHN010000024.1:19678-62526 GCA_042091395.1 Colwellia sp.
CTATAGAAGTTAGCTCGCTAGGCTCGCTAGAAGTAAATAACTGTTGTGCGCTTTCAAAAGTATTGAAAACACTCTCCATCATACGATCATGCAATAAAGCATTTAACTGAATTTCTTGCTCAGTGGTTAAAGTGGCATCTTTGTTAATGGAAATATAGTAAGCAATGCCTCGCTCTAATCTAGTGATTTTACTCAAACCACAGTTATGAGCAATATCAGTGGACTTTGATGACCAAGGTGAAATAGTACCTGGGCGTGGCGTGACCAGTAAAAAAGTACCCGTTGGTTTGTGTTCTTCTATGGTTGGACCGTAAGTCAATAGTTGTTGTAAAACATTTTCTTCACTATCACTCAATGCCTCATTAAGTTGAGCAAAATGGGCAAATTCAGCATAAATATTGTTAATGGGCAATTGTAATTGCTCACATTGAGCTAAAAGCTTTGTAACTCTAAAATCAGAGAGTGCTGGAGCGCCACGAAGGTTTTTAATCAACATCGTCATAGGGTAATCACCAAGGTTTGTGGAAGGTTTTAATTGTCTTTGATACAGCAACTTACTGAAGCCAAAGCAAACTGAAAATTTCGCGCGTATTATAGTTTAAAATAACGCTTTTGTTAACGGAAATAGTCAAGTTAAAAAACGGTTAACCATTTATGGTAAAAAGTACTTGGCTATTCGTCAAATACAAGACACAATTATACTATGACTAAATATTATCATGTTATTAAAAAAACTAGGTTTGCTAATAGCTTAGTAATAAGGGCTGAGGTTATGCTCGCAGTGTTTATTGCCTGTTTTTTATTATTTGGCTGCGATAAAAAAACAGAGCCTGCCAGTTTAACACGTATTTTAGAGCGTGGTTATATCAATGTCGGTACCGTATTCGGTCCCACTAACTATTACAGCACAGCAGATGGTTTTGCGGGTTTTGAATACGAACTTGCCAAAAAATATGCAGACTCAATCAACGTAAAACTCAACATCGTTACCAGTTATAGTCTTGATGAATTGTTTATTAAGCTAAACACCGGTGAAGTTGATATGCTTGCAGCTGGCCTATCAAAAACAGATAAACGCTTACAACGTTTTCGCTTTGCACCTGTATACGAGACCATTACACAAAAATTAGTGTTCAAACAAGGTAAAGTTAGACCCAGAAAAGTTGCCGACTTAACAGGTACCTTAATGGTAACCTCTGCTTCTAGCTACGTTGAAAACCTTGAAAAACTCAAACGCCAACATCCACAATTAACTTGGTTAGAAACGACTGATTTTGATAGTGAAGAGCTCTTAACTAAAGTGCTCAATGAAGAGATAGATTACACTATTATCGACAGCAATAATTTAGCTATTAACCGCAGTTACTATCCGGAAATAAGTATCGGTTTTTCTATAAATCAACCTGAATCACTTGCTTGGATGGTCAGTCGCAACAGTCATGATGATATTTTAGCAAGTTTGGTTGAGTTTTTTGGCTCGGCTCATCAAGATGGAACAATATTAGCACTCGATGAGAAGTATTATGGTCATATTGAAGAATTCAATTACGTTGAAACTCGTACATTTATTAAAGCTGTTTCCAATACATTACCCAAGTATCAACACCTTTTTGAAAAGTATGCACAAGATTTAGATTGGCGTCTTCTAGCGGCAATTAGCTACCAAGAGTCTCACTGGAAACCAAACGCAAAAAGTTATACTGGTGTGCGCGGTATGATGATGCTTACCTTAGCAACGGCAAAACAAATGGGGATTGATAGTCGTTTAGATACAGAACAAAGTATTCGCGGTGGAGCTAAGTACTTTAAGCGAATGATTGCCATGATGCCTGAAAGAATACCTAGCCCAGATCGTATTTGGTTTGCACTTGCCTCCTACAACATAGGTTTTGGCCACCTAAATGATGCTCGTATCATTACTCAACAGCAAGGTGGGGATCCTGATCGCTGGCTGGAAGTGAAAAGGCGGCTACCTCTATTACATCAAAAGCAGTATTATAAAAATACTAAACACGGCTATGCCCGTGGTGAAGAGCCTGTCAATTATGTTGATAACATACGCCGTTATTACGATACCCTAACTTGGCTAGATGATAAGGCTAAGGCTACTGATGCACTTTTATTGGAAGAAAAAATTCAGCAACAAAATAAAGCCGAACAGCTTGCAAGTAAACAACAACTGCAAGTCACTACAAAACAAACAGAGGTCGATTCAACTCAACCTATTACTCCTAAAAAACAACTCTCAAAGAACAAAGATGAGACGGTTAAGCAATAAATTAACGATTGTCTGTTTTTTATGAACTAATAGTTCATTGTCATAAAATTGTCATTTTCGTTGACTATAGTAAAATATAGACAGTCATTTAAAGGATTAGAAACATGAGAAAAGCATTTAAAAGTAATCAACGTAGAAAAATGTTAAACCGTCAACATCATAAGATATCATCAAGACGGCAATCGCACTTTAAGCAAGTAATTCATGAATTCTATACTGCTCAAGTAAGCAGTGATGTTAACCAATAATTATCGCAGTTTCATCAAGGTTATTAGATTTTTTATCAAGTAACTGAAACTGATTAAAGCCAATCGTTATAATGTCATCTGCATTAAGCTTTTCACGAGTTACTTTTTTGCCATTTAACTCAGTACCATTGGTACTTCTTAAATCTTCAATATAAGTGATTAGTTGGTCCGCTATGTAAGGGTCTTTTTCAGTCACCAGCCTTGCATGTTTTGCACTTACTGCACCATCGGTAATTTGAATGTCGTTACTGTTAGCTCTACCAACAGTCAATTCACCGACAACTAATGGCCATTTATTTATGATTACATCTTCTACACTTAAGGCTAAATAAGCCATAGTAACTCCTCATTATTTTAATGATTACTTGTTCTTCTTTTATTTATTATTCATTAGTTAAGCGCACTAAACCAACGGTCAGGTTGTCTCGGCTTTTTTGGGCAATGGCTTGATTTATCATGTCATAACAGGTGTCTTCATTTTCAGTAAAACGAAGTAGATAGTAGTTAATATCGTCATCACTGAGGTAATCATGTAAACCATCAGTTGAGAGCATAATACTATCACCACTATTTAGTTTAACGGTCACTGTCCCTACAGAGATATTTTCTTGTACACCAATGGCTTGCGATAATAAATTTTTGGTATTTGATTGTTTTGCGGTTTCGGCACTAATTGCCCCTTTATTTACTAACTCTTGCAGCATTGTGTGATCAGTAGTCTCTTGCGCAAGTTGGTTGTTTTTGAGGGTGTATGCGCGCGAGTCACCTATCCAGCCTAAGTGACAATTATTAGCCTCTAATACCATGAGCACGCCAGTAGTCCCCATTCCTTGTTGGTCAACCGACTTTTTGGCTTGAGATAATATGGCTAGGTTGGCACTGTTTAGTTGCTCTGTTATCCATGCTAGCCAGTTAGGTGGGTGATTTAAACGTAACTTGCTCCATTGTGCCTTTACATGCTCAACTAGCATAGTGCTGGCAACTTCACCTGCATTGTGTCCACCCATTCCATCAGCAATAAGCATCCAAGCAATACCATATTTTTGCTCAATACCATAACTGATCGCATCTTCATTATTACTTCGAACTGCGCCTTGGTGACATAAGGATTGGATAGTAAAATTCATTTTTTTAAGCAAGTATTACCTTCATTGTGAATGAGTGTTATTAATAATAACGGTTTAGCGCTACTTTATTCATTAATAGACACCTTAAAGTCTCTTTTAAGTGCGCCTATTAATGCTAGCCTAAACTCAGCCATAGATTGATAACGTTTAGCACTGTCTTTGTGCATAGCTTTATTACAAATACGCTGTGCACTAGATGGTAGCTTGCTATTGTGTTGATTAACAGCAATTGCTTTAACTTTTGTTATTTGGTAAGCAACTGTGGCGATAGATTCGCCCGTAAACGGCAAGTGTCCACAAAGTAATTGATAAAAAGTGACTCCCAAACTAAAAATATCGCTACGGCCATCTATTTTTAAACCCAATATTTGTTCCGGTGACATATAATAGGGGCTTCCCATAATAATACCTGTTTTTGTTTTACTATTGTCACTGACATAAGCAATACCAAAGTCTGTCACGGTTACTCTCAATAAATCATCATCATATATTATATTGGCAGGTTTTATATCTCGATGAACAACATTTTGTTGATGTGCATAATCTAATGCCTCACATATTTGAATGAGTAATTGATAAATTAATGGGGCAGGTAAGGTTTTATCAGGTTGTGTAAAAAGCGATAAAGGCGCACCTGTTAATAAATCCATGGCGATGTAGCCCAAATTATTCTCTTCACCAACATCATAAATTGTCACAATGTTGGCATGGCTTAAACCGCCTGCGGTTTGTGCTTCTTTAAAAAACCTTTCCTTTGCTATCTGGTTGTCGATCGACTCAGCATCATCACTTAAACGCAGTGTTTTAATAGCAACATGGCGGTTAATTTTAGGATCAACACCTTGATAGACTGTGCCCATGGCGCCTTTTCCCAAAATGCCTTCCACCTGATATCGGCCAAAAGCTTTACAAGTCAAGTGATGCTCATTCAACGTATTTACTGATGGCTCATTATTTTGAATAACCATAGTTTTTTGCAAATCATCTAGTGTTAATGCTAAGCAATCGTCAACAGTATTTTCGAGTGTTTGTTGCAATGAAGGCTTATTAATTCGATGATTTACTATTGATTGCGGTTCACCTTGATGATTATCCGTGACGTTATCATTTACTAGGCGGTTATTGTTGAGCAAGGTCGTAACAAATTTATTTTCTTTTTGATAGCCCAGATATATAACCCATGAACCAGAAAGTAAAAGTATTAAGGGGAGTATGTTAAGCCATTGTTGCTGCTTGAATAAAAAACATTGAGCAGCGAGGAGGACAAGATAATAAACCAACATAATCAACATTTGTTTTTTGTATGAAAATACAGCGATGAACCAAATTAACAACAGACCTATCATTGAAAAAAGTCCAAATAATAGAAGCGTGGTAATATTTTGGTTGAGGTTTTTACTGGCTATAACTTGTTTAATGGCGGAAACTAATGCCTGTGAATCATTTGGCTGTTTATTACTCAGGACAATAAGGTCATAAGCTTTGGTTGGCGCTTTGCCTTGCTCTTTAATTAACGCCATATATTGCGACATGGTATTTACGGGTATGCTTATTGATGGCTCTATATTCGGTATTGGTTCGTATTCCGCAGTAAATATTCGACTACTAAAGCCCATTTTTATGCTGCTAAAATCAGCTAGCCTGCTTGATGTCTCTTTTAATTGGTATGTTGACGTGTTATCTGCGGACTTATTTAAGTTATGATTTATGGAAGTACTGGATAAATTATTTGCCGGGGTAGCTAGGTTTTCAGTGTATACTTTTGCCGATAAATTTAATTGCCAGCTTTCTGTTAACACCATTTCAGGTATTGCCAGTTGCTGAAGTACTTCACCGAGTAAACTGAGATAAATATGTTGTTGATGTTGCCAAAGCAGTTCAGTGTCATGTGTGCTTGTCATTAAATGGGGAGTGAAAATAAAATGTTTGTTGCTGCTCCGTTTAACTAAACTTCTAGAGGGATAGCGTAGGGGGGATGTTACATGTGAAAATATTTCGTTTATTGTATTCACTTCCTGACCAGAGGAGAGCTGCTCTGAAGCAATAATTATTTTATTCTTTCTCGGCTTATCTATTAGGTACAAAGAAAGTGCTGATAGATAATCTGCCGATGGCTCACCAAGCAAAACAATTTTGCTTTGAGGTTGCTCTGTTAAGAGAGCTTGCATTAGGTTTAGGTCTTTTTCATTGAAGCTTGATTCTAGCATTAGGGTATTGAGCACTGTTAGCTCTTGATTTGGCGTTTCTAGACCAATGCTAATATAGTCATACAGACTATTTATGTTAACTTGGCTTATTTTCTTAAGGCCATCGGCGTTAATATAAATTAAACTAAAAGCCCAAAACGCGAGTAGTAAGTAAAACCAACCAGTGAAGTAAACGGGCAGAAATCGTTGAGCCATGAGAAACAGAAACCTTTAACTTTTAAGAGCAGCATCTACGCGGCTCTATTAATACCTTAATCAAGGGTTTTTATCAAATTAAAGCAAATAAATAGAATGTTTTATAAGGTATTTACATAGTTTTATGAGACTTTTTAGGCTTGGCATGAGGGATTGTTTACATAAAATTTTAGTAGGGTAGTATAGCTTGTGGTAAAGGCTTTAATATAATTGGCTGAATAAGCCCAATTGCAAAATTAACAGTGATTTTGACTTCGGTGATAACAAAACTATGGTGATAACACACTTGGCTATTTATGTGTTTTACCCATTGCAGAGTTTTTCTCATCGACTAACTGACTTCTAACTTTTTTTGCTTGTTTTTTCTCGTTTCGACGACGCTTAAAAAAAGAGGAGAGTAACTGACTGCATTCCTGCTGCAGTATACCGCTTTGTACCGCTACTTGATGGTTTAGTTGGCTGTTGTTGACTAAATTAAAGACACTACCAGCCGCGCCGGTTTTTAAATCACTACAGCCAAAAACTAGACGTTTTATTCGACTATGCACAAGTAAACCAGCACACATCGAACAGGGCTCTAAAGTGACATAAAGTGTACAATCAAGGAGTCGATAATTATTTAAATTAGCCCCTGCTTGTCGAATAGCATTCATTTCCGCATGACTGGAAGGATCATTATGCATGATTGACTGATTGAATCCTTCTCCGATAATAGTACCTTGATGGACGACAACAGCACCCACAGGAATCTCATTAAATTGCTCGGCTTTATTAGCCAGTTCGAGGGCTCTTTGCATGAAAGTTATATCAAGTTGCTCATCAACGTCGCTATTTTTAAGCTCGTCTTCTTTATTTACCAAGGTATCTCTTGGGGCTGCTGATGTCATAAAAAAATAGCCAATAAATCATTTAAATAGCGATGACCTTTTGTGGTTACTCGCCACTCTTCACCTGTTTTTGTTACTGTATTAGCCATTAATTTTTTTTGTTTAGCCTCTCGCAAGAAAGGCAATATAGCATCTATATGTACCCCAGTGCTTTGTTCAAAGTGTTTTACATGAAAGGCCTTATGAAGACGAAGTTGATTCATCATGAATTCAAAAGGCCGTTCATCTTTAGTAACGGTAAGTAATTTATCTAAAAAATCACGAGAAGTATCTAAGTAACCTTTGGGGTGTTTTACTTTTACTGTGCGAGTGATAATTTGGGTATTGTGGTCTGTGATTTTGCCATGAGCGCCACAACCAATGCCCAGATAGTCGCCATATTGCCAGTAATTTAAGTTATGCTGGCACTGGTATCCTGGCTTGGCATAGGCTGAAATTTCATATTGTTCATAGCCGGCGCTTTTTAATAACTTGAGCCCTTTATCTTGGATTTGCCAGAGAATATCATCAACAGGTAATTTTGGTGGTTTTGAGTGAAAAATAGTATTTGGTTCAATAGTTAGTTGATACCAAGAAATATGATTAGGGTTAAGACTAATGGCTGTTTTTAAGTCATCTAAGGCATTGTCTAATGATTGATTTGGGAGGCCATGCATTAAATCTAAATTAAAACTGGTCACGCCACTCTCAGTTGCTAACTGTGCCGCCGTTTTAGCTTGCTCGCTGTCGTGTATCCTACCTAATTTAATTAATTTATCAGAGGCAAAGCTTTGTACACCAATAGATAAGCGATTAACACCAGCATTAAAAAAACCACGAAATTTATCGGCTTCAACAGTGCCTGGATTTGCTTCAAGGGTGATTTCAATATCATTGTTATGATTAAAACGCGCCAATACTCCGTCTAACAGGCATTTTATCGCTGATGCTGAAAAAAGACTGGGTGTGCCGCCACCGATAAAAATAGAGAATAATGGTCGCTGTGATAAATGAAAACGGCTTATATCATCATCTAAATCAGCTAAAAGGGCGTTGACATAATCGTGTTCAGGAATGTCATTTTTCACTGCATGCGAGTTAAAATCACAATAAGGACACTTTTCAACACACCAAGGAATGTGGATATACAGTGATAAGGGTTGGTTTTTTAGAGTATCTGGCATAAGAGCTTAAAAAAGGCGATTACTGTTTTAGTGATGACAGTTTGTGAGTTAATTGCATTAAGGCTTTTCCACGGTGACTTAAGGTACTTTTTAACTCTCGTGATAGCTGTGCCGATGTCATTTTCAAGTCGTCCTGCCAAAAGATAGGATCGTAGCCAAAACCTTCGTCACCATGCCTATGCTGGCTAATACTACCTTCCCAAATACCATGGCAAATGAGTGGCGTAGGATCATGTTCGTGTTTCATGTAAACTAGCACACAATGAAAACGTGCTGTTCTTTGCTCGCTGGGGATATCGGCTAGTGCAGCCAATAATTTGTCAATATTATCCTCATCGGTAACAACACCATCTTCGCTTAAATCAGATGCATAGCGAGCTGAGTAAACGCCAGGTGCGCCATTAAGCGCATCTACCTCTAAACCAGAATCATCAGCGATAGCCGGTAAGCCTGTTATTTTTGATGCATGTCGGGCCTTAATAATGGCATTTTCAACAAATGTTGTGCCTGTTTCCTCCGCGTCATCGACTTGAAATTCACTTTGCGGTACTATTTTAATGTGGTGCTGAGCCAGTAAATGGCTTAACTCCTTCACTTTTCCTTGGTTACCAGTTGCTAGTACAATGGTTGACATAGTAAGGTTCCTGTCGTTAAAAGGGTTTAATAGAAGTAGATAACACTATGTTATTAAGTGACAATAATTCACTAAAGTTACTGGTAAAAATCAATATTCTAGGTTCAGTATAAAAGTGCTTAGCTGATTTTTTATTTGAGCATCGAGTTAATCATTTATGTTTTACTGTTTAATCGACATAAAACTTTTGTGAAAAGGTCAAGTGCTGTATTTCAATACCATCATTAATGGTTAAATCAAAATGAATGGTTTCTTCGTTGTCATACCTAACTTGCGCTAAGTAGTAGATTGAACTGCCTTCCGTTACTTCTTGAAACTCTATTATTTTTGACTGGCCAACATTGTTCTTGGCTTTACCTGTAATGCTAACTCGCTTGGCTGGCATACCTTGTTTGCTGTTATCAAGCACTGATATATTAATTAAACCATTATAGCGGCTTCGCTTGATATCGTATAACTTAGCTATTTCGGGGGTTAAAAAAGTTGAACCGATAGCAATATAGTGAACATTCATACTCCCTAATTTTTTCATGTTTTCGGCGTTAGCGTTTGCTAAAGCAATAAAATACATTAATGAGGCTATAAGCAGTTTAAGACATAAATTTTTCATATTATTCTCCAAGCAAACAAGTTCACAACTATTATTTTAGTCAAAGACACAATCTTTATCATAGCTAATGTGTTAAAGTGAGCATTATGTCTTTTTTTAAATATCTTGCTTTAACATTGCTCAAGCGCTATGCAGCAGTATGTATTGGTTATAATGCTGACCAATAAGGCAGGGAATTAGATAATAAAATATTTATCACATTCATAGCTAAGAAGGCCACTAACATTGATAAATCTAAGCCACCCATATTCGGTATAATTTTACGTATTGGGTTCAAAAACGGTTCAGTCAACTGGTTTAGAATCATCAATGTAGCATTGTAACCTTGCACAACCCAACTCATGACAGCCATGACTATCATTAAGACGAATAAAAGGAAACCAGCCTGTTTAATCAGAACCAGTAGACCTATATAAAAAGCCAGTGCGCCTAAACTTTCACCAGCTAATGCGGCTAGTGCAACAAACTTTAGTGTTGCTACAACATAGGCAACTAAAATAGTGGCTAAATCAATACCGCCTACCCCCGGAATTATTCGGCGTAAAGGCACCACGATGGGATTACTTACTTTAACAATAAACTGACTCAGTGGGTTATAAAAGTCAGCTTTAACCCACTGTAACCAAACTCTCACGATTAAAATCATTAACAGGGCATCAAATACAAATCTAAGTAGATAAATTATTGCTTCCATTGGCTCGTTTTTCCTCTAACTGCTTATCATCAATATAATTGTTATTGTGCCATTTCTTCTGCGCGACAGATAGCGGCATTCATGGCTTTACTGACTATTTTTTCAAGGCCGTCTTGTTTAAATTGCTCTATGGCTGCATGGGTAGTTCCCCCTTTAGAGGTGACATTAGCTCTTAATGTAGAGATATCCTCACTACTTTTGTCGACCATGGTAGCAGCGCCAAGGGCTGTTTGTTGCACTAACATTCTACTTTCTTGTTCAGAAAAACCTAATATTTGTGCTTGTTTTTGCATACTTTCCATGAATAAGAAAAAGTAAGCGGGTGCAGAGCCTGCAACGGCAATAATATCGTTAATTTGTGCTTCATTTTTGAGCCATATGGTTTTACCAACAGCACTCATTAATTGCTCGGCAACGTTTTGTTGTTGACTATTTACCTGTGGCGATGCGAACAAACCACTCATACCTAAGCCAAGTTGTGAGGGGGTATTAGGCATTACTCGAACTAAGGCTGGGGATTTATCATTATTTTCAGAGATAAGCGCATGTTGAATTTGTGCAACCGTTCTTCCTGCAGCAACAGAAATAAAGAGTTTGTCTGTGATGTCGTTATCTTGACTAATTTTTTGACATACTTCCGAAATTAAATGCGGTTTTACGCAAAGCACAATGACGTCAGCAAAAGCTGTTGCCTCATTATTATCACTAGTATGTAAAATGCCAAACTCTTCAGCTAGTGCTAGGCGCTTCGGTTGGGAAGGGTTTGATACTATGATATTACTGGCGTAAACACCTGAGTTAACTAAGCCAATGATTATAGCACGTGCCATATTACCAGCACCAATAAAAGCAATCTTATTCATAAAGGAGATCCTAAGGGTTGATTTTCTTTGTTCGTTGACCAAATATGTCAGTACCAACTCTCACCATAGTAGAGCCATGGGCGATGGCTATGTTTAAATCATTAGACATACCCAGTGAGAGTGTATCAACAGAAGGATATAAGGATTTCAGCTGCAAAAACAACTGCTCAATTGCTTGGTAACAGGTATTTGCTGCATTTTTTTCAGGAATAGCCATTAAGCCTCTCAACAGCAGGTTGTCACAATTGTTTACTACTTCTGCAAGAGAGAATAGTGACTCGGCGCTAGTACCTGACTTTGATGCTTCATCACTAATATTCACTTGTAAACATATATTCAGCGGAGTATTGTGATTAGTATGTTCACTTAGATGTTGGTTAAGTCGTAACGCCACTTTTTCTCTGTCAACGCTATGTACCCAACTAAAATTATTGGCTATTTGTTTAGTTTTATTTGACTGAATTGGGCCGATGAAGTGCCATACCAAGTCAGGTAGGGTCGATAGTTCGTTAATTTTTTGCAACGCTTCTTGTAGATAATTTTCACCAAAATTAACTTGGCCAGCAAAATAGGCTTGCTCAATAAGTGAGCTAGGTTTAGTTTTGCTTACGGCCAACAATGATACGGGTAATGCAGAAGGTGTAGTTGGCTTAAGGCTTAGGCGACCGTTTTTTATACAGCTTTCGCTGATTTTAGCATTAATTTTAGCTAAGTTGTCTGGTATGTTTATCATATAAACTATTGAACAGTGTTAATTCATCATCTTTTGTTGTTAGTATACCCTAATTAATAATTTACCGATAAAAGATAAAAGCATTATTTTTTATTACGCTATAATTTTTTACCCTTAAAAAAGAGGAATGTATGGATATTACTGAACTATTGGCCTTTAGTGTGCAACATAATGCATCAGATTTACATTTATCAACAGGTACTCCACCATCGATAAGGGTTGATGGCGATGTCCGAAAACTAAATATTCCCGCTTTTGATGCTAAGGATGTAAATGCCCTAGTTTACGACATAATGAACGACGGTCAACGTAAAGAATATGAAGAAAACTTAGAAGTCGATTTCTCTTTTGAGGTGCCTAATCTTGCTCGATTTAGGGTTAATGCCTTTAACCAAAATCGCGGACCTGCGGCAGTATTTCGTACCATCCCGAGCAAAATTTTATCACTTGATGATTTAGGCTGCCCGGATATATTTCGAGATATATCTGATACGCCCCGTGGCTTAGTGCTAGTAACAGGGCCAACAGGCTCAGGTAAATCTACAACACTTGCAGCGATGGTTGATTACATTAATGATCATAAGCACGATCATATTTTAACCATTGAAGACCCTATCGAATTTGTTCACGAAACTAAAAAGTGTTTAATTAATCAACGTGAAGTTCACCGCGATACCTTAAGTTTTGCCGCGGCCTTGCGTTCGGCATTACGTGAAGATCCCGATGTTATTTTAGTGGGTGAAATGCGTGATTTAGAAACCATTCGTTTAGCAATGACAGCCGCAGAAACTGGTCATCTAGTGTTTGGTACTTTACATACAACATCTGCACCAAAAACCATTGACCGGATTATTGATGTATTTCCAGGTGAAGAAAAGTCTATGGTACGTTCAATGTTGTCTGAGTCTTTGCGCGCTGTTATCTCTCAGACCTTGATTAAAAAAGTAGGAGGTGGGCGAGTGGCTGCTCATGAGATTATGATTGGTGTACCGGCTATTCGTAACCTTATTCGAGAAGATAAAATTGCACAAATGTATTCAGCGATTCAAACCGGTATGCAGCATGGCATGCAAACTATGGATCAATGTTTACAGAACTTAGTCAATCGCGGCATGATCACAAAACAAGATGCGATGGAAAAGGCGGTTGATAAAAATCAATTTTCAGGGTTTTAAGTTACTATTTAGATAGGTTAAGGAGGGGATTATGAAGCTCCATCAATTATTAGAGAGAATGGTAAAACAAGATGCCTCTGATATGTTTGTCACTGCCAAGTTACCGGTAAGTGCGAAAATAAATGGTGAATTACAACCAATAGATGATGAGATATTAACGGCTGACTCTTCACTAGGCTTAGTTTATGACGCCATGAACGATAAGCAGCGAGGTCAATTTGATGCTGATAAAGAATGTAATTTTGCGATTGAAATAGATGATATTGGCCGTTTTCGTATTTCTGCGTTTTGGCAACGCGACATGGCAGGCATGGTTGTTAGACGGATTGTTACTGAGATCCCCGATGTTGATGATTTAGGCCTGCCGCCGATCCTTAAAGACGTGGTTATGTCAAAACGTGGTTTAGTGCTTTTTGTTGGCGGTACGGGTACGGGTAAGTCAACCTCCATGGCCTCATTGATTGGTTATCGTAATCGTAATTCATCCGGGCACATATTAACTATTGAAGACCCTGTCGAATTTGTTCACGAACATGCAAAAAGTATGATCACTCAGCGTGAAGTCGGTTTAGATACAGACTCTTTTGATGCAGCTCTGCAAAGCTCGCTTCGTCAAGCGCCCGATGTAATCCTTATTGGTGAGATTCGCAGTCAAGCAATTATGGAACATGCACTGAGCTTCGCTGAAACAGGTCATTTGTGTATTGCTACCTTACATGCAAACAATGCAAACCAAGCAATTGACCGAATTATGCACTTAGTCCCGGCAGATCAACACGGTAAGTTATTATTTGATTTAGCGTTAAATCTTCGCGGTATTATTGCACAACAACTCGTACCAACCATGGATGGGCATAGCCGTGTTGCGGCAATTGAGGTGTTACTAAATTCTCCGTATATTAGCGAGCTCATTAAAAAAGGTGATGTGGGTAGTATTAAAGAAGTGATGGAAAAATCAAACGAGTTAGGTATGCAAACTTTTGATCAGGCGTTGTTTAACCATTATCAAAATGGCTTGATTACCTATGCAGATGCATTGCATCATGCTGATTCTCCCAATGATTTACGCCTTATGATTAAACTGCGCAGCAATGAACAAGGGGGGACTGGAGGCCTATCTGGCGTGACCTTAGATGGTTTTGAAACGAATGAATTAAGTTAAGCAGCTAATTCAATTCATGCTTATGGCTAAGGAAGCAGCAGAGATTGCTGCTGCTTCAACTGTTTAAGCAACTTTAATTAATAAATGGTGATTTACAATAAGCTAGCGTCAATCATAAAGTATGTCACTTAGGTTGCTGCATATTGCCGACGTAATAAAATAATGTCCAAGTTTGAGAAAATACACCTGGGCTATTGACTAGGTGCGTTGAAAAAGTCACTTTATTGTTTAACTGTTCATTGTTTTCAGTAAAAACAGTTTTAACACCATCTTTATGTTTTCTTTGCAATTCCTCTGCTTGCCAAGTTGCCCCTAAACATTGCTGAGTAATGTTGTTTGCATTTTCATAGTATTGCATAGCTGTCTCTTCATCAGGTGCTACTATGTTGCATGAGTAGGTATGTTGGTTACCCCCCCAAGAAAAAACTTGGCAGTTTTTACCAAAAAGTTGATATTTTGCCTTCCAAATATCACTGGCGCGACTGCTGACTTTTGTCCCTTTCAATTGAGAAAAATCATCCAAATAACCTGACTTTAATATATTAAGTTTTGCACATGCGTTGGTTGTTGGCATGACCGTTGAACTGATTTTAAGGTTTTGATTGGTGCACCCAAGTATAAACATAGTTGAGATGACGAGGCCGTATTGATAATACTGAGCAAATTGTTTCATATTGTTTATCATCCAGACATAAGTTTTAAAGAAAGTAATATTAAATCACAATGTTACAGCGTTTTAAGTGTTTTTCCTACTTAAGCTTTACTCGTTTGCTTTTAGGTTAACAGCAACTATAAAACACCAATAGAATATTTGTGATAGACCATGATTAAGGTATAAGTGCAACGCTCTAAAAAATCCAATTAAGGTAATAGTGTGAATATTTATTGTATTTATTAATGTACCCCAAGTAAAAACTAACCAAATGAGTCGATAAGCAAATAATTACTAATCTGCTTGCTCAAGAAATAGTGCATATTGATTGTGCTTGCCAAGTAAGGCTTGGCTGCCTTTTAAAGAAAAATTATAACCACAGAGTGAAAAATTACCTCTAAAAGCTAATGCTTTAATAAGCTCAGCGGTATCAAGGGGTGAAAAGCTAGCAAAATAGTCGTTACTATTCTCAACGTTGACCCTTAGTGGCCTAATCGAGCTACCTCTATTGAAAGTAATTTGTTGGCAACTTTCATCACCTTGGTTAGTTAATTGCGACCAAAATTCACCAGCATTAGTGTTATCTGCTTGCCAATGAATAATGAGACCCTGATATTGAGAGAGGTATAAATTGAAGTTATCAGGCATGGCAAGTAAGTATTGTTTATCAATAATATCTATTGCATTCATGTTATTTGTAACTGCTTGCGCCTGATTTTTTTGTAATTCATCATCAGAGGGTTGCTCTTTAGAAGAAGTAAACGCAGTAATAACAGTATTAATTAAAATAAAGCCAAAAATTAATAGTAAGATTACTATAACACTTAGCCTTAACTTTGAATTATTCAGCCAATAAGAGTAGAGGGTTGCCGAGAGATTTTTGAATGTATCTTGCTCAGGTTGCACTGAATTATGACCAGATATGTCATTATTAATGTCAGCTTGGCAAGTAACCCCATTAAACTCTTTGTCGGTTTGAAGGTATAAATCATTGCTATTATTTTTGCTTGCCTCTTGGTTAACAACCGCATCCCGTTGCAACTCCTCAGTCAATAAATCTTGTTCTGAACTCAATGAAACTAATTTGGGTTCAATACGTTTATTTGAGCTAGCACTAGTATTGCTAATTTTTTTATAGATACTGAGGTCAATAGGGCCTGCGTAACCAAATACATATTCAATTTTATCATTATTAGAATGGACTGGGTAACGCAAAAAATAAACAACAGACAACAATGGAGCAATAAATAAATAATCAATATAGTTGTTATTTACCACTAAACTTAAAAAGCCAGAAACTAAAAGTAATATGCTCGGTAATAATTGTATGGCTGATAAATGATTGGCATCACGAAGTCTACGTCGGCTAGATAAGGCCAGTACTATTGACGTCAACAACAATATTATTGCAACAAATACAGGGGAGTTTGAGAAAACTTTTGACAATAGTACAAAGCCTATAATAGAGGCTAGAGCACAGAGCAGGAATCTCAATCTATTATCAAAGCCTTTAAAACAAAATAAAGTAAATAATAGTGGCACAAAAACTCCTATGAATAATGTTTAGCATAAAAGTACAAAACTAATTGATAGTGGTTTTGCTTGAAGCTAATAGTAAATGGTTAAATATTGAATATTGGCGATGAAATTACTACCCGCAATATTCTAAATTAATTTACACGATATGCTGGTAAATCAATACTGTCTAACTTTAACCCAAAAAGGGTTAAACAGCCTTGGTTGTTTGATTCTCCATCACCACTAAATTCAAAATCAAAAGTACTGTAAAGGCAAAGGCCATACTTTTTTGAGAGCTTGAGTCGACTTGAACGTCGAGCTACTGCAATAAATTGAAGCTTCTCATCTGAACAATAACGCACAACAAAGCGTTTAGCAGCCTCTGATACTTGCCTTAAGTAAATAAAGTACCAGCAAAATAAAAAAAAGACTAATAAGTAATAAATGTTTTCCATAAGACTTCTTCCGGTTATTTTTGAAATAACTGACCTATAGCTTTTGCTAAGGCTGGTGAGCGATGTTCACTTCGAATGCAAGCCAATGCTTTTGGTCGTATTAAGGGGATACTGACCAAGTCAGAAAAAACACTTCCGAATAAAGCTAAATTGTTATGCTTCAATAAGGCTTCAAGGAAACTCATAAGCCGCTTTTCATCAGTTAAACCTTGCCAACAACGACCCGACAAGGTAATCAAAAATTGCTCATCTAGTTGAGGATAAGCAAGTAGTTGTGTGATTTTCTTAATAACATGCGGGTGATGACTATTGGTCGCTAAAGCACGCAATAACATTAAATTTTTCGCTAAACCCAGGTCGTTTTCTTGAGCAACACTAAGCGGCGTTGTCATTAAGCCTATTATTGTGTCAATTAACGTCACAGAATATTGTTCATTTTCTAATGCCGAGCATACGGGTGATAACACTTCAGGAGGGAGCAAGGGCAATGCATCAGTTAATAACTTGCTATGGTTATTCTTATGAACTACTGCAATAAAATCAGTAATTCCTTGCACACCAATGTGCTGCCATTGTTTAGCTTGCGTGGTTATATTAGTTAAATAGCTCACAAAATCATTAAAGTATTGACTCGGTGGGCGCTTCAAATCAACCTTAACTTTACTATTCAAACTCGCTAATTTGTATTGTGCTGGTGTGAAAAGGTAAGGATTATTGTTCAGTAATTGCTGTTGTTTTTTGTTGGTTTCTTGAGTTAAGTTAGCACCAAGGGCTTCAACAATAATGGCAATAAAATGATTTCGAGCACCTTGATTAATAAGACCTCGTTCATCAAGAGGCAGTTTCAATAACCATAGAAAAGGCTGGCTTGTTACTTTTTGCCAAAAAGCAATCGCAAAACATGCATGTCCCTGCAAAGGCATTGGATATGCTATCTGATTTAACTCGACTTTTTCGAACTGCTCTTTAGATAGTTTGGTTACCAATCGACCAATATCATAAATTCGGTACTGAGAGCCTGATAAGTTTAGTAGCTCAGACAGAGTTGCTATATTGTTTGCTGAAATTGTATCTACCATAAAATTAGAATGTTGTGTCTTGTTATAGTGCTTTATTATAAGGATAATATTGGTATTAACATAGTAAAAGTATCGGCAATCTAGATTTTAAAGCCGCTTAATCAAGGGTAATTTTTTCTGTTAATCTTAATGTATAGTATTTGGTCGTAATTGAGGTATTCATTACTATGGAGTTAGGTGCTATGTTTTAATTAATAAGCAATATCAGCAATATCAGCAATAGCGAAAGGTAGTAGCGATTTTTTACCATTGTCTTTTTATATACACACCCATTGTAAATTTACCCCAAAATTTTGTTGAATCGTTGCTTAATGCTAGGTGAGTCGTTACCTGATGAAAGTGGAGGCGCCAGCAGTTGTGGTATGCCAAACTAGATCACAATTCAATGACTCAGTTAAATATAAAGTAACGCATTGATTAGGCATATAATATAAAATATATGGAGTGTTTAGTAGAAGCATTAACCATCTAACATTTAACCAATAAGCAATGGATATAATACGATCTAATGACCAAAGTTAATACAGCAGTTGAACAAGGCAATCATCAACAAGATGCTTTAGTACCAGTAAAGCCTATTTTGACTATTTTATATCAAGATGAGTATATTGTTGCTATTGATAAACCCCCAGGGCTTTTTGTGCATCGTAGTTTCATGGATAGAGACGCCCCATTTTTTGCGCTGCAGTTGTTACGTGACCAGATTGGGCAATACGTGTACCCTGTGCACCGGTTAGATAGGCCAACTTCTGGGGTACTCCTTTTTGCCTTAACTAAAGATGTTGCTCGCCTTTTAAGTGAGATGTTTGAGAATAAATTAGGCGAGGGGCACGAGTTAAAAAAATCAGGAGTTAGTGAAGGAAGTCAGAGTGCTCCCGCAATGCTTAAAACTTATTATGCGTTGACCCGGGGCTATTTAGCTGATCCCTCTGGGGTTATTGATTACCCGTTGAAAGAAAAGCTCGATAAGTTAGGTGATAAGTATGTCAGTGCCAACAAGGCGGCAAAGTCTGCACTGACTTGTTATGAAGTTGAACAGCAGGGGTGTTTAGCTATTAAATTAGGTAAATTTGACAGTATTCGCTATTCTCTTGTTAAACTGCAACCCATCACAGGTAGACGCCATCAAATTCGTCGCCATCTTGCCCATTTACGTCACCCCATTATTGGTGATATAAATTATGGTGACAATAAACAAAATCCATTTTTCAGCCAATATTTTGGTTTTAAACGGTTAATGCTGATGGCTAAATCCCTTGAGTTTAACCACCCTGTTAGTGCCGAAAGGTTAAAAATTTCGGCAACTTTTGACGAGCAGTGGCAACAGTTTTTCAGCAAAATCTCTTGGCCTGTTTTACCTCAGTAGACTGAGTATAACCACCTGTCATTTAAAGAATTGGTAGTGGTTATTGGGGGTAATAATTTCAGGTAAAGGAATATCCCAACTTTCAATAGGTACCCTCTTTACTTTTTGACAATCATGGGCTAACCCAAGCGGGTAGGTGTTTATTTTTTGCCAATGAGCAAGTGTCCTATCATAAAAACCACCCCCCATACCAAGTCTTGCACCTGTTTCATCAAAAGCCACTAATGGCGAACAGATAATGTCAATTTCAGCGATAGGGCGAACTTTAGTTACGTCAAGGGCTGGCTCTAAAATTCCAAAGGCATTTTTGACTAGTGAAGTACTAGGAAGGTATTCTAAAAAGAGAAGGTTACCCTGACTAAAAGGGTGGACAACAGGTAAGCAAAGTTTTTTTTGCTGTTGCCAACACCAATTGATAAATGGTTTTGTAGATAGTTCGCCATCGTTAGTTAAATACACAGCGATATGTTTGGCTTGTATAACTCGATTATGTTCGCTCAATTTATGCGCTATTTTTCTTGATGCAACTTCCTGTTCCGAGACTGATAGCGCATTACGGCGTATTTTTAGTTGTGTTCTTAACTGTGAGCGTTTACTCATGAATTCTTGTATCTTAATGTTGAGGTTTGAATACAGCGGTGAAGGCAGTATAACGCTTCAATAGATAAGTTTTCACTTTATTTGAGAGGTAACATTATTCTTTATTTGGTTAAGCAAACTAAAGCCATGAATAAATTTATTCATGGCCGTTGTTCAGTTAAATATTAAGCGGTAACGCTGTTTTTATTCTCTGTTTTGTTATCGTTATTCTCACTTTCATCTGGAAGGCTTTCCCAGAAACGGCTTTTAAACGATATAAGTAAGATAACGATACCAATACCTATACTAAACAAGCTAATTTGAATGTATAAATTCGGTAGTTGATTTAGGTTATCTGGATCAAAATTACCTGCCAACAATCCGGCTATTATGTTACCTATTGAGTAGGTTAATACAAAAACTCCCATCATTTGACCGGCAAATCGTCGAGGCGATAATTTACTGACAGCACTTAAGGCTACAGGGCTAAGGCACAATTCACCTACCGTGTGCAAAAAGTAGGTGGCAACTAACCAATAAGGTGCTACTTTCATGCCTGATGCGGCATATTGCGCTGCAAAAAACATCACAATAAATCCACTGGCCATGATGATTAGACCAACGGCACACTTTATACCGTATGAAGGGCTTACTAAACGCTTGCCTAAGTTAATCCAAAGTGCTGCGAAAAACGGTGAAAGCACTACAATAAAACCAGCATTAAGAGACTGAAACCAGCCCGTTGGTATTTCAAAACCGCCTACCATTCTATCGGTATAATCACGTGTAAATAGATTTAGCGATGAACCGGCTTGTTCAAAACCAGACCAAAAACAGGCGGAAGCAACACAGACAAGAAACAACGCCCATAAACGTTTTTTCTCGTTCGCGGTTAAGTTACCCCCAAAGTAAATAGCACCGTAATAGAGAAAGAAGGTTACGGTAAAAATAACGGCAACAGATTGTGCAATTGATACCGCGTTAACTGTGAGATTGCCTGACATAATCATTATCATCGCAATAGCTATAATGGCTAATACACCGGTAATAATTGACCAACTGATTTTTTGCCCTTTTGCAGACAATGGTGATTCTGGTTGAGCCCCGGCAGAGTTAAGGTTATCAAGTGTTGAACGATATTGAATAAGGCCAAATGCCATACCAACGGCAGCTGCACCAAAGGCCCAATGCCAACCATAATTTTCTTGGTCTTCCATAAGATAACCACAAACAGCATAACCAATGACAGAACCAATGTTTATACCCATGTAATAAATAGCGTAACCACTATCACGACGTTTATCGGCATCTGAATAAAGTTGGCCAACTAAAGCGCCTATATTAGGCTTTAACAATCCGGTACCTAAAATTACAAAAACCAAACCAATGAAGAAAGTATGTTCACTAGGGATGGCAAGAATAATATGGCCGACCATAATAATTAAACCACCATACCAAACGGCTTTTTGACCACCAATTAACCTATCGGCAATCCACCCTCCTGGTAAGCCCATGAAGTAAACACTACCAGTGTATAAACCATAGATTGCTGCAGCTGAGGCAACTGTCAAGCCTAACCCACCTTCTTGCAATGTTGCTGTCATAAACAACACAAGTAACATACGCATACCGTAGTAACTCATACGTTCCCACATTTCAGTAAAAAATAGGGTTTTTAGACCCTCAGGTTGACCAAAAAAACTCTTTTCGGCAGGAGCAGGTATTGTCATATTAAATTTCCTTCAGATGTACGAGGTACATGTAATTTTTTTTATAGTTGATCGACAGGTTAACTATGATTCGATCAAAAAATTATCGAAGTACATGGTAACTGGCTAACAGCATTGTTTACAGAGGCAATTGTTATACCCGTCTATGAGTTTAAAGGCAAGTTTTGTTATAAATCAATACTAGTCTAGGTTTGGTGGTTGTAGAGAAATGTTTCCTCAGTTGTACCACAAACGTCATCTGTTTTATTTGCAATGAGTAAGACAATATTCAGTATCATTTAACGTATTGTTTGCCTCTAGGTATGCTGATAAACTTGGTATTTAATATCTCGTTAACTCTTCAGCAGGTACATTTATTCTATGAGTAAATTATTCTTGGTTAATTTAACGACACTAACTACATTATATAAGTGTTACAAACACTGGCTATATAGGATTTCTTGCCACAATGATTAATGCCTTGCAACCACACACTGTCAAAAAAAACATTTTGCTGAATCAATTTTTAAAACTATTTATTTTTATAGCCAGTACGATATTACTGACTTCATCATTTAAATCATTTGCTTATGCAGCGGTCAGCCAAGCTCAAATTGAGCAATTTAAAAAGTTACCACCTGCTCAACAAGCCATGCTTGCTAAGCAGATGGGGGTTGATGTAAATAGCTTAAAAAAACAGATGGCTTCAAATGATAGTGATACTTCAACACAAAATACTGAAATATTCCCCCGTGGCACTCAGTTTGATTTTCAAGGTAACCCTCTTTTAGAAGAGCAAGTCATAGAAGATCAATATAGTTTGCAATCAAGTGATCAACTGCAAGCGTTTGGTTATGATGTTTTTGCTAATGCACCACAAACTTTTGCTCCTATGATGGATATTGCCATACCGGCTAATTACATTATTGGCCCTGGTGATAAAATTTCAGTACAAATATTCGGTAAAGAAAAGCAAGACATGGAGTTAGCCGTTAACCGTGAGGGGCAAGTCACGTTTCCTGCGCACGGGCCTATTACGGTATCGGGCTTATCTTTTGTTGATATGAAAAAATTACTTACCAGTACTATTAAAGAAAAAATTATCGGCGTTGATGTCGCTGTTGGTATTGCCTCATTGCGTTCAATGCGCGTTTTTGTATTGGGTGATGCCTTTAAACCAGGACCATATACCTTGAGTTCTTTGTCTAGTATGACACATGCAATATTTGCCGCTGGCGGTGTTAGTGATATCGGCAGCTTAAGAAATATTCAATTAAAACGAGCGGGGAAGTTAATCAGTACAC
This sequence comes from Colwellia sp., assembly GCA_042091395.1. Classification (GTDB taxonomy): domain Bacteria; phylum Pseudomonadota; class Gammaproteobacteria; order Enterobacterales; family Alteromonadaceae; genus Colwellia. The sequence continues at coordinate 42,317 of JBELHN010000024.1, forward strand.
TGGATTTATATGACCTCTTGATTCATGGTGATTCTCGCGGTGATTTACTATTACAATCAGGAGACGTTATCTTTGTTGCACCTAAAGGCGATGCGGTTAGTATTGAAGGTGAAGTGAGGCGCCCAGCAATATATGAATTAAACGGCAACAATAACTTTAAAGATGTTCTTGCTATGGCTGGGGGATTGTTACCAACCGCTTTTGCAAAAACGACTCGGGTTGAACGTTATAATCAAGATGCTTTAAGAAGTGTCTTAAACCTTGATTTGTTAAACACTAACGACTTAGCAAAAAAAGTTAACGCTGGTGACGCTATTCATGTGATGAAAGCTGCCAAGACATTTCAACAGTCTGTAACTCTCATCGGTGCGGTGACTCGTCCAGGGATGTACCAATGGCAAATAGGGCAAAGAATAACCGACATTTTACCGTCAATTAACGCCAACTTGTTGCAATCAGCTGATGTTAATTATGGCCTTATCGTCAGAGAAGTTGATTATGATCGCAACATAGAAATATTACAATTTGATTTAGCCAAAGCTATTGCATTCCCAGAGCTCAACCATAACCCACAACTGCAGCCAAATGATAAGGTGTTGATTTTTTCCAATCTGGTTAACGTTTCTGAACAACAAGTAACGCTTGATAGCTTAGCTTACACAGAAGAAAAGCTAATCAAAAAAGAGCAAGATTTAGCCAAAGAAAAGTTTAAAGAAAAACAGTTTTGGCTCAAATACGGCGATAGTCAAAAAATGCAGGAGTTAGAAGCAAATGAATTAGACTCAGTTAAATTGACTAAGCAATCTATTGCCGAGTTTAGTGGCGGTAAAGTTGAGGAAGAGCTGGATTTAACAAAATTAAATCTTTTTTCTAGACAACGCTTGTTGCTTCCTATTATTGAACAATTAAAAAGACAAGGTAAATCTGGACAGCCAATTTTGTTGGTTGAAGCAGATGGCGAAGTAAAATACCCAGGTATTTATCCGCTTGCAAAAAATGCACGCATTGGTGATTTAATAAATGCTGCCGGCGGCTTAACAGAATCGGCTTATTTATCACGAGCTGAAATCACTCGAAATGTTATAACGAATAACACAGCACAAGTCTCCTCAGTGGCTATTAATTTAGCTGAGGCGTTAACAGATAATAGTGATGATAATATTTTACTAAGCTCTAAAGACAGATTAAACGTTCATCAAATACCTGCGTGGAGTGAAAATAATGTGGTAGAGCTGCGTGGTGAATTTGTTTTCCCTGGTAAGTATACCGTGCGACGAGGTGAAAGCCTTGCTGATTTAATAGAGAAAGCGGGTGGATTTACGCCGTTTGCTTATCAACAAGGTTCGGTATTTACGCGTGTACAGCTGCGTAATCTTGAAAGACAAAACTTATTAAAATTAACCGCAGATTTACGTGTCGAAATGGCATCTAAATCAATGTCAGATGAGAACTTCACACAAGATTACGCCGATATGAAACAAATGCTAGCTGATATGGCGAATGTGCAACCTGTGGGTCGTCTTGTTTTAGATCTCCCTAAGTTGATTGCTGATGCTAATTATGATGTAGCACTTGAAGCTGGTGACGTGCTTTATGTTCCGACTAAAAAAAATGCTGTCAATGTTATAGGTCAGGTGCAAGTTACTTCGTCACATATGTATGATAACACTCTCTCTGCCGAGGATTACCTTGCACAAAGTGGTGGCAGTAAAAAACGTGCAGATGAGGAGCGCATTTATATTATTGCAGCAAATGGCAGTATTAGAATGCTTGACGAGGGTAATTGGTTTACCAATAGCGCTGACAATAAACTTCAGCCAGGTGATACTATTGTGGTGCCGTTAGATGCAGAGTACATGAATAACCTAGCATTATGGAGTAGCGTTACCACTATTGTTTACAACACTGCCGTTGCTATCGCAGCTATAAGTGGTATCTAAATATTAAGTAATTTTGATTTAACTTTCTTGGTAATCGACTCTCAAATGGATATTTTATGTTAAAGCAAACAGATAATGTAAAAGTTGGCATTATTGGCCTTGGATATGTTGGCTTACCTCTTGCGGTAGAATTTGGTAAAAAGTATCAAACCCTTGGCTTTGATGTAAATACCAGTCGCGTTGAAGAGCTTATTAACGGGCATGACTTCACCTTAGAGGTCTCTGCTGAAGAGTTGGCAAGTGCATCACATATTAAATATTCGGCTGATATTAACCAATTGCGTGTATGTAATATATATATTGTTACTGTACCAACCCCAATTGATAAACATAAACAACCAGACTTATCACCGCTAGTCAAAGCTAGCGCTATGTTGGCAAGGGTCATCAATAAAGGTGATATTGTTATTTATGAGTCAACGGTTTACCCAGGTGCTACAGAAGAAGTTTGTTTACCCGAGATTGAACGTCATTCGGGTTTACTATTTAATCAAGACTTTTATGCTGGTTATAGCCCTGAGCGCATAAACCCGGGTGATAAAGAACATCGGGTAACCAACATTTTAAAAGTGACTTCTGGTTCGACACCAGATGTGGCAGATTTTATCGATAATCTATATAAATCTATTATTAGTGCCGGTACTTATCAAGCGTCGAGTATTCGTGTTGCTGAAGCGGCTAAAGTGATTGAAAACACGCAACGTGATTTAAATATTGCTTTAATTAATGAATTAGCGGTAATTTTTAATAAGTTAAATATTGACACAGAAGAAGTGCTAAAAGCTGCTGGAACGAAATGGAACTTCCTGCCGTTTAGGCCAGGCCTTGTCGGTGGCCATTGTATTGGTGTTGATCCCTATTATTTAACCCATAAAGCTCAGGCCATTGGTTACAATCCTGAAGTTATTCTTGCTGGCCGTCGAATAAATGATGCGATGGGCGAGTATGTGGTGTCGCAATTAGTCAAAACTATGTTAAAACGTAAACTGCCGGTCAATGGCGCAAATGTTTTAGTGATGGGGCTGACGTTTAAAGAAAATTGCCCTGATGTACGCAATACTAAGGTTGTTGATATTCTCAAAGAGTTAGCAGAGTATGATATTAATGTCGACGTTTATGACCCTTGGGTTAAAGCTACTGACGCCAAAAAAGAACATAACGTAGATTTAATTACTGAACCACATAGAGCGCACTATCATGCGGTTATTTTTGCAGTCGCTCACAATCAATTTAAAGCATTATCAGCATCTGATATAAAAGCGTTAATGCAACAGGAACATGTCATTTACGATTTAAAATATATGTTAGACAGTAATTTAGCTGATATTCGTTTGTAAGATTGACTGATAACTTAAAGTTATCTCATTAGTAATTAAGGAAAGCCCGTGACGCGATTTGAAAAAATCAAAAATGAATTAGTGATATCACCAAAAACTTGGTTGGTAACTGGTTGTGCTGGATTTATTGGCTCAAACTTACTCGAAACTTTACTAAAATTAAATCAACGGGTCGTAGGATTAGATAACTTTGCTACAGGACATCAACATAATCTCGATGAAGTAAAAACTGAAGTTTCAAAGGAACAATGGCAAAACTTTCACTTTATCAATGGCGATATCAGGAAATTAGAAGATTGTCAGTCAGCATTAAATTACTTTAATCAAGGTATTGATTATGTGCTACACCAAGCAGCCTTAGGCTCTGTACCTCGTTCTATTGGCGATCCTTTGTTAACAAACTCAGTTAATATTAACGGCTTCTTAACTATGCTAACAGCCGCCAAAGATGCAAAAGTTATCAATTTTGTGTACGCTGCTTCTAGCTCAACTTACGGTGACCACCCCGCTTTACCTAAGGTTGAAGAAGCTATAGGTAAGCCACTGTCGCCCTACGCAGTGACTAAATATGTTAATGAACTGTATGCTGATGTTTTTCATAAAACTTACGGTTTAAATAGTGTAGGACTTCGCTATTTTAACGTTTTTGGTAAAAGGCAAGATCCAGATGGTGCTTATGCTGCAGTTATTCCTAAATGGACAGCAGCCATGATTGCTAATCAGGCAGTTTTTATCAATGGCGACGGCGAAACAAGTCGGGATTTCTGTTTTGTCGAAAATGCAGTACAGGCAAATATATTAGCGGCGACTGCTGCTGATGAAGGTATGAACCAGGTGTATAATGTTGCGTTAGGGGATAGAACAACGCTTAATAGTTTATTTACCAGTCTGCAGTCAGCGCTTCAGGACAATGGTGTGGTTTATAGCAAGCCAGCTGATAAACGTGATTTTAGGGCAGGTGATGTTCGTCATTCTCAAGCAGAAATAAGTAAGGCTGAGACCTTACTTGGCTATCAACCTGAATTTAAAATACAACAAGGTATTGATAAAGCAATGCCTTGGTATATCGCATTTTTACAAAAACAAAACTAGATAAGTACGCTTTGTCTGATGTTGATATAAAATATAAATAGATATTTTATCGCCTACCCTTCGAATAGTAAGCGATATCCCATTTCAAATGATATTTATTATCAACAGGAGTTAACTATAAATCAGAATGAGTGAAAATTTTTTGCTATTTGCAAACTTTACACGCCTTTAATATGTAGCATGAAAAATTTCAACATGCCTCTAGCTCGCTAATTTTGGGACTATAATAAAAATGTCACATAACTGACTTATAATTTGCGCCTTTATTTTATCATCTTCTTAATATTGGCAATGCTGTTAATTAGTTTTGCCGTTTATAAGGTTATTTAAGTGGCAAGTTTTATTAGTTCGACCCGTAGCCGAGGGGTTAAAAACTCGTTAGCAAAATGGTTAATTACCCTAGGTGGTATCAGTGTATTATTTACGCTGGTACTCATTTTTATGTATTTACTCTATGTAGTGAAACCCATTTTTGAGGCAGCTAGTATTGAACAAGATGTTCAATTTTCTTTAGATTTAGCTAGCGATGAAAAAGTCTTAGGTAGTGGTGTTGATGAACTACAAGAATTAGCCTATCGAATTACTAGTCAAGGTAATATTGAATTTTATCACTTAAAATCCAGTGTTGAGCAAGCGCCATCGCCATTTAAAATTGGTGACAAAGCGTTCTCTATGGCGTTGTTAACTGATGACTCATTTACTCATAAAGAAGTTAATTTTGTAGTTAACTCTTTTTCTGCTAACAAACTTATACACACTCATTCTGGTGAAACATTGCTTGTGCAACCCAATTTTGTTGCCAAATACAATAATGATATCAGAGAAATTATCCCGCAAGTTGATTTCCCATTGGGCCGGGGCTCATTAACCATAGATGAACAGCAAGCCCCCTTATCTCATTTAGCCTTTGCGATGGAAGATGAAAAAATAGTGTTTGTTGGGTTTACACAGGATAAACGGCTTATAAAAACTAGTTTCCTTGCCGAAGATGATTTTATAAGTTCAACTGATGGGGAAGATGTTGAATTTGAGACTATTTTTCAGAGTATTGATTTGCCATCAAAAAATGTTGATGATATTCAAGTTACACCTGATCTGAGCATGGCATTTGTTCGCAGTGGCTCACTTGTTTACGTTTATGCCTTAGATGATGAAGACGAAGTGAGTCTAAAAGCAACAATAGCGCCATCATTTAATGATGATTCAGCATACTTAACTGCTATGGCTTTGCTATCAGGGAGTAGTTCTGTGTTACTTGGTGATAGCTCTGGTGGAATTAGTCAATGGTTCGAAGTAGCAACAGATAGTGGCAGAATTTTTAAACAAATTAGACGTTTTGATGCGAATGCAGAAACATCTACATCAAAAGGTTTAGAACTTAATGGTGATAATCAAAAAGCAAAAGCTATTGTTAATATTTATACTGAACAATTTAGAAAAAGTTTTTACACCTTAACTGAAAGTGGCGTTGTTAATGTCTTTTACACCACCAGTGAAGCGCATTTATGGCAAGGTAAGTTAGCCACTAAAACTCCCGATTCTTTTACTATTGCGCCCAGAGCTAATGGTTTATTAATCATAGGTGATGACGAGAGTAATACTGGTAAAATTCAATTTAATACGTTTAAAGTCCACAACGAACACCCAGAGGTAACTTGGCAAGCGTTATGGCAAGAAGTTTGGTATGAGGGTTACCCGGAGACAGATTACATATGGCAATCAACCTCTGGCTCTGACGATTTTGAAGGTAAGTTCTCATTAGTACCTATTTCATTTGGCACAATAAAAGCAGCCCTTTACGCGATGTTATTTGCTGTGCCTATTGCGTTAACCGCGGCCATTTACACCGCCTACTTTATGACGCCTGCACTGCGTAAAAAAGTCAAACCAACGATTGAGTTAATGGAAGCATTACCGACGGTTATTTTAGGTTTCTTGGCTGGTTTATGGTTAGCACCTTTAATGGAAGAATACTTACCAGCGGTATTTCTACTCGTGATTTTCTTACCCTTAGCGACATTGGTGACCGCCTTTGCTTGGCATAATCTTCCCAACCGTTGGAAAGAAAAATTACCAGAAACGTTAGCGCCTTTATTATTAATCCCTGTCATGATTTTTGCTATTTATGCCGCTTTTTCATTGTCAGGTTTATTAGAAATTGCATTTTTTAATGGTGATATGCGTCAATACTTAACTAACGACCTAGGGATTGATTTTGACCAACGTAACGCCCTTGTTGTTGGCATTGCAATGGGCTTTGCGGTGATCCCTACTATTTTTTCAATGGCAGAAGATGCCATCTTTAGTGTACCAAGTCACCTAACCAGTGGTTCTTTGGCTCTCGGTGCTACGCAATGGCAAACCTTGATAAAAGTTGTGTTACTTACGGCTAGCCCAGGAATATTTTCTGCGGTAATGATGGGGCTTGGCCGTGCTGTTGGAGAAACCATGATTGTGTTAATGGCAACAGGTAACACACCTATTTTAGATTGGAGTGTTTTTCAAGGTATGCGCACCCTGGCCGCCAATATTGCCGTTGAAATGCCGGAATCAGAGGTGGGTAGCTCACATTACAGGATCTTATTCTTAGCAGCATTTGTGTTATTTATCTTTACCTTTGTCTTTAATACAGCTGCTGAATTTGTTCGTCAGCGCCTCAGAGAAAAGTACAGTTCTATGTAGTTATCAAGAATAGCAGTGTTAACAAAGTAATTTATTTAATGAATTAAATAACATCACACTTTGCCTGAAATAATCAAGCAATCAGGCCTTTAAGAACAGATGTTATAACCTAATTATAGAGTTTTAATATGAATAAATGGTTTAAATCAGGTTCACCGTGGATATGGCTTTCAGCAGGTGGCGTTAGTATTAGTTTAATTTCAGTGCTAGGCCTATTATGGTTAATTGCTTCTCGCGGTCTGTCTTATTTCTGGCCAAGTGAGTTATATCAATTTGATGTTGTTGACGAGCAAGGTGCTAAAAAAGTTGTAATTGGTGAAATTTACGACAGAGAACAAATACCAGTAGATCAATTGGCGCACTTAGATCTTGTTTTAGATCCTCAACAAGAAGTATTAGAGCGTTTGTTGATTAAAACAGGTAACCGTGAATTAGTGAGTTTAGACTTTCGTTGGTTACTTAGCCACAATATTAAAAATACTCAAACCCCAGAAGATTTAGTGGTTGTAGAGCGCCGGACCCATGGCAATTTCTATGGTTATATTGACAGTATCATACTTGACGGTGCAACCGTAACCACTCAACAATTGCCTGAATTGTTAGCTAGGGTAGAAGCTTTTCAATCACAAATAGATCAACTACAAAAGTCTGATATTGGGGCAATTAACTATCAATTAGAACGATTAAGATTAAAGACCCGTAAATATCAATTAGACAATAAGCTTACCGCTGATGTTCAAGCTGAAATAGACAGTGAAATTGCCAAGCTAAACGCTGAATATGCGACACTTGAAAAAGAATTACTGGGTTACCGAGCAGATATTTCTCGCGATCACATTATTATGCGCGCCATGGGTGGTGAACTAGTTACCATCAACTTCGAAGATATTCTTAAAGTGACATTTAATAATAAATTAACGTTCATCGATAAAACGTTATTATTTTTTAGTCAAATAACTTCATTCTTAGTTGAGGATCCCCGTGAAGCCAATACTGAAGGCGGAGTTTTTCCAGCTATTTTTGGTACTGTACTTATGGTGTTATTAATGACTGTTATTGTCTCGCCATTTGGTGTTATTGCTGCTATATACTTGCATGAGTACGCTGGTAAAAATGCATTAACCAAACTGTTACGTATTGCGGTCATTAATTTAGCGGGTGTGCCATCAATTGTATATGGAGTATTTGGTTTAGGTTTCTTTGTTTATATGGTTGGCGGTTCACTGGATCAATTATTTTACTCTGAAAATTTACCAAGTCCTACCTTTGGTACGCCCGGGGTTTTATGGTCAGCATTGACACTAGCTATTTTAACCTTACCTGTGGTTATTGTGTCAACTGAAGAAGGATTGTCACGTATTCCATCAGCAATGCGTCATGGTTCATTAGCCTTAGGTGCTACTAAAGCTGAAACTTTGTGGCGTATTATTTTACCTATCGCAAGTCCTGCTATTATGACAGGTATCATTTTAGCAATTGCCCGAGCGGCTGGTGAGGTAGCACCATTAATGTTAGTAGGCGTCGTTAAAATGGCACCTAATTTACCGCTTGATGGTAATTTCCCTTTTCTTCACCTAGATAGAAAATTTATGCATCTAGGTTTTCACATTTATGATGTCGGTTTCCAAAGCCCTAATGTTGAGGCGGCTAGACCATTAGTTTATGCGACAGCATTGTTGCTTGTAACTATAATTATCGCCTTGAACATGACTGCTGTTTCTATACGAAACAAGTTACGTGAAAAATATAAAATGCTTGAGCACTAAGCTGCTCACCTAACATTAGTAATTTAACTTATTAAAATAATGATATAAGTTGGATTAGTAGATATTGATTAATGAACAACATTGAGAAAAACTTATTATGATTTCTATCAGCCCCAATGCATTGGCAACAGGTTCAGATTCAGCACTTACTAAAAAGTTAGATCTAAATAATTTAACCCCTGAGCAAGTTGCATTAGACATTAAGCACTTGAACTTATCTTATGGTGAGAAACAAGCCCTTAATAACATCAGCATGTCTATTCCTAAAGGCCAAGTAACGGCTTTTATCGGACCTAGTGGGTGTGGTAAATCAACGTTGTTACGGTGTATCAATCGTATGAATGACCTTGTGGATAATTGTCATATTACCGGTGAAATTAATCTTCATGGAAATAATATTTATAATAAACATGTTGATGTTGCAGAGTTAAGGCGTAAGGTCGGTATGGTATTTCAACGACCTAACCCTTTCCCTAAAACAATTTATGAAAATGTGGTTTATGGCTTGCGCATTACTGGTGAAAATGATCGCAGGAAACTTGATGAAGCCGTTGAAAAGTCATTACGAAGTGCTGCTCTTTGGAATGAAGTCAAAGATAGGTTGTACGAAAGTGCTCTTGGTTTATCGGGTGGTCAACAACAACGTTTAGTTATTGCCCGTGCTATAGCCATTCAACCAGAAGTTTTATTACTTGATGAGCCTACTTCAGCGCTAGATCCTATATCAACGTTAACGATTGAAGAATTAATTAATGATCTGAAGAAACAATTTACTGTTGTTATTGTTACTCACAACATGCAGCAAGCGGCACGTGTGTCAGATCAAACTGCGTTTATGTATATGGGGGATTTAATTGAATACAATGATACTAATACCTTATTTACAACGCCGTTAAAAAAGAAAACAGAAGATTATATTACTGGTCGGTACGGCTAGTTAAAGGCCTCAATAAGAATTTAAGGAACAATTATGGATAACTTACAAATGGGCCGTCATATTTCTGGTCAATTCAATGAAGATTTAGAGCGTGTTATTAATAACGTTATGCACATGGGAGGCCTTGTTGAAAAGCAATTAACTGATGCTTTAACCGCAGTAGGCCAATCAGACATTGAGTTAGCAAAACAAGTATTGAGTAAGGACTATCAAATTAATGCTTACGAGGTCAATATTGATGATGAATGTACCCGTATAATAGCAAAACGTCAGCCAGCAGCAGGCGATCTTCGTTTGATTATGGCTGTGGTTAAAACCATTGCTGACTTAGAGCGCATTGGCGATGACGCAGAGAAAATTGCTCGGGTAGGATTAGAAAGCTTTTCTTCATCACAGCAAGACTTATTAGTTAACCTCGATAATTTAGGTAGACGCGTATTAGAATTTTTACAAGCCAGTTTAAATGCTTTTACTCGCATGGATTATGACGCGGCTATTAAAATTCACGCCACGGACGATAAAATTAATCGTGAATATGAAGCATTAATGCGTCAACTCATGACTTATATGATGGAAGACCCTCGCTCCATACCACAAGTGATGACGGTAATCTGGTCTGCTAGAGCGCTAGAGCGCATTGGCGACAGATGTCAGAATATTTGTGAATACATCATTTATTTTATCAAGGGTAAAATTGTGCGTCATACCACTGCAGAAGATATTAAAAAGTTATAGTTCACTGAGTAAAATGGTGAATTACTCAACCTTAATTCACCATTTACAATGTAATTTGCAAAACTCTTTTTGCACCTACCTTTAATTTTGTCAGAAATTTCAGCTTTACTTTCTATTCAAGTAAATAGCATTTAACTTTGTCAGTTAAATGCGTTACGATGCGCGACGAATAGCAATCACGAAATTTTACTGACTGGAAAAATTTATGGCCAGAAATACAATTTTAGGTGTATTTGCAAAATCACCAATAAAACCGTTAGAAAAACATATTCAGATAGTTGTTAAATGTAGTAAACAACTTGTTCCTTTTTTTGAAGCTTGTACTGAAAATAATTGGAGTGACGCCGCAAAAATTCGTCGTAAGCTCTCTAAATTAGAACAAGATGCAGACTCCCTTAAACGTCAATTACGCTTGGAATTACCCAGTGGCTTATTCATGCCGGTTAATAGGGCAGATTTACTCGAATTACTGACGCAACAAGATAAAATTGCTAATAAAGCCAAAGATATAGCCGGCCGGGTATTGGGGCGTAAGCTTGAAATCCCAGCAAGCTTGAAAACAGAGTTCTCTGCTTATTTGCAACGTTGCATTGAGGCAACAGAAAAAGCTGCAGAAGCAATTAATGAATTAGATGACTTACTTGAAACTGGCTTTCGTGGTCGAGAAGTCGGCTTTGTTGAAAAAATGATAAGCCAATTAGATGCCATTGAAGACGACACAGACAGTCTACAAATTAGTTTACGCAAAAACTTATTAGCGATTGAAAAGGACTTGAATCCCGTTGATGTAATGTTTTTATATCAAATTATCGATTGGGTTGGCGATTTAGCTGATCTTGCTGAACGTGTTGGTGCGCGTTTAGAAATTCTTTTAGCTAGAACATAAGGTTTAACTGATGGATATTATACTTAACTCAGGCGGTACCTTTGTAATACTTGCCGCCGTTGTTGGTTTCTTTATGGCTTGGGGCATAGGCGCTAATGATGTGGCTAATGCGATGGGAACCTCGGTAGGTTCCAAAGCACTTACCATTAAACAGGCTATTTTAATTGCCATGGTGTTTGAATTTGCCGGTGCCTATTTAGCCGGTGGCGAAGTTACATCAACAATACGTAAAGGTATTATCGATGCGGGCTACTTTGTCGATACTCCTGAGCTTCTCGTCTTTGGTATGATCTCAGCGCTTTTTGCTGCAGCAACCTGGTTACTCATTGCTTCAGCACTTGGCTGGCCAGTATCAACAACCCATTCTATTGTTGGTGCTATTGTAGGATTCGCCGCTGTTGGTGTCAGTGTTGATGCAGTTGTTTGGGGCAAAGTTGTTGGTATTGTTGGTAGTTGGGTAATAACCCCCCTTATTTCTGGCATTATTGCGTTTATTATTTTCAATAGTGCTCAAAAACTTATATTTGATACCGATAAACCACTCACTCAAGCAAAACGTTGGGTACCAGCCTACATGTTTCTTGCTGGCTTTGTGCTATCTTTAGTAACGATTAAAAAAGGTCTTAAACATATTGGCTTAGAAGAAGTTGATTTTGGCTTTATTACTTTCGCCATTAAAGGTCCAGGTGGCTTTTATCTAGCTACCGTTATTGCCGTTCTTGTCGCCATTATTGGTAAAATTTTTATTAGTCGTATTAATTTTGATGAGACTCAAGGTAAAGAGGCCCATTATGCTGATGTTGAAAAAGTATTTGCGATATTAATGATCGTTACGGCATGTGCAATGGCATTTGCTCATGGCTCCAATGATGTTGCTAATGCTATTGGTCCCTTGGCTGCTGTTGTTAGTATTGTTGATAATGAAGGTCAAATTGCTGCTAAATCTGCCATCGCTTGGTGGATATTACCGCTAGGTGGCTTTGGTATAGTAGCCGGTCTTGCCTTATTTGGTCATAAGGTAATCGCGACTATAGGTAAGGGTATCACTCACCTCACTCCTAGTCGTGGTTTTGCTGCTGAATTAGCCGCTGCAAGTACGGTAGTCATTGCCTCTGGCGCGGGTTTACCTATCTCTACAACACAGACACTTGTTGGCGCGGTACTGGGGGTTGGTATGGCAAGGGGAATTGCGGCTATAAACCTTGGTGTTGTTCGTAATATTGTTGTTTCATGGGTTATCACTTTACCGGTAGGCGCAGGTTTATCCATTATTTTCTTCTGGATTATTCATTCCATATTTAGTTAAGTTCTACACCTATTTATTTAGTATGAGAGTTAGATTTTAATATTAAAAAAAGCCGCAAGTTACTGCGGCTTTTTTGTGTTTTTTAAACACAATAGGTATAAAAAATTAACTCAATTAAGTTAATTTTTTGTTTACTAGCTTCGCGCCGTAACTTCTAACAAGTGATAGCCAAATTGAGTTTGAACAGGCCCTTGCACTGTGTTAAGTGGTGCTGAAAATACAACTTTATCGAATTCGGGCACCATTTGACCAGGACCAAAGCTCCCTAAGTCGCCCCCTTGAGCATTTGATGGACAGCTTGAGTGTTGTTTTGCTACCTCAGCAAAGTCTTTACCGGCTTCAATCTCGGCTTTTAACGCTAAACATTGTTCTTCTGTATCCACTAAAAGGTGGCGTGCACTTGCTTGAGACATACTTCTTTCCTATTTCTTATTGTGAAACTACATAGTTTATTCACTGTAAATGAACCAACCTTACAGTAACGTATCCGTTATGTAATTGAAAGCTAGACATGTTGCAGTTACTTTATTGACATTTGAATATGACACATATGTACACTTCTCATGCTAAATATTAACTGATACTCATTAACATTTATTTTTACATAATTTTTATAAGGTGTCGTTCAGTCACTAGTGTAATTCATTATGCGGATTATATATCGTTTGATTAATTGATTATTATCATGGCTATTTAAAATGATGAGAGCAAAATAATATCTTGTTTTATGAAAAGACAGGTGGCACGAATCAGTTAAGCCGTGAGGGTGATGAATTGTGTAAAGCCAATTAATTACCGTGGAGTTTGTTTAATTCACATAAAACAATTATATGAAACAATATCCGTTCGCTCTTCGAACTTTTATTGGAATGCTTGATGCTCGTTTTAAGGGGTTACAGTTTCATTACAAGAGATAACTCTATTATTAATGCTTTAACTTAAATATCTGATTAATTGCAAAAAAATAATGGAGTATCAATTTCTAGCATAATCAACGTTAACTTTCTGATGGAATATTAGCTCAATTAGTTGAAAGGAGTTACTCATAACGCTTTATTTTCAAAGTACTCAACTCACACTTAAACAACTCTGATGTAACTTTGAAACGTTTATTTAATAAAAAACTGCTGTAAAAAACTAAATACAAGTCCATATGACGGCTTTAAAATAGAGGTTTACAATAGTAATTATAAGTAGTCATTTTCATCAGCTAGCAGTATGAATTATGAAGTGTTTAAGATTATTGGGCATTAGCATGGCAAAAGAATTATGTTAATATCTGTTAGTTTACATTATATATATCGACAGTAACCTAGAACAGTATTTACGGTATTTTTGACTCCAAGGGTAATCATGGCATCACTACAAGATCAATTACTAAAAGCTGGTTTGACAACCAAACAAAAAACCCGCCAAGCCAACTCTGCTAAGCGCAAAAAAAACAAACAACAGCGCAGTGGTGTTGAGCATAGCGCAAGTATGCAAGAGCAAGTTAAAGAGGGCTTACTGTTATCAAAAGCAGATAAGCAAGCAAAAGACAATGCTCTAAATAATCAGAAAAAACAAGTTCTTGCTCATAAAGAACAACAATTGCGTATTAAACAGATACTTGAGCATCATCAGCTAACAGGTGTTAATGGAGATAATGAATATAACTATTCTTTTAATAACAAAGTTAAAAAATTGGCACTTGACTCTCAGACCCATAAAGCCTTGGTTAACGGTCGGTTGGCTCTATGCGGCTACAATGAAAAGCCCTACATAGTTACCAGTGAAACGGCAAATAAGGTCGCTGAACTTGATGGCACGCTAATATTAGTTAAAAATGAAAAAATTGAAAACGATGCCTTAGATAAAGAAGATCCTTATGCAGATTACCAAATACCCGACGATTTAATGTGGTAAATGACAATGATAATTGAATAAAACTTGAGATTGATTTCTGATGACAAACTTACCTAATATTGTCAATTTTGTGGTATATTAGCCCTAAATCTTCCCTATTCAACAGGGTTACAACGCTAATTTATGAATGTGCTTGCAGCACCTTTTTTTACAAGTTAGTTATTTGAATTATTTATTAAAAGTTGGTTTTATTATGTTGATGAAAGCTATCCGTTGGCCTATTGGGCAACTTATTTTATTATTAAACTTTATTTTTTCTCCGCGTTCACCCAGACGCACAGATAAGCAACAAGAAGTCATTGATGCTAAAACAAAAAACTTGAGTTTATATCAGTTACCTTCTTGCCCTTTTTGCGTTAAGGTGCGAAGAACAATTAAACGAGAAGGATTAAATATTGATTTACGTAATATTAATGGCGACAATGCATTTAGTCAGGAATTAACGCGTGAAGGCGGAAAACGCAAAGTACCTTGTTTACGTATTGAAAAAGCTGATGGAGAAGTACAATGGCTTTATGAGTCAAATGATGTAGTTGCCCACTTGCAAACCTATGCACAGGTATCTTGACGTTAAGTTTTTAGGCACCAATGCAGTTTTTACAACTGATTGTTAGCAAAGTTAGCATGCTATTTTCTTCCTTAAAATGTGCCAAATTGGCACATTTTTTTTGTCAACAGTGACATTGATTATTTAAATATTATGATAAAAAGTTAGGTTTTTGAAATTATATTGCGTTAATCTCTTTCCTATTGATAGTGAATAAATTTACGTTAGGGGATTTGTTGTGCTTATAAAAAAGAACTTGCGTTATGATATTAAAGAAAGTCAGGTAACTCCAGAGAATGTGTTTCTTGAAAGGCGAACCTTATTAAAGGGAATGGGCTATATTGGCGCAGGCACTTTACTTGCTAACTCAATTCAAGCAAATGCTATCGATTGGTTTTCCAATAAAAAAAGTCAACCATTCGAAACCAAACCTTTATCTTTTAGTGCCGATAAAAACTTATCAAAACAGATCTTAACCCCTGAGGGCAAAGTCATCAGCCATAATAATTTTTATGAATTTGGTGCGCAAAAAAATCAACCAGCTGAACTTGCTCAAAACTTTAAAGTTAACCCTTGGAAAGTCTCAATCTCAGGTGAGTGCGATAAGCCAATGACCATCGATTATGATGATTTAACGAGCCTTTTTACCCTAGAAGAGCGAATATACCGTTTACGCTGTGTTGAAGCTTGGTCTATGGTAATCCCTTGGATAGGGTTTCCCTTAGCAGCCTTGCTCAGTAAAGTTGCGCCCAAATCCTCAGCAAAGTACGTGGTTTTCGAAACACTTTATGATCCAGAACAAATGCCTGGCCAACGTAATAGGCGTTTGGGGGGCGGTATTAATTACCCTTATGTTGAGGGGTTGCGTCTTGATGAAGCGATGAACCCACTAACCCTGATGAGTGTTGGTTTATATGGTAAAACCCTACCACCGCAAAATGGTGCACCTATTCGCTTAGTGGTTCCTTGGAAATATGGCTTTAAAAGTATTAAGTCGGTTGTGTCTATAAAATTAGTAAAAGAACAACCCAAAACTACCTGGTACCAGTTAGCACCCAATGAATATGGGTTTTATGCCAATGTGAATCCTAACCATGATCACCCTAGGTGGAGTCAAGCCACTGAAAGGCGTATTACTACGGGTGGCTTGTTTGCTAGAAATCGTATTGAAACTTTGCCTTTTAATGGTTATGCAGAGCAAGTTGCGGATCTCTACAAAGGCATGGACCTCTCTAAGTTCTATTAATGCTTTTTTTATTTCGCCATACAAATAAAGTGATTATCCTCAAGCTAGTTATTCACTTAGCAGCCCTTTTACCTTTGTTGATAATGTATTATTTAGCCTCTATTGATCAACTGAGCGCAGATCCAGTGCAAGAAATTATTCATTTTACAGGCATTGCTGCGTTTAATTTACTCTTGCTCTCTTTAATTATAAGTCCTGTTGCCAAATACTTTAAACAAGGCTATTTATTGAGAACAAGACGTTTGCTTGGCCTTTATGCATTTACTTACGCCATTTGTCATGTTTTTAATTTTTTGGCTTTTGATTTGCAATTTGCTTGGTCATTATTTTTTAATGAGCTGGTTAAACGTCCTTACATCTTTATTGGCATGTTAGCTATGGTCATTCTAGTAGCACTCGCTTTAACGTCATTTAATAAACTTAGGCGTAAAATGGGGAAGTCATGGCAAACATTGCACAATTTTAGTTATCTTGCCGCGATTTTAATAGCTATACACTTCTATTGGTCTGTAAAATCTGAACTATCATCACCATTACTGTACAGCCTTGCCGTTTTTATTCTGTTAGCACTTCGTTATGCAAAAATTAAGCATTTAATGCTATCAGCCTTTGTTAAGAAATAGTTGGTAACTTAGTATTACTATTGTTTATAAGGTATTTACCCTTAAACCCTTAAATTATTAAACCATTAAACTTGATTATTGGCATATTTATCGTCCTAGCCTTGTTGTTTTGTGTAAAAAAATTTATGGTGCTATCTTGTCTTTTTAAACATATGTTTCAAAACTGGAATTAAAATGCCAAGCTCTAAATTTTTATCCATGCAAAAGGTTATAGATATTGATGACCTTCGTAATGTACTCAAGCAAAGTACAAATAAAACAACACCATATACAAGGCTAATCCTTGGGCTATTGTCGATTAGTTTAACCGCCTGTTTGTCGCCAGAGCAACAAGCGGAAAAAGTTATCATTAATAAAAACCCTTACCCAAGCACTTACCGTGCTTTACCTGCAGAAAATTTATTATTAACCAATGCTACCATTTTAACAGGCACAGGTGAGCGCTTAAACGACACTGATATTCTATTAATGAATGGAAAAGTCAGTGCCGTAGGCAAAAACTTAGCTGTATCAGAAAATAAAGTGATTGACCTGCAAGGTAAATGGCTTACTCCCGGCATTATTGATGTGCATTCACACTTAGGTGTTTACCCTAGCCCGCAAGTGGAATCACATTCTGATGGCAATGAAATGACCTCACCTAACACCTCTGAAGTTTGGGCCGAGCACAGCATTTGGCCGCAAGACCCGGGCTTTGAAGCTGCACGAGCGGGTGGTGTTACTAGCTTACAAATATTGCCAGGCTCTGCTAATTTATTTGGTGGCCGAAGTGTTACTTTGCGAAATATTCCAAGTCATACTATGCAGGGTATGAAGTTTGCGGATGCGCCATACGGTTTAAAAATGGCTTGTGGTGAAAACCCAAAACGCGTTTACGGTAGCAGAAAAATATTACCCTCAACTCGTATGGGTAACGTTGCTGGTTATCGCAGCGCTTGGTTAGCGGCGACAGAATATAAACGTGCCTGGCTTCAATATGACGCCGATTATGCTGATGGTAAAAATATTCAACCCCCTAAACGTGATTTAGAGCTTGATACTTTAATGGGGGTTTTAGATGGCGATATTTTAATTCATAATCATTGCTACAAAGCCGAAGAAATGGCAGTAATGATAGATCTTGGTAAGGAATTTAATTATCACGCTGGAACCTTTCATCATGCAGTAGAGGCATATAAAATTGCTGATTTACTTGCTGAAAATGGTAATTGTGCTGCGATGTGGCCTGATTGGTGGGGCTTTAAAATGGAAGCCTACGATATGGTTGAAGAAAATGTAGCCATTGTTGATGCCGTTAAAAATTCTTGTGCTGTGGTTCATTCTGATTCAAGCACAACTATTCAGCGGTTAAATCAAGAAGCAGCTAAAGTTATGTATCGAGCTAATGACAACGGTTTTACCTACAAAGAAGAAGATGCTATCAAATGGATTACAGTCAATGCGGCAAAATCCTTAGGTATTGATGATCAAGTTGGTAGCTTAGAAGTTGGCAAACAAGCTGATTTAGTTATCTGGAGCAGCAATCCTTTTAGTGTTTATGCGCAGGCAGAGCAAGTATTTATTGATGGTGCAAAAGTCTATGACCGCTCAGATGATCGTTATCAAGCCAAAAGTGATTTTTTATTAGGCCAAAACATAGATATCTCAACCTCGGATAGTTCAGGTTTAAAAAGCGCTACTGCAACTAATCAAACAAAAAGTGGCAGCATTAGGTCGCAAAATAATGCCTCATTAAATACTTCACTGAATATAGCCAGTAAAGAATAGGAATAATTATGAATAATATGCTGTTACTCGTTTTATTACGAAGTGTTTTCGTGGCTATTTTTGCCATAGTGAATATCTCTGTCCATGCTGATACGATTGCGATTAGTAACGCGGAAGTTTACACCGTTGCAGAACGGGGTGTTTTATCACAAGCAACTGTTGTTATTGATAAAGGAATCATCAGTGCAGTTTACAGTAAAGATGAAGTGCCCAAAACATTAACTGTTGATCAAACAATTAATGCTAACGGCCGTATTTTAACTCCAGGTTTGATTGCCTCAGGCAATTTATTAGGTCTTGTTGAAGTAGCTGCCGTTTCTAGAACACGTGATAGTGCTGATAGTAAAGCAGATTTAACTTTTGATGCCAGTTTAGCATTTAACCCTAAATCATCGCTAATTCCTTATGCGCGAAAGGGTGGTTTAACCAGTAGTCTTGTAACACCTTACGGTGGTGAAAAAGTTCTAACAGGGCAAA
This sequence comes from Colwellia sp., assembly GCA_042091395.1. GTDB lineage: Bacteria > Pseudomonadota > Gammaproteobacteria > Enterobacterales > Alteromonadaceae > Colwellia. Next base: position 61,563 of record JBELHN010000024.1, read on the forward strand.
GTTTTGTTGTTGATTTATCGGGTCGTTTTGACAGTGTGGTTGCAGCTAAAAATGGGTTGATAGCTTCGCTAGGTAATAGTCAGAAAGGCTCTAGAGCGTTAAAGTTACAAACATTAATGAAGGAATTTGATAAGGCTAAAAAATCTCTTGATGAACGACAAAAAGCTGAAAATCCTTCACTAGATAAAACTAAAGCCGCTGATGATAAGTCAAGTAAACCCCCTTCGGCTACAGAGCAAGTTTTGTATGATGTGTTATTAGCTAAAAAACCACTACTTGCTTATGCTGACAGAGCCACAGATATTCTAGCTTTATTGAAATTAAAATCTTTATATAATATTGAATTAGTTTTAGTTGGTGCAAGTGATGCAGTCTTAGTAAGTAAAGCAATAGCTGACGCTAATGTTCCCGTGATGATCAGTACCATTGACAACTTACCAAATAGCTTTGATTCTTTGCATAATGCCTTAGATAATGTCGCCAAGTTAACCCAAGCCGGAGTTAAAGTCATTATCAGTAATAGTGGTGATTCTCACAATATTAACCAATTAAGGTTTGATGCTGGAGTGGCAGTAGCCAATGGCTTAAAAGCGACAGAGGCTTTAGCGGCAATTACTGCTAATGTAGCTGACGTATTTCATTTAAACACTGGTCGTATTGCAGTTGGTAAATCTGCTGATTTGGTGCTGTGGAGTAGCGATCCTTTTGAAATAAGCACTAAAGTAGATGCTATGTGGATCAAAGGAAAGCCTATGTTACTGAAATCTAGACAAGATTTTCTTCGAGAGCGTTACACAAATGACTCAGCTATGCCTCGCGGTTATACTAAATAACTTGAATTATCTTGTTATCTCCTGAATAAGTACATACATCAATCAAATGAAGATGTATAAAACCATAAATTTAATGTATTAAGTTTATGGTTTTTTTATACGCTAATAACTGATCTAGCTGCTCAGTTACT
>JBELHN010000025.1:0-62450 GCA_042091395.1 Colwellia sp.
ATGAAACACCCATTGATGAAACACCCATTGATGAAACACCCATTGATGAAACACCTATTGATGAAACACCCGTTGATGAAACACCGGTTGATGAAACACCCGTTGATGAAACACCCATTGATGAAACAATAGGTGTCAATTTGGTTGACTTAACCATTATTGAAGGGGGTTTAGTAACCTTGCAGGCAGAAACCACCACAGACCTCGATGAAGAAACACTTGCTTATGAATGGACAATAACACCTCACGATGATTTAGTGTTGTCAGGTGGATTATCCAATACGATAGACTTTATAGCGCCATTTAGTGAAGGTGAAGATATTATTTTAGCTGTAACAGTAAAAGTAACAGACAACACAGGTTATACAGCCTCAGCCTCTTCAACCGTGACGGTGTTTAATGATAAACCCTTGGTGAGTTTGAGTAATAATATTAGTGGTTATGAAAAACAAGATATTGCAATTGATAGTGTCATTTCTAGTGGGAGTTATATTGATAGTTATGTCTGGACGATAACTAATTTGCCGGCAGAGTCATTAATGACTGATGATGATTCAGCGACACTTGCAATACCTCCCCTAGTTGAAGATGTGAGCGCCAATATCACATTGATGGTAACAGATAGCGACGGTGATAGTGCTTTAGCCACTATCGAGCTAAAAGCTATGCAATTATTTGAACCACTAACCATCGAAGGTTTAATTACAGATTCCGTGATTAAAAACAGTATTGTCAACGTTGCTATAGGCGACAGGCAAATACAACTAAACGCTGACGAAAATGGCTACTATAGTACTGCCATAAAAATAGATGACGATGAAACCGACAGTATGATTACAATTACAGGTGTTGGCATTGAAGATCAAGCTAACGCCGGACTTGTTTCAATCCTAGGGAGTGCAAAAGATTTACTCGCGCAAGCAGGAAATGAAGGAGTGCTTAATGCCAACAAAAATTTTGATGTTAATGTAACTCATGTCACTAGCGCAAAATTTGGCTTGATGATGCAAGAAAATGATGGCCAAATTATTGACCGATCTGAGGTATTAGCTGAACTTAGTGCTAAGATCGATTTTAACCAAGTAATGACAATTGCCAATGCGATAAAACTCACCATTGATTACTCTGGTGAATTGTCTGTTGGCTTACCTAATGGTATGACAAGTACCTTAGATTTAATTGAAGATATACCAGTCGCGTTAGCTTATGCAAAAACTTTATCAGCCAATACTCAACTTTATAATAGTGCTTATAATGCAACGTTAAATGATCCCAATATTATAAGAACACCATCGTTTTCAATGCCAGAGTCTCTGCATTGGTTGCCCATAGGAGTCCCCAATTATAGTGTTCCCATTTGGCAATTCTATAATAATAATGAAGGCTCCTATGCAGGTAACGTTTTTACCTGGCAAGTTGAAGGTAATATTATTCAGGGAAGTTATATCAGCCCTGTTATAGAGAGTAACTCTGAAGAATTATTAACCCCAGATGGCATAGAGGTGGTGGATTTTCAAGAAATACCAACGAGTTTTGTTATAACCATAGTAAATGAAAATAGTGGTCTTGTTGAGTTTGTTCATAACCGCACAGTCACTAAGATATATGACTCTGATACTATAGAAAGGCTTGGTATTGATGATCCCAGTGGCGAGTATACATTTATCAATGGCCACACATCATACAGGAATAGCGCACGACAAAACATCACTGATTTAGCCGGTAAAGTGGCTTACTTACCAATAAAAGCAATACAAATAAATGATGAAAAAGGTTTGTTAAAAATATCTGCAGATAAATACAGTTTTGCAGAAAATGGTATCGGTACCACCCTGTATTCTGGTAAAACATTTACCTGGTTACAAACAGATAACTCTGTGGTTATTTCAACCGAAATTAGCGACGATGTCATAGAAACTGCGACTATCTCACTATTTCACGATGGTACAAGTGTTGGGCCTACTGGCTTTAATTTAGCCGCAAGCGACACTGATGATATAACAACATTGGGCGGAATTGCTGAAAATAATATCAATTGGAATCTTACAGAAATAGCAGGTATTTACGAATCAACCTTTAAGAGCAGAGAAAATACCTTAAGCCACTTGTGGTTTGAATTAAAGGAAAATGGTGATGCAGATACTTTTGCCACTAATGATGATAATGGCGATGGAATAATTTCAGCAGGTGAACTTTATCAAGCTTACGGTAAATGGGCTGTTGAAAATAATAAATTAACAGTGACCCGCATCGTTAAAGTAAATACAGAAGAGTCATCACCTGAGCACAGAGAGCCTGACGGAGATGAGTGGCAACAATATCATCAACGAACATGGGAACTTATAACAAGAAGTAATAATCGCTATGGCATACTCAATAAACATAATTTTACACTGGGTTTAGCCTACCCACAAAACTTTGGCCCGGAAGTGGCCGAAGTTCTATATGACATAAGGTTACTTGAAAAGTTAAATGAGGCGCCAGTTGATATAAGTCATTTAATCAACTAACAATAATGTGTTCACTGCAGATATGTTAAGAAAATCGTAAAAAGTAAAACGATATAATTAGATACCAACTGGAGAAAGTATTAATTATATCGTTTTTTTATCGACAAAATGTACAAATAATCAGAGTGTTAAGCTTTTAAGGCTACATTTTTTTGGCTACACCTAGTGCAGCTAAATTTTTTGCCATGTCTTCAGCAGCTGACTTAGGCGTAATGTCCTCGTCAATTTTTATAATTTTACCTTCTTTAGATATGTAAAATGTTACACGACTAGCTACTTTGAACATGTTCAATACTTGGTAATCTTTAGCAACAGACTTAGTAGGATCACTTAGCATTGGGAAGTCAGCACCCGTTTTTTCAGCAAAATCTCGGTTTGCATCAATGGGATCAACGCTTGCCATCACATAGCTCACATCAAATTCACGAATAAGATGCCCCTGTTCTGTTAGCGATTTACATTCAATAGTACAACCGCTTGTATTAGCCATCGGATACCAGGCAAGTACAACGGCTTGTTTACCTTTGTAATCACTAAGTTTGTAATAATCACCCGTTGTTGCTTGAAGGTTAAAATCTGGAGCATCATCACCGACTTTTAAATCTGTGGCAAATGCCGATGAGGTCATTAACGTAGCCACGCTAGAAAGTATGACAAGTGACATTTTTAAGCGTTTTGCTAAATTGAATTTATTACTAATTTTCATGGTTATACTCTTATAAATAATTAAAATTTAAGGATCAAGGTTTTAATAATTTTTACTTTACTGTGAACATTTATTTAAGATTACTCAATTTACTGAACATTCAGAACAGTATGTTTAATAGATATACTCAAGCAACGATTAATACGTTATTACACTTACATGGATCACATTAAATCCCAGTACTTGCTTTAACTTTCATACAATTACTAAACAACAGTGTTGTATTGAATTGCCCTACTCTGTCGATGCATTTATTTGACTGTAATACCAAATACTACACTGCTGTCGCATATAGAATTGATGACGAATAAAATGTGTAAACCCTCTAATAAAATTAAATATTTGTTAGTAATCAATTTAAATCTATCATGTAATTATAACCCTAACACCCCTATATATATTATTTTTTTATATTACTCATGTACTTAATTAAAACTTAAAAAACAAATTAATTTAAATTATTACACCATTATTTGTTTAACTTCTATACATAGTAAATATTCACCGACTATTTTATGTTAATCATTATAATTTAGATAGAGTTGCTGGGGTTATATTTTTTGGTTTAATTGGAGTTATCAGGGTTATATTAATTTAAGGAAAAGGGTTGTTGGGGTTGTTAATTTTTTGACACACAGGGTTGTTGGGGTTATCATTTAAATTGAATCAATTATGAAATTTAAATAGTAAAGAAATGAGGAGATAACATTGAATTATGCTGTGGTTTTTTTACAAGATGGAAATCAGTTTAAGATATCAGTTCCCGACTTACCTGGTTGCTCAGTTTCTGCAAAATCAATTGATTTAGGCATAGAACAAGTTACTGCTGCAATTAAATCGCATTTAAGTATTCTTGCCGAGTACGGTGAGAAAATTCCTAATGCCAAATCACTAGATAGACACCGACACAATTATCAATTAGATAATCCCCATACCTTTATGCAAGCATTTTGGGCCATTGTCACTATTGATATAACCCCCTACCTTGGTAAGAGTCATAAGATTAATGTTACCTTGCCTGAAATGTTGATTGCACAAATTGATAACAAGGTTAGTAAGTCTGCTGCTTACAAAACCCGATCGGCATTTATTGCCAAGGCATGTATTAGAGAGTTAGAAAGTTAATAGCTGGGGGGCTTTATTAACTTAAACCTAAAAAGTTGAGGCTTAAGTTAAGGAATAGAATTAAGTTAAAAGTTAAGTTGGTAGTTAATTTATTATTGAACAAGTGACTTATTCGAACAAGCAACTTATATCAATTTGTTGAGCTGCAAGTTTTACGCGCTCTTTAAAACTAACATGCTTACCCTGCTCATCTTTGCTATGGAAATAAGGTAGTTGTGCAATTTTAGGTACAGGTATTAATTGCTCTAGGCTGCAAATATTTTCTGCTAAATAAGGCATTTCCTCAGTACCAGCATTGTTAGCAATCCAAGCAACACAATTAAGGCCATCGGCTTTAATTAATTCATACGTCAATAATGCATGATTTAAGCAACCTAGCTTCATGTTCACCACAAGGATCACCTCGAGTTTTTGTTGTTTAACAAAATCAGATAAAAAGCTGTGCCCCTCGTTTTTGCGGTTTTGCCAGTTGAGGCCTGTATTGGTTTTTGCATAATTACCCAAAGGTAAACGCCAGCCACCAGCACCTTCAGTTAAGCTAATGTCTGCGTTTGTCGAACGTAAATTTTTAAAATATGCTGAGATTTTTTCTACAGTGATTGTTTCATTAATATTTTGTGCTGCAATATGTGGTGCTATGGCTTCTGCAAAAGCAATCGGGTTAATGTCATTAATAGTTTGCCCTACATTAGCAAACTCAAACAAATATTTTGCATCTTCATTAACCAGTTCACTCCCCTCTAAATCACAACCAGCAGCAATGGGTTTGAAGGCTGCCACTTTATGAGTATTTCGTAAAGCTTCAATTAATGCGCAGCTAACAAAAGTTTTACCTGCATCGGTATCTGTGGCAGTTATGAAGAAATTTTTCATGTGAATATGTATCTCGTTTTACTCGATGTAGGCAATGTATGCAAAAAATAAACTATTATATTCAGTTTACGACTAGGCAAAAAAACTCAAGGTTAGTAGTTGAGCTTCACAACTAACCCTGAAAACAACTTATAGGTTGCTGGGTGAATATCTTTACTTTTAACAAAACTTTTATAATGTTCAGACATTTTTAACCATTTATCTTTACCTGCAAGGCCTTTACTTTTTTTATTTGCAAGATGATTAGCCCCTAAACCTTTTAACTCACGTGCCAGGTGATAAACATTTTCGTACTCTAAAATAATGTCTTGGCATTTGTGTTCAAGCAGTTTGGCCGACTTCTTATCAAATAAGCTTGTCAGTTCATTAGTTTTTTTGAAATTAATCACATGTTGATCATTATCTACTTGCTGCCAAGATGATTTAAGCTCATGCAATGTGCCATCAACTAGGGTACTAAAAATAATTAAACCACCTGGTTTCAACACCCTAAGCATCTCATTTATTGCATCATCCAATGGATCAAACCACTGAATAACTAAGTTAGAATAAATAAAATCTATACTTTCATCTTGCAAGGGTATGTTATGCGCGTCAGCCTCAACCCATAAAATGTTTTCATTACGTTGTGACTTGGCAAAATTAAGCATTTCATGAGAAATATCTAAACCAATAATTTGTTGGTATTGACTGGCTAATAAATCGGTGAAAAAACCAGTTCCTGAACCCAAATCTAGGCCGATAATGTCATGACGATTCGGCAACCATGGCATAAGGTGTTTACCTGCAAACCGCTGCAACCTTGCCGACACATCGTAAGACTGGCTTGCAGAGCCAAAACTTCTGGCAATATTCGAACGATTTGTAAGGTTATTATTGTGCTGAGCCATTAAGCAAGTGCCTTGTTTATACTTTCTGATAAGTTATTGATATCAATAACACTATGATCAGCGCAGATAGTAACGCGTAACCTTGAACTATTAACTGCAACCGTGGGCGGCCTGATGGGTGTTACCCAAAACCCTTGTCTTTTGAGTGTTTCACTCACTTGAATTGTTTTTTGTTCATCACCAATAACAATCGCATGAATCGATGAGTGCGTGGTTATCACTTCAATATGATTGTCTAGTGATTCTGTAAATAATGCACTTAACTCAATTATTTTGTCGCGACGCCACTGTTCTGTTTTAATTAATTCAATACTGGTTTTGGAAGCCCAGGCCATGGCTGGAGAAATAGCGGTTGAATAGATGTAATGCCGAGAAAAATTGACTAAGTATTCGTGTAATTGTTTACTACAGGCCAATAATGCACCACCGGTAGCAAATGCTTTGCCCATGGTTGCCATGGTAATATCAATGTTTGCGATACTATTACTACCCTGACCTTCATTGCCAATGACCCCAATACTATGGGCATCATCTAAATAAAGCCAAGCATTATTGTTTTTGGCTACAGTCGCCAATTCACTGACTTTTGCTGAACAACCATCCATACTAAAAATCCCCTCTGAAGCAATAAGCTTGTTGGCTGGAGCATTTTTGGTATTTAATAACGTGTTTAAATGATCGATGTTATTGTGCTGAAAACGTTTTACCTTGGCTTGAGTATTAAAAGCACCATCTATCATTGAGGCGTGGCTGAGTTTGTCGAGATAGAAACCACTTTGATCATTTTTACCTAAGGCTTCAAAAAGTGCTAAATTGGCAGTAAAACCACTGGAAAACAATAAACATTTGCTTTTATTGAGCCACTCACACACCTGATTTTCAAGTGCTTGATGAGCATAATGGTAACCAGTAACTAGGCTAGAGCTGCTTGCGCAAAGACCAAATTTGTCTATGCCATCTTGAAGTGCTTGCGTTATTTTAGGGTGATTGTTTAGGCCAAGGTAATCATTTGATGAAAAATTAATATAAGATTCATCATCCACTGTTATGGTTTTGTGCTGTCCGCTTGTTTCGTTACAGGTTAAATGTCGATAGCGTGACTTAGCTTTTTGTTTGGCTAAATCATCTTGTAGAAAATCAAAACTCATAGAAATTACGTTGTCTGTAGGGTCATTAGTTTCAAATGGTAACGTGCTAATGACCGATACGATTAAGATGATAAATTGGTTTACACAGAGTCAACTTCGTTCTGTTTACACCGAAGCGTTATAAAATAAATCACTGTGTTGCTGATCGACAATGGCTGTTTTGACTATTTTGTCTGCAGCTTCGGTGTCAGCGTCAACCGTTTCAGTGTTGATACCAAGCTTTTCAAATAAAGCAACATCTTGATTAGTTTCAGGGTTTTCTGTTGTTAATAATTTACAGCCGTAAAAAATTGAATTAGCCCCTGCAAGGAAGCACATCGCTTGCATTTGCTCATTCATCGCTGTTCTTCCCGCTGAAAGTCTTACATGACTTTTTGGCATCATAATTCGGGCCACTGCAATACAGCGGATGAAATCAAAACTTTCTAGGTCATCAACATCTGCAAGTGGTGTCCCTTCAACCTTCACTAACATGTTGATTGGCACACTTTCCGGCTGAGGACTTAAATTAGCAAGTTGTATTAACAGTGAAGCACGATCAACTGCTTTTTCACCTAAGCCAACAATACCGCCACTGCATACTTTCATACCCGCACTACGAACATTATCTAGTGTATCAAGTCGGTCTTGGTAAGTTCTTGTGGTGATAATTTGATTGTAATGTTCAGGTGAGGTGTCTAAATTGTGATTATAATAATCTAAACCTGCATCATTTAATCTGTCAGCTTGATCACCCGATAACATACCTAATGTCATACAAGTTTCCAAACCTAGTGCTTTAACATTCTTGACCATATCGAGCACATAAGGCATGTCTCGCTCTTTTGGGTTTCGCCAAGCTGCGCCCATACAAAAACGAGTTGATCCCATTTCCTTAGCTTTTTTGGCTGCTTCCAGCACTTTTTCGACCGCTAATAAACTTTCTTTTTCTAAGTCTGTTTTGTTACGAGCACTTTGTGAACAATACTTGCAATCTTCAGGGCAAGCGCCGGTTTTGATTGAAAGTAAAGTACTCACCTGCACTTCATTTGGATTAAAATTTTCACGGTGCACTGTTTGCGCTTTAAACATCAAATCATTAAATGGCATAGCAAATAAAGCATTAACTTCTTTTAAGTTCCAATTATGACGAACTTGACTGTTTGAAAGTTGTGCTAGCGGCATAACAGGTAATACTGACGAATTTGATTCGACTTGAGGAATATTTATATCTGACATGGAACTCAATTGCATCTAATGGACATTCCGAGTAGTCTAGCCAGACTATAGATGATGTCAACGATTAATGAGAAATTTAGTTAACAAATGAATAAAAAAAGTACAAACCTAACAGCAGACCAACAACAATCACTCCTTGAGTTTGATAAAAACAATGTCTGGCACCCTTATACTTCAATGTCTGACCCCTTACCTAGTTATCTAGTTGAAAGCGCTAATGGTGTGCACATTAATCTAGCTAACGGCGAGCAACTTGTTGACGGAATGTCTTCTTGGTGGTCGGTCTTGCATGGCTATAATCATCCGAGAATTAATGAGGCTATTCAAACTCAACTCGCTAAAATGTCTCATGTCATGTTCGGCGGCTTAACACATCAAAGTGCCATAGAGTTGTGTGAAAAACTCATTAACCTCACACCAAAAGGGTTAGAAAAAGTTTTTTTGTCTGACTCAGGATCTGTTAGTGTCGAAGTGGCTATTAAAATGGCGTTGCAATACCAGCACGCCAAGGCTCAGTGTGATAAAAAACCACTGACTAAAACCAAGCTACTGACTGTTAACAACGGTTATCACGGTGATACCTTTGCTGCTATGTCTGTGTGCGATCCCGTTACTGGAATGCATCAAATTTTTGAGCAAGTATTAATGAAACATTACTTTGCGCCTGCTCCTTCTGTGAAATTTTCTGAAGCGTGGTGTGAAGATGATGTTGCACAGCTAACCTTACTTTTTGCGGCACACCACCATGAACTAGCGGCTTTTATTATTGAACCAATTGTGCAAGGCACAGGTGGCATGAGATTTTATCATCCAGAGTATTTAAAAGCATGCCGCGCACTTTGCGACCAATATAATGTGCTGTTAATTGTGGATGAAATTGCTACTGGTTTTGGTAGAACAGGCAAATTATTTGCTTGTGAATGGGCCGATATTGCCCCAGATATTATGTGCTTGGGTAAAACCCTAACAGGGGGCTATTTATCATTAGCTGCCACATTGTGTACTAAAAAGTTAGCTCAAACCATAAGCGAAGGTGAAGCGGGTTGTTTTATGCATGGTCCAACCTTTATGGGTAATGCGCTTGCGTGTGCAGCAGCTAATGCAAGTATTGATTTGTTGTTGGAAAGTGATTGGCAACAACAAGTTAAATCGATTGAAGCCAGCCTGCAAAAAACATTATTGCCATTAAAAAAGTTAGCAAGAGTGCTAGATGTTCGGGTGCTTGGAACCATTGGCGCTGTTGAGTGCAAACAATCGGTTAATGTGGCGCATATCCAAAAACGCTTTGTAGACTTAGGAGTATGGATCAGACCATTTGGTACGTTGATTTATATCATTCCACCCCTAATCATAAATACCGAACAATTATTAAGTTTAGTTAATGCCATTAGCTGTGTGTTAGCAGAGGATGAATGTTTCAATTAATACCATGAGCAATTCGCGACTTTGCAGTAATTGAATTACCCTTTAGTTAAATTAATTTAATTTAGCGAAGAATGCGCTGTATAACTTAATATATAGGCCAACCATAATATGTTGATAGCCAATAAAAATTTAAGACTGAAGTATTTATTATCGTGTTGACGTCTGCTTCGATACTTTTTAATAATAAGAGTCAAATAAGATAAAAACGCGCTAAGCCATAACAATATATATAAGTACCCTGTTAAAGGGGTCAACCAAAATTGCCGAATAGTAACATCGTAATATCGCAACACACCGTAGTCCTTTTCTGGTGCCGCATAATAAGAGATAATTAATGCGATTAAAAAGACCAACCAACTCACTATGGCCAACATTAATTGACAATAAAACCAGCGATCATGCCGAAGATGCCTTTTATTGGATTCTGTTGGTTTAATTTTTAACATCGTTTAATTAGTTAGCCTTTAAAATTGCCTCGCAATCACTTTTAATAACTATAAAACACTATTTGTGTAGCACAAATGCAATTAAGCATTGCAATTGTGCTTTGTCACGGTAACATATCACCCCATTTTAAGCATAATAACTAGTGCGTACCCTCCTAGCTTTAAAGATTAAGGTAATATTGAGTTTGCCATTTTTGCTAGTTATTAAAGCATTTCACCCATTGATATTAGAATAAGAGGTCATTAGATGTCAGTTATAGCAATTACTGATGTGTTATCAGGTAAGTATCCTGTTAATGAAAGCATTACAGTTCACGGCTGGATTAGAACTCGTCGCGATTCAAAAGCAGGTATTTCATTTTTAGCGTTACATGACGGCTCATGTTTTGATGCTATTCAAGCCATAGTACCTAATGAACTCGATAATTATGAGAGCGATATTCTTAAACTAACAACGGGTTGTTCAGTTAAAGTTACAGGTATATTAGTTGAATCTCCAGGCAAAGGGCAAGCTTTTGAAATTCAAGCCACAGCTGTTGAAGTCCTAGGGTTTGTTGAAGATCCAGACACTTACCCAATGGCTGCGAAACGTCATAGTATTGAATTTTTGCGCGAACAAGCGCATTTACGAGCTCGCACCAATATTGGTGGTGCAGTTACCCGCGTAAGAAACTGTTTGGCGCAAGCAGTACATCGTTTTTTACACAGCAAAGGGTACTTCTGGATTAGTACCCCACTCATCACAGGCAGTGACTGTGAAGGCGCCGGTGAGATGTTCCGTGTTAGTACCCTTGATATGGAAAACTTACCTCGTAATGATGAAGGTAAAGTCGACTATAACCAAGACTTCTTTGGTAAAGAAACTTTCTTAACCGTATCTGGTCAGTTAAATGTCGAGACTTACTGTAACGCTTTATCAAAAGTATATACATTTGGACCAACATTTAGAGCAGAAAACTCTAACACTACCCGTCATTTAGCTGAGTTCTGGATGGTTGAGCCAGAAATTGCTTTTGCGGATTTATCAGATGCTGCAGATTTAGCTGAAGAGATGCTTAAATATGTATTTAAAGCGGTACTTGAAGAACGCGCTGATGATATGGCTTTTTTCCAACAACGTGTTGATAAAACCGTGCTTGAGCGTTTAGATTCAGTTATTAATAGTGAGTTTGTGCGATTAGATTACACCGATGCAATTACTATTTTAGAAAACTGTGATAAAAAGTTTGAAAACCCAGTTTCATGGGGGGTAGATTTAAATTCTGAGCATGAACGTTACTTAGCGGAAGAGCATTTTAACGGACCGGTAGTTTTACAAAACTACCCTAAAGACATTAAATCCTTCTATATGCGTTTAAACGATGACGGCAAGACAGTGGCAGCAATGGATATTTTAGCGCCAGGCATTGGTGAAATCATTGGTGGTAGCCAACGTGAAGAACGTCTAGATGTGCTTGATAGTCGCTTGGAAGAAATGGGCTTAGATGTAGCCGATTATAGTTGGTATAGAGACTTACGTCGTTATGGTACTGTGCCTCATTCAGGTTTCGGTCTTGGCTTTGAACGTTTAGTTGCTTATGCAACGGGTATGCAAAACGTGCGTGATGTGATTCCATTCCCAAGAACACCAAATAACGCTGCATTTTAATCTTTTAGCGTTTAATCTAATTAAAAAGGCGACCTAGGGTCGCCTTTTTAATTTATTGTTTACTCATATTTGATAGTAGATCTTTACTATGAAACTGGCCGTAGTATTAGCCAAAATTTTAAAGCAAACACGAACATAGACCATCGACACCTGCTATATGTTCGGGCTTAACCAGAACACTTTAAACCAACGACAATTTACTTTCATTTAGACTTGTTAAAGTCAATATTAATGAAGTTCATCGTAACAAAGCAAACATCAATCAAGACTAATTAATAATCTATTTGGGTGTCAAATTATTTTACAAAGATACAGACTTATCCCGAAGATATCATTTAAAAACCTGTTTATTAAAGGTTTTTAAGTTTGGCGTGCTTTGTGCAGACTACTAGTAAACTATATATTTTTAACTTGACCAAATCTCTCCCAAGCTTGACGGATAGATATTAAAAGGAAAAATCAAATGAATAAAACCTTTATAAAAGGCTTAGTTGCAAGCTTTGCTATAATGTTAAGTGGATTAGCTAATGCGGGATTAATACATAATGTAACCACTCCAGGCTCGGAATATGGTGGGGGTTCTTGGACATTGGGATTTGCTTTTACAGCAAACTCAAGCTTAAATATTACATCCTTAGGCGTTTATGATTCGGGATTAGACGGTTTAGCGAGCGATGCTGAAATAGGAATTTGGGATGAATTTGGTAACCTACTCATTTCTACAACGGTTAGTTCTGGAACATCTGGGGAGCTTGATGGTTATTTTAGATTTAATGATATTACCACTTTTACCATTAACCCTAATCAATTATATGTGATTGGCTCTCACATAAATGATCTAGCCAGTTCTTGCAATACAGGTCAAGGAGGTGATTGTACTATTGATACAAATATTAATATTGTTGAAGACAGGTACGCAGCAACCTCATCTTTCAGCTTCGCAAACTCCACTGATTTAAATTCTAATGGATCTTGGCTTGGCGCTACTTTTAGGTACGAGTCAGTAGATATACCTGAGCCAACTACATTGACTGCTTTTGCTTTAGCCCTAATCGGATTGTCTTTTCGTAATTTTAAGAGGCAAGCTTAAGTTATAGACTGTAATTTTATAAAAACACTGCTCAAAATGATCAGTGTCTTCTTCTTCCTATAAAATTGCATAAATCATCTTAAAAATACCTGTAATTTTCTTAGCAACGCGTTAAAAAAATATAAAATTATGCTGGTAAATAAGAGCCACTTTTCTATTTAAACAAACGGCTCTTAGTGAACTCATAACCTTTATTATAACTATTATTTACTGAGTTTACTCGTCATCAGTTAGCGCCAATAAGTGACTTTATCTGTGAAGTCTTTAGCCGGTTTTAATACAGATGTTTTTGTTGGCGTGCCAACATAAAGAAAACCAGCAATCTCATTACCCTGCTCTAAACCTAAACCTTTCTTTACAGTGCTATCATAAGCCAAATCACCTGTTCGCCACATGGCACCAAATCCAAGGGCATAGGCCGCCATTTGCATTGCTTGAGCTGCACATCCAGCAGCAACTAACTGCTCTTGTTTAGGAACTTTATTATGATCAACGTATTGGGTTGATATCACAATAATCATTGGAGCACGAAAAGCCATTTTAGCAACTTTAGCTATTTTCTCATTAGCCTCTTGATCAGTTATTTTATTTTCTGATAGCAACACTGCTAGCGCTTGTTCAGTCGCCTCTACATATATATCGCTTAAACGTTCCAGCCCCCCTTCGGCAATAACATGAAAATGCCATGGTTTTAATCCGGCGTGGTCGGGAACCCGCATGCCAGCAGCAAGTATAGTATCTAAATCTGTCGGTGAAGGCATAGGCTCTTTGAGAAGTGGTGTAGATTGTCTTGTAAGAAGTAAATCAATAGCATTCATAAGTTATCTCTGATCAGGGGTCATCTTTAAAGTGATTTGGTGTTGTATTTTTTATATCTAACTGTTCATCTTACAGTACGAGTATACTTTTTATGTAATTTATAATAGTGAGGTAAATCGTTGACTTCAAATATAAAAATAGTCAACATAAAGGTTACGAAATTAAGGTTTATCATTTTATATCAACTCAAATGTTACCTTTGCTAAATTACGCTAGCCAAGACAACATTGCAAAATAATTTTTAATGACTCTAGCTATTACGACGAATTTTCACAAAGACAACGACACACTAAAAAACCCAACAACATCTAACTTACGCATTACTGTTTAAAAAAACTTTAAACTCAACGATTGATAAGAGAATACAATGCCTGTTTACTTAGCATACATAGCCGTTATGATAATATGGTCAACGACTCCACTAGGCATTGTTTGGAGCAGTGAGTCAATGCACCCTAGCCTGGCCGTTTTGTTAAGAATGTTACTTGCTTTGGTATTGGGTTTTATCATTATAAAAATACGAAAAATTAATACCCCATGGCATCGGCAAGCACTAACATTATATAGCTTTTCAGCACTAGGCATATTTGGCGGTATGTTATGCTCCTACATGGCTGCCCAATATATGTCATCAGGTATCATTTCATTAGTTTTTGGACTATCCCCAGTTATCTCAGCTTTGCTTGCTAAAAAAATATTAGACGAGCCAAGCTTAACAGGAGTAAGAAAGCTATCAATGATAATTTCAATCATGGGATTAACTATTGTATGTTCAGATAATTTCAGCCTGTCTCAAGACGGTTGGTATGGTGTGGTTTTTATTTTTTTAGCCGTTTTCTTTTTTAGCTTAAGCGGTGTTCTCGTAAAGAGTGTCAGTATTGCCATTCACCCTTTAGCAACAACAGTCGGTGCATTAAGCATTGCAACCCCGATGTTTTTATTCAGTTGGCTATTACTCGATGGCACTCTGCCCGTTGCAACTTGGCAAGCAAGATCATTGTGGGCAACCCTTTATTTGGGGGTATTTGGCTCTTTACTTGGTTTTTACGCTTACTTTACTGTTTTGCAGAAAATGTCGGCAAGTAACGTTACCTTGGTTACACTCGTCACCCCTATCATAGCCCTAGTACTTGGCGCTTGGTTAAATGACGAACAAGTTACTGATAAATTAATTTTGGGCGCGACAGCGGTTTTATTAGGGTTGAGCCTGTATCATTTTGGCCATTTACTGCCAAAACTTAAAAGCAATAAAGCATAGTAAGACATTGCAATGATATTTATATAATGTTTAAAAATGAGTAAATAACTATTTTTATGGTTTTTTGGTGATTATGGAAAAAACATATTCTTTAAACAGCAAAAAGGGAAAAGCCATCTTTACTAATTATAAACAATTAGTTGCTCACCTAATTCTAGTGTATTTAAAAAACTCAATAACTGCTTATTCATTGGTATTTTTGAGATAACGTCTGTAAATTAAATAATCAATGCTAGTGTATTTCCCTGCGCCAATAAAAAATAAGGCGAGCAACATAATAAAATAGGTTGCAGCAAACTCAATTCCGTTGTTAAGCACAACAATGTTGCCCTGTTCGTATAACCAATCTGTGTTGCCATGCTTAGCTAAGATATCACGCATGTCTTCTAATTTAACCGCCGCTTTATCACTATTATCTAGACTGCTTTGAGCAGCAGAAACTCCTAGCCAAGCCATTACTTTTGCAGGGCTAATATCACTGTTTGTGGGAGTAATAGCGAACCAGCCATTGTCAAGGTGCACCGTTGAGGCAGCAACTAACATGGTAAACATCAATGGAATTGTGATTAAACGTGTCATTAACCCAACAATCAATAACCAACCACCAAAGAGTTCTATCACAATTACCAAATTGGCAAGTATTGCTGGAAAAGGAAGACCAAGTCCCCATTCACTGTTACCAAACCAAGCAATAACATTAGGGTCGGCCATAAAAGATTGTAAACCTGATACTTCGTTATTCAATAATTGTGTTTTGCTAAAACCGGCCATAATAAATACTGGCGCAAGGTAGAGTCTAATTAACAAGGCAGGAAAACCGTCAAATTTTTTTAAACGCAGCAATAGGTAACGGTAATAATCTTGATAGGTTGACATAAATTAATTCTTTCGATGATGAATAATAGTGACTACTTATAAGAACAGCAATCTAACTAAGTTATTTCGTTTGCAATGGTTTTATTATTTTAGACGAGTTAAATTCGGTTAATTCATCACTACAGCCATAAATAGTTACAAACTAATGTTAACAGCAGTTAAATTATTAACTCGGTTAGGGTAAGCTAGATGAATATTATAACAATTAGTGAATAAACCTTTTATGAATGATAATCCAAGTATTACCAAACGTTTTTTTAGTTCAGTATGGAAAGTATTTAATGTCACTCGTTTAGTGATGTTAAATATATTATTTTTTATTCTGTTTTTTACTTTTATTGCCCTGTTATCATCAGGTGATGAGGCTATTGAAGTACCAAAAAAGACAGCTTTAGTGTTAAACCTTGTCGGTGATATTGTCGAGCAAAAACGTAATGTTGATCCTATGGAAGCTTTTTTAATTGAAGCTACTGGTCAACAAGAAGAAAGCCCTGAAATTCTATTCAGTGATATTATTGATGTTATCGAAAAAGCCAAAAATGATGATCGTGTATCAATATTAGTCCTTCAACTCCAAGGCTTAAGAGGTGCAGGTTTATCTAAGCTTCAACAGGTTGCTTTTGCCATCGAAGATTTTAAATCTTCAGGCAAACAAGTTATTGCAATTGCAGATCAATATTCTCAAGATCAATATTACCTCGCAAGTACCGCAAATGATATTTGGATGAACCCTAAGGGTTTTATGCTTCTTGAAGGCTATGGCCGCTATAGAATGTACTTTAAATCAGCTCTAGAAAAACTTGCTATTAATCAACACATTTTTAGGGTTGGCACTTTTAAATCGGCTGTTGAACCTTACATGCGTGATGATATGTCTGATGCTGCTCAAGAAGCTAACAAACTTTGGTTGTCAGATTTGTGGTCGCAGTATAAGTCTGATGTTGCCCAGCGACGTGATTTTTCCCTTGATAACTTTGATGAAAATATTGATTCTCTAATCACAAAACTTAACAGTGCAGAAGGTAGTTTTGCCACCTATGCGCTTGAAAATAAATGGGTTGATCAACTTAAATCTCGTGAGCAGATACGTACTGAATTAATTGATTTAGTGGGTAAAAATAAAAAAGGTGATAGCTTTAGTCAAATAGGCTACAAAGACTATATAGCGGCAACCTCGCTTAGCCTAGATAAGGACTTTGCTGAACCTGCTGTAAAAGAAAAGGTTGCGGTAATTGTTGCTAAAGGCACTATCTTAGATGGTAACCAAGAACCAGGCACCATTGGTGGTGATAGTACCGCCAAGTTACTACAAAAGGCACGTTATAATAACAACGTAAAAGCTGTTGTTCTGCGTGTTGATAGTCCTGGTGGAAGTGCATACGCCTCTGAAATTATTCGTCAAGAAGTTGAGTTATTAAAAGCTGCAGGTAAACCAGTTATTGCTTCAATGGGAACTTATGCTGCTTCAGGTGGCTATTGGATTTCGGCACCTGCTGACAAAATTTTCGCTTCCCCTGCAACCATTACAGGATCTATTGGCATTTACGGTATGATCATGACATTTGAAGACACACTGAGTAAAGTGGGTATATATACTGATGGTGTAGGCACTACTGATATTGCTGGATTTGACGTAACACGTCCTCTGACACCAGGTATGGCCAGTTTATTTCAAGCGACAATTAACCGAGGCTACAATGACTTTTTGCAATTAGTTGCCGATAACCGCGATATGACTACTGAGCAGGTTGATGTTGTCGCACAGGGTCGAGTTTGGTCTGGTAAAAAAGCCAAAGAGCTTGGTTTAGTTGATGAGCTTGGTAACTTAGATGATGCTGTTGCCGCTGCTGCTAAGCTGGCAAACCTTGAGCAATTCGACACTCTGGTTATTGAAAAAGAGCAGTCACCGAGCAATAAACTCATTCAGCAGTTATTAGGACAATCGAGCCAGTTGTTGGCCTTATTTAGCAACGATATTAAGCAAGATATTCTTGCTGTTGACGCGTCAAAGCATGGCCCTTTTTCGCAAATGATGATGTTAATGAGCAACGAAATCAAGCAAATGAATCAGTTTAACGATCCTCAAGGGCGTTATATGTTTTGTATGGCCTGTAACGTTAACTAACCAAGACATCAATTCGCGCCTATTAGCGCTACGATATTAGAACGTGATCTATAAAAGCAGTAATTTAAATTACTGCTTTTTTATATTATGCAGTTGACCTGCTAATCAAATAGCTTGATGGCAAGCAAAAGTAACACTGTTATTAAACAATCAAATGACTGTTCATAGTCAATCCCTCTATTCCTAGGATATACTTCAAATATCTTTTATAGATAATTGATATTGCATGTAAGTTGGCTATTGACGCTTTTCAAATATAGCCTATCAAGTTGCTTTTATATTGTTACTAAACTCGCTTTAAAGAATTGATGAAACCTATGAAAAAAAGAATTTATGTTGCCTATACGGGCGGTACAATAGGCATGATGCAAAGCACTCAGGGCTTTGTGCCTGCTAAAGGTCATTTAACTGAGTCTATTCGGGCATTACCTGAATTTCATCGCAGTGAAATGCCCGATTTTACAATCAGTGAATATAATCCTTTAATCGATTCGTCCAACATGACGCCAAGTGATTGGCAACGCATAGCCAATGATATTAAAGCAAATTATCAAGACTATGACGGCTTCGTAGTTTTACACGGCACTGATACTATGGCTTACACTAGTTCAGCCTTGTCTTTTATGTGTGAAAATTTAAATAAACCAATTATTGTTACTGGCTCACAAATACCGTTAAGCCAACTTAGATCTGATGGTCAGGAAAATGTGCTAAATGCACTATATATTGCTGCCACTTACCCTATTAATGAAGTCAGTTTATTTTTCAACAATAAGCTTTACCGAGGAAACCGCTGCATCAAAGCTTATGCTGACGGTTTTAATGCCTTTGACTCACCCAATATGCCTGTATTACTTGAAGCTGGTATTAATATTCAATTGGTTGCTGGTAAATTACAGCATAGTGAAAAAGTTGTTGAGCCATTATTACTTGCCAATATTACCCCTCAACCGGTTGGTGTTGTTCACCTTTACCCTGGCATCAGTAGTGAAGTGATAAAAAATACTATTAGGCAACCAGTCAAAGCCCTAATTTTGCGAAGTTATGGTGTGGGTAATGCACCACAAGATGAAGCCCTGCTTGCCTGCCTAAAAGAAGCCAGATCAAAAAGTATTGTTGTTGTTAATTGCAGCCAATGTATTAAGGGAACGGTAAATATGTCTGGTTACGCTACCGGCAATGCGCTGAATGAAGCGGGAGTAATTAGCGGCCAAGACATGACACTGGAAGCAACATTAACAAAACTTCATTACTTATTAAGTAAAGCATTAACATACGATGAAATTTGTCGACAAATGCAGCAAAATTTACGGGGTGAACTAACCAGCTGTTAACAGCTAATAAGGCTTATGATCCAAAATCTATAGATTAATTCGTCTGTCTCATAGTGGATGGGGTTTCTCCTGTCCATTTTTTAAAGGCAGCTCTAAAATTAGACACATCATTAAAACCTAACGAACACCCTATATTCTCTATAGTTAAATCAGTCTCAACCAGCAGTTTTTTCGCCGATATACAGCGAAGATCTTTAACCATGCTTGAAAAGCTAGTGCCCTGCTCTGATAACTTTCTACGCAAAGTACGAGGTGTCATGCATAACTCATTTGCCAAATGTTCAGTGCTTAACTCAGTGTGCATATTATTTCTTATCCAGTGTGTTATGGTTTTTAGAAACTCATTTCTTGATGAAATCGTTGTTAATAAATTATCACATTGGCTCAATAATAGCGGCATGGCTATAGGGTTGCTTTGTGCTGTCTTTAGATTCCATTGCGTGTGATTAAATAAAAACTCATTGTGCTGTTGTTGATATGTGATTGGGCAACCGAAAAAATCTTGTAATAACTCAGCGTTGTTACCTTCATTACAGCTTAAGTTTAAGTGCTCAAACGTAAAACTATGATCATTTAAACAATGACGAACTAACGATAAAACGATTACACACTGCAGTTCAATATTGAATTGCGCCACCTTAGTGTCTTGCAGTAGATCTTCAAACCTAAAACATAACTTGCCAGAGGAATGATCATGTAAACTCATATTGACCGTTTTAGTGACTAAATGGTGATACCTGATAGCAAAGGCCAAGCTTTGCCGTAAATTTTTACAACATAATAAGGTACAGCCGTATAGTCCATAATGCTTTGGTTTAATCGCGGCACCTAGCATGACACTGATGTTTGGAATATTTAATTGTAAAACGTTTTGATAAAATTGAATAACCTGATCTTTATGGATTTTGTAACCACAATGACCTAGTTGCTCTGTGTCAATGGATGTATTCGCTAATAAACACGAAAGTTCAATATTATGCTTAACCAATATACTGCTGATAAAGTTGAGTTTATGAGCAAAAACTTGACCTGAAAAATCTAAAGCAATGTTGTTAGTTTGTGACATTTTAAGGCTCAATATAAGTATATTTGTTAATAGTAAACCACCAAATTGTCCGTTTTTCACCCTAAATTGACCGTTATTAACCTTATCTTCATTATAACCTATGTTTATATTGTTAGTGATTACAATCATTAATAATTATAATAAGAGAGTGTATTAACATGAAAGGACTTGCCTCAAAACGTTTATTTACCCTAAGTGCATGTGCTTTAGCAATCAGTGCCGCTGTTGCTGATGAGCAATCGACATTAGAAGTTATTGAAGTCACCGCACAGAAAAGATCAGAAAACGCTCAAGATACTCCAATATCAATGAATGTTTTAACATCAGCGGACATTCAAGAGAAAAGTATAGAAAAAATTGATGATTTACAATATTCCGTTCCAAACTTACACATGACGGAAACAGGTATCAGTACACAATTATTTATACGCGGTATAGGGACAGGCAATAATCAAGGTTTTGAACAATCCGTTGGTCAATACATAGATGGTATTCACTATGGCAGACAACAATTATTACGAATGCCTTTTTTAGATCTTGAACGAATAGAGGTGTTAAAGGGCCCACAATCAATTATGTTTGGCAAAAATTCTGTAGCAGGTGCTCTAAATCTGACATCAGCCAAGCCAACCCAAGATACCGAAATTAAATTAGGTATTCAATACCAACCAACAATTGGTGCGATGGAATATACTGGTGTTGTTTCTGGTGGGCTTACAGATACATTATCAGCTCGGTTAGCCATTCGTGATTATTCAGAAGATGGCTACATTGAGAATACATTTAAAGACAGAGATGAAACAATTCGTGATGAAACGGCGCTTAGGTTGAGTCTATTATGGGAGCCTAATGATGCCATTAATATTTTATTAAAAGTAGAACATGATGAATTTGATGGTGAAGGTCGTCAAATTGAAGTTATCAGAGATGATCCAGCGCTTGCCGGTTACCCTATTCCTGGTGCTACTTTCAGTCAAATATTAGGTTTACTAGGACAACCTAATGCAATAAGTGATGATACTTTTAATTTTGAAAGACAAGCAGATGCTGAAGAAAGTAATACAAACACATTAGACAACGCTACTTTGACAGCAAATTTTGCCCTAGGTGATTATACGCTGACTTCTGTCTCTGGTTTTGTGAGCTATGATTTTGTTGAAACCTGTGACTGTGATTATACAGCTGCACCAATTTTTTCAGTGTTTATCGATGAATCATACCAACAGTTTAGCCAGGAAATTCGGTTAGTATCACCAATCGGTGGAACTTTTGATTGGCTAGGTGGTTTGTATTACCAAACCAGTGAACTTGCATTTGACGATAACATAATAATACCAGATAACAGTATTTTAGGTTTAATTTCTGCTGGAGCATTAGCACCTATAACGGGTCAAGGGGCAGGAAGAAACTATCAATTAGATACTGATATGTGGTCAGCTTTTTTCCAAGGTAGGTATCATGTGACAGAGGCACTTACATTAACGTTAGGGGCACGTTTTACTCATGAACAAAAAACAGCGTCTCGTGTTATGAACATTACTGATATAGCAACGGGTGACATCACCCAAGATCCCCTATCACCAGCAATATTTGATAGTGTGTTTGGGATTCAAAGTGAGCAAAGTCCGTTATCCCCGCAAGGGCATAACTTAAACGGTAACCGTGATGAAGATTCATTCACACCATTACTTAATATTAGTTATAAAATTAATGGCGATGTGATGGCTTATGCGTCTGCGACGACAGGATTTAAAGCAGGTGGTTTTGACGCCAGAGCCAACAATGTCAATTCGTGGGAATTTGAAGAGGAAGAAGCTACTGCTTATGAGGTAGGTATAAAGTCGCTGTTACTTGATGATACTTTAGAGATGAACCTCGCTTTTTATCGAACAGAGTATGATAATTTACAAATCAGTCAATTTGACGGGGTACTCGGTTTTAATGTCGGCAATGCCAAAGAGACGATAGTACAAGGAGTAGAAGTTGATGGGCGTTGGATAATTCGTGATGGTTTGTCTATGCAATACGGTATTGCCTATCTTGATCATGAATTTGCTGATTTTACCAATGGCAACTGTTACAACAGACAAGTACCAGATGGTGATATTGGTCCCGATGGTAACCAGCTATGTGATTATACTGGTAAATCAGGGCAATTTACTCCTAAGTTATCAGCAACAATTGGCTTTGATTACTTTACTGAGATTGATTTTTTAGGTTTTGAATACTTCAGAACGACACTGGGCCTTTACCATTCAGCAAAGCAGAACGTTGATGTAAATTTAAACCCCTTGTACGAAATAGACAGCTATAACAAAGTAGATATGCGTATAGCGCTTGAAGCTGAACAATGGAATATTGCATTATTTGGTAAAAACATGACAAATGCAGACGTATTAACTTATGTCGGTAACAACCCATTATCAGGCAGTACTTTTGGTACCAATACCTTTTATGGTTTTGTCGATAGACCTGCTGTTTATGGTATTCAGGTCGATTATAACTTTTAGTTGACTCAAGTCATTGCTGCCGAGTCGTTCTGATAAAGTATTATTATCCTAATGTCTCGGCGAGTAATTTCATCAAGCTTAGCAACCAGAGTAAGACGTGGTTTGTGTTGTACACTAAAGCCAGCCTTATTTAAATTAGGCTTAATATCTAACCACAGCATTTTTTATATTTATTACCGCTACCACATAAACAGGGATCGTTTCGTTTTGGTACCCTATCAAATCGCGTTGTTGTTGGTTTGTTCAATATGGCATCAAGTTCGACCAAATTCTCTGTGCCCTCTTTATTAAGGCTAATACGCGCAAATAATCCATGTTCACTGACCAATTTTTCCACCTCAACTTTACGGCTGTCACTTGTCACAACCAAAGTCAGTGGATGCTTTTTACTACCAAGCTTGATCACACGTTTCGTATTATATCCGGTGTTGACATGGTTATGTCGAGTATGAATTCGCCCTTTATAATAAAGATCGTGCATTGTATTCTCCATTTTCTTGTAAATACTGAGGGTAAACGGCGCAGTATAACCTAAGTAAGTGAATAGTCGACAATTGAATCGAAATACATCATTATTTTTTTAGCGTGATATTTTACTTACTAAAAGCTCAAAACGGTCAATAATCAAATAGTTTTAATGGATACTAATCCAATCAAGCAATTGAATTTATTTAACTTAGTCACTGGTAATTTTGTGTATGAAAAAGCCAGTCATTACTACACTGGCTTCTCCTTGAAAGAAGAGATAACACTAACTATTCGAAGTAAAAACTTTGACGTTCTTTATTATAGTTACCTATTTCATGCATGGTTTCAGCATCATATAAACGGCCATTTATCATGGTGTGGGTTACTTTATCGCTCAAGTAAATATCTGTTGCAACATCTCCATCAATCACAATCATATCAGCCAGTTTACCAACGGCAATAGAGCCTAAATGTTGATCCAAGCCTAATGAACGAGCAGGTGATAAGGTAGCGGTTTTAATTGCTTGCAATGGTGTCATCCCACCTTGGACCATCATCCACATTTCCCAATGCATAGCTAAGCCCTCTCGTTGACCGTGCCCTCCTGAGTTTACTTCGATACCTAAGTCTTGCATTATTTTTGCGATTTTTGCTACATTGATATGGTTATAATGATGATGCGGGGCTTTCGGTCTTCGCATTGAACGAGGGTCTAATATTTCACTGGGAACATATTGACTTAAACGAGGGTGTTGCCACACATTGGTAGTGTCATACCAGTAATTTTCACCCGAAATTCCCCCATAGGCAACGCCCATTGTTGGCGTATATGCCATATTTGATTGCGACCACAATTGTTTAATATCATCATAAATTTTTGCGGTAGAAATTGAATGTTCTAAAGTAGTGTGGCCATCAACCAACATAGTTAAGTTGTGTTGAAGTAATGATCCTCCTTCAGGGACGACCATCATTTCTAAATCGCGTGCTGCTTGAATAAATTGTTGTCTTTGATTTCTTCGCGGTTGATTATAACTTTTCACACTAAATGCCCCCGCCGCTTTTAAGCGCTGAACATGGAACTTTGCATCCTCAAGACTATCTACATGAGAGGTATAACCCGGCACGGTTGCGCCATAGAGGATGGTACCTGTCGAAAATAGTCGAGAGGCTACTATTTTTCCTGCTTTTTGCATTTCACTGGCAGCGAAAAACTCGGTTGTATCATTAGAGGGGTCATGAATACTTGTTACTCCTAGTGCTAAACCTGCGTAATTTTTCCAGTTTTGTTGAGGAATAATCTCGCTACTGCCCTGAGCACCATGAGCATGTGCATCAATCAGACCCGGCATTAAGGTTTTACCGCTAATGTCTATTAATGTGGTATTCTTCGGTAAATCAACATCACCAATTTTACCTAACGCTTTAATCTTATTACCTTCAACCAAGACAACCGCATTATTAATTATTTTTTCACTCTCCATGGTAATGACTTTACCACCAACAAAGGCAATATTTCCGGACGGAATATCAACTTTTTGCTTTATGCTGAGGTTTGTTACTTGAATATCTTCATGTTTTTCAACTTCTGATGCATTTATTGCCTCTGTTTGTTTTGACTTAATATCAAATAATCCTTTGATGGATGCTTGATATAAATCTGCCCCTAAAGACCAATAAAGCTGATCAGACTGTGCTGTCCAATTTACCCCCTCACCTGCCCGCACAGATAATTTTTGCACGGGTAAATTTTTAGCTTTCGGACCAATATCAATTACATTACCACTTTCTATAAAGGGGGTAACAAATACTTTAAAGCGTTCAGCAAACGCCAGCGATTCGCCATCAGGGGAAACACGGTACTCTGTAGCAAATTTTCCTTGGTAGAGTACTTTATCATGTTGACCGTTAAGATTGATTCGAGAAAGGTTTGGGGTTTGACCCATTCTAGTGATGTAAACTCGATCATTATGAGCACCAAAATGTGGTTGAACACCATGTTCAGTTACAAAAGTGGCACTACCTCCTTTAGAGGGAATAGAGTATATACCTGGATTTAGACCCCAAATAGGATTAGTGATATATCCTCCTGCAATCTTTCTAAAAACAATTGTTTTACCATCAGGAGAAAAGCTAGGCTCGATATATTTACCGGGTTCATTGGTAATCGCTTTACCTTTGCCACCCCGACTAGATACCACTCTCACTTGGCCAAGATTTTTATCATCCCAACTAACGTATACTATTTTTTTACCATCACGAGAAAAACTAGGGTTCAGCTCAAATTGCTTAGTTTGTTTTGTTAAACGCCTCGGCTTACCATTGGGTAGATTTTTTAAATAAATATGACCCATAGATTCGAATACAGCGACTTTGCCATTGGGAGATATTTTTATATCACGCAACATTTTAGTATCAAAAAATTGTTGATCTAATGATTGTGAAAACCTTAAGGCAACTTGAATCTTTTTAGTTGTTTTCACATGAAAATCAATAATTTTTGTTTTAGCAGATTGAATATCTAAATGGTTGATTTTACCTGCACTCCAAAATATCAAACCGCTGCTTTCTGGTGTCCATGCCATGGTTGGATAAACACCATGGATAGCCCAAGTTTCTTGCATATCACGATCTAAACCCTCGTAAATTTTTGTTTCTTGACCACTCATTAAATTATATAAATATAAATTTGATTGAAAGTCGTCACGACTAATATAAGCTAAAAATTTACCGTCGGGTGAAAGTGTTGGTCTAATAGCCCCACCTTTTCCTTCAACAATAACTTTTATTTCACCTGTTTCAAGTTCAAGACGCTTTATTTTGTAAATACCTTTTTCAGAGTCTTTCGAGTAATGAAAAGTTTTGCCTGGGGTGGCATCCTGAGAGAAGTAAACATACTTGCCATCATGTGAGAAGGAAGGCTCACCTAAATCTTTTTGATCATTGGGCCGCTTGGTAAGCATTACACCACTGCCACCAGATTTATGATACATCCATACTTCACCGGCACCAAGAGAACGACTGCCGGTAAAATGTTTACGGCCAATTAGGTAATTACTATCAGGTGACCAAGCAGGACTATTAACTAGCCGAAAGGTCTCTGTTGTCACTGGTTGAGCATTTGATCCGTCAGTATTCATAACCCAAAGGTTGTCACCACCATTCTGATCTGATGTAAAAGCAATATACTTACCATCAGGACTAAAACGGGGTTGCATTTGCCAAGCAATATCAGTCATAAGCGCTTTAGCTTCCCCACCATTGATAGGCATAGTATAAATATCACCAAGCAGATCGAATACAATAGTTTTACCATCTGGACTTAAATCGACATTCATCCATGTACCAGTATTTACATCAATTTTTGCTTCTTTAAAGACTCCTTGAGGTTCATTAACAGACCACAAGTTATCCGCTTTGTGTTCTTGGCTAACTTCTTCACTTACTAATGAAGAAGCATGGGCAAAACTTGTTACTAACGCAAGGATTAGGAAGGCAACTGACTTACATTTATGTATATAAAATAGTATTGGATTTAGCATAATAAAAGATACCTATTAGGATATTTATCTATAATCTTGACGATTGATATTAGAATGATTACTAAAACACAAACAACAAACTAATGTAAGAGTGTTTCGTTGAGCACACAATTAATTGAGGTGCTTAACCAGTGATTTTTTGTTAAGCAAGAGAGTTAATGAATTAAAAATTAACTGTCATATCTTATGCTTTGTTGAAAAAGTTTATATGGGTAATTTCACAATTCTTAAATGAGAGATAAATAACTAGAAAGGGTTATGAGCAATTAAGTAGATTTAATCGTGCAATTAGAGACTCCCTTGCCAAAAACCTACATCTAACCACCGATTGAACTTTAAGCCAACTTCATTAAAGTGTGCTACTTTTGTCATCGAAAATTTTTCGTGTAACGCCACACTTTCTGGGTTTGGTAGGGTGATGCCACCAATAACACGATGCATACCTCTGTCTTTAAGTACTCGAAAAAGTGCCTTATAAAGTGAGCTACCTACCCCTTTGCCGCTGTGTTCAGGAGAAAGGTATACGGTGACTTCTGCCGTGAAACGAAAAGAGAAACGTTCACGCCATTTTGCTGCATAGGCGTAACCAATAAGTTGGTCACTATCATTAAAAGCAACAAGCCAGGGATAATTTTCGGCTTGTAAAGCTAACATACGTTTTTTTATATCACTACTGGCCAACATGGTTTCTTCGAACGTTACCACAGTGTCGGTTATATAATAGTTATAAATATCGCAAATAGCCTTTGCGTCAGTTAATTTAGCATCTCTTATCATAATGGTTGGTTGAACCTAAAACCTATGAGTTAATTGTTAAAACACCAGGCTATAGTCACTGTTTTACAAAAACCTTTTTTAAGCGCGAAAGAAGAGGCAGCTCTGTAGTATGTAACTGACCTAACATTAACCAATTAACTAACTCTTTGTTTAAATCAATATTGGCCCCTGAAAGCATTTGCTGTTGCATCAACTTTACTTGCACAGCCATGCGTTGCTCTGATAATTCTTTGGGTGATTCAACATTTGCAAGTACTTCAATCTCAGTCGTTTTTTCAGTACGAGAATCAATATTGGCTAGATTCGAAAGTTTATTATGCTCTATAAAACGTTTTTGCCAAAAACTGGTTAACTGCTTAAACTCTGTTGTCACTTGCAAATCATCCAACGTCTGTTTTTTATTTGCCTGTGCACTCATCAGAGTGAATAAACTTGACCAAGATTGCTGAGCAAGGCTTTCATCAATTTGGCTTATTGCTTGCCCAATGGCTACTTTCATCTTTTCTAATTTTGATACAATGCTTTTCAATACAGGGGTTTGATTATGTACACTCTCAAGAAGAGCATCGACCTCTGTGTTAATGATTAATAAACTGGGTTTATCTGCTTCATTCGCTGCATTATTCAATCGACTTTCAAATGTGGCTAACTGTGCATCGAGGTTTTCTTGTTGACTGGCTATTTCTGCTTTTTCGGCAGATTTTAACGCTTGTCTTTGAGCAAACAGTTGATCATTAATTTGACGAAATTTTTGCCATAAAATATTTTCTTGGGGGTTTCCTGCAAAGCCAACAGACCGCCATTTTTGCTGAAGTTTTTTTGCTGACTCAATAGCTGTATAAACATCGTTATTATCTAGCAAGGCTTCAACCTGGTTAATCAAACGGTTTTTCTGTTCAACATTATCTAAATGAAATTGAGTGATTGCCTCTTTAATTGGTTTGATTACTTGCCTAAATTCATGCTGTAATTTTTTATGATGATTACGATCAACTTCACCAGCATTTGCCCACTGCTGTTGAATTTGATTAAGTTGATTATCATATTTTTTGAAATCAACCGTTTGATTTTCAATACTTTCATTGAGTTCTGAAACAAGTTTTTCGGCATTTAACAAAATACTTTTACGCTGTTGTAAATGATTTTCTCGTAACTTATCTTGTTCAGCAAAAAATAAACGACAAGGCGCAAAAGCTTGTTCACATAATTCATTAAAGTTCTCATTTAAAGTTTTATCAATAGCTTCATCAGCATGACCGAGTGTATTCCAAGTGTTTCTATACTCTTTTACTTTAGCGGCTTGTTCATTGGGGTTATCGAGAGGCTCAGCAACTAAAGCCTTAATTGCTTTTAATAAACCTTGTTTGCGTGGTGTTGCAATATAACTTTCCCAATCCGCTAACTCTGCTATCCTTTTTTCAACTTGCTCAAAATCTCTTTGCAATTGATTAACTTGCTGAAATGATAAAAATGAAATGGTTTCTTTCACACCTTTAAATAAGCCAAAACATACTTTGTATTTACCAATATTTAATAAGCGCTTGATATCTTGTAGCTTTTTCTTGTGTTGAAAAAATAATTCTTTTTGTTTGCTCTTTAAAGGTTTTAAACCACTTTGCCAAGTATTAACAATTTGTTTTTGTGACTGAACAATAGATTCGGGTAAAATACCTAGGGTTTTCTGTTCAATCACTTTCCAAGCTTTTAACCAATCATGGTAGGTTTGCTGTCTATCGTTCAACTCATTAATATTAGTAGGTAAACTTAATTGTGATATTTTTGAGATTAAATGTGTCGCCTGACTGACAAATTCGGCAATTTCTGGGATTTTGCCTAACCGAGTTGTTAGTTGTTTAACTTCCTCAATAAAGCTTTGCTGTTCACTATCATTTAACGTTGAGCTCTTTATAGTCTCGGTTAATTTAGTCAATTGCTTATTAAATAGCGACTCATCAAGGGTGTCGTTTGAAAAAACAGCGGTAGTAATAGACTGGTTGATATGATTCAACTCTTGAGAAAAGGCTTTTTTATCTTGTTGTTTATCGTGAGCTAATTTGTCAGCAATAATTTGTTGTTGATAGTTTTCCGCTTTTGCTATAAATAACTTATCTAAATGTGCCAAAATAGCGACTTGTTTATCAGTAAAGTTTGTTACTTCATCTGCAGTTAACAAGTTAAATTGTAATGTGAGCTCCTGCCAATCTTTTAATAATTTAACTTTTCGTTGTTTATAAGTACCATAATCAGCAACATCTTTTAGTGCCTGGAGTTTGGCAAGCGTCAATTGAATTTGTTTGGTAAGCTTTAACGGGGCTTCTATCTTTGTTTGAATTGAATTTATTTTAGTTTCAATAGCAGTAACGACTGAGACATCATTGGTTTTTTTTATGAGTTTCTCTAATGTTTTAATATCATCAACTTGGTTGATGACATAATGTTGAAAAGTCGCATCTTGCTTTTGATTAAAACATTGCAATAAAAATTGTGAAGATTTTTTTCGAATAGAAAGTAGTTGGAAAAGTTTGATTATGATGTCACTTTGCTTTTCGTAAAAAAACCAAGCTTCAAGCGTTGCAGTGTTTAACAAGGCAACTTGCGTTTGTTGCGCCAATAATTCATGTTTTTCCGCTTTACTCACACCAATATCATGATTTGTAGATAAAATATCATGTACTTGTTGGCTCGCAAATTGTTTTACCTTTTCTAGGCTATTATTCCTACTGGCCTCTAAGAATGCAGCAAGACTTGCTATTTTAAGCAACGCTGCACGCCTTACAAGATCACTATCATCTGACTTAACCAAGTCATGTAAAATAATAGAATGTTCATTATTAGCAAGTGATAGTTCGTTATTTATAGCGGTAATTCTGGTGGTGGCGTCTTTGTGCTGCCAAGTCGCTTTTGTCTTAAATAAAGTCGAAAAAATCATAATTTATGGGGTTCTTTGAGTGAGAAAGTAACTGAGGATAAAAGAGATATGTCAAAGTTCGTTGTTACTAAAATAAGCGATATCAGCAGCATTTGGTTTACTGCAGCTTTTTGAAGCATCATCTTTATTGGTATTGGAAAACTCAGCTTTGAGTTGGCGTTTGTTCTTTTCTACAAGTTTGCCGTCAGAGCCAATCGTTAACATTTGATCATTATTTAAATGTCTTGCTTG
This sequence comes from Colwellia sp., assembly GCA_042091395.1. Taxonomy (GTDB): domain Bacteria; phylum Pseudomonadota; class Gammaproteobacteria; order Enterobacterales; family Alteromonadaceae; genus Colwellia. The sequence goes on from JBELHN010000025.1 coordinate 31,015, forward strand.
ATAAGCCATGCTCAATTGTAGAGCTGTCGCACGCTGGGCCTCATCAACCACTGTACCTTCTGGCCATTTTCCGGTTTCAGCAGCACATTTAAGGCGTAAATACATGTCGTTTGACATGGCGTCTATGGTGTTTAATAAATCCATTACAATCTCGAAAAGTTAAAAAGTTTTCAATTATAAAAATTATAGTCAAGTATTGGTTTAAATAAGCTCAACGTGTTTTACGTTTGGTCAAGACTAACATCGCCCGAATAATGATATACATAAAAAACCCAATGACCGTACAAACCATTGCTAAGGTGTGTTGCCAAGAACCGGGAGTTACATTATCCCAAAACATAAAGAGAAAGCCGCCACAGAACATGAGCATAGCAACAAAAGAGTAGTTCATTAAGCGTTGCGTTTTGTTGATCAAGCTAACTCGACTAAGGCGAGCGAGTTTGTCAGCATCAACACCTGATAAGTCCACCTGACAATGATTACAGCTTTTGGCTTTATCAGAAATTTTTTTATTACAACCTGGGCAATTAACTACGGCCATTTAATATCTCATGCAACAGTAACTATAAAAATGTAATTCGCATAATTTGCACGTAAAGCAAACATATAACAATTGAAGTATACATGACCTACTTAGTGATTTCACTAACCAGATGAGCTCAATTTTTCATGTTGTATAAAATCTTTACTAGTACTTTTAGGAGAACTTTAAAAGAACCCCCGTTCTACAAAAAAACCGCTCAGTTGAGCGGTTTTGATAAAATCTGATTTCGTTTTTAGCAATTAATTCGTTTTATCATTGCCACTTACTTTATTTTTATTATTGGAAAAGCGTTTTTCCCAGAAGTCAGCGTTTTTAATATTGAGTGATTTGGGATCAAAGGTGTAATGTTTAACTCCCGCTTGTTGTTGTGCTTCATAATCTCTAAGGGCTTTAATGGCAGGTTTTGCCATAAAGAATATAATGATAATACCAATAATGTTAAGCCAAGCCATTAAGCCTACACCAATATCTCCCATACCCCATGCGGCACTTGGTTGTGCTACTGTGCCATAAAATACAGCGGACATGAGTACCACTTTTAAAACAAAACGTAAGGCTGGAATTTTAATAGTACGATTGATATAAGAAACATTATTTTCTGCAATAAAGTAATAAGCCAACACAGTAGTAAAAGCGAAAAAGAATAAAGCCAAGGCAATAAAAGGTTTACCTACGCCAGTTAACACACTATCTACTGCAATTTGTGTAAAAGCTGGGCCATTAATAACCACATCAGCGGCCAAATTTTGCACGACAAAGTTACTGCTGCCTTCTGGCATCACATTATAAGATTGAGTAATTAAAATCATAAATGCGGTTGCTGAGCAGACAAATAAGGTATCAATATAAACCGAAAAAGCTTGAACCAACCCCTGTTGTGCCGGGTGTTCAACCTCAGCTGCAGCGGCAGCATGCGGGCCGGTTCCTTGACCAGCTTCATTGGAGTAAACACCACGTTTTACACCCCAACCTATGGCTGCGCCAAAACCGGCCATCGGCGTGAATGCATCGCTAAGAATAGACATGAAAATGCTAGGTAACATGTTGATGTGCAAAGCGATAATAACACAGGCAATAATGATGTAAGCTAACGCCATAAAAGGCACAACAATTTGAGTAAAGTTAGCAATACGCTTAACACCACCAAAAATGATAAAACCTAAAATTAATACAATAAAAGTTGCGGCATACACTTTAGTTAAGGCTATCTCACCTAAGAAAGATGAAATATTTCCACCATTGCCGAACACATTAACTAATGAATCACCGATACCATTGGATTGCACTACTGGCAACAAAACCCCACAGGCAAGGATGGTAGAAATGGCAAATAACCAAGCGTACCATTTTTGGCCCATGGCTTTTTCAATGTAATAAGCTGGACCGCCGCGATAAACACCATCTTCTTCTTCTTTGTAAATTTGTGCATTAGTGGACTCAATGTAAGCAGTTGCAGCACCAAAAAAAGCAACCACCCACATCCAAAAAACAGCACCTGGACCGCCAAAACCAATGGCAGCAGCAACACCAGCAATATTACCAGTACCAACCCTACCGGATAGAGACACGGCTAGTGCTTGAAATGAAGAAATACCTTTTTCAGAGCTTTTACCAGACAATAATAAACGTACCATTTCTTTAAAGTGGCGTAATTGCGCAAAACGAGTTGCTATTGAAAAAAACAAGCCTGCGCCAAGGCATAAATAAATAAGGGCTGGGCTCCATATAATGGCATTAATATTATTGACAAGATCTTGCAAAATAAACTCCTGTGATTGTTATTATTTTGATAGTTTTACTGAGATTGTTTTTCAGTGATTAATTATCAGTGTGCATAGTGCCAAAACAATAACCTTATTTGATTTGGCACTCAATATTTTGCGTAACATAAAAACTGAAATTAAATCGCGTTAATGAGACAAGGTTGCAACGTTAGCGTAAATCATCAACGATATGGTAAACGCCTGTCAAGAAATCTCGACCAAGCAAACTGCTTCTTTCATCTGACCAACCGACACTATAATCAGGCAAAAGGTCATTATCTTTAAAGGGCATTTCAATGGTGTAGGCTAAACATTTAAATTGATTGCCAACCCAGTTTGTGCCAACTGTTGGGTTAGCTTTACCTGGTTCGTCTTTGTCATAGCCACGTTCATCTTGAAACTCTGGGGTTATAGCAATCATCATTGCTTTAAATTTATCTTCTAGCGCTTTGTGACGTTCATCATAATTTACAACGCCTTCACAACCCGCAACAAAATTAACAGGTAGTGCTTCATCACCATGCACATCAAGCAGCATATCAACACCCACTTCAAGCATTTTTTCACGGACTAAAAATACTTCGGGGCTTCTTTCCATTGATGGTGTTAACCATTCCCTATTTAAATTTGCGCCAACCGCATTTGTGCGTAAATGCCCTCGAACACTGCCATCAGGATTCATATTAGGTACTATGTAAAAAACAGCTTTATTCAACAGAGCACGAGCTACCCCGTCATCCTCATCTAGAAGGCGATCTAACATACCCTCTACAAACCATTCTGCCATAGTTTCACCCGGATGCTGCCGAGCGGTAATCCAGATGTTTCGTTTGCCTTGCCCTTCTTCACCTATTTTTAATAGTGTCATGTCTCTGCCATCAAGCGTCTGACCTAACACCTGTAAATTGCAGTCTAAATGCATTTGTGCGTTATGTAGTAAATCTTGATGACGCTCATAACTGTATGGCGCGAAATAAGCAAAATAGACCGAGTCATACTCAGGGGTTAAGGTGATTGTTAATTTTTTACCATCATATTGGGTAGGAACCCTAAACCAATGTTCACGGTCATAAGAGGCTACGGCTTGGTAATCTTGCCAACCTTCAATGTAAGCGGCTTGACCTGCATTATTTAAATGCATGACATGTTCTAAACGTTCACCGTTTGTGCCCCGCTGAGTTTGAAGCTTGTAATGAAACCATTGAAAAAAATCAGATTGGTTATCCTGCTTTATCTCTAACTGAATATTGCTAGGATCAGTGGCCTCGATAACACGGATGTTGCCGCTGTCAAAATTGTCTGTAATTTGCATAATAATTGTTTCTTTAATAGCTTGGTATAACACCAAAAAGTCATTTAATTATACAGTGTACACAAACAACCTAAAGATCACTATACAAGGGCTAGTAAAATAATCATAGAGAACGTAAATAAAGCCCTAACGCTGAAGAATATCCCAAAGACTTGCTTACAATCATATTTTCTTCATTAATAACATAATAACTCGGATATCCAGTTATTTCGAAAGATTGCTTTATTGCCTCGTTACCCAGTGCAATAGGAAAGGTTAATTGGTGTTGTTTGGTAAAAGCCAGTACTTCATCAGGGTCTGTAAAATCCAAAGCAACGGCAATCACATTAAGTTCTTGATCTTGCTGATAGCGAGCTTGCAAATTTCCGATACTGGCATGACAAATCTGACACCAAGGGGCAAAAAAATACACTATGGTCGTTTTTTCAAATGCAGTTAATGAAATTGTTTTGCCTAACAAGGTAGGCACTTGCTCATAATTTATATTTTTTTTATCTAAGTCAATGGCATTGGTGACCTGAGTCTCCGTGGCCAACATACTTGACTCCCTAAAAAAAGAGAGTAGTTGAAACACCAATATCACAATAATGGCTTGAATAATTAAACTACGAATCAAAAGAAATCCCTAAATGTAAGAGTTGATAATGATTAGACCGGATAATACAAAATTTACTTCAACAGAAAATAGTTAACTAGTTACAATAACATTAACCCAGCAGATATTAACAAACGCCATTAGCATTGTGAGTTGAAATCCCCCTCTCTTGATGTGAAGTTACTACTCAAACCTTATTAATTTTCGAAGTAAATGAGACACTAAAAAGGAAATACTAAAACCAATGACTACGTATATCAGAATGATCATGCTTGCTGATTCATGTTGATAAATACTGCCATTTTTAAGTAAACATTGTCCATTTGGGTGATCATATATGCCCCCCTTATCTAAACAACGATTAACCAACAGATAGGTGTGTATCGCCCAAATGGTTAATAAACTCACAAAAACACCGACAAGTGTAGGTAAAACTGTACGATTCATAAATTTATAAGCCTTTAAAATTGTTTTTTGTGTGTTAATTTATCATACGACATTATTTTTTATACTCTATTCGCGCATTGTCAAATTATTAAAGCATAATGTCCTATAGTGAGAAAATAACCTAGTTGTTAACGTTATCTAAAATAAACGCTAATGATGCTCTTATTTGATATGATTAATTCCATTGTATTAGTTTACCTTGAGAGACTTCCATACATTTACTGTCTCGTTAAGTTTTTCGCGCAGAACGAAATAAAACATGACTAAATCAATAAAAAATAATGCTAGGTTATACTATTTAATTGTCTTTAGTCATTAACTTAACTTTATATTCACTGTCACCTGATATCGATTAAGGCAGATCTTAATGTTTTTGAAAAATCGACATGCGCTACAAAGCAATTACCCTATAGAACTTGAAGCATTACTTAACATCAGTTCAGCCACTAGCAGTAGGTTATTACTCAGCCATTGGGAAAAGATAACATCAAACACACCGCTATGGTCCTTACCGCAACTCGCCAGTAAAAGTGGAGTTAAGCAAATTAGTGTTAAAGATGAATCTAAACGTTCTGAATTAGCAAGTTTCAAAGCACTTGGAGCACCTAATGCATTAGTAAAACTGATACTAGGTTATTACCCTAACTATTTACCTCATCTTATGTTAACTGGGGCGTACGCTAAATTCTTAAATGATTTTACGGTAATTAGCGCAACAGACGGTAATCATGGACGAGCACTTGCTGCAGCCGCACAATCAATAGGCTGTCCATGCGTTATTGTTTTACATGCCGAAGTAAGTCATGAGCGTGAATCGGCTATTGCCAACTACGGTGCTAACATTATTCGGGTTGCTGGAAACTACGATCAATCTGTTGAACATGCAAAAGCCTTAGCGGTAGATAACGCTTGGCATGTTGTATCAGATACTTCTTATCCAGGCTACGAAACTATTCCTGCTGATGTTATGCAAGGTTATGGCATTATGGCAGCTGAAATTATCGAACAAATTGAACAAAGTAATTTACCGCCCATCACCCATGTATTTCTTCAAGCTGGTGTTGGCGGTTTACCCGCGGGTGTGATCAGTTATTTATGGCAGCAACTGCAAACGCAACGTCCCATTTTTATCATTGTTGAACCCGAGCAAGCCGATTGCCTTTACCAAAGTGCTTTGAAGCAAACAGCAAGCGATGCAACGGGCAGTGTAGACTCGGTTATGGCAGGCCTTGCTTGCGGTAAAACCTCACCATTAGCTTGGCGATTTTTACAGACATCTGTGGATTTTTTTATGCTTATAAACGATAGCCAGGCTGTAAATGCTATGAAGAAGTTAGCAAGAGGTAGTGACGACGATATTCCGATTGTTGCCGGTGAGTCGGGAGCAGCTGGTATGGCAGGATTTTTAGCACTGGACGATTTACAAAGAAAAGTCATGAATATTAATGACCAGTCTCACCTTGTGTTTTTTAATACTGAGGGGGCAACAGCACCAACAATTTATGCAGACTTAATTGGCAAAACACATACAGAAATACTTGATTCTCAAATAACATGGCTAAAAAATATTACCGCTGAAACTAATTGAAAAAGGGGAAAAGCTAAAGCTCTCCCCCCTGAATCTTAGGCTATTACTTAACCCTGGTTACAGCCAACTCACTACTGATTTTCAGTTACTCAAGCAGTATCAAAACCGGTCAAGGAGTTTTATTGGCAATAAACACTATTTGCCAAGAATACGGGTTTTGGCATCGGCAGCCATAAAAGCAAAAACACTGTACGCCGCCACATTTTGGCGAAGCTTAATTGGATCGATTTTGTCTAAAGTATCATCCGCTGTGTGGTGAAAATTAAAATAGTCGGTACCGTCTTGTAATAAACCAAACGCAGGAATGTTATATGCTCTAAAAGGGATGAGGTCAGGGCCACCACCAACATCATTGTTGTTGAGATACTTTATGTTTAATGATGCCATCATGTCAGCAATATCAGCCACCACGGGTAAGGATCGTGGTGCAACATTTGAATCAAACGCCCACACATAATCCGCGCCAAAATCAGATTCTGCCGCAGCAACAATATTGTTTAACTCGTCAGCATTAGCTTTTACATAGGCTTTAGCGCCCCATAACCCAAATTCTTCAGCGGCAAAAAGCACCACGCGAATACTTCGCTTCAAACGACCTTTTGCCACCGCCATTTTTGCCGCTGCCATAGTTATTGCAACACCAGCACCATCGTCTAACGCCCCAGTTCCTAAATCCCAAGAATCAAGGTGGCCGCCAATGAGAACATACTCGTTAGGAAATTCACTACCGGTAAATTCGGCGATAACATTTTCAGAAGCACCCTCCCCCATAGATTTAGCTTGCACATTAATGTTCAACGTAACCGGTTGACCCAAAGCAATTAATCGCTGTAACTGATCAGCATCGGCATTGGATATAGCTGTGGCAACAATTTTCTTTACACCTTGTTCATAGCTACTACCACCAGTATGAGCAAATCTATGATGTGCTGTACTTACCGAACGCATCACATAACCGACAGCACCTTTTTGTGCTGAAACAACGGCACCTCTTCGGCGAGCTTGAACTGCAGGGCCATAGCCATTGCCGTCACGGTCTCGATCCATACGATAATTTATAAATACTATTTTCCCTTGTGCTACGTCATCAGGCGCTTTTTCTAAATCAGCTAAATTAGCAAATTCAATGACCTCTGCCTCAATGCCTGCTATTGGAGTACTAATACTATTGCCCAGCGCAGTAATATGAATATTTTGTGGTGCTGGACTAATAATGGCGGCAGACTCTGAATAGCGAATCCACTTTGGAAACGTCGCCGGCTCTGTCCAAACCTTATCAAAGCCTAATGCCTTAAACTTTTTAACAGCCCAATCTACCCCGGCTTTGTCGCCTGGTGTGCCAGGCATTCTCGGACCTACTTCAGTTGTTAATGACTCAACAAGTTGCCAAGCCAATTCACTTTCAAGTGCTTGTGTTTTTATTTGTTTCACATCAGAAAGTTGCTTTGGAGTAAAATTTTTAGATTCATTGCTTGCCATTGATGATGGAGAAACTACCCATATCAAAAGTAACTTTACAATCAGAGTGGTTATGTATTTATTCATAAAAGGTGCCTAGTAAAAATGATAATATTTATGGTGTTTTTTTAGTGTTTTTGTTTTTTCATGTTAACGACATCTCGCGCAATCGCCAGTAAAACAGGAGATATATCTGGTGCGCCAGTTTTGATAAGTTTACTGACATCGCCTGAGGAAAATAAAGATCCACGCTCAGATTTAACACCAAGTGAACGAACATACTCTTTGGTTTTGCCTGTACTTGCGGTATCAATATAACTGAAGATCACCTGCTCATTAAAACTCGTTGGCTTTTTTTGCAGGGCTTCAATTTTCTCGGTAAGTGAAACTATTTCAGCAGCTAAATGATTAATGAGTTCAGCACTATTTTTATAAGGTTTCATGTTTAACATCTACTCTCATCTATAAATTATTTAATGTTTCTTGCGTTAATCAACAACACAGTTAAATTTTATTAGAGATATTAGCCATTAAGTTGCATCAGTAGTTGATGGTTTGATTACTCTAAAAGCACAACTCAACAAATTGCTAAAAATACGTTCAAAGGTTACAGAGAACTTTGCAATTTATCGCAATCATAGGAAGTGAATCGCTACTTGCTAATTGTACCGTTAATTTGCTTTAGCTAACAATCTAGCGAATCAGCAAAAGCACTGAAATTAATGACCTAAATAACCCTAAAAGGAAAGGAATCTGAACAGGATATATCTAACGAGGTAAATATTAGAAATAAAATAATGTAAGCCTAGTACTTCAAGCCTTAAATAGAGTAAAACAAAGGTCCAAGGTATTTACAGTAATTAAATTATTTGGAGTCAATACAACCAAGGTTTTTATCGGGTACGACAGCATCTCTAACACATTGTTTTAATTCTTTGATGTCTGGAAATCGACCTTTATCTTTGCGTGACCAAATTATTGTGCCATTTGCAATTACTTCAAAAACGCCACCACTGCCCGGCTGCAATGAAAGCTCAGTAATATCACCGTCAAATGTCGTTAAAATTTCTTGTGCCATCCAGGTGGATCGTAATAACCAACGGCATTGAGCACAGTATTTAATTTCAATTTTATTCACAGCAAACTACCCTTATTTTCTCAATATGCGAGCCAACATAAACATGCGTTGGCTTTTGGAAGCTAATCTAAACGAAAGTACGTTTATTGTATCGTTAATTTATTTTTTGACCACTAATAAAAGACCCACAATAAGTAACAATGCTCCTATAACCCTATTAACAGTAATTTCAATTTTTGGGTAGCCAAACCAACCTTGTTGATCCAATGCAAGTGAGGCAATAACCTGACCACAAACGATGGATATTGCCAAGACAAGTGCCCCTAATTTTGGTGCTAAATAAATAGACATGGCAATGTTAAAAGCCCCAAGTACACCCCCAAGCCAAGCCCACCATGGTATGCTGGGCAGCATATTAGGTTGAAACCAAGGCTCTCCCTGAATAAAAACAATAATTCCTAAGATAATAGTACCAATAAAAAACGAAATAAATGCCGCTTGAATAGGGCTACTTAAGGCTAACCTGAGCTGAGCATTAATACCCGCTTGTGAAGCTAACGAAAAACCGACTAAAATACTTAACGGTAAAAGTAGGTAGAGACTTACATTGCTCAACGCGTTTGATATCAACTTTTCATTCCTGTTTAACTGTAAATAACCTCGCTGAATTCTAGCAAACTTTCGGGTGACTGCACATTAGTTTACCTTACCGCTAACTTAAATTACTTAGCAACCAGCATTCATTTTACAAAAGTAAATTCAATTGAACACACCTATCTTTACTATTATTCTTGCTCGTTAAACTTAATAGTTACTGCGCATCACTTAGATAAAATTAGTTAAAATAAGTGCTCTAGCCTACCTTAGGAATAACTCCTGCAACTTGCATTATCTGAGCAATAATGATGAGAACACCACAGCACATAACTGTAATCAAGGCAGACTTACCTCCCTTAACTTGGTAATTTTTATTACTGTCGGAAGAGGTATTTTTAGGTGATGCTCCCCTTTGTTTCCATACCATAATGACGGGCAAAAAAATGGCCAATATCACTAGAGCAATGGCCGCAAAACCAAGTGCCATAATAAAGCCTTTTGGATAAAACAAGGCAAAGCCTAATGGAGGTATAAAGGTAACAAAACTGGTAGATAACCTTTCTATTTTAGAATTACCTTTAGCCAATACATCACTAAAAAAATCAAATAAGCCTAAACTAACACCCAGAAATGAGGTCGCTAGTGCTAAATTAGTAAACACAGTTAAAACAAGGCTGATACTATTGCTGTGTAAAATAGTTGAGAATGACGACAGCATACTATTCAAACCATCAGTTGTCTGCAGTTCCTGTTGATTAAAGATGCCTTGGCTGACCAATTGCCATAGTAAATAAATGACTAGGGGCAGCGAAGCACCAAATAGCATAATTTTCCGAAGTGAATAAACGTTAACATCACAGTATTTAACAACAGAAGGTATTGAACCGTGAAAACCAAACGACGTAACAATAACTGGCAGAGCCGATAAAATAATTCCCTGCTCTATGGGCATATTAAGCAGGTTTTGGCTATTTATATGCGGGGTTAACAAATAGAAAATAGTTGTTAGAACGATAATTTTAATGATAAATAAACATTTGTTTACCCTATCAACCATGGCTGTTCCAAGCACAATAAGCGCAGCAAATATTAACGCAAATAATAAAACACCTACATATGAGGGTATAGTAAAAGAGTACCAATTAGACAACAACTGTTGCAGTTGTCCGCCTCCACCAGCAATATAGGCGGAACAGAGCGCATAAAAAAGAAAGATCATTGCAACATTGGCTATAACTTGCCCTTTTTTACCTAAAATATTTTTTGCTAAGGTGTTTAAGGTTGCATGTTTAGGTGCATATTGGTGTAACTCAAGGGTTAATAATGCCGTATAGGTCATTAAACCCCAAGTCAAAAACAAGACTATTACAGCGGTTGAAAACCCCAAACCTGAGGTAGCTATGGGTAACGCTAACATTCCTGCGCCGATACTCGTGCCTGCTATAATAAACATGCTGCCAATTGTTTTATTATTAATCACAATAATTACCTCAAAAAGCTAAATGACTTTCAGTAGACTGTTGATCTTTAGCAATTAAATCTTGTTCCCATTAAATAATGTTCTAATGGTTTCTAACGTGAAAACTCCGGTATTAACCCTGATGGCTCAGCAAAGCGTAATTTATTTGTGTTAAATCTTGTAGGCTGTCTTGTATAGTTATTTTCATAGCAATAGCGATGTTTAGACGTCGGGAAAACATGTTACATTTCTGTACCTTGCAAAGTATTTAACAAGCTGCAAAAAACCTGTTGAGATTAATAGATCCTGAGATGAAATACGCTGCTATCTTACAAGAAGCAGCGTTAATTTTAGGTTAGGCTTATGTTTTATCTTCAGACAAGCTAAACATGTTTACCGCGAGTCCAACTTGAATTTTCGGATAACAAGCGTTCTCCTGCATCAACAGCGCCGGTTTCCATGGTGGTTCCCATTGAGTCGTTCCAACGATTTAAATAACCAAAAAGTGATATTACCCCAAGTATTTCAATAATTTCCCCATCATCCCAGTATTCGTGTAAATTGGCACTAATCGTATCATCTACAGCGTTTGGCACGCTAGATGCTGCAAGTGCAAATTCAAACGCTGCTTTTTCAGCTGCTGTGTATAACTGGCTCTCTCTAAATGACCAAATATTTTCAAGACGTTGATCTGTGCCGCCATAGCGCTCTGCAGCTAAAATAGTGTGTGCTTCACAATATCTGCAGCCTGTATTAGCACTGGTGATATAACCAATTAAACGTTTTTGTTCAGCAGTAACTCGCCCATCATTAGCCATTACTGCCATATTTAAATTAATAAATGCTTTAGCAATAGCAGGTCTAATCTGCATGGTTAATACACTATTTGGGCAAAAGCCTAGGGTTTCATTAAAAAATTTTGCTAATGCTGCAACTTCTTCGTTTTTATCAGCGGCTAGTGGTGTAACTAATGGCATGACATTTCCTCATGATGATTTTTTAAAGAGCTTATAACATAAACCATAGATGTTGCATTTGCAATATCTATGGTTTATGTTAAAGCAGAGACTTTAATTCGAATCAGCGAATGCTATAATCTTCAGAGTTGTTTCACCGTTTTTAAAATTTTAGGGGACGTTATCAAGCTTTCTGCCAGAGACAAAGCCTTCAAGCTGTCACATGAAATAAACCCGCAACTTGATTTACACAATCATTTACCTTACCGGGTGGCCGTGGTAAGTAATCTATTAGCATTGAATCGTGATTGGAAAATACGTGAAGTCTGCGATTTAGATCCGAGAGAAATTCGGGTTTTATTAAACATAGGCTCTTACATGCCTATTAAAGCCGCCGATATTGCTTATCAATCAAGAATAGATTCATATAATGTTAGCCGTGCAGTAAAAGCATTGCAAAAACGATCACTGATTGATTTACAACCCGCCACGCACAGTAAAAACATAAAGTATTTAGTCCTTAATGAGCAAGGCCAAGCGTTATATCAAAAAGTAACTAGCGCCATGAACGCAAGAACAGAAGCACTTGAGCATGTTCTTACAGCTGATGAGCGCATGCTCTTCATTGCAATGTTGGAAAAGTTAGAAAATAACGCTGAAAAGGTATTGGCTGAGCAAGCTTTATCAAAAGTAGCAACAGGCCAAACAGCTCCGGCTGATCAAAAAGAACTTATTCGCTGGTATAATAAAAGCCACGCAGCTACAGATTGCTCTGACTAATAACAACTAACACCGCTACAATGGTTTAGTGATAAATCATCTCATAGCGAGTTATGTTATTTTTTTTTGTTTTTCTGTGCTGTTGTCTTATATTGCTCCTGAACACTTTTGCCGAGCGCAGTAATTGACCAGATTTCTCCTTTTGCGCCACTGTCATTTTGAGCAAATCCCTTCAGCATCAGAGTATTTAAGTAGTCAACGGCTTCGGCTTGACTAATACCAGTTTCACTAGAGATTGTTGATGCATAACGCCATGTATAGCCTGGTTTTAAAAGGCATACAAGTATACAATTTTCATCATGTGTTAAATTATTTTGTGCTTGTGATTGTGCTTGTTGCTTTTGTTCTATAGTAGGCTCTGTTTGACTTTCCAACATGGTATGAAACATATTCATTTCAGCCTCAAACCCTGCCCCTTTAAATTTAGCCACTTTATCAATATTAGCAAAAGCTAACCCTATAGAGCCCGCTAAAATAGCCAAAGCCATTTCTGCAGATAAAGATAAAAAACCATAAATACTACTCACCACTAATAACACTGTAAAAGAAGATATTGTAAACACCAATTTGATAGCAACCCCCTTAACTTTTATTTTCAAAAAATATTATTTGACTAAATATAACCGCAAAAATCGGCAAAAGCTTTACTTTAGGCATTATTAAATGCGTAGCCACTTGCATTAGTAATTAACTGAATCAGTTATTTAGTGAGATGATTAAATTGATAAAGATCTAATATACGTCAGCAGCCGATATTTAACCTGAGGGGTTAAGCCTAAACTCACTAAAAAAGTTGAAAACGACGCAATAATAACAATGCTTTTAAAGACTTTAACACTAGTTAATAAAGCAATAATTATTAATAAAGCCACGTAAGCTAAACCTGTTAGCCCTAGAAATAGACATAAGCCCTTCAAATCATTATTCATAATCGCCTTAATGTTACAAAAGTGTATCAATAGAGTATATAAAGTTACTCAAATCAAGGCTACTATTTTTATAATGTTAAATAGTAACAGCCAGTTAAACTAATTTTGTTTATCAAAGCGATATAAAATAAACCTATATAAATCAAAGTAAACATTTAACCTCAGTGATTATTGTTATTACAATGCTTGTTGCTATTTAATGTTCACTATACAATAACCCTGATTTAAATTACGACGCCTTACCCTTTGTTCATTCATCCAATAAAACCCATAAAACTCAGCCCACGATTGCTCACTATTCAACAAATGGTGACCGACAATTATCAGCATATTTGGGATACTTGTTGCGATCACGGCATGCTTGGTGAAGCTTTACTGGTCAATCAATTCTCCAATCAAGTTTTACTAAACAACACGTCAGTAGTGCACTTTGTTGATATTGTGCCAAGTATAATGGCCCGCGTGACTGAGAAGTTGCAGCAGTGCTATAGTCGTTGGTCTGATCATTGGCGTTGTCATTGTCTAGACCTAGCTAACTTACCTTTAGACAATTATCAGGGTAAACATTTACTAATTATTTCTGGGGTCAGTGGTGAGCTTATGGCCAGCTTAATTCGCCGTTTAGTTAATCAATATCCAGTTGATAAACTAAAGAACATAGAGTTTTTATTGTGCCCTGCTCATGGTCCACTGGTGTTACGAAAGGCGTTAATAGCCCTTAACTTTAACTTGCATGATGAAGTGTTAGTGGAAGATAACCAGCGGTTTTATGAGGTTATGCGGGTATCAATTCACCACAAAGATAAAGTGATTAGCCCTGTTGGAGATAAAATTTGGCAATATCCTGATCTTTCAGCACGGTATCTAAATAAAATACTTAACCACTACCAACGAAAACAAGCGGGTTACAACAATAGCCTATTGAATGACCGATACAACAAGGAGCTGACAGAACTGCAAGAAACTATCGACGCTTATAAAGGGGTTAATCTTGCTGAGTAAAAAAAAATATTTCTATAGATTTTACTGCAAATGTATTAATCCTGTTTTAGGGTTTTCAAAACCATGGCAAATATAGTTTAGATACTTACTACTTTTTTTGATTACTTGTTGGTAATGTTCAAACCCGACAGAGAAGGCAAAAGGGTTAGCATTGTAATCCGCATAAGCTTGATCATTTCCTAGGCTTGCTTCACGAATTCCTGCAGCAAATGAACTTAGAAAATCATCTCGGTTACTCAATAATACGGTGATCTGCCCTGCGCACTCTTCAACGAAGAGCAGCGCACCTAAATCAATATACTTTTCAACAACCGCCTTATTAAAATAGCCTGAATATTGATCTGTTTGATTATCGTAAACAATGGGAGTATCGTTTGTCGCCTCCATCATTGAAACAAATAGTTCTTTTACTTTCTTTGAAATCATGAGGTTAGCTCTTTATAAAATTCCAATATGATTGCTGATTTTAGGTTTTAAAATCTATTAAATTCAGTTGTAATCTTCATCCAAATGATTAACCACTTTATTGGCAATAGTGTATGAAAATCCCTTAGCAATGAGATGTCTTAGCGCTTTTTGTTTTAGTTTTATATCAGTAATAGGTGCGTTACCAAATTTTCGTTGTTTGAGTGTCAGCGCTTTTGTAAAATAGTCATCATCGGTAAAGGTTATATTAGTAATACAGGTATCAATTAACTGAGCTGAAAAACCTTTTGTATAGAGTTTCTCTTTAATTTTATTTGGACCAATATTTTTTTCCATTAAGCTTTCAGTTATCCGTTGTGCATAAGCTTGATCATCCACTATTTTACGTTCAATTAAATAATCTAATGCCGCTTGGTTATACTGCTTATCGTCTTTAAATACTATATTGGCTTTGTTCAGTAAAGCACTTGCAGAGTAATTACCATAGCGCTGTATTAACCATTGCATATAAGACTTAACACGTTCATAAGAAATAATTTGCGGGGTATTAGTTTTTTTTTTAGGGTACATATCGAAATGAGTTACTCACTAGCCGTCAATTTCTAAGGCACTGCACCAATGACAGGCATCAAGAAATGCTTGTTGCAAAATCGCTTTATCGAGCCCGTTTTGTGCGATTAATGTATCAATCTCAACATAGTCATCTGTCACAAACGCCATGGTTAAGCTTAATAAATTGCCCAATAACCCCTCATTACTGATCAATGCATTTTCAATGGGTTTAGCAAGCGGCATAGTTTTCAATATATCGGTAACCGGCATAGATAAAATAATATCTATAGAGCTGAGTAAACCTGTCATAAAGGCAAACTCCTGTATTGCTGTAAATTGGCCACTATGACTTAAGGACTGCATCATTTGACCAGTAATTAATGCTTGTTTACACACCTCGTCAGCTTTATCAGAAGTCAAGTTTGATAAGGCTAAAATCGCAACAAGTTGTCTTAATTTTTTCTCACCTAAATACGTGGTAGCCTGCTTTAAACATTCAATTTCAACCCGGGTACCTGTTGAAACATTATTAACCATTTTTAATAAGCCAATAGTTAAATTAACATCTTGGCTAATGATATGAGCAATGCGGCTAAAATCTAATTTTGTATTAGCCGTTTCACTTAATAACTGCAGCATCATAGTCTTTAATGTGGTTAATGCCTGCCCTTCAATCATCTCTGTTTGATGATAAAAATACCCCTGAAAAAAATTAAAACCAATTTCAGCTAAGGTTTGTTTTTGGTTTTTTGTCTCTACGCGCTCTGCTGAAATACTTATCGCAAAGTTTTTCATTCTCTCTACTGCGGTTTTTAAACGTTTGGTGTTAATTTTTTCTATGTTAACTTTTACTATAGCGATGTAAGGAAATAGAACATCCCAGTGTTCCGCTAAATCATATTCTGTTAGAGCTATTTTGTAGCCTTGTTGATGATAATACCTAACTATTTTGATTAAGTTATTTGTTGGTCTAATATGACCAACCAGCTCAATAACAATAAGATCCTTATCAAACATTAATGGAAATTTATGAATAAGGTTACTTTCTGTAAAGTTGATAAAAGCTAACTTGCCCATACTCAGTGTTTGGATATCGTTTTGAATATGGTTTTGGATGATTAATTTAGAACTGGCAATATCTTGATCAACCTCAGGAAACTTATTGTCTGGACTGTCTCTAAAAAAGAGCTCATAACCAATAGTATTTAACTGATTATCAAATACCGCTTGTCGAGCAATATATGTTTTCTTCATAATGCATGCCTAGTATTTACGGTTAATTCATCGACTGATTGCTTTACAAAGTCGTATTTATAATAGTCATCGTCAACGATATTTTGGTTTACTTGTACAATGTCCAAATCTATAGTGCGCGGACCATTTTTATTGTCAGTTCTAACTCGCCCTAATTGTACTTCTATATTTTTTAAATAGAGATTTAGTGCGTCTTGCTCAAGTGCTGTGGTTAATGAGAAAGCCGTATTGATAAAATCAGCTTGAGCTAAAAAACCAACAGGCTTGGTGCGTAATAAGTGTGCCATACAAGCATTTTTATCAAGTGCTTTGAGTGATATAAAAGCTTGATTAATGTTTTTTTCTGCTTCTATATTAGAGCCTACAGCGATGACATAAAAAGTCATTAAGCCGACCGTTCCGCAGTTACAGAGACACTTTTTGCATAGCGTAACGCCCCTGGTTTTGCGACTTTTAATTTGGCATTCAATACGCCATCATAAGATAAGATCAAGGTTAACAACACACCTAATAGTCGCTCAATGGTATTATAACTTGATTCAAGTACTGTGGCTAAAATGTCTTTATTTATGGTGCGATAATTCACACAATCATTGATATCGTCTGACTGCATAGCTTTTGAAATATCAGCATCAATCCAATAGTCAATAATCAACTTTTGTTTATTTTTACGCTCCTCTTCTGTAATACCAAGAATAGTATATATTTCTAATTTTTCGACATATATGGTGGACATGTTAAATGACTCCCTCCGTCTATTTGCAATGTTTGCCCAGTAATAGATTTATTATTTAATAAAAATTCAACTGCCATGTACAAGTCTGCCAGTGGTACTTTTCGCTCTAACACATTAATGTCTTTACCAGACAAACTTTGCTGGCTATTTTGTGGTTGTGCAGTGCCACTAAGTGCAGCTTCTAATACAAAACCAGGGGCAACGGCGTTTACACGTACGTTTGGAGCGCACTCGATAGCGGCTAATTCAGTCAGGGTTTCCTGTGCTTTTTTTGAAATAAAATAAGCCGCTTTGCTAGTATATCTGTGCGCTAAATTGGCATCTGAAATATTAATAACTTGGCAGGTTTGTTGTTGTTTTAGTAAGCCTTGAATTAACAACCATGGGCTAGTTAAGTGTATATTTAAGTTACTTTGAATATGCGATAATGATGATTCCAATAATGATTTTTGCTCAAATACGGAAGCATTATTAATAAGCAATGAAACATGAGGAACTCGTGTTAGTAACTCACTAAAGTGATGTTCAATGGTATCGGGATCATTAAGATCTGCACACCATAAAATCACTTTAACATTATATTGACGAAGCTTTGATTTTAATGCTATCGCCGCCTCTTCTGATTGATGATAATGTAGAACAATATGATGACCACGCTTAGCAAATTCCTCATTTAGATACGCACCTATGCGTTTCGCTCCACCCGTAATCAAAACCCAATTTTCATGATTCATTTTTGACTCACCTAAGGAGTAAAGTAGAAAGCACTTAGTGATTTTCAGCACCACACTGATTGTAGTCTAGCGCTTTATAATTTAATTATATTTACTTTAAAACCTATAAAGTTCAAGTTGTTATTTACATATTATTGAATTTTTGGTGGCTTTTCTTAATAACCGTATAAATTTTGATAAAAACAGTTATTTTATGACCAGTAATGTTAATGTCTTACAGTGTTAATCAGGATAATTAACCCAGTGCAGCTAACATTCAATTTTTGGAATGTCGCGCCAATGACTCGTGTATTGTGGGCTTAAAAAGTTTCTTCGCATTTGCCATAATTGCTGACGTTCTTGCGCTGCAACCTTTAAAGTACTATTGCCATAGCGATGATTAATGGTGTCTAAACATTGCATTAACTCAGTATTAGTATGATCGGGCATAAATAAATCGCTTTGTATAAAGCGTGTATCGCTCAACTCAATAGCACCGACACCACAGCGATAAAAACCAACACCTTCACAAAAGATACTATCAATAACATTATTCACAGCATTGCCTAATTCACAGGTGTTATCGGTGGGGATAATGAAGGGGTAAATCAGTGCCTGTTTGTAATAATTCGGATCATGCGGCGAATTGGCGGCAAAGATCATTAACTTATTGATGCGTGAAGACTGTTTTCTAACTTTACGGGCCACTGTTGCAGCATGGGTGACTAATGCTGCACGCAATGTATTTTTGCTAGTAATTCGCTGACCAAAACTTCGGGTTGAAAATATAGCTTGTTTTGGTGATTTGATGTCATCCCACGATAGACAAGTTACCCCATTTAATTCCTTAACTGTTCTTTCGGTCACCACACTAAACTGTTTACGTATATGCTTAGGGTTTTGTTGAGCGAGTTGCGCGGCATTATTCACACCTTTTTCTTTTAAACGTTTAGCAATTTTACCACCAACGCCCCACACATCATCAACGTTCATACGAGTAAGGATATTATGACCGCTCGTGTTATTATGAATAACGGCAACCCCATTAAAGCCTGAAAGTTTTTTAGCGGCATGGTTAGCGGCTTTCGATAACGTGGGGGTAATACCAAAACCCACGCCAACGGGTAACTTTGTTTCTTTCCATACCGCTTGTCGTATTTTATGGCCATATTCATGCCAGTTTGCAATGCAGCGACTGTAATGGTCAAAATGTAAAAAGGATTCATCGATTGAATAAACATGCTGATTATCACAAAAACGACTAATAACATTCATCATCCGTTCACTTAAATCGGCGTAAAGTTCGTAATTTGACGAACGTACAACAACTTGATGCTTAGCCAGTAAATGCTTAACTTTAAAATAAGGGGTAAATTTAGGAATACCTAAACGCCTGGCAATCGGACAAACGGCGCAAATGCAACCATCATTGTTGGTTAATACAACAACGGGTTTATTGCGTATGCTTGGGTCAAATACTTTTTCAGCACTGGCATAAAAAGCAACAGCATCAACTAAAGCATACATGCTGCTAGCTCAGGAGATTGATGGTGTAAACGAATAGAGCGAGTAACAACCCCTTCAACAGAAAACTCATCTTCTGGAGTAATAGTCACAGGCGCAAAATCAGCCGACGCCGATAATAGCCTAGCTCGATTTTTATCGATTAGCTTGCACACAAAACAGCCATTGTAATTAGCCACAATGACATCACCTTGTTTAGCCGTTAATGCCCTGTCGACAATTAAAATATCACCATCAAAAATACCCACACCTTTCATTGATTGGCCAGAGGCTTGACCAATAAAAGTGGCGTTAGGGTGTTTTATAATTAATTGATCTAATGATAACCCCAGTTTTTTATACTCTGCTGCTGGGGATTCAAAGCCTGAAATTCCTGCTTCGGCATATATTGGAATAACGTTCATAAGACAACCACGACATACTGTACATAAAAACAGTATACCGTGGTTGTCTGAATTTTTAAAGGTTTTAACATAGCAAGGTGGAGTATTTGCCAAATAAAAATGAGTTTGGCACTCGCTAGGTTTTAAGATCATCCAGAAACTATAATTAATAAAAATAAAGGCATCAGCTTTAACATAATGTTAAATAGCTGAATAATCTTCAGCGCGAGTTGATGTAGCTGCCTACAACATTCATTGAACATAAAGAATTGTAATAAAAGGAAAAGTTAGCAACAGAGGTATAACTGGGAAATAGTATAAATGAAATGAATATCTTAAAAGGTGTGTGAGGAATACTTACAGAATTGACATTTAAAGTGGATAGTACAAAGAAGTGCTATCCACGCTAATTAATTAAAAGTCTGATACTTATGACAACAGAAGCAGAAGTTTACTTAACGCTGTCTAAATATTTTGCCATGCGTTCTTTATTCATCACTACACCTGCTTGAGCTGCAGCCCAGTCGGCAGCTACCTTAGTTTTATCGTTGTAGTCACCTACTTGCACAACACCCACCATACCCAAAGCAAAGTGCGGTAAACATTTGTAAAGTACTACGCCTTCTTCAGAAAAAGTTACTGAAACGGTTTCTCCCATAGCAGTACTAAAGGCTAATTTATCTGAACTAGTCGAAAAAGATTGAGCATTATGGGTTGGATCTGATGGCACAAAATTAATCGTGTCACCTTTAGCTATTTTAATAAATCCAGGCTCAAAAACCATGGTATCGCCATTACTGCCGGCAGTTAACATTTTTACTTCATGTTCTTTGGCGCTTAAAGACGCAGTGCACAGTAGTAAACAAGCTATTGTTAATTTAAAAAGTTTCATAATGAAATCCTATTTAGTTATAACTATGTAGTTATAGATGTGTTGTTAAAATTTATATCGTATTAATGATAACTATTCGCATTTATTAATGCAAGAAATGTCTAGTGAGGTTGGAATGTACGCTTAGATAAAAACTGAAAATACAAAGACACTAATAATACTAATAAGTACATATATATTACCTCTGTTTGTATTGAGTTGGACAATAACCCCTATTAACTTCCTTGCTTCGTAACTTAATATGTTTGGTACCACGACCAGAAACTCTAGCACGCCAAATTTTAAAACTTTTAGCTTTTAATTTTTTACGCATGAATTTAATTACGTCAGCTTCTTGCATATTAAACTGCAAGGCGATGGCTTCAAAAGGCGTTCTATCTTCCCAAGCCATTTCAATTATCCGGGATTCTTCATCTAACAAAAGGGCCATAAACTTACCTAAGATAAACTTAATATGGGATAAGTACGGCTAAATGACACAAAAAGACCAATATTAATTGTTTAAACGTGATCCTATCGAGACAATTAATAACTAGACTAGATCGACCAACACTATAGGGTTATCTACTCAATTAAATTAACTGCCCTACTTTCAGTCAATTGCCCTTAAAGCTGTTCAATGTTATCAAGTAAATCATTGGCTTTTACTCTGATCTCAATTTTTTGTTCTTCTGGCATTTTATCCCAATTGCGAATGGGGAAACTCAAGCGATGATTAGCAGCAAACTTATTATAATGGCGATCAATAAAATTCCAATAAAGACTATTTAACGGGCAAGCTGTATTACCAAATTTGTCTTTAACGTTGTAATGACAACTCTTACAATAATCACTCATTTTATTGACATAATTACCGCTTGCCGCATAAGGTTTAGTCGCAATCCAACCACCATCGGCAAAAAGTGCCATGCCACGGGTATTGGGCAATTCAACCCACTCAATAGCATCGATATAAATACCTAAATACCACGCATCAACTTGTTTGGGGTCGATACCGGCTAACAGAGCAAAGTTACCTGTTATCATTAATCGCTGAATATGGTGCGCATAAGCATGGTCTAACGATTGCGAGATAGCTTGTTGCATACACAGCATTTTAGTGTCACCACTCCAAAACCAAGTGGGTAACGCTCGATTTGCAGCTAGATGATTCTGTTGCGAATAATTAGGCATATTTGCCCAATACATGCCCCGAACGTACTCTCGCCAACCCAAGATTTGCCTAATAAAGCCTTCAACTTGAGATAGCGTAATTAAACCCTCTGCCGCTTCAAAAGCAGCTAAGGCTGCGTCTATTACCTCTTTTGGAGATAGCATTTTGGTATTGAGCGAAAAGCTCAAACGAGAATGGTAAAGACTCCAAGCATAAGGTGAGGCAGCGGTCATTGCATCTTGAAAATTACCAAAGTTAGGTAGCTGCATATGACAAAAAAAAGTTAATAATGATAAAGACTGCTGACGATTAATCGGATAAGCAACATCACTTGCCTCATTACCTATGGTTGCAATGTTATGCTGTTTTATTCTTGTTAAGTAGGGTTGCGCAGCATTGTCGAATACCAAGGGTTTGGGAATAGCGTTTATATCCGATTTTTTAAATGATTTTCTATTGTTCGCATCAAAATTCCAGGCGCCACCGACAGGCTTTTTGTCCTCCATTAAAATAGAGAAACGTTTACGCATGTAACGATAGAAATTTTCCATACGCACGTGGCTATTGGCTTTAAAATGTTCGGGAAGTTCAGCGAAAGGTAATAAAAAATGCTCACTGTCTACTTCAAAGGTATCAACAGACAGTTGCTCAGCAAGACTTTGTAACTCTTGGCGTAGGCGAAATTCATCTGGGCGTTGATAACTGAACGATTGGCTTTGATGTTGCGCTATTTGCTGGTGAATTAACTCCCTAACATCACCAATTTTTGCGGTATCATCTAACGTAAGGTGAATAACCTTATGGCCTTTTTCACGCAAATTATCGGTAAATTCAGCCATAGCTGCAAAAAAAGCCGTAACTTTTTGGATATGATGCTTTACATAATTAGTCTCTTGATGCATTTCAGCAATAAGGTAAATCACGTCTTCATCAACACGCGAAAACCAACTATGGTTTTCATTAAGTTGATCGCCTAGTATTAATCTTAACTGTTTAGTTTTCATGGCTTACTCTCAGTGTTAACTTGTTTCTTGTGTTGACGGCACCGTGCTGAACAATACAAAACATCTGCCCAACATTTTTGCCATTTTTTTCGCCAAAAAAAGGGCTTTTTACACACTAAACATGTTTTAGAGGCTAATTGTAATTTTTTATGCATTAGTTGTTTTAACCACGGTGTTATCAAGGGAATCTTTGGCATCGTTTACAGCTTTAAGTTGCCGTGCATTGCGTTTTTTTGATGGTGCTCTAACATGCTTTTTAATGATACGTTGACTTTCTTTTTTAGCATCAAGACGTTTTCTAAAACCCCACAGTAAATCACGAGCAAACTTACCTGTTTCCTCAATGTCGATGATTGGTAACAGATAATCGTCACCTAACTGGCATTGATATAACTGCTGTTCCATTGGCGATAGTTGCCACGGGGTATGAATCATTTCTACTGGAATTTCAGCTAGTTCTGGTAACCATTTTTTTAAAAATATGCCATCACTGTCTTTTTCTATTGACTGCTTTACAGGGTTATAAACACGTATCGCATTAGTGCCAGTAATACCCGATTGCATTTGAAATTGTGGGTAATGAATACCTGGTTCAAAATCAAGGAACAATTGCGCTAAATACTGAACGCCTAAACGCCAGTCAACAAATAAGTGATGGCATAAAAAACTAACTAACATGGCGCGCATTCTAAAATTTAAATACCCTGTTGCGAGCAAACATCGCATACTGGCATCAACAAGCGGGTAGCCTGTTCTTCCTAATTTCCATGCGGTTAGCCTTGTATCAACACTCAAACCAAAGTGCGTATCAGGGTAAGTTAATTGTAAATAAGCAGTATTTACAGGGCGCCACTGCATTTGATGTTCACTTTCAAATTTTTGCATAAAGTGGCAATGCCAGTGCAGCCTTGAGCTTAAACTGCTTAATGCTTTTTTCCAGCCCTTACGTGCACTATTTTTTAATATTTGTTGATACACTTGCCTTATACTGATGTTACCCCAAGCAAGGTAAGGCGATAATCGAGAACAACTTTTTCTACTTTCCGCTGGTTTAGAGACATTAAATTGATAATCTTTGCCGCGGCTGTGTAAAAAAGATTGCAACATGCGGTGCGCCCATAACTCACCACCCTTAAGCATTAAATCGTTATCAGTTAACCATGTCGCCGGTGGTTCAAATTGTGGCAGCAAGGCTATGTCGTTTACATTAAGGCTATTTTCAGTTGTTAAATTTACCGCTTGCAGTGGTGCTGACATTATTTTTTGCCAATTAGCATCCCAATTACTGCGATTTTTTTTACCGCGAATAATGCCTGCCGTTTGACTTTCAAACCATTGGATCTGATGACTGTCACACCATTGTTTAACGGCTATATCACGCTCATACGTTATGGCAAGACCAACCTCTTGATAACTGTATAGCTTATTTATTGAAAAAGTCTCACTAATTGCCTTAAATGCATCAAGTGCCGTACCATGAAAAACATATACCTTACTGTTTACTCTCGCAAGCTGCTGATTAATATCTTTTAATGACTGATAAACAAAACGCCAATGACGAACGTCATAATGAGGATCATCAACTAAAATCGGTTCAAACACATATAAAAGTAGGGTTACTCCTGATGTTAGAGAAGACGCCAAGGGTTGATGATCACTGAGACGTAAATCACGTTTTAACCACACCAGGTTGACGGCTGTTTTATCAATCACGAGGGGAGTTTGCAACCGGCCAGTCAACCACGTCAACTGAGTCTAAGGTATCTGTGTTTTGAGCACTGTTGCTATTCCAGGTTGTTTGATAACTACCATCTTCATCATATAATTGCGTTTGCTTAGCAAGGTTGAAGTGACGCCCTCCTCGCGGATCAACGCCAACACCGGCAATATATTGCCAATTACCCCAATTTACCGCAGCATCATAGTCTATTAACTGCTCTTCAAACCAAGCAGCGCCATAACGCCAATCTACTGCTAACTCATTCACTAAACAGCTCGCAACAATTTGCCGACCCCGATTACTTAAGTATCCGGTTTGCTTGAGTTCATGCATACAAGCATTAACCAAGGGATATGGGGTATTCCCTAAACACCACTTTTTAAAACGTTCAGGATAAAAACAGGTGAGCGGAGATGAATCGTTTAGCCCTTTAAATTGATAAGTTTTCACACCAACAGCAAAATGTACCCACTGAAAATACTCACGCCATAATAATTCTACGTACAACCATTCAGTTGAATCATTCTTTATATTGGTCGCTTCAAAGTGCTTAATCGCTTGCACAACTTGTCGAGCAGACATGCAACCATAACCAAGCCAAGGTGATAACTTGCTACTATTATCCCAACCAGAAAGGTTATTGCGGACTTGTTTATAGGATGCTGGTAAGGTGGATTTAAAATAATTATTTAAGCGATTCAATGCCGCCGTTTCACCGCCTATGAAAGCAGAGCTGGACAATAAATCATTAACGCTTGTTACTGACGGCAACCAGTTAGGCTTGTTTTTCGAGGTAATAATCATTTTAGCCAAATTGGCAGTGAGTTCAGCTATGGGTTGTTTGGGGAGTTTATTAACGAGTTCTACCGGTGGAGGCACATCAACATATTTAACTAATTTTCTGAATTTAGAATAGCTCACTGGAAAAATTGATTGATCAAAGGGTAATATATCGCTGCTAAATAGTGTGAACTGCTCAATATTGTGATGTACAACATTTGGTAACAGCGCTTTAAGCGTGTTAACAATATTCTTTTCGTAACTACCTGGTAAGTCAGTATGAACAATATCGGTAATCTTGTAAGAATCGCAGAGGGTTTTCAAACAAAAACTGGTGTCACCATAAAACACATGCAGCTTTTGCCCTAAATTGGCTAACGACTGCTCTAAATCAATTAAACATGCTTGCAAGAATTGCCAACGTTTTAAGCCTAACGGCAAAGACTGGTAATTAGATGCTGAAAACCAGCGTTTATCAACAATAAACACGCAAAGTAATGCGTCGCTTTGGCTGGCAATATTTAAAGCAATATTGTCATTGATTCGTAAATCTTTGGTAAACCAATATAACGAACGTTGCATAGTGAGATATCCGCATAATAAAAGTTGTTTATACGAATTATGAGATACAGAAGATCAGCACAAGGGGCTTGATTAACTGTATTTTTAATCAGTAATCATTGACTAAAGTGGCTTAAAAAATACAACAGCCTTTAACGTAATGATTATGTGATATAAACACTGATGAGGTTTTCTCAGTAAATTACTTAAAAGTGCTATGCATAAGTGCTGTGTATAAATACTCTGCTCTGCGGCACTGTTTAACTGCTCAATAGAAAACTGATGGCAATGTTAAGGTGATTCAATACTTTTTATAACGAGTAGTTCATGGCAAAGTCGAAAAAAAACACAGAAAAAAATTAACCCAAACTCTGCTTAACCAATAAAACCGCTGTTTCATGTTGAGCATGAACGAAGGATTTAATATGAAGGTTTGCTAAAGCTTTCTTTTCTTCCAGCGAGTTAACCTTCACGATTAAGCTAGCTTCAGGATAATACTTTAAAACAGCTTCGCAGATTATTTGTTTATTTTTTTGAGAGTTAACCGTCAGAATAATATTGTTAGACTGCTCTACCTTCAAAGACTCAATAACAGGCAGTTTGTCTAGGTGCCCAAAATAGGCCTTATAACCTAATTCTCTCGCTAAGAGAACATGTTGAAGGTTGTCTGAAATAATCACAAAACTAACACTCTGCTTAGCTAATTCTGCCGATACAATCCTCCCCAATATATCGAAACCACAAACAATCGTATGATTTTCAGCATGAATAGGGGATATTTTATCTGCTTCAAAAAATTCAACCACGAATATTGAAGCCAATTTATAAATATTATTAACAATGAACGGTGTTATTAACATTGATAAAACAGTGATTAAAATTAAAAAATTACCTAATTCACTTTCAATAATATTATGATTAATAGCAAGTGCAAAAATAGCAAACGAAAACTCACCTATTTGACACAAAGCTAAAGCAGACTTGGTAGCGTCACTTTGATTGGATTTTGGTCTCATTATAAAGTAAATAATGAGGGCTTTTATTGCCATAACAAGCAATAAAACCGCCATCACCAGGTATAAGTTACTGGCAAAATAATGCATGTCTATTTTCGTACCAATAGAAAAGAAAAAAGCACCTAATAACAGATCTTTATAAGATGATATATCGGCTTCAACTTTTATCCGAAAATTAGTTTCAGCAATAATCATCCCTGCAATAAAGGCGCCTAAGGAGTAGGTAAAGCCCATTTCGTGAGCAAATAAAGAGGCACCAATTACAATAGTAAATACGGAGCTTAAAAATAACTCTTCCATTTTGGCACTCGCGGAAAAATTAAGTAACCAGCCTATAACCCTCTTACCTATGGTGAACATAAATATAATAATGATTAACGCATATAGTGTGGTTTTTACTGCAATATCACCAATAGACAATTCATTATTCGCTAAAAAACTGATTAACAATAAAATGGGAATAACAGCAAGATCTTGAAATACCAATATTGCCATCGACTTCTCCCCATAAGGGGTAACGATATCTTTAGATTTTTTTAAGTAAGGTAATACAATTGCCGTTGACGATAAACTAAAGGCAAGTGAAATAATAAGTGAGGGGGTTCCGCCTAATGAAAAGCCATAATAGGCGACACCAAAAACGACCAGTGAACTGATTGCCACTTGTAGGAAGCCGTTCACAAAAATTAATGACTTCATCCGATCTAACTTAGCATAAGACATTTCTAAGCCGATGGTAAACATCAAAAATACAATGCCAAATTCGCCAATTAAATCAAGTGAATTGAGGTTTTCGCTACCATTAAAGTCGTAAACAATACTCACAATAACACCAGTAACGATGTAACCAATAATATGAGAGATGGAGAATTTAGTGAAAATTATATTTAAAATACTGGCCAGTGCGAGAGATATAGTAATGATAACTAGTGTAGAGTCCATTTTAGCTCCTTAAATGTAGTTAACGCTGAGCAAAGGATAAAAAACATTTCGCGTCTAACATTTATCTGTTTCGTATAAATAAAAGTTGATGATGATTCAGGCATTGTCTTCTATCTACTAGGTTTTCAGATTTACAGTAAATCACCAGCAAAGAACACTTGAGAAAGTAGATTTTATTTAAATTTATTTTTTAACATGTTTCATTAAAAAAAAGCAGAGTTCATGCCATAAATAATCACGTACAGAAAAGTGCTAGAGTCTGCGTCATTATTGGTAAGTTAAACATAATTATTAATTAGGAAACGTTATTTTACTCTCATGCGCACAAGTTTGGTGCATTGATGTTTATTTTGATTCAAAAAATAATTTAACAGAGTGTCGATTAAGGAAACCCACCAACGTGTGTCTATTAGTTCACCATGCAATAATTAACTGTTTTAAAATTGCTTAGAGGAGTAGTTAAAAACAAACCACCGTGCTACCTATCTGAGTTTTAAACCAAACATAAAGCGCATTATATTGAATGGTTTAACAATAAAAAAACAAATAACACTTGTGACCACAAAAGATAAAACCAATAGAGAAATGATTTTGATCAGTATTGAGGTTTGCCAAGCAATGACATAAAAACCAATAACCACAATCACCGTTTGATGAAATATATAAAACGGGTAAATCAGTTCATTGCTAAGATGAAGCCACTTGGGTGTTTTTGTTAAATAAAACTGAGCATATCCTAACATCGTCAAAAGTGCAGACCATGCAACCATGCTGCAAACTAACCACCAGATAGACCAACGTATATCTAAAGACAAATACTCACTAAGATCAGGTGAATAATAGTAGCCATAAAACACAACGGTGCTAAATAACAACAGTAGTAAATTTAAAAATCGCTGTTCACAAATAGCTTGCCAAACATTATTATTTCGAATGAACATCATGCCTGATATAAAAAAGAAAAAATAATACGTTGAGGAAGATAAGTTTTCAATTTTGTTGCCATCGCTTGCAAACATTAAAGAGAAATATATCTTTACGGCAATAAGCAAGCCAACCAGTAAAAACAAACCTCCTTGCAGCTTAGCAACCCTTGCTAGGCTATTAACAACTAATGCCCCACCCTGAGAACGTAAAAAAATATTAATAGGAATAGCAAGTAAAGCAAAAATAATGAGGTACTCTATAAACCAGAGGTGGTTTGTTTCAAAATCTAAGGCAAGTTTTGGAAACGCCTGCCAATATGATTGAAATTCGCTTATGTTTTCAATATAGGTTTGTGGCGGCACGATGAATAACACACCAAAGAATAATGGAACAAATAGCCTAGTTATTTTGTCTATTACAAATTTTTTTGTGGTTATTTTTGATAATAAAATAACGCAACCTACACCTGAAATAAAAAATAAAACCGGAAGCCTAAATTGCTCAAAGTACACCATAATATCATCAAGCAACTTACTCGACTCGCTGTTCATAATATGCCAACCATCTCCGTTAAAAGGCATACACACATGATGAAGAAATACCGCAAAAATCAATATTACCCTTAACCAATCTAATTCAGACAGTCGTGGTGTGTTATTCAATTCCATTTAAAAACCTGCACTTTGAAAATTATAAAATTAGGATGACTGATACAGCTCTAACCTAGGCTTTAAGATTATATCTATACCTAATGAGGTAAAAGCAAAGTCCAATTTGTTACGCCTGATTAATGATATTTAAAATACTGTAACCAGAGTTCACCACTAAGTGCTAAAACATATTTTGCTCGTAAAAGTGCCCGTTGTTGTATGGCTACAAAAAAGTTTATGAGCTTTATTGATAGGCGCTTAACAATTCTAATGCTACATTATTATTTTTACTTTTAGCCACGTCCAGAGCGGTTTTTCCACTGTTATTTTTAAGCGATGAGTCTGCATTGTTTTCAAGTAAATAACGCAGATTATCAATCTTACCTAAGTAAGCAGCATCAATAGTGGCTGTATCTCCGTTCTTATTAGCTATGTTGACATTGGCACCATTCGATATAAGTAGTGCTAATAAATCAAAATTGTTCGTATTCCAGCCGGCAATGATTAGCGCTGTATCTCCAGACTTGGTTTGAGCATCTATCTTGGCCCCTTGCTTTATTAACAACTGCGCTCCCTCTAATAGGTATGGGTCCGTTCTAAAGCTAAGTATGAATAATGGCAAAACAACGCTATTTGAGCGATGAACATTTACTTTACCTCTCACTTCATCTTGCAGCATTTTGAAGTAATTGGGCCTTTTGTTTATTAGCGCAAACACAAACAATGAATCTTTATCAACAACAACATTTTCAAATTTTGCACCATGTTCAATCAGAGCTCTTGCCATTTTAACTCTATTTAAAAGCACTGATTGGTAGAAAGCTTCATTAATTACATCTTCCCTGCGAAGAGCCGATTCAGATATTGCCGAGCTCAACGCCTTTAAATCATCGCTTATTATCGCGTCAATAATGGCATGACGAGGCAGTAGAGCCGGCTTTGAATTTGTAATCACCTCTATTAGCCACGGGTAAATTGCTGAAACTCTCGTATAATACTCCTCAACGCCATAGTGACCCTCAGTAAAACCATTTCCCACTTGGTAAGAACTTATGCCAATAACGACAAGATTACTGCCTACCATAACAAAAGCAGGACCACCACTGTCTCCACGAGAACTTATCCCCTCATATTGGGTTGCGGTTTCTGGTTTATTGAAGGTAAAGCCGATAACTTGCTTATTCACACTAGCAACAGTGTTGGTTGCGCCTCGCTGCTTGAAATCATCTTTAATCAAGCCATCTCTGCCGTTGCCAAAAGTCCCCCTGCCGACAAAAATTACATCTTGCCCCATTTCATTGCTTTGATGGTTTAATCTGGCGGGTTTACCACTATCTATTGGATCTTTTAACTGCACAAGTGCAGCATCATAAAATTCGTCATTTTCTCGATTAAATTTCGGGTGAATAAATATTGTTTCGACTCGATATTTAGTGTCAACATGTCGCACTGTAAAAATATCTTCTTTCTTGCCTTCAACGCAGTGTGCTGCCGTTAACAACCAATTTTTATCAATCAATGTTGCGGCACAACCTGCTACGTAAGCTACTGACTTAGAATACTTCTCTCCTAGTGCTAAGTACTGTTTGTCTTCCACATCATGTTTTATTACAATCGCATTAACAGCGCAAGTCACTAGAAGCATTGCTAGCGAAATACCTTTAATAAACATCAAAACTAACCCCTCTACTCTTT
>JBELHN010000026.1:0-2820 GCA_042091395.1 Colwellia sp.
TTGCTCACCATCGCCTTCATAATATTCGCCGTAGCGAGCTGATATAGAGCCGCCGTCTGAATCATCTTTTAAAACAAAGTTCATTACACCAGCAATGGCATCAGAGCCATATTGCGCAGCAGCGCCATCGCGAAGCACTTCTACTTGTTTTAATGCAACCGAAGGGATAACTGAAATATCAGGTCCTTGTGCCCCATCGTTTACACCACCACCCTGAAAAGCAATAACAGAGGCACGGTGACGTCTTTTACCGTTTAATAAAATTAATGTTGAGTCAGATGACAAACCACGTAAGTTAACAGGTCTGATAAAAGAAGCGGCATCTGAAATAGGTTGTTGACGTACGTTAAACGACGGCACGGCAGCTTGCAGCATGTCTAACATATCGGTTGAAGCATTTTTCCCTAGTTCATCAGCACCAACAATATCGATAGGTACTGGTGAATCAGCCACTGAACGGGGTGCTGAGCGTGAGCCTACAACCGCAATACGTTCTACGTCTTCTGCTTTTACGCCAGTATTTTCCTCTGCAGCGTTAACATTAGTGTGTGTAAGTGCAGCACCAACGGCAATAGCCAATGTCGTTACTTTGAAATTAAATAACATAATAGTTTTTTTCCTTAAATATCTCATGTAGTAGATGATTGTTTGTTGTTCATCGCTTGTATTTATAATTTTTATTATTTTTATTATTTTCTCGCTAATTAAACTTAGCGCATAAGAACCATATTCCAGTTTTTTAGAATAATCAATGAAATAATCTAAACAAATATTGAACGAATAAAAAACCTACAAAAAACCATTATTTATTAATGCTTTGTAACAATAATGTTTATTTTTAGTTGATTGTTAAACTGTAAAATTTATCTAACATATAGAAAAATAAGTTTTTATTAAAAGCACTATACAGCCTTGATTTAACCACCTATCATCCCAACATAGGTGTTAAGAAATCATCAATTTGGAGAACTCATGAGCGACGTAAGACATTGTCCACTATTAATTTTAGGTTCAGGCCCGGCTGGTTACACTGCTGCTGTTTATGCGGCGCGTGCCAATCTTAAACCAGTAATGATCACAGGCATGCAACAAGGTGGTCAATTAACCACGACTACCGATGTAGAAAACTGGCCCGGAGATGCTGATGACTTGACCGGCCCTGCCCTAATGGAACGTATGCAAAAGCATGCAGAAAAATTTGATACTGAAATTGTGTTTGATCATATTGAATCAGTAGATTTTTCGTCGAAACCTTACAAGTTATCAGGTAGTAGCGAATATACCTGTGACGCATTAATTATTTGTACTGGTGCCTCTGCTCAATACTTGGGTTTACCTTCTGAAGAAGCCTTTATGGGCCGTGGTGTTTCTGCTTGTGCAACGTGTGACGGATTCTTTTATAAAAATCAAAAAGTTGCTGTGGTAGGTGGTGGTAATACTGCGGTTGAAGAAGCGCTTTATTTAGCTAATATTGCCAGTGAAGTACATTTAATTCACCGCCGTGATACTTTCCGCAGTGAAAAAATATTGACTGACCGTCTTTATGAAAAAGTTAAAAATGGCAACATTGTTTTACATACAGACCGGACGTTAGATGAAGTCTTAGGTGATAACATGGGCGTTACTGGCTTACGTATTAAAGATACAAATTCAGATGCAACCGAAGAAATTGACGTAGCTGGAGTTTTTATTGCCATTGGCCACAAACCTAATACTGATATATTTAAAGATCAACTGGATATGAAAGACGGTTATTTAACAATTAATAGTGGTACTCAGGGTAATGCCACGCAAACCAGTATCGAAGGCATATATGCCGCGGGGGATGTAGCTGATCATATTTATCGTCAGGCAATTACCTCTGCTGGTGCTGGTTGTATGGCTGCCTTAGATGCTGAGCGTTATTTAGACGCACTTTAAGACGGTAAAATGGCGAAATAATGCAGCTTAAGTAATCAAGCTTAAGCAAAGCTTAACTTTTAGCTGTATTTAACAATTGACATATTGCGAGTCAGGAAAGTTAATGAATCAACGATTACATCAACTTGATGCCAATACCATTAATTTTCCAGACCTTGCCTACTCTTTATCTGAACCCAATGGTTTACTTGCTGTAGGTGGTGACTTATCGCCAGCACGTTTACTAGCCGCATACCAACAAGGAATATTTCCTTGGTACAGTGAGCATGATCCCATCATGTGGTGGTCACCTGACCCACGAGCTATTATTTCTATTGATGAACTGCGAATTAATCGGTCATTACGTAAAACGATAAAAAAAAATCCTTTTGAGATCACCATAAATCAAGACTTCGCTGCTGTAACGCAATGGTGCGCAGACGCACCTTTTCGTGACGATGATACCTGGATACTTCCTGAGATGGAACGTGCTTATTTGGCTCTCCATAAACTGGGTTACGCCCACTCTATTGAAATATGGCGGCTAGATGATAACGGCAAGAAACACTTAGTAGGTGGTTTGTATGGCCTTGCCATAAACGGTTATTTCTCTGGTGAATCAATGTTTTACAAAGAAAGTAATGCCTCAAAATTTGCACTTGTGGCGCTTGCTCAACTGTTAGATACCGCCAACATAAATTTTATAGACTGTCAGCTATTAAACCCTTTTTTGCAAGAGATGGGCGCTAAAGAAATACCGCGTTCAGCCTTTATTGAACAACTTAATAAAGCTAAAGCAATCTTATTACCCCAGGATTTTTGGCAAACACGGCAATTAACGCTTCGTTGATTACACTCAATTTTTACCACCACAGTTCAGTTAATCTTAGGCATTTTTTACGTTATAATTGAGGTTATAAT